>PLYO01000041.1 GCA_003151825.1 Ignavibacteriota bacterium
TACCAATATAAGCAATTTAAATGGCGATGTCAAGTATTTTAAAATTATTTTTGAAATTCGTGGCTTGCTATAAGAAACGTATTCGGCTAAATTTTTCTTCTAAAACCGAGTACCATTTCGTCTTTTTCTTTGTATATTGGGGTAAAGCGGTTGCCGCTTTGAGCCCGCCGATAGATTGACGGACCCATTTTAGTTTGAAAATTGAATCGTTTTTAAGGAACCATTTAACAAAACAAAGATCATGAAAACACATTCGTTTTTCTTTAGAGCAGCGATAATGTTAGCTCTCGTTCTTGCCTGCTCGATGAGCGCCGCAGGGCTGCGCGCGCAGGTCGCGTATAATTTCCAGCACCCCGATGAAGTCGCCGTGCCCTTCCATTACTATACGACTCCGGTTGGTTGGGACGTTCTGACGATGGACTGCCTTGCCGCTAACGGTTACGGACAATGGACCTCTTCAAGTTCGACAACGAATGCGAACGGAGCACCTTCGTGCTTTCTTTTGGCGAATAAATTGCAACACATGCCAAATGATTCAGGAAACCCTATATGGGACGATGCACAAACGGGAGTGCTCGCGTCAAAAAAGTTTACATTCATCGGAACCGATAGCTATCCGACCGCCGATGCAATAAAGAATGCAGCCAATCTTCAGGGGAATGTGCGGTGGGTATGGCTCAATAATGCCAGGAACGCATTCTACATCGAAGGTTTCGATCCTGGCTCAAGGGGCATTGACATCAGTTTTTCGTCACTTAATGCCCCGACATCCGATCCATCCATTGTCAAGGCATCTAATGCACTGGGATCCACTTATCCTCTAACGACAGGCCACACTGTTGTTAGTTCCTCTGCGGAAGGAAGTCCACTCGACCGGTTCGATATAGCAATGGATGCATCCTATACCTACATCGTTTGGGAAGAAGCAACCACCTCTCACGGTGTGCTTAGCTATTCGATTTGGGCGATGGTCGTTAAGTTATCGGACGGCAGCATTGCGCTCGCACCCACTCGAGTAGATCCGTTGGGCGGTTTAGGCGGAGTAAGGCCGACCATTGCGGTCGATGTTCGTAACTCCGGTTCCATAACGCCGTTCGATATTGTTTATATCGATCCTGGTATTCCTAATAATTTCGGAAATGTTTGGTGGACCCAATATAACGGCACCGGCTTTAACCCGCCGCTCATCATCCCTCATACGTATGGCGTAAACGGCGGTGGAAACTGGGAAGCGCCGTTGCATGCAAGGATTCTTGTGGCAAGCGAGGCTTCCCAGACGCCATCCACGCTGAATCAGCGCGCGGTCTATATCATCGCCGGGACGAGTTGCCTCAGGGGCGGCACGAGATGCAAACAGCATTTATTCCTGGATTATATTTATTCTGGCTCGCCCTTCACCCCGTGCGAATATTGCGACGGGCTCTTCAATAATACTCGGCCGCCGGGATGTCCGGTTCGATCCGCATCGCCTCATGATCCCTCGCAGTTATATTTTTTCCAAGTAATCGATAATCCGATTATTGCATTCGCTAATCCTTACGAAGGCTATAATTCAAATGCACCCTTAAATGATGCAGTTGATTTTACGGAATTTCATTGCCTCTATCAGCTTTTGAGAAGTGGCTATGACATCGGTGAATACGGCACCCCGGCCGCTAACAGCCCTTTGATGATTATTCCGGGAAGCAATGTCGCGAGCGGTTACTGCGTGAATGGCAATGGTCCCGGCGCTTTCTATGACGATCCCGGAACGAATCCAATTGGGTTCGCCGCATATTGCGGTGCTGTCAATCAAATGGGCATCCACGTTCATTGGACCGACGGAAACGGAGACCATTACTACCGTAGAGACATCCGCGAATTCGATCAGGATATTGAAGAGAATACGCTCCTAACCGACTCATGCGACGTTGGAAATTCGAGGTCTCAAGTAGGAACTTCATCTCCTACGGTGCATTCGAATTTGTATTTTACACTTTACGCCGATCCGAATAATTCAGTTTGTGAAGCTTTGGTAAATGCCAGCCCATACCATGCCGAGATTACTGACTTGAATTTCGAAGATGGTGCTACCCTTAATATCGGTTCCTCATCCTACTCAAAAGCCGATTTCGTAATCGTTGGCTCACCGTACAATACATCGAACTGGGGCCTGGAACCAGGGAACCCTTCCGTTAGCAGCAATTCCTGGACCGTTACGTTCGGGCCAGACAATTCATTAGACGATTATGATTATGGTTCCCCATCCTTCTATGGCAACGGCCAATTTACTTTGACGGGTTCTGGCGAAACCATGGACTGGACAACACGGAGGGATAGTTTGAGTAGCGAATACGTCTCCCATATTGCACACCCGGCCAAATGGACGTTCTATGGTAGTGGCCAAATTACATTAAACGACCTTGATAACACTGACTTTGTGCTTTTACCTCAAGATCAAGGGGATAATATTAATATCGCTGCCACCGACGGCATTTTTGACTTCAGAGGGCTTTTCACTTCTGAAACCATAGGCCAAGAAACTTATAACCATGTCTCGTCTGGATACTTAACCACATACGGTAATGGATCGTACACAAACTGTCAGTTCCTTACCGATCCCGCCTCATCAGGAGAGATCGGCGACTATTGCATGGCGGTGTGTGGGAACGGAACGTGGGATGGAACCCATGGAACAGGCGATGGGAACTATGATTATTCTATAAACCACGATGAGAATCCTTCACCCGAATGTCATACGGTTACGTTCACGAATTGCTACTTTACTACTGGATTAAACTTAGGGGGGACCGCATACTACGGGACCGGCAGTCAGGAACTAATGTCACCTCCTATCGTTGACGTTGAAGGAGGGTTATTCGATGGTATTGAAACACCCTATTATTACGACTTAACAGGTAGGGACCCTGGTGTATTACTATACAGTGGCTTGGGGATTGTCTCGGGCGTTTCCAACGCTAGTGTCAATCAGGTACCGTTACCTGTCGCGCCTTGGTGGCCTATAACTGTTAATGGGGCCACGTTCAGGAACATGCTCGGCAATGGAATACTTATCGACTTGGCTAATAATGCTGCCACTGTCCTTGAACCTGACGGATTGAAACATCAGCTTTATGGAATCAACATTACCTGGAATGACTTTGAAAATTATGTCAATTACAACTTCTTTGAATACTCTGTAATTATTGACCTCTTCTATGGTCCAGCGGGCATAACCTTGGCCAACGCACCCGATCTTCTTGCCGGAACTAACCCTTCCCCCGAGGAAAATGCTATCCGCTGGGATATTTTCGTACAGGGTAACTACTTTGAATCGGGTAGCGAGGATATTTTCGACGTACAGACGAACTCCTATGTACCAGCTGGCAGCGAAACGCCTGGCTTCATCCCCGCGGCTATTCACTTCATCAATGCAACCGGCACTATCGAAGAAAATGAGATTACTCCGAATTGGACAGGACGGGATGTAGGTTCGAAGTATCAGAACGGAATTTGGAATGAGAGTTCTACAGCATATATTTCTCCGAACATGACTTGGTCGTATATTTGCAGTAATATTGTTTCCGGCGCAGCTCTTGGCCCTGTAGCAAATGTTACTGTACCAAGCGCTGGTTTAACAACAGACTATTACTTCGGTTATTCAAAATTAAATAATTTTTCATACAATAATTTCGGCCAATTTAGCGGTTCGTACGACAATGGCCACATCGACGGGGCAACTTACAATAACAATGCTTACGGGTATGAAGGAATTTCGAACAGCGTAACCGATCTCACCGGCATTCACCATCCTACCGATCACAGCCTCGATGAGGTCGGTGGTAATACGATCACTGGTGGTGGCTTGCCAATTTTACTGAATGGAGACATTAATGGGAATGAGAGTGCTACCGTTTATCTTGGCAAAGCGCCTATTCCGCTACCCTGGCCGAGCACTTCACCATACGGTTTTAACGATATTGAGACTACAGGAGGGGGTATTGATATTCAAGCAGAATACCCTAACTTGAACTTAGGAGACATCAGCAATAATTATTGGGGTGGGGGAAGCTATGTGCTTGGAAACGTTACTGCTTCAGGCGGCTATCTTCCTAATCCACTTTGGTTATTGTTACCGCCAAGCGACATGTATTGTGGCACGGGCGATTTGCTCACAAAACCAAAAGGACCAGTTCCTCTTTCCATTCCCCCGGACACATCTTTTTCCGACACTTCATGCGGCTGGTACTTCTCGCTCGGTTACTCCTACGCTACCAACGGAATCGAGCCGCAGGGTTACGACACGCTGCGCGCCTTCATCGAGCAATGTCCATTTTGGACAGATAGCGTGAACTACTCCTGGAATGCATTTTCGCTTATCGGAGGAGCTGCAGAAGGCTGGATCGCTCTCGGAGACGGCACCTGGCCTGAATTTTTATCGCTCTTGAAACAGGTGCTTTGGCTCAATCCCGATCCCAATTGGTACTGTAATGACGTGGGTGATATGATTACGGCGGTTCAGGATCAAGGTGCAGCTGAAGCAATATGCCGGTACGTTGTCGAAAACAACAAGTGCCCGGGGATGACGGCATATTTCGATACGGTATATAAATATCAATCACTCGGTCGTCATTTGATGTGGCAGGAAGCCATCCAGAATAAATATGAGTATTTGGATTCCCCCCCTTCAGCATTCGGAGTACAAAAGATGGACGATTCCATAAAGGCCGATACGCTGGCTAATCCGTACGATACTGCGGTTCCAACTTTATGGCAGGATAGCCTTGAAGTTCTCATCGGCCCGGATGCGAGCGTTCAGCCGGCATCGCCCATGACTTCGCAAGCGTTGCTATCGGCAAAGCTTTTAGAAAACCCTGTAAGTGATGGGGAGATTGGCGTATCGTTCCAAATGGGCCGCACCGCGCTTGTTACGATGGAGTTACGGGATGTTCTGGGAAGAATGGTTCCGCTCACCTATGCAAAATACCAACTTGAGCAGCCCGGTCAGCACAACGCAACCATCCCAGCGCCAACATTACCAGCGGGAACCTATTATCTCCGCATCACCACCGATACGGGGGATGCGATTACGCTAAAGATCGTGAAGGAATAAAATCAATTACGAATGATGAATGGGGATGCTCAGCCCTCATTTGTCATTTGTCATTCGTAATTTGTCATTCGCGCGCACGCCGATACGCTACGCCGCCTGCGTTCCGAGCACGCCCGCTTTGGCCAGGATGGCGCCGGCATTATCCACAATGGCGCGCTTCATTGCTTCGAGCGTGCGCGCTTCCTGGACTCGCGCGCCGGCGGCATGGAAATGTCCGTTGCCGCCAAAGGTCTGGGCAAAGTGCGCGGCGGAGACATTGTCCTTCGAGCGGGTCGAGACTTTCCATCCCTCCTTTAATTCGAGCAGAAAAACCGAGAACACAATGCCCTTGACCTGAAATGGGAACTGCACCAAGCCATCCACATCCTCCTCATCGACGTTCGCGGCACGTATCTGCGATTGCAGTATGCACTGAAAAGCCATACGTCCGTCGTAGTGGTATTCAAGCGAATTAAGCGCGTCGCGAATAAGCTCTAATCGTCCTGGCGGCGAGGTGTTATAGATTTCATTGTAGATTTTAACGGGATCGGCGCCAAGATCGAGGAGATTGGCGCACATGCGAAAAACAGCCGACGTCGTGCGTGGAAATCGGAAGCTGCCCGTGTCGGTCATGATAGCGGCGTAGAGCGCCTGAGCAGCTTTCGGCGTGATTTGCCCGCCAAGCGTTGGTTGCGCCTCGGCAATGAGCCGCATGATGAGTTCGCCCGTCGAGCAGGCGTCCTCGTCAATGAAATATTCGGTGGCAAACGGTTTCGGATTCAGATGATGATCTATCACAACCACCCCCTGCCCCCTCCTTGAAAAGGAGGGGGCATCTGAACGGAGAAGAAAAGCTCCCAACGATCGGGTTCGCACGGGATCGTTGACATCGAGGACGAAAATCACATCTGCTTCCTTTATTATCGCGGGATGTTTTTTCTCGTCAAATTGCTCGATGATGGGCTCTGGCGTATCGAGAAAGGCAAAATTGTATGGAGTCGGGGAGTGATTGATAATGCTCACCCGTTTCCCGATAGAGAGGAGCCATTCGGCGAGGCCAATTTCAGATCCAAGCGCATCGCCATCGGGACTAACGTGCGTGGTCAGCACGAAGGACTGATGCCCGCTGACGAAACGAATAAACGAGGTAGAGTCTATTTCGGAATTGGCCATAAGAAGCGTTTAACAGGCCGCTGCGCTAAAGAAATTCACGGTTACAGACATGAATAGCCGATTCCACGTAAGCACGCTGCTACCCATAGCGGCTTTGGCCTTCTCGATGATGGCCCCACCCAAAATGTTCGCGTTTGGGACGACGCTCATCGATAACGATTCTTCCTTTCATGTCACCTACGTGCGCATGGACATTACCGTGCGGCCGGACACGAACTACGTTGCCGGCTCGGTGCTGCTCAGGTGCGTCGCGCGGTCGCTCGATTCGAATAAGCGCATTCAACTGAGTCTTCGATATTTGCATGTTGTCGATTCGGTCTGGAATAACGGAGTTCCCACTCCCTTTCAGCATATCGGGGATTCGCTCTTCGTCACGCTTCCAGAGCAGTATGCGGCGGGCTCGACGTTCGATGTGACCGTCTTTTACCATGCCACGCAGGATGCTGGAACCGGCGATTGGGGCGATCCGGTGCATTCCATCGAAATCTGGGATTCGCTTGGACAAGCCACGCATCCGAATTATCCCGCGAGTTGGACGCTTTCGGAACCGTTCGGCGCAAAATACTGGTGGCCCTGCAAAGATAACCCCGCCGATAAGATCGACTCCGCCGATCTGTATTTCACCTGTGCCAAACCGAACCGCGTGGTTGCCGAGGGAACTCTTATGGCAATTACCGATCACGACAGCACGCGGACGTTCTGGTGGCATGAATCGTATCCGATCGATCATTATCTCATTGCGTTTATCTGCTGCGTACTCGATAGCGTGGGCCATTGGCACCATTTCGCGGATGGCGACAGCATGATCGTCACAAATTATCTTTTTCCCGTCACGCAGGATTCCATAACTACACAACTCACCATACTCGATACGATTCTCGATGTCTATGAACGCTGGTATGGCCCCTACGCATTCCGCAAAGAGAAGTACGGAATTGCCCAGTGGCATGGCGGTGGGATGGAAAACGAGACGCTCTCGTTCTGCAACGACGCGGATTCGGGAACCCTTGCGCACGAAACCGCGCATCAATGGTTCGGCGACGCCATCACCTGCAAGACCTGGAACGATTGCTGGCTCAACGAGGGCTTTGCCGTCTATACCACGGACTTGTTTTTTCGCTATTGCGATGGCGAGACTATCTTTGACACGTTGATAAGCCAGCAGGAACAATCTGCGACCTCCGAGCCGGAAGGCACTGTCTATACACCGGACAGTTTGCTTCCAACGGAAGCGGTAGGCGCGCTCCTCTACGTAAAGGGGCCGTGGGTTCTTCACATGCTCCGTTTTGTGCTCGGCAGCGATTCCGCCTTTTTCCGCGCGCTCCGAGAATATGTGACCGGCCCCTTGCGCTATGGCGTGGCGAGCACTCAGGATTTGCAGACATCGGTCGGGAAATCCATGGGAAAAGACTTTGGATGGTTTTTCAATGAGTGGGTCTATGGAGATGGTTATCCCATTTATTCCATTTCCTGGGATGCGCACGATGGACTGCATCCTGCCGTAACGATCGAGCAAACAGGCTCGACTTCCGCAAGCCCGTTTTTTACCATGCCGATTGAACTCGAATTTATCGGAAACGCTATCGATACCTTCGTGCAGGTATGGGACGATCAGCCGCTGAAATCCTTCGGATTTTCTTTTCCAAGCCCCGTTACGGAAATGATTTTCGATCCGCACAATTGGCTGCTCGATGGGATGCTCCCCCGCGCGCTTGCCGCGCAGCCTTCGGTGGCCGAGCTTTCGGTACTTCGGCAGTTAAACACATACACCATCGACTTTTCGATTGTGCATCCAAGTGAAATAACCTTTGAAATATATGATTTGTTAGGCCGCAATGTGGCATCGCTCGCGGAAGGGATGCAGAATGCCGGCGCGCATTCGATTACATGGCAGCCGAGCGGTTTAAGTTCCGGCGTCTATTTTTGCCGCATGATCGGGGCGGGACAAGATGTGGCGACTCACTTTGTCGTAAGCAATTAAAACAGAATCTTGAGGCCCACGACCGCGTCCGTGCGGCCGTTGTTTGCAAAAAGACCGTTCAGTCCATCCGTCCCGGCGTCGATCAGGATGCTATTGGCAATCCCGAATCCAATAGCGAACGTCAAATCAGTCATTCCGTCCTGTGTGGTCATGCCAATCGCAGTGTGTAAAGAGAAAGCCGCGCTCGGATGCTCCATTGTGATCGCAAATCCAAACCGGCCATTGGTTGGCGCGCCAACGGTGTTGATCAAACCCAGCGCGTATTCGGCGGCCATGCCGAGCTTCACGCCATCGAAGGTCAGGCCAATTTCCGAAAAGTCCATCGCGCCGGCAATATGCAGCGTAGTGGGCAATGGCGTGGTGAAAGAGCCAGCGTTCGTATCGAGCGTCCCGCCCAGAGCTTTGAGTTGATTGTTGAGCGTGTCCTTATTGCCAGCATCAGCGGTGGTAGATTGATTTAACACCGTATTGACGCTGCGCAGGCTCACATTCTTATTCCACTGGATGCTCCCAATATCCGATACACTAACAGCAAGTTCCCATGGGGAATTATGTAAGCTGTCGAAGATTCCAAGCGTGATACCAATATCGGCGCCCACGCCGCTTCCGGCGGCCGCATTCGCGAGGAGATTTAGGGAAAACGAGCTCGGTAAACTATTGAAGTTAAACTCGTTGGGATAGGCAGAACGAATTAGATAATCGGCCCCCACCCTATATTGACTGGTTGAGAGTGTAGATTGAGGGTAGTTGATGGAAAACTCGCCTGGGCTCATCTCCATCGCTGCGATGCCGGTGATGTATTTGAACCCCACTCCACCGAGCAATTGCAAATCGCTCGAAGAGGGCACGCCGATGACGGTGCGCGCGTATGACAATGTGTATTCGCTGTACCACAACGCCTGAACATTCACTTGCTGAGGCACGAGCTGATTGCCCTGAATAATCTTGGATAAAGCATTTACTCCAATATAGTTTAAGAGCGCATCCGGGACAGATGCCTCGATCGCGGCGTGCATCGTCCACGTCAGGGCAAAGCCTCCTACATCGGGATTGAAATACGACATGCCAAACACTCGCACAGCGAGCGTGCTCGAAAGATTATTACCGCCAATCAGATTAGCGATCGACTCTCTCGTCGAATCGCCCTTCGTCAGCCCATTGGTCGAGGGAGCCTGCGAAGAAAGCGCCGTATCCTGAAAGCCGTTCGAGATACTATTTATTTGTTTCAGGCTCGGCCCGGCATTGATCCCGAGCGACGAGATCGGGGCAATCGTAATTTCGAATGGCTGCGGCGTTCCGAGCGCGAGCAGGGATGGGTTCAGCCCGACGGCGTCGAGTCCGCGCGCGGAAATGGCATACGTACGGCCCGCGCCCGTCGCATACGGGGAAAGATGCTCGAGTTCATCCTGCGCAGAAGCGACGCGAGAAATAAGTATGAGCATCAGGATCAGGACAATGGGTTTCATCATATTCTTATTTGGAGAAGCGCTTATCGTTGCATCATTTTTTCCACGTCATCGACCTTACGTGGGGAGTGAATGGATAAAATCTCGGGACCGTGATCGGTAACCAAAATATCGTCCTCGATACGGCAGCCGGTATTCCACCACTTCGGATCGCAGGGACTGCCGGCGGCGATATAGATGCCCGGCTCGACCGTCAGCACATTCCCGGGTGCAAGCGGCCCGCCAGTTCCTGCATCATGAACGTCAAGCCCCAGATAATGGGACGTACCATGCATAAAATAACGCTTGAATTGGTTGGAATCCTGGAGAATTCCCAGTTTTAGGAGGCCATTCTTGATCACGCTCAGCGCCGCAAAATGCGCGGACTGAAATGGGGCGCCGGCAATACATGCCTTGATGCCGCTATCCTGCGCGGCAAGCACGAGCGAATAAATTGCGCGCTGCTCCGGCGTGAATTCGCCGGAGATGGGAAAGCTGCGGGTTATATCGGCGCAATAGCCATGATATTCCGCGCCCATATCCATTTCGATGAAATCGCCGGACTCCGTTTTGCGGCGATTGGTTTCGTAATGCAGGATGGTCGAGTTTGGCCCGCTACCGACGATGCACGGATACGCCGTGTATTCCGCGCCGCTCTTAGTAAAAATATCTTCCGCCTCGGCCTGAATTTGATATTCGAACCATCCGGGCCGCGCATCGTGGATCACGGCATTGTGCGCTTCGTTCGAAATGGCAATAGCTTTACGCATGAGCCGGAGTTCTTCGGGCGTCTTGACTTCACGCAATTCGGCAAGCACATGAGTGAGCGAGGTCGTTATTTCCAAATTTCGATAGGTCTCTTTTATCAAATCGCGGTCCCCGACATCGGTCAGGAGAACGGTATCGTTCAGCACCGGCTCGTGCGGGGTTCCGAAATGGGGATCGTAATAAAAGAATTGTGCTTTGGGCAAAACAGCCCGAAGCATCGCCGGCAGGCTATCGATAGACATGGCGGTGTCGAACTTCAGTACCGAGCGCGCACCTTGCTGCCCCAACCGGCGTCCCGTCCACGTTTCCTGCTTAGGATTTCGATTTTGAAGAAAGAGAATTTCATGCACAAATCTGCCATCGGGAAGACTCACGCCATCCTTGCTGAGCAGGAGCGCACTCGAAGGTTCAAGACAGCCCGTCAGGTAATAGAACTTCGGGTCCTGATGGTATTCATAATTATTATCGTTGGAGCGGTTCTTTTCTTCCGACGCTCGAAAGAGCGCGATGGAATTGGGCTGCATGGAATCTAAGAGAAGCTTTCTGCGGCTTGCGTGAAACGAAGGAGGCAGGCGGTCCCCGTCATAAATCCCATATTTGGTGAGCGTGTCGATTGGGACTTCACTCGCGAGGTCTTGCGCGAAGACAAGGGTCGGCGCTAAAAAAAACGAAAGAAAAAAAAGGGTGAGAAAACTAAATTTTCGCAAGTTAAGTCTTTCTATACTGCGAGCTTATCGATGGCCCGTGCCATTTTGAAGTCCATTTGAGTGATGCCGCTCGCCGAATGGGTGGAAAGCATCACCTTGACATTCTTATAGTCCGATAAAAGAATATCGGGATGGTGATCGTGCTTTTCAGCCACGTTGGCAATTTGCTGAATGAAAGCCGCAGCATCTAAGAAGTTCTTTCGAACGAACGGTCGTGCGATCCTTTTATGCGCTTTGTCGTAGGACCACTTCGGAACCGAGGGGAGTTCCTCTTCGATTTGTTTATTCGTCAGGCGATCGGTAGTTGTTTTTCCCATGGTTTGAACCCTTGCGGGCCGAAATTGTTCATAAGACAAACCCTTTATTTGTCAAAATAATCCGTTTTTGAAGGTTGCATCTATTTTTTATAAAGTTTTTTTGTAACCCGAGCGACTTTGTGCGTTTTACTATTAGGAGAATCCCTTATTATTAGGGATTCGATCAAATTTAGAAAAACCCCATGAAAAAAATCAACAGCTTCGTTTTTTACACCGCGTTGTTCACGGCCATCGGTGCCGTATTCAATTCCTGCGCGCCCACCGCGCCGATTGAGCAAGACACGACCACCTTTTTTACGACTTCATCGAGCTTGTCCCTCACGGCTACAGACTCGGTAGCTTCGTCATCCATTAGCCTTAGCTGCGGCTGCATGTTCGGGCCGCTCGATGTAACTTCCGGGCCGCTGAAGGTGGTCGCGTATGGCTCTACGAGCGTAATCCATTTCTCCTATAAAGATATCGATACATTGCTCTATACTCATACGATTTCCGCATCTATCTTTCCATCTACGCTGAAATCGCCCGGCCTCGACACGGCCTGGATCGCGTTGTACTTTCTCGACGAGGGAAAGTACCCGCTCTACGATACCATCCGTGTGATCGCGAGCTATTAGTCGCGCAGCAAAATCTAAGAATGAGCCGTTAGCGCTCACGATTCTTCATAATCCACTCCGCAAAGTCTCGGAATGCGCCGTAGCCGCCCATCGCCTTCGCAGCATAGTGGGCCACTTTTCGCGCGGCGGGCATAGCGTCTTCGGGGCAGGCGGTCAAGCCCGCGCGAGCGATCTCTTCCATAATGCCCACGTCGTTCACGTCATCGCCGATGTATGCAAGCTCGTGGAGCTTTAATCCGGTCTTCTTCAAAACATCGGAAAGATACGCCTTTTTATCAAGAACGCCTGGAAAATAATATGGAAGTGCGAGCTTCTTCGACCGCGAAGCGACTCGTGGGGAATCTTCGCGCGTCAGCATCGCACTTCCTATCCCGCGCTCTTTTAATAGTTCCATTCCCATTCCATCGCGAATGCTGAAGCGTTTCATCTCCTCGCCATTTGCGGAGTAATACACTCCGGTATCGGTTAGCACGCCATCGACATCGGTCAGCACTAATGTGATGCGTTTCGCACGGCGCCGGATTTCGGTTTCAGTTAACTTTTTCATGAGCTAATATTATCAAGCCTTCCAACGTGGGTGTCGAATGGCTGTCACCATCTTTCACAGCTTTTTTGCGCGATAGGGCGATCAAAGTATATCCCAGCACCGCCCACAGGGCTTCCCGCGAACGTTTGATCACCAAAAACGCTGCGGCAAGCGAGCCGGAGTTCCCGGCGGCCATAAGAATGCTCACATAACCGGTATCCTGCACGCCAATGCCACCCGGAACCATGGGAGCCGAAGAACGCAAGAGTACGCAGGTCACTTCCATCAATAATGCTTGTGGTATGGTAAGATTGGCTCCGAGCAATGCGAGAATAAGGAGCGTCTCAATATTTTCGAAAAGCCAAATGAGCGTATAGGCTCCCGCCGCGCCAAGAATCGGCCGGACGCCACGGAGCGCGCGGAGATCGGCATTGAACTCGTGAAATTGCGGCTCTTTGCGCTCGAACCATCGCTGTAGGCGATGGAAGGGAATTTTTCCAAGCCAGGAGTGCAGTTTTGCCACAAACCTGCTGCTGCAGAAGAGCGCCGTCAACACAGCATAAAACAATGCTACCGCACTTGCAAGAATAAAGATCGTCCAGATCTTCGTACTACCAAATGCGGGCGACGAAAAATCATTCGGATAAAGAATTGCTAACAATGCTACAGACAATGCAACCAGGCACTGCGTAAGACTAAGCAATGCTTTACGAAGTACAATACTTCCCGCACTCTTCGAAATCGGAAGCCCGAATTCGCGCTTGAGCATCCATGCCTTGAAGGGATCCGAAAGAATCGAACCAAGCGGAAGCGTGATGACAATGGCTTCGGTCGCCGTTCGAATACGGAACATTTTTCCATAGGCGATTCGCGCGCCTCGCGTAATCTCACGACCTCCCAGAATCAGCAACCTTCGCCAGGTCTCGGTATCGAGCAGCGCGGCGATCGTATAGGGAACTAAGATTATGGCGATCGTCCATGCTCCGAGCCGAAGAAGAATGGCGGGTGCATCAGAAAAATCAGTCGTCTCAATGACATGGGCGATCAGGAAAATCCCAACCAATATTCCGAATACGCCAGCCAGCACCCGAGTCCGCGTCCAGACGTGTGCGCCGTTTAATGGCAACCCCGTTTCATTCTTACTGGAAATTTTTTGCAATCTTCCGTAAAATAATTGCTTAAAACGGCGATTTCATCAAGGTAACTCCACAAAGGTTATTATGTTACCATTACGCTATCGAATCGCGAAAATCACAAATGACAAATTAGAGGAAAAAAACTCTTTCCTCCAATTCGTAATTCGTAATTAATCACCCATGCGCTTTGATCGCTTCCACCGCATCGATCTTCACGCTCGGCCCCATCGTCGAGCTGATCGCGACGGACTTCACGAATTGCCCCTTCGCCGTTGCCGGCTTTGCGCGGATGATCGTGCTGAGGAACATATTGATATTATCCACCAATTTCGGCGCCTCGAACGAAGCCTTCCCCACCGAGGCATGGATATTCCCGCCTTTATCGACGCGGAATTCTATCTTGCCGGCTTTCACTTCTTTCACCGCCGTCGTAACGTCCTGCGTGACCGTTCCCGATTTCGGATTCGGCATCAGCCCGCGAGGTCCAAGAATGCGACCAAGCTTGCCAAGCTCGCCCATCACTTCGGGCGTGGCGATGATAACGTCCGTATCGGTCCATCCGCCGCGAATTTTTTCGAGGATCGGCTCGAAGCCAGCTTCGTCTGCGCCGGCGGCGAGTGCTGCGGCTTCCTGATTGCGCGTCACGACCGTAACGCGAACCGTTTTGCCGATGCCATGCGGCAGCGAAACCGTCCCGCGAATCGCCTGATCGGCTTTACGCGGATCGACTCCGAGATTGATCGCAATATCCACCGACTCATCGAACTTCGCCGATGCGGTTTGCTTCACTTTGCTCACTGCTTCGGCGAGCGAAACCGGCTTGCGCGACTTAACGTCCTCGGCGCCGATTTTCTTCAAAAGATTAGTATAGCGTTTACCGTGTTTTATCATAGCTTATCCCTCCACGGTTATGCCCATCGAGCGGGCGGTGCCGGCGACCATGCTTATCGCCGCTTCGATCGAAGCTGCGTTTAGGTCCGCCATTTTTTGCTTTGCTATTGCCGCGACATCGGCCTTCGAGACTTTCGCGACCTTCAACCGGTTTGGCTCTTTCGAGCCTTTTTCGATGCTCGCCGCTTTCAACAGCAGCGATGCCGCCGGTGGGGTTTTCGTGATAAAAGTGAAGCTCTTATCCGAAAAAACGGTGATTACAACCGGGATGATCGCATCGCCCTCTTTTTGAGTCCGCGCATTGAACTGCTTGCAGAACTCCATGCCGCTGACGCCTTTTTGTCCGAGCGCCGGGCCGACAGGAGGCGCCATCGTCGCCTTCCCTGCCGGGATTTGCAGCTTAATAAATCCAGTTACTTTTTTCGCCATTGATAGTTTATGGTTTAGTGGTTTCGACCTCTCCCTAACCCTCTCCTTGCAAAGGAGAGGGAATAAACTCCCCTCTCCTTTGCAAGGAGAGGGGCTGGGGGAGAGGTCTCCCACGGTGATTAATTTTCAAACTTCGCCTGCTGCGAAGTGGCACGTAAGCAATTTTCAGATTACTTTGGTTCGGAGTGATGCCCTGTTTCATGCTAAAATTGGCGGCTTTTGTGCGGGGGGAGTTTAAAGTTCATGAACTGTGGCGTTTCCGAGCTACTTTCGCCACTTTTCCAAAATTATTCATAATTCTGCCATCTCACAGAAACCTACTTATGCACATTCTATATCCCCGCTCTATTTTCAATGAACAACCGCAGCCCCCTTCATCTTTCATCTTTCCTATTTCATCTTTGCCCAATTGGGGTGCCCATCAATGCACTACCAAATATAATACATCCAAAACCCAAAAGCAAGCAAATTCAAAATTATTTTAAGAATTTTTCAATACACCATGTCATTCCCGCGAAAGCGGGAATCCAGACCCCGGAGCTGCGATAATCTATTGGATTCCCGCTTTCGCGGGAATGACACGAATCCATCCGCATAATCCATCCAATCTGCGTAATCCAGGTTCACCTCTTCACCACCGGCAGCGTCTCCACCTGCCCATTCATCCGCACGAGACATTCATACATCCCCGTGGTGCAGGCATCCTTGCCTGCATCCCAGGTGAAGGAATGCTCTCCCGCACCCAGCTCACCCGTTAGAAGCCGCGCAACCTCCACGCCAAGCATATTCACAATGGATACCTCCGCATACCCCGCAGCTTGCGGGGTGAAGGAGATTGTTGTGGACTGCGAGAGGGGATTGGGGTAACTTTGAATTGAATTTTGGATCGGAGTGATTTGCGAAACATCGCTTATTCCGAAATCCGAAAGCGGGCGGCGCCAGACGCCGTTATACGCAGTCCAGGTGTTATACGCAGTCCCGGCAAAGAGGTTCGTGCCGATCACCGCAAAGGCATCAACAGAATAAGAAGCTCTCGTCAATCCGGCAGTGTCCGCCCTCCATGTTGTGCCGCTGTCGGCCGAGAAATAAAGGCCGTTGTAAGTCCCGGCAAAGAGATTCGTGCCGATCACCGCAAAAGCATAGACATAAGCGTTCGCTGGCAACCCGGTACCCACCGACCTCCAGCTTGTACCGTTGTCGGTCGAGCGATAAACGCCATCATAGTGAGCCGCGGCAAAGAGATTCGTGCCGATCGCCGCAAGGGCTGTGACATAAGCGTTCGCTCCCATGCCGTTAGTGTCCGCCCTCCAGCTCGTGCCGTTGTCGGTCGAGCGATAAACGCCGTTGCCGGGAGTCCCGGTAGTCCCGGCAAAGAGATTCGTGCCAATCACTGCAAAGGCATAGACATGATCGCTCGCTGGCAATCCAGTATCCGCCACCCTCCAGCTTGTGCCGTTGTCGGTGGAGAGATAAACGTCGCCGATTGTCATGGCAAAGAGATTCGTGCCGTTCACCGCAAGGGCAGGGACATAAAGGCCATTGCCGCCCGTCAAGCCGGTCCTCGCCGCCCTCCAGCTTTTGCCGGTGTCGGTCGAGCGAAAAACGCCGCTGCCGTCAGTCCCGGCAAAGAGATTCGAGCCGATCACCGCAAGGGACCAGACATACTGCAATCCCATGCCCATGGTGTCCAGCGTCCAGCTTGCGCCGTTGTCGGTCGAAAGATAAACGCCGCCATTAGTCCCTGCAAAGAGATTCGTGCCGATCACCGCAAGGTCATGGACATCACTACCCTCATACGGTCCATTCGTTTGCACCCACTGCGCGCGCGCGGCGGGCGCGGAGGTGAGCGCGAGCAAAAGAATCGAAGCCAGGAGGATGAGTTTTGGTTTCATGTTCGCTAAAAAGTTAGGGAATAAGTTATTAGGAATGGAATGCAGATAGGCCAATTATAGCGCCAGGATTGTAAACTCCACTCGCCGGTTTTTCGCCCGTCCCGCTTCGGTGCCATTGGTGGTTAGAGGCTTTGTTTGGCCATACCCCTTACCCGTAAGCTGATTCGAGGGAATGCCCTTGCTTGTCAGGTAGGCGATCACGGCATTCACTCTCGCCAGGGAAAGTGTGTAGTTATGACCAGATGATCCGACATTGTCGGTGTGCCCTCCAATTTGAATGCGTAGTGAAGGGTACGAGCGCAGATAGCCACATAGCCGATCCAATTCCGTAAATGACGTTGCTTGAAGCTCTGCCTTGCCCGTTTCAAAGAACAGGTTCTTGAGTCCGATGGTCGCGCCCACCTCCATCGGCATCATCAGGATATCTTGGTTGATTTCCTGGTACGTGCTCACTGTTGTCAGGTCGAGGAAATCTGAGAGTGCATAAAAATGCTCGGCTCGCGCCGCGATGCTATACTTTTTCCCATATTGAAGGACTACGCTGTATTTACCATCGCGCGCATTCGTCTTCGCTTCGCCGGCATTCTGATTCGCTTCAATATCATCATAAGTGATCTCCGCTGCGAGCGGTTCTTTTGTCTTTGCATTGATGACGGTCCCCGTGATTAGAGCGACAGGGTTAGGGCGTTCTTTGGGATCGATTGTGACCCTGTATAGGTCACCATTCCCATCCGCCTGACTCGCCACATAAGCATCGTCGCCAGCGGCACTCATATAGAAATATGATTCCCAAGCGGGAGAATTAATAGTACTGTCAAGATCTTCCGGTGTGCTCCAATCCAACCAGGAATCGTCCAGTCGGGTAGTTCTCACGATGTCGTTTCCTCCGAGTGTTCCATACCCGTCGGCGGAAAAGTAAAGAGTCCTGTTGTCCGAGGCGAGAAACGGAGTATAGGAAGATGTCCCTGCATTTAGCTTCGAGATGGCGACTGGGTCGCTCCAAACTTCACTCGAACGAAGAACGCTCAAATACAGCTTGGTACCATTGGAAAGAATCATCACTTTACCGTTAACGCTGAACGTAGCATCCAAATAATCCAAATCAAACACCCCTAAAGTGTGCTCGAACGGAATAGGCCGTGGTTCGGACCACGAAGTCCCGTTAAAATCTGTCACGAACAAACCAGCGATGCCTCCATAGTTACCTCTGAGCACTAAGCGGTTGCCATCGGGATAAGCGAACTCTACCTCACCCTTTCCTCTCTTGTCGAGTTCGGAAATTTCTACGGCCTTCCCCCATCCATCCTTGCCGTTCCATTCCGAACGGAAAATACTCTTTGTCCATAGATCGCCCCGGAAAAAATATAAATATTTCCCATTTGGTGAAAGCACAGGATGCGACTCGGTGGAATCCGGAGTGTTGATATTGGGGCCGAGGTTGACTCGGGCCTTAGCGACGCTTTGAGCATGCGCGGTGGTGAATGCGAAGAGAAGCGAAAGTGTAAATATGGATGATTTCATGGCGTTGTTCGAGATTAGAACTTAAAAAATTGCGCTGCAAACGCAGGTGATGACCTAAGGCCATCACCTTGCGAAACGAGATTTTCCGGTTCGCTCAGAACTTGAAGTCGAAACCCACGCAAAATGGAAGATAGTCCAAACCATATACCGCACGAATCGCCATCGACGGTGAAAAGAAATATCGCACTCCAACCTGCCCGGTGAAAAACAAGCCGCTTCCATAACTCGACGAAGGATTGAAGCCATCGCCAATGGCAGGCCCAGAGTAACTCGAACTGACGATGACGTATCCGAGCCCAATCCCGATAAAAGGATCCCACTTGGACTGGATCCCTTTCGGATCAAGAAGCACAAAGTGATAATCGCAAAGGACTCCAATAGGAATGTACGAATACGTATAGGAATAATCGGAATAAGCATTATCCGACCAACTCCAATAATCGATCCGAGCGGCAATGGCGAGCCGGCCCGGTCCGACGGTGCCGGGATTCGTGATCGGCGTTTCGAACATTCCGCCAATCATAACACCGTTGCCAAAACCAATTCCCAGCCCGAGTTCCGGACCGATATAGTTCGAGCCATTGGTAAACTGCGCACTCGCGCGCGAAGGAAGGAGGGCCGTAGCGCCCAGGAGCGATGCGGCAGCATAAAGAAGCAAGTGTTTTTTCATAGAAATTCGATAGAAAAAGGTTAGAAAGGGGAATATGCTGGCGTTTCCAGGCGTATTATCGGAGCATTGGAGCGGGCCGGGACCGGGGGACTTGTCACCTCGCGAGGCGGTTCGAACGAATGTTCAACTACAAATATAACACATTTTATTGCCTGTGCGCTCAAAAGCGTACCGCCCTACACCGGTGCCGGTGCCGGTTCCACACACAGCAAAGGTTCCGGCATCACCGCAAGCGCGGCGAAGAAGGTGGGCGCGAGAAGCCGTTTCGTGAGCATGGGAACGTTAACTTTTATGCTGCGAGGCGAAGGTCGGCGAGAACCGGGATACTCCAATCGCTGCTTTGTTCCATTCGCTTGCTGAAAAAGAGAATTTCGAGATTCTCCACGGCATTCGTTGTCGGGTTCAGACGCACGACGATCTCGTCCTCCAGCATCTCGGACTCCTGCCCGAGATAGGGTTCGCAGTTATTGATATAAAGAATGTCGCCGGTGCGATCGTAGTGGAATTTTAGCCGTGTGTCCATAATGGTATTCCCTTCGGTTGATATCGTGAAATAAAAGCGGTAATAACCCAGTTTCGTTCGCTCGATGATATTACGATAACGACCACCCATTTGCCGCCGTATAGTTTAGCATCCCATCGTCCGAAGATGATCCCGTCCGCGTCCTTTCGCGATCGTACCACGATGGAGGGATTTTCTATGGTTATTCGAATGGTTTGTACCATTGCGCTCAGCTCCATTGCCTTAAACTCTGGATGCCCGCTTCGAATGTGGTCGATGCGCTCAGAAGTGAGATGTACGTTCTCGCCGAGGAACGGGCAAGGGAAAAGAGCATCAGACATCTATAGGATGGGTTAGGGTAGCGAAGAGGATGAGCGCGAAAAGCCGTTTCGGGAACATGGTGGTGTGCTTTAGGGCCGGTTCATATTTCGCAGTTGTTCGGAAATCTCGGCGAATAATTCGTTTTGCCGTGCTTCGATGCGCTCCGACCGGTCGATGCGGTCTCCTTCGAGGACGAGCAGACGCTCTGTGTTTTCCAGCGCGCGTTCGAGGACTGCCATTCGCTCATCGTGCATCCCGATTATATCGTGAAGAGCGTTCATTCGCTCATCGTGTTTGATGATCAACTCTTCGATTTTACTTAGACGCCCATTTTGGTTTGCTTCCATAGAAAAAAAACCTCAAATAGTGATACAATAGTTCAAGAACCCGCGAGCGCGGCGAAGAGGGGGAGCGCGAGAAGCCGTTTCGGGAGCATGATGAGTTTTATTTTTATGCGGCGAGGCGCATTTCGGTCAGGAATGGAAGCGTAAAATCGTTCGTCTGCTTCAGACGCTTCGAGTAGAAGAGAATTTCCACATTCTCGACTTCGTTAGTGCCGGGGTTCAGCCGCACGACGACATCGTCGCCAAGCGCCTCCGATTCCTGTTCGGCGTAGGGCTTACACCGGTCGATATACAGAATATCGCCGATCTGATCGTAGTGAAACGTTAATCTTCCTGCCATAGAATTTCTCCTTCCGGTACCTCGTGCGAACTATATGCCGTGATAATCCACTTCCGTTCCGGGTCATCGATTACAACAACAAGCAAGAACGTTCCGTTGTGCAATTCCGGATGCCATTTAACGAATACTATCCCGTGTTTGTCCGTGCTTGATGTCTGAATGATTGACGGAGTGCGAAGTGTCTCCAAAATCATCGTTTCCAACTCTTCCGAGGAACCTAAGTCCGAATGCCGGGAAAGAATATGACTTCTGCGTTCGGATGTCAAAACGACCTCCGTTTTGAAGTATGGTGCATAGAATAATGTGTTATTCATTCGTTATTCCATCTCATAGCTACCGCGAGCGCGGCGAAGAGGGTGAGTGCGAGAAGCCGTTTCGGAAACATTCTTATGCCATTAGTGCGCATGTTCGAAGGCAACTCGCAATTCACTCGGGTGTGGATAATGGACGTTCAGCTTTTCGAAGCCGAGAACCTTCCCACTGCCGGACTTCATCACAATGATCTCATCTCCAATTTCCTCTGCCACCGATTCCTGAGCAGGGTCATCGAACCAGACAGTCAGCGTCCGTCCGGTTTCATCGTAATAGACTTTTATCTGGTCCATATTCTATCTCCCTCCTTGATCGCTTCGGTAATATAAGCTGTGACCAAAAATCCCGATGTTTCGTTCAACTCTTTAACTACCGCGCAGACCCAGCGTTTAGAACGCACGGTCGGTAAAAAAGATACACCGAGGGGTCGCTTTTGCTTTGGCGAATCTCTTCGGGATCTTGAATGGTGGCGCGGACAAGCTCTTCTTGTCCTTCCATGACCGGATGCTTTTGGGTGGTGATCGTGCGCCAATACGCTTTCGTTACTCGCACGTTGAACCCAAGCGGCGTATCGACCTCAAAGAGAATATCGTCCTGGGTTATCATTAGGGGCGAAGAGGGTAAGTGCCAGAAGCCGTTTCGGAAGCATGATGTACTGCCCTGAAAAGCCGCGCGGGAAGTTGAAAGTGCCCACGGCGGAAGGTAAACTCCGAGTGCCGAAATGGCGACCCTGAAAAAGCCACTCCTTTTCAAGGAAGGGGGCTTTTTCATTGAATTAAAAAATCTATCAACGATTCCGGTTACGGTTGTGTTAAGCCTCTCCTGCATCGAAGCGACTTTGGCGAAATCAGCGTGTTTTTGCCAAAAACGGAGGAATATCACTAAGGAATGCTCAATCTCATATTCGTAATCATCGCGGGCTATCTCATCGGCTCGATCCCGTTCGGCATTATTATTTCGAAAAAATTTCGCGGCTTCGACATCCGCTCGAAAGGCTCGGGCAACATCGGTTCGACGAATGCGTTTCGCGTGCTCGGCTGGAAACTCGGTCTGGCGGTTCAAATTCTCGATTTAGCGAAAGGCTTAGGCGTCATTTTGCTCGCAACCTATTTTTACAATGGCCTTCCATTTCATAATGCCACGCCGTTTCAGGACATCACCGTGTTCCGGCTGATTGCCGGCGGTTCTGCCGTGCTCGGACATGTCTTTACCATTTTTGCAGGATTTCGCGGCGGCAAGGGAATCAGCACCGCAGCGGGTATGATGATTGGCGTTGCGCCGGTCGAAGTTGCGGTCGCGGTAGGAATTTTTCTTTTGGTGGTATTCTTCAGCGGTTACGTCTCGCTCGCATCGATTATCGCCGCCATCACGCTGCCCACGACGATGTTCCTTCGGGAGAATGCTTTCGGCGTTCAAATCACCGGCTATAACACGCTTATTTTCTTCGCCATTGGCCTCTCGTCCTTTTTGATTTATACGCACCGTTCGAATATCGCGCGGCTGCTTGCGAACCGCGAGCACCGTTTCGAAGGCCTTCGCATCTTTAGTAAAGGGTGAATGCGGCCGTCATTGGCGCCGGTGGCTGGGGAACCACGCTTGCCCGATTGCTGGATGAGCGCGGTCACTGCGTAACGCTCTGGGCGCGGCGTGAAGCATTTGCCGAAGAGCTTCGACGCACTCATGAGAATGCCGTTTACCTTCCCAGCATCGAGCTTTCTCCCACCATTGAAATTACGCACGAGGCTTCCGCGCTTTCGGGCCAGGAACTTTATGTATTTGCGCTGCCGTGTCAGTCCACGCGCGAAGTTATTGTAGAACTCTCCAAATATATTGCTCGAACGGACGCGATTTACGTTAGCGCGTCAAAAGGAATTGAAAAGACCACGCTCTTTCGAGTGACAGAAATTATTTCCGATGCGCTTGCCGTGGATGCATCCCGCACCGTTGCGCTTTCCGGGCCGAGCCACGCAGAAGAAGTTGCGCGAAGGGTTCCCACCGCAATCGTTGCCGCAAGTTTGGAGCATGATGTTGCGCGTGAGGTGCAGAGCGCGTTTTTTCTGCCCTATTTCAGAGTCTATTCCAGTTCCGATGTCGTTGGCGTCGAGCTTGCTGCTGCGCTGAAAAATGTTATTGCGATCTGCGCTGGCATTACCGAGGGCGCGGGTTTCGGCGACAACACCAAGGCGGCGCTCGTAACGCGCGGGCTTGCCGAAATGCAACGATTGGGCATCGCGCTCGGCGCCGAAGAGCATACGTTTAGCGGACTCGCGGGACTCGGCGATCTCTTCGTCACCTGTTCGAGCAAGCATTCTCGCAATCGCTTCGTCGGCCAGCAAATTGGACGCGGAAGAAAACTTCCCGAAATTTTGCATGATTTAAAAATGATCGCCGAAGGCGTCTCGACGGCGGAATCGGCTAAGAATCTCGCCGAGCTTCATAAGATCGAAATGCCGATTGTTCAGCAGACCTACAAAATCCTGTTCGAACACAAAGACCCGCGCGAGGCCACGAACGACCTGATGAACCGAGATCCAAAATCTGAACGTTGGTAAACCAAACCACGATTTACAGGATGAAAAGGATGCACAGGATAGGTTTCGTGAACGAATCCAGCGTGAGATGCTTTTAGGACTTTGAGGTACGATTTATTATGCTGCTAACCACCGAAAAGCGATATACGAAAGAAGATTACGAGCAACTGCCTGAAGGTGCGCCGTATCAACTGATTGGCGGAGAATTAATTATGAGTCCGAGTCCGACATTTTTTCATCAAGGGATTATTGCTAATATTTTTGAAAAACTCAGGCCTTTCGTTCGAAAGAACGGCCTTGGTGAGTTGGCGCTTTCACCCTTGGATGTCCACCTTACGGAAGAGGATATTTATCAGCCCGATCTGATCTTCATTCGGAAGGAAAAGCTACCCTCCATCGGCCCGCATGACCGTATTCACTTCGTACCTGATTTAGTGATTGAAATTCTTTCGCCTTCGACCGCCTATTACGATTACTCTCACAAGAAAGCTGTGTATTGCGAGCGTGGGGTGAAAGAATACTGGATCGTTGACCCCGAAGACCAGACCATTGAGATCATGGTCAATGACGGAAATTTTTATCGGACTGAAGCTTTGCTACGTGCTCCTGCTGTGCTCGAATCCGCGATGTTCCCGGGATTCAGCATGAACGTCGAAGAAGTATTTGCCCTCTGATTATTTATACAATGCTTCGAATCGGTATTGCCGGAGTCGGCCATTTAGGGAAAATCCACGCCAAACTTTGGAAGGAAGTCGATGGCGTTACCGTCACCGGAATTTATGATGTAAGTCCTGAGGCAGCAAGCACCGTTTCGAGCGAAACGGGCATCGAAAGCTTCGAAGATTTTTCTACGTTCTTGCACCAGATCGATGCCCTTTCCATCGTAACATCCACGCCATCGCATTATGCGATTGCAAAGCAAGCCATCGAAGCGGGCAAGCATGTCCTGATCGAAAAACCGATCACAACTACGACCGAGCAAGCCGAAGAATTGATCGAGCTTGCGAAAAAGCGTAATGTAAAAATTCAGGTTGGGCATATCGAGCGGTTCAATCCTGCGCTGCTGGCTGCGGAGCCATATCTCGACGATCCCCGATTTTTCGAATCGCACCGCATGGCGCAGTTCCAGCCGCGCGGCAGCGATGTTGCCGTGGTGCTCGATCTCATGATTCACGACATCGATGTTATTCTTTCGCTCGTTAAATCTCCCGTGAAATCCATCGATGCTTCGGGAGTAGCCGTCGTTTCCGAAGAATTGGATATTGCAAACGCCCGCATTAAATTCGAGAATGGAGCGGTTGCCAACGTGACGGCCAGCCGCATTTCGCAAACGCCGATGCGCAAGCTCCGAATTTTTGCGAAGGAAGCGTATCTCTCGCTGGATTTCGGAACGAAATCCGTGGATGTCTTTCGGCTGGAATCTGGTGGCGAGGACGCCACCAGCCACGCGGGGTTGACCATGAAGCTTGGGCAAATCGAAAAAGGAAATGTTCCCAGGAACATTATTTACGAAAAGCCTAATGTGCGCGATATGAACCCGCTGAAATACGAGCTCGAAATTTTCCGCGATGCCATTCTGAAGGATACCACCCCCCTCGTTTCCGGCGTGGATGGACTGAACGCCCTCCGCGTCGCCGAGATGATCCTGAAAGCGATCGAAGCGGGAATGTAGGTGCATGGCCAGCAAAGCCAAAAAAGACCTGCTTAGAGTACACTACAACAGGCCTCAATCAATTTTCAATGAACTCCGGTGATCGATGTCCCCCAAGCTAAGGGTAGACCCGCCCAGGACTTTTTGATCACCCCCAGTGCGCCAAATAGATTTCAGTGGATGAGGGGTCATCGCGTTAGCCAATCATCGCATTTTATGCGAATCTCATCCATGTGCAGGGATAACTCATGCCTGTACCGGCAGCGGAATTTATACACTCTCAACGCTCGCAGTGGGCTTTATACGTGTAAAAAGACAAATGTTTCATTTTATCATATAAATTGATGATTATCCCCTTCACAAACCTGTTTTCCGTGAGAAAGACAACGTAATTCAAGGCTGTTGATTGGAAATTTCGTATCTTTGTAATTTTGAAATGAAATCAGACCTATACACCAAGATCGTCCTGACCGTTATCGCCATTGTATTGACGGGTATTTTAATCAAGGATAGTGGAATTATTTCAGCCGCACGCGCAGCGAAACCCAACGATGGCGTAGTCCATGTTTACATCGATGGAGCAAGCTCCACAGCCTTTTACCTCGCCGAGCCTATTGAAGTGAAGGTTCAGTAGTTTAGCCCGGAGTTCCGTCATTAATTCCCGACACTCCTTCTAATAATTAGGGGTCGTCATCCTTGTGGGGTATAATTTCTATACCTCGCGCCCAGCACACGTCTTTAAAATCCCTATGGTTGAAGGTTATCAGTGCATCAATGCGTAAATTATCGTCGGAAAGAATTGCTCTGATTATCCAGTCAGTAAGATTTGGATGTCCTCCGAAAAAATTTGGCTCAAACACTTTTTCCAATGCAAATTCTCGGTAAGGGGAGTCGTCAATCCTTGTCAGGGTCGGCAGAAGTTTTTCAAAGGCAGAAAGCTTTTCAGGTTGTTTAACGAGGCGCGTGGAAACCGTCTCATAAAGACAGGGCCACGGTATTAACAGCTCGTGCGTACCCGCATCGGAAAATAGCTTTATCGAAGCCTCGTGGTGTTGGTCGGAAGGATCAACCAAACCAAGACAATAGCATGAATCGGCGATTGCTCTTTTAGCCACGTCTATACCACTGCGGGTGTATCGGCAGGAACTTCTTGCTGAATGCCGTACCCTTCCCAGGGAGCCTTAGTTCTCCGTCCACCAACAATAAAACGACCCGTTATTAGGCGCTTTTCGGGTTGGCCTCCTGCTCCGATTAAGTAAACTCTATCGGTATCTTTCAGGCGGATTTTATCCCGAAGTTCTGCTACAATTTCGTTTGCTACCTCTTCGGCATCCCCGCTCGTCGGCAGTTCTCTTTCGAAATACGCTAACGTACTTGCGCACTCTCTCGCGCCCATTGTGTCAAGCCATCCGAAAAGACCCTTGTAGTCGCCCTGCAAGCCCAAATCATAATTCATCCAAAAGCCAATTTTGGGGTTTGTGGCTGGTGGCGCTTGGGTTGTAAGTGGTGGTAATGCCATGAGATAAGATGAATTACGGCTAAAACGTGAAAAGGTTTAGCTGGTTCCACGCAATTTCTTCGCGCCTGAACGCTTTTGGGGCTTTGCCGCAAACAGGGCAACGATTGCCTCTTCCGTTGTGAGCGGCGCGAGCGTAAGCCGTGAGCCATCTTTGCGCTTGACGGGCTTTGCGTTCGTGCTGTTGGATGATTTTCTTCTGGCGTTGCTCTTCACGGATTAGCTTGCCGATGGCCTGGAGTCCCGGTACATCAAGCGTTTCCCTTCAAATCCCCGAATCGCACGAATAGTTCGCTCTCCGTCGCTGATCTTGCGTCCGTTGTATCGGAACTCAAACTCCGCGAGATAGCGTGGAAGATGCTGGTGGCTCACATGCTGATAGACTCCACTGACACCGCGCTTTAAGATTCCGAAAAATCCTTCCACTGTATTCGTGTAAGCGTCACCGCGCACGTATTCGTTTGCGCTGTGCATCACCTTTTCGTGGCCCGCAAACTCTGCATCGAGTCCGCGATACGCCAAGAGTTCATCCGTCATGATCGTAGCTTCTTTGCTGACGTTCTCCCGGATATGCTTTTTCAAAGTTTGAGCACTTGCACTCTCGATTGGGAACACCCGCACATCCCCGCCACGCTGTACTACTGCAAAGATGGCTGGCTTGCTTGTCCCGCGTCCTCTCTTGCCGCCAAAACGAGGATGGCGAGGGCCGATATACGCTTCGTCTGCCTCGACCACACCATTCAGCTTTTCGGCGAACGGCGATTGTGCCATTGCGAAGCGAATACGATGGGCCATAAACCATGCGCTCTCGTAGCTGATGCCAAGTTCTCGATGCAGTTGATGAGCACTCATTCCCTTTTTCGAGGAACACAATAAGTGAATGCCATAGACCCATTTTTGAAGCGGAATATGGCTATCCTCGAAGATCGACTTCACGGTCACGGTGAATTGCTTCTTGCAATCACCGCACTTGATGAGTCCCTTACGTCCGGGCTTCTTCGAATCGGCCTTTGGACGCAAACGGTAAGCCTTTGTCGAGCCGCAATGCACACAGGCAATGCCATCCGGCCAGCGCAAGTTCTCCAAGAACTTACGAGCCGCGTCCTCATCATGATAATGTTCAGCGAGTTGTACTAAATTCCCTACTTGTTTTTTCATAGCTCAATAAGCATCCAACTACGTGCCACAGAGAAAACAGGTTTGTGAAGGGGATAATCACCTATAAATTTTGCTTTTTTCTCAAAAATTCCGTTTTTCCTGCCAAAAAACGCATATTATAGGACTTTTACAGGGGGAAAATGCCAGCAGTGCCCCTCATTCCTTCACAAATTTCGCCCGCGTGTGCCCATCGCTTACAAAATACACGCCGGAGGGAAGCAGGTTATGATGAGGCAGTTATTTGTGCGAGATATTCATTCAGACTCATCACGAGGCCAGTTCGGATAAGTGACGACAACAGGAGCACCCTGTGACTTAACAATCAGTTCGAAAGAATCCCGTTCGGGATCCTCTAACTCTTTTTGTAGGCGTTCTCGATCCTCCAAGAGCGCATCTTGAATTGTGTTAATTTCCGGACCAACAATAATTGGTTGCCCCATTAATTCGAAAGCCATCTCGCCTGAGAACACTACCTCTGCTGTTTCATTTGGTCGCGTAGCTTTGAGAATTCTTTCCAACATAGCTCGGTCAACCTTCATCTCGGCTTTATACGCCGAACCTTCACGCTTACCATCGGTTATAATTTGGTGTATCTCATCAGCGATATTTGCTTGCTCTTCGAATTCTTCCTCTCCCGGCAATTGAAAAACCCGTTTAAAGGCTTTTTGAATGTCAAGAATTCTTTCTAATAGTTCCACAAACCCATTGGCTCCTTCTTCAAGGCCAATAGGTTCTGACCTTCCGATTTCCTTCCCGAAGTCATCAAGAAATATTTTGCAACCATACTCTTTCATGGAATTCGTAAACCTATATGCCGGTAACACATCCAGAACAGTTGAATTTGTTGCGCTAATATGAATTTTTGTTGAAGCAGCTGGGCTGGTGTGGCTCAGGCGTAGCTCTATCGAATAAGGTTCTTTCTCAATTGTTTCGAACACGGTCTCTTCAATGCCCTGACGCTGAATTTTGAATCGCTGATTATCTAATGAAATTTTTTGCTTAGTATCAAGAGATACGAGAGAAAAGTGAAAAACTCGCTTGTCTGGTGTTCTGCTTACTGTGATTATCTTTTCGCCTTTTTCTGAGAGCAGATTTACCAAATCGGAAGGTGCGTTTAGTTTCGGTAATGCAGTAATTGGAACGCTTGCTGGAATGCCTAAGCGAAAGAGTTTTGATAATCGCTCATCGACAACTTCTCTGGGTATCTCTTCCTCAATAGATGGGCCGATCGACTGAAAGTGAGAAACAATTTCCCGAGTCAATTCCACACCAAGTTCTTCCTTTTCGGTATCATTAATTTTGGACAAAGGTTTTTCTGGATCATTAAAAAACTGCATTTGTTTAATAGTTGGATCCAAAAAATAACTGCTCGGTCTTACCGCGATTGGAATAACACGAATGCTATTTTTCTTAAGAAGAGGTAACTCTTTTTCAAGCACGTATGAGGAGTTCAAGAGGCTCTGACTTACAAGTAAAATTGCTAATCCTGCATTGGAAAAGGTCTTTGCGATAGCTTCGTCGGGGTCGGTGCCAGCAGGGATATTCCTGTCGCTCCAATATCGTATTTGTTGATGACGTTTTAGCACAGCAAGATGCCTATCAAGCCATTCAATATAGCTGGCATCCTCATGCGCATAGCATATGACGATTGACCTTGAAGTCATACAGTTACAATAATTTCCGTTCTGGGGCTCCTATATCCTACGATTCCATCCCCGCCTCTTTCTTCAACCGATGAATCTCTTGCGGTGTAAGCGGGCGGGATTCGCCGCGCGACATGCCGCGGTGCGTGAGTCCGGCAAAGGTTACGCGGTCGAGCTTTTCTACTTCATAGCCTAAGGTTTCGAAGATACGGCGCACCTCGCGGTTTTTTCCTTCCTTAATTTTCAGCACGATCTCCATGGGCGTTTCCATGATGGAAAGTTCCGCCGGGCCGGTCACGTCGCCTTCGCCAATGTCAATTCCTCCGGCAGCGATTTTCTTTGCGTCTGCGATCTCTAATTTTTTATCTAATGTAATATGATATTCTCGCTCGATCTCGAAACTTGGATGCGTGAGCCGGTTCGTAAGTTCCCCATCGTTGGTGAGCAGCAGCACTCCGGTGGTGTTGCGGTCGAGCCTGCCGACGGGATACACGCGCTCCTGCGTATTCACATAATCGAGCACGGTCGTGCGATCCTTCTCATCGCTCGTGGTGGTGATGGTATCCTTCGGCTTGTTCAGCAGGAGATACAGATAGCGCGGGCGCAGCGAAATCGTCTCGCCATTGACTGTCACATGATCTTCATACGCCTTCACCTGCACACCAAGTTCGGTAACGACTTTACCATTAATAGTTACCAGACCTTTGGTGATAAGCTCATCCGCTTTTCTACGCGAGGTAATTCCGGCGTTCGAGATAAATTTATTCAGCCGCACGGTTCCCGTTTCTCCGAGGGTGCTGGGCACGCCTGGCGGAGCTTTTTCCGGCGCTTTCTTGACGCGCTTCAGAGTAAGCGCCGGTGAAGGTATAGGCGCGGGCGTCGAAAGCGATCCATCCGCCGTTCGGATACGCAGTGTTGGCGAAACCGCTCGCGGCGGAAAAACTTTTCTATCGCGCGGAGGGCCGGAGGAGGGTCTGCCCACACTTCTTCTCGGCGTAATACTTCGTTCGCCATCTCGTGGTGTAAATGGACGAGAACCGGATCTTGGAGTAAAACTTCGCGCGCCTGTTCTTGGCGTGATGCTACGGGAACCTGTTCTTGGCGTTATGCTACGGGAACCCGTTCTTGGCGTTATGTTACGGGAACCCGTTCTTGGCGTCAGACTTCGAGCGCCTGTTCTCGGAGTGAAACTTCGAGAACCGCTGCGCGGAGTAGCCGTTCGCGGCCCTCCGCGAAAACCTTCGCGCGGTTTTGCAAGGCGTGGGCGCGTGGCCGGCGATGCCGGGTCATCTTTCCTCGCGGGCCGATCCGTTCTTTTCACGAGTTTCGATAGCGAGGACGATGCGGGTTTTGCGCTGTGAACGCGCGGCCGGTCTCCCATCGGCTTTGCTTTTAGTGCGGGGCGGCGTGTGGGACGCGCGGTTGGCCCGTCGCGTCTTGCTTGGCGCATCGTGGACGATCCTGACCGTGCGGAAGGTTTACCGGTCGATCGTTTACTTTCTCGGCGTGGTGGGGGCATAGTTGCGAGAGGAGATTATTGTGATTGCTCGACGTTCTCAGCGGAGGCGTCTTCTGCGTATTCGGAAAGTTCCCTTGCCGCAGCAATGGCTTCATCGACGGTGACATCCATTTCGGACCCGGCAAATTCAGGATCGACAAATTCTGTCGCCGCTTCTTCGAGCGTTGTGGCGCGGACGGATTCTTCTTTCATCAGTTCGTCTATTTCGCGCGGGCGTGGAAGATCCTGAATTCTTGGAAGTCCGAAATGACGGAGGAAGTCGATGGTGGTTCCATAGAGCAGCGGCCTTCCCACCGTTTCCGCGCGGCCCGTGATGGTGATGAGGTTTTTTTCGAGCAAGGATTTCAACACTTCGTCGCAATTGACGCCGCGGATATTTTCGATGTCGTTTTTCGAGACGGGCTGTTTGTAGGCAACGATGGCCAGCGTTTCAAGCGCCGCGCCGGAAAGCCGCCTGCGGGATCGTTCCCGAAAAAGCCGCGCAACATACTCGCCAAACTCCGCGCGCGTGGAAAATTGATACCCTCCCGCAATCTCGATCAAACGAAATGCGCGGTTGCTCGATTCGTAACTGGCATTCAGAAGCTCAACAGCTTCGTGGATGATGGGAAGTTCGATGAGTTGTCGTTTTTTTCGCTTTTTTTCTGGCGCAGCTTCTGACGGTGGTTCGCCCGGGCCGGCAGCGACATCCATGTCCGGAGTGAGCGCGAACGGAGTCTCTTCTAATCCTAATTGTGCCTCAATTACTGGAGGCAGTTTTTCTTCTTCAATAAATTCTTCCCCGAGCACGAGCGCGCGAAGTTCCTGCGCGCTGAGTGGCTCATCGCTCGCAAAGAGCAACGCTTCGATGATGGGCGCGAGAGATTCGGAAGTGTAGGTCATCGGTTACGGCTTGAACAAAATTATGTCATCGAATATGCCGTGCTGTCGGATAGCAACGAGGCGGCTTCTCACAAGGTCGAGAATAGCAATGAAGGTGACGGCGATGCGCAGTTTCAGCGCCGGCGAGAAATCCTCGACGTCTCCTTCCTCTAAGAATTCCGCAAAAATATCGGCGAAGTTGACTTCGCCGCGCATCGAAACCGTTGTGAGGACCATCTCCGATTGTTCCTCGACCGATACCGGAATCAGCTCCACATCATGCGTCCGCTTGATGCGCGGCGCGCGCTCGACCGCGCGGCGAAATGCGTTCATCAAATGGAAGATCGTGACATTTTTCAGCAGATTTTCTTCTTCCTGAGGAGCGTCCGAACGCTCGTCGGCAGCGTAGTATTTTCGGAAATAGACTTTGCGCTGCTCCTCGCTCATGGTCAGAAGCTCTTCCGCCATTTCCTTGAACCGGCGGTATTCGAGCAATCGCCGGACAAGATCGGTGCGCGGGTCTTCTTCTTCTATGCCATCGACGCGTTCCTCACGCGGTAGCAGCATTTTGGCCTTGATCTGGCATAGCTCGGCGGCAACGACGATGAACTCCCCGGCGATCTCCAGATCGAGCGCGACCATGAGGCGCAGGTATTCGAGAAATTCCCGCGTGATCCGCATGATGGGAATATCGTAAATATCAAGCTCGTCCCGCTTAATGAAAAAAAGCAGCAAGTCCAGCGGCCCTTCGAACACGGATGAGCGGTCATCCTTCGAAAGCCGGACTTTATAAAGCGGCTGCGCGGTTGCGGCTAAGGTGTCTGCGAGAGCATCCATCGTCTCTCTAATCATTTTCGAGCGCAATTAGATTCGTCAAACTGGAAATTTCTTTGTTATCTGAGGGAAACCGAGCGTGTCTTTCAATGTTATGGCAAACCATTTAAATTGTTATTGCACTCTTACCTGATGCCTACCTCGCCTGATTCCTCAAGCCGCATTCCCCTCCGGGATTTTTTTCGTAATCCCGAAAAAGCCGTTTACCGTATTTCTCCGGATGGGCACTTCGTTTCTCACACCGAATCCTATGAACGCCGTATGAACGTGTTCGTCGAGCCGCGCGATGCCATCGGGCAAGGCAAAGCCATCCGCGTTACCTCCGAGACCACGCGGGACATCACGAGCTACGGATGGAAAAATAACACGACCCTCATTTATACACGCGATTTCGATGGCGATGAAAATTTCCATCTTTTTGCCGTCGATAAAGAAGGAACAAACGCGCGAGACCTGACACCGTTTCCCGGCGTGAGAGTCGAGATCGTCGATCAGCTCGAAGACATCGATAACGAAGTGCTGATCGGGATGAACCGGCGCGATCCGGAATGCTTCGATGTTTATCGGTTGAACGTCATGACAGGCGCGATGGAACTCGTCGCCGAAAATCCCGGCAATGTCACCCAGTGGGAGACCGATCACACCGGCGCAGTGCGAATCGCCATTCGGACGGACGGCGTTAATAGCACGTATCTCTATCGCGCGAGCGAAGCCGAGTCCTTCCGGGAAGTGTTGACCACCAATTTCAAGGAATTACTCGCGCCGCTCTTTTTTACATTCGACAACAGCGCCATTTACGCACTCAGCAATCTTGGCCGCGACCGGTCGGCCGTTGTAAAATACGACATTACCAATGCGCGCGAGCTGGAAACGATTTACGAGCACCCGGAAGTCGATCTCGATAGCATGGAATTTTCGAGGAAGCGAAAAGTGCTCACGACCATTCGCTACTCGACCTGGAAACCGCAGCGGGAATTTTTGGATGACACAACCAAAACGCTCTATGCTCAGCTTACCGCAAAACTTCCCAATTACGAAATTACCATCGTCGATCATACGAAGGACGAGCAGACCTTCATTGTCCGAACATACAGCGACCGCTCACTCGGCACATTTTATATTTATGATTTCGCGGCGGACCGGCTCGATAAACTTGCGGATGTGAGTCCGTGGCTGCACGAGAATGAACTCGCGTCCATGAAGCCCATAACCTATGAGTCGCGCGACGGGCTGACGATTCATGGCTATCTCACGCTTCCGGTCGGTAAAGAGGCGAAGAATCTTCCCGTAGTCGTCAATCCGCATGGCGGGCCGTGGGTGCGCGACCGGTGGACGTACAATCCCGAAGTCCAGTTTCTCGCCAATCGCGGCTATGCCGTGCTGCAAGTGAATTACCGCGGCTCGACAGGATATGGACGTAAATTTTGGGAATCTTCCTTCAAGCAATGGGGACGCAAAATGCAGGACGATGTCAGCGATGGAGTCCTCTGGCTCATCAAAGAGGGAATTGCAGACCCGAAGCGTGTTGCGATCTATGGCGGCAGCTATGGCGGATATTGCACGCTTGCCGGGCTTACGTTCACGCCGGAGCTTTACGCCTGTGGCATCGACTATGTCGGTGTATCCAATCTTTTTACCTTCATGAAGACGATCCCGCCGTATTGGAAACCCATGCTGGAATCGATGTACGAAATGGTTGGAAATCCAGAGAAAGATAAGGAGTTGCTCGCCGCCGCAAGCCCCGTATTTCATGTGGATAAAATTCGCGCGCCGCTCATGGTCGTGCAAGGTGCGAAAGATCCTCGCGTGAACATCGAGGAATCGAACCAGATCGTCGAGGCGCTGCGAAAGCGCGGGATTGACGTGCCCTATCTCGTAAAAGAGAACGAGGGCCACGGCTTCCACAACGAAGAAAACCGCTTCGAAGTCTATGAAGCGATGGAATCGTTCTTAGAGAAGCATGTGGGGTAGGATGCAGCTTAGTTCTTTCGTTTCAAAAATGTATAGCCACCGATCGTCGTATCTGCTTGATAGTGGGGAAGGATAAGGCTATCGAATCCTTCCAGATCGTGAATGCTTTGCGAAGGCGGAATACGCACCCAATCGATGATCTCCGCCGGTCCGTTTCCGAGAACGATATAGTAGGGCTTATCTGCAATTAAAGAATCAAGGAACTCTCTGCGCCACGCTTGTTGGAACTCCGGATGCGTACCATCGGGAGCACACATCGAAAGAGGATAAAATGTTGTGAACCGGCTCACACATGGATGCGCAGTGCGCCAGCGAATACCCGCAGTGAGCGTAACACAAGCGACATGCTCGCCAAGAGGCGCCGTTTTATCAAGATATGCTGCGACTTCCGCATCCACATTGCTTCGAAATCCAGCTTCCGCCGAGGTCATTTCGCTTTGCGGGATTTCAAGGGGCTCTCCGTTCAGAATCGCATGGGCGAAAGGAGTGGCTAAGTAAAGCGGATAGACTCGGAACAGGGAAAAAATACATAGCGATGCAATGGCCACAATTTTCCATGGCCTTCCCGGAATCGCTGCGATCAGCGATTCAATTCCCAATGCCGCAAACGGCATCAGGACAAGCATGAGCGGCTCGAAATGATACGGTAAGAATTTGCCCATTGTGAGGAGTGAGATGAGCGCGCTAAGTCCGTATCCTATGAAAAGCCAGCGTTGTCTCAACATTGGAGGGGTAATGGATTGCCAAAACGCGCGAACGCTGGACGCGCGGCGAAGGGAAGGATAAATCGCGAGCAATATGCCAACGAAGCCTGGAACGAAGAATAACTTTCGCATCCAAAATTCCTTGAATACTAATTTCAAGGGAGTACGAATCACGCCATAAATATCGAGATTGTATCGTACCGTGCAGAGATAGAACTGCTCGATCCCTCCCGCCCGAACTGCATACGGTATGAAGAGAGCGAGCATCACACAGGTGACGCCTGCCGTGTAAGAGGCTGCAAGCGGTATGCGATTTTTATCCTGAAAAAGAAGAAAAGCAAACCCAACAAGCGTGAACGTTCCATACGTAGGCCGGATGGTGAACATGATCGTAAGGGCGATTCCGGAGCCAATGGCAGCAAAATACTTCGCAGTGCTGCGTTCGAGGTGTTTTGTCGCAGCGAAGAGCAGAAGGGTTCCCATGAGCAAAAATGCGACGGCAAAAGCATCGCGCTGGCCGGCCATCATAAAGCCGTTCGCGATATAATGCAGCATATAAAGTACGACCGCGAGGAATGCCGTTCGCGGCGCGAGCCATCGGATGAGCAGTGAAAAAAACATCCATGCCATGCCCAGATGAACCGTGAAGTCGAACAACCGGAAGCCAATCGCGGAATTTCCAAACAATGCAATCGAAAGCCAGTGCATATAGACGATGCCCGGAAAATTTTGATCCCATGAACCGAGATATGGAAGCTGATGAAACCGTAGAAGGTCGCTTGCCATCGACTGATAGATCTCATTATCCCAGCTAAGTGGAAAAAACAGATCTAAAGAAAGCAGGGCAATCGTTGCTGCCAGCGTTGCGATGAGGTATCGCCGCCGTTGTTGCGTGAGGTCAGTCATTTATTATCAGAGCGACAACCCCATTTTGTGTTTGACGTCTCGCAGTCGTGGTTCAGAAATGGCGCGCGCTTTTTCGGCGCCGAGTTTCATCAGTCGTTCGAGTTCTGCGCGGTCGGAGATGATCTCACTGTGGCGCGCGCGTATCGGCTCCGTCACAGAAATTACCACTTCGGCAACAGCCTTCTTGAGATCGCCATAACCGCGTGCATTTGCAAAATCCTGTTCGACGGCTTCCTGCGATTTACTCGTCAGCACCTGATAGATCGTAAGCAGATTATTAACGCCGGCTTTTTCAATATCTTTCGAGAAACGGATCTCGGGCGCATGATCGGTCATGCTTCCAGAATCGGTCTTTGAGCGCATGATCGCACGCTCGATGTCCTTCGGATCATCGAGTAAGCGAATGGCATGCCCTTTTATATGCGAACTGCTCTTCGACATTTTAGATGTCGGGTCATCCAAACCCATAATGCGCGCGCCGTATGAGCCTATCATCGGTTCGGGAACGATAAACGTCTCGCCATAATGATAATTGAATCGCTCCGCGATATTACGCGCCAGCTCCACATGCTGCTTCTGGTCTTCGCCGACGGGAACTTCATGCGTATCGTAAAACAAAATATCGGCAGCCATCAGGACGGGATAATCGAGCAGGCCGGTAAGGATGGTCTCCTGTTTAATAGATTTATCCTTGAACTGCGTCATCTTGTTCAGCCATCCAATCGGCGTGATGCAGTTCAGCAGCCACGCTCCCTCGGCATGAACGGTAACGTGACTCTGCACGAAGAGCGTGCTCTTCATCGGATCGAGACCCACGGCGAGAAAGAGCGCCATGAGTTCCAGCGTCCGGTCGCGCAATACCAGCGGATCCTGCGGAACGGTGAGCGCGTGCAGATCGACGATGCAGAAGATATTATCCTTTTCGGGATTCTCCTGCAACTCGACCCACCGCCTGACCGCACCGATATAGTTACCGATGTGGATCACGTCCGATGGTTGTATGCCGCTAAAGACTCGTCGTTTCATAATAGAATTGAAGAAAGCGAGAGCGCGAAAAGAAAGTTCAATCCATACCACGTCATTGCGAGGAGGATGTTCGACCGGAGGGAGAACATCCGACGAAGCAATCCCTTGGCGGAGTAGCAAACTGCATGAGATTGCTTCGTCGAGATGCAATCGGCTGTCGCCGTTTGCATCTCTCCTCGCAATGACCGAGATGATGAAGGGCGAATCATAGTGCGGCAAGATTCGTAGGAGTTCACTCATGTGTGGCATCGGCGGCGTATTCGATTATGGCTTTGCAACGCGACCGGAAATTACTCCGGAGCTGCTCACGCGTATGTCCGACGCGATGGTGCATCGCGGGCCGGACGACGCCGGCTATTACATTGCGCCATCGGGCATTTGCGGCCTGACGTTTCGCCGCCTTGCAATTATCGATCTCACCCCCGCCGGCCATCAGCCGATGAGCACGCATGATGGCCGCTACACCCTCGTCTTCAACGGCGAAATTTATAATCATCGCGCCATTCGCTCGGAACTCGAGGCAAAGGGGTATCGCTACAAGTCCCAATCCGATACCGAAACCATTCTTTACGCCTATCGGGAGTGGGGCGAGGCTTGCCTCGAAAGATTTTTCGGCATGTTTGCTATTGCCATTTGGGACAATGAGAAAAAAGAGCTGTTCTGTGCGCGCGATAGGATAGGAATTAAGCCGCTTTACTATGCCACGCCAAACGGACGCTTCATTTGGGGGAGCGAAATCAAAGCGCTGCTCCAGCATCCCGCTCTTCACGCGCAACTCAACGAGCGCGCGCTGCCGCACTATCTTTCGCTTATGATGCCGCCCGCGCCGACAACAATGTTCGAGGGAATCTTCAAACTTGAAGCGGGTCACTCATTGAGAATCGATACGAAAGGAAATATCACAAAGCGAGCATGGTGGTCGCTGCTGAATGCCGGTGCGCCGCTTGAAAATATTTCAGAAGAAGAAGCGATCGAAGAAATCCGGCGATTGCTGCGGCAATCCATTAAAGATCGCATGATGTCGGATGTACCGTTCGGCGTGTTTCTTTCGGGCGGAATCGATTCGAGTTTGAACGTCGCCTTGATGGCGGAACTGATGTCTCGCCCGGTACAAACATTCTCGGTTGGCTTCAAGGACCTCGAAAAATATAACGAGATGCACTACGCGCGCGCGATTGCGAAAAAATTCGGGACGGATCATCACGAGGTTTTGATTGACTCGCACGACGCCGAAGGCGTGCTTTCAAATCTTGCCTATCACGAGGACGAGCCGAACGGCGACCCGGTTTGCATTCCGCTTTATTTCGTCAGCAAGCTGGCGCGCGATTCGGGAACGATCGTCGTGCAAGTCGGCGAAGGCTCGGATGAGGAGTTTGCGGGTTATCCGTGGCTCGTCCGCGATATTAAGCTTTACGATAGGATGTGGAAGCCGCTTGGGATGGCCGCGCCAAAAGTTGTGCGGCGAGCAGCTTATCTCGCTGCAAGCCCGCTCGTAAAAAATCCGCTCATCCGCGAATACCTGCGCCGGTTCTCACGCGGCGAAGAACTATTTTGGGGCGGCGCGTTGGCATTTACCGAAGAACACAAGCGGCGGATGCTTAAAGGTTACGATGACCAAGATTCATCATTCGGCTTTGCTGAGCAATGGCATAAGGAAATCAACGCGGCATATCCAAACACCGAATATACGCGCCGCATGATGTATCTCGAATTCAAGCAGAGACTCCCGGAACTTCTTTTGATGCGCGTCGATAAAATCGGGATGGCGGCGAGCATCGAGGCGCGGGTGCCTTTCTTGGATCACCGTATTGTGGAATTCGCGTTTCGGTTGCCGAGAAGAATAAAACTTGGCCCGAACAATGTGCCGAAATATATTCTGAAGAAAGCGTCGGAGGGAATCCTTCCCAATGAGCACATTTACCGCAAAAAGATGGGCTTCGCCGCGCCGGTGAATGAATGGCTGAAAAAAGATTTGCGCGCCTTCCTTGAAGACCATCTCTTCCAAAGCGAACTATTAAAAACGCATACGAACATAGTCTATATTCGGAGGCTCGTTCACGAGCATACGAGTGGCGCGCGCAATAACGGGCAGCTTTTGTGGTCGCTGCTCAATCTAACATTGTGGGAAGAGCGATACTTAGTCTGAACTATGATTTTTGTGATTAGAATGATGTGCATGATTGGTAGAATCTAATCACACTAATCACACTAATCAATGGAATCACAAGAATCATAGTTCAGACAATGCGTCCGCCGAATGCATCCCCATGCTCAGACGAGTTCCCATCGTGTTGGGTCACCACTTCCTCTTGAATGGCTTGCACCACAACCCGATTCCCGGTCATTTGAATGACGGATACCGCAGTTCCCGGCGCGATAAATTCTCCATTGGTGACGGCATCGATCTTGCGGTCTTCGATGAGAACGATTCCCGCCGGACGAAGCATGGTTTGCGTAATTCCTTTTTTGCCGATGAGAAGCGCCTGCTCGTTCGTGTAGAACGTAGTGTCGGCGGTCGTCGCTAAGAGGCGGAATTTTTGCAGCCACTCGGCTTTCGGCCCGAATTTTACGATGAGGTACCCGAGCACGATGACGCCCGAAAGCGAAATGGCGAGCGTCACGAAGGTCTGCGTAAGCCGTGCCGGGGTGAGCGTTTCAAGATTGCCGGCCAGCGCGAGGAAGAGTCCGGCCACGACACCAATAATTCCCAGCACACCGGCCAGCCCGAACGTCGGCACCGGCGAGACTTCGATGAGCAGCAGCGTGATGCCCGCCAGAAACAGAACGATGGCGATAAATGGCGCGACATTTGTAATATATTGTCCGCCAAAAAAGAGCGCGAACGCCGCGACGGCCGCGATGGTGATTGCGCCGAAATGCCCGGTCTTGACGGTATAAAAAGCTCCCGCCATGCCGATCATAATGAGGAGGGAACTAACTATTCCAGAAGTAAGAAAGCGAATCAGTTTATCGCCAAAGCTTTCCTCGGTATTGATAATATCGGTGGCCTGAATTCCGGTGGCTGCGAGCGCGGCGTCGATGGTTTCCGCAGTGGTATCGGCGTATTTTACTTTGATGGCGTCGTCCGTTGTGAGCGTGAGCAGCTTGCCGGGTGGTAGCGTAATGCCAATACTTGAATCGAGTCCAACGGATTCATCCACCATCGCTTCGGCAATGCGTGGGTCGCGGTGGTTGCGCTCGGCGGTCGAGCGCATTTCCGCGCGCATGTAGGAATTTACTTTTTCGGATGCTTTCTCGCCCGTCGCGTAGATCGGCGTAGCTGCGCCCATTGTCGAGCCGCTGGACATCACGATCTTTTGCGCAGCAAGCGAAATAAGCGAGCCGGCGGAAATCGCGCGTTTATCTATGAAAGCAATCGTCATCGGAACTTTTGCATTCAGGATTGCATCCCGAATTTTTATTGCCGCATCCAGCGCGCCGCCGAGCGTATTGACGTGCAGCAGGATAACCGCATGGTCTTTCTCCGCCTGTTCCACGGCTCGCTCGACATAAGAAGCCATTCCGGCATCGACTTCATTCGCGATCTCGATCACAAGCACGCGATGCGGGCCTTTTACGCTATCAGACTGCGCGTAGGACGATCGAAAAGCCAGGAAAGGAATACAAAGGAGGAAGACGGTGGTTTTCATAACTCACGTAAAGGCGTGGAAGGGCGAGAGGGTTTCCGAGTTTATTCCATTCAATCAGATCCCATCAGCAAAAAATCGCGCGACATGTGAATGAGTCCGACGATTTCAATCGAATCGAAGACCAATCGATACATCATGCGATAGCTATCAATAAAAATCTCGCGTACCGGGGATTCCGGATATTCGGGAATGATTCTTCCGCGATTAGGGAATGACTTCAACGATTGTGCAGCTTCCCGAGCTTTAATCAGAAATCGTTTGGCATAGAGTGGAGAGCCACAGCGGAGATAGCGGTAGATCGACTCTAAATCATTTCGCGCAGAGTAGGACCAAACTATTCTTCGAGCCATTGCCTAAAAGTAGCTTCCATCGCTTCTTCTGAAATAACGCGACCTGTCTCCAAATCTTTTATACCCTCGTCGATTTTTTCGCGGACGAAAATATGATAATGCACGTCGTCGAATGTCACATCGTCAGGAAGAACTTCGAGCAATTCCCTTACTTGTTCTTTTGCATTTAGCATGGCTATTTTCTAACCGGATTAACTCTGAATGGGTTCAGTCAACTTCTCAGCTATCAAATAAAAAAGCCCCTGAAAAAATTCCAGGAGCTTTTCAAATTTAGAGCAGCACGAATATTAGGCTGCTTCCGCCTTCTTCCGCCGCGTAGCACGCGGTTTTTTCGGGCCTTCCTCGGCGGCTTCCGCTTCGGCGAGTTTCGCTTCGGCGGTGTTGGCTTTGTTGCGCGTTGGGCGCGGCTTGGCGGCGGTTGCTGTGGGCGCGGATGGAGTTTCGGTTCCGCTCCAATCGACAAGCTCGATGATCGCCATCTCCGCGTTATCGCCGTGACGGTAGCCGAGCTTCACCACGCGCGTGTATCCGCCCGGACGGTCTTTCGAGCGCGGCGCAATCTCGGTGAAGAGCGATTTTATCGCAGCTTCATCCTTGATAACCTTCCCGATCTCACGTCGAGCGTGGATGAGCGATGCAGCAGCGTTCGCGCCTTCAAGCGCAAGCGAACGCTTCGCCCGCGTGATAATCGGCTCGACGTAATGCCGCATTTCCTTCGCTTTCGCTTCGGTCGTCTTAATGTGCTTATGCAGGAAAAGCGACGTCGCAAGCCCGCTCATCGTCGCGGCGCGATGGCTTGCGGTGCGATTTAATTTTCTTCCTTTTACTCCGTGTCTCATGTGAGTGCTAAGTGCTAAAGTGCTAAGTGCTATAGTGCTGAACGCTTAAAATGTTATAGTGTGGTCTTAGACTCAGCACTTAGCACTTTAGCACTCAGCACTTCTCAATTGGCTTCCGTCGGTTGCGGTTCGAGATAGTGATCGACGTCCATCCCGAACGTCAGTCCGAGTGAATCGACGATCTTGCCGAGTTCGTCGAGCGATTTGCGTCCGAAATTGCGGAAGGTCAGAAGATCGCGTTCGTCCTTGCGGACGAGTTCGGCGATGTTCTTGATGTTCGCGGCGCGCAAGCAGTTTTGCGAACGGACCGAAAGCGTGAGCGTATCGACGGGCGTGAGCAGCACCTGCTTGATGCGCTCGGTTTCGCTGTCGGCAATAGGCCGGCGCTCTTCTTTTTCTTCTTCGCCGCCAAAGCGGACGAAGAGGTTGATGTGATCGCGTAAAATGCGTCCGCCGATGGTCACCGCTTCTTCCGGCGTAAGGGAACCATCGGTTTCGACCTCGATGATGAGGCGCTCGTAATCCGTTTTTTGTCCGACGCGCGTCGGCTCGACATTGTAGCGGACGTTCACGATCGGCGTGTAGATCGAGTCGATAGCGATGGTGCCAAGCGGCGCATCGAGCGTTTTGTTTTCTTCGGCAGGAACGTAGCCGCGTCCGTGCCCGACGCGAAGCTCCATCTGCACGCGAGCGCCGTTTGACATCGTAAACAAATGGTGCTTCGGATTCAGGACTTCGATTTCCGGCGAAAGCTCCTGCAAATCACCGGCAGTAAAATCCTTCGGCCCTTTGACGTCGATAAGCACGCGCGTGGAACTCGATTGCTCCGCGCGCAGCCGAACGCCCTTCAAATTCAGGATAATCTCGGCCACGTCTTCGACGACGCCTTTCATCGTCGAGAATTCATGGAGCACCCCATCGAATCGGACGCTGGTAAACGCAGTGCCGGGTATCGAAGCGAGCAGAACGCGGCGCATCGAATTACCGAGCGTCGTTCCATATCCTTCTTCGAGTGGCGAGGCGATAAACCGCCCGTAGGTATTCGTTCGGGACGAGCCATCAAGCTCGATCCGGTCTGGCATGTGTAGATTAGTCATTTCTTTTTCGTGCTCCTCTTAAATAAGTGCTAAGTGCTAAAGTGCTAAGTGCTTAGTTCCAAAAACTTCTTTTCCAGTTGTTCTTAAGAACGGCATTTAACGACTTAACTTTGATTCTATAATTTTTTTTATGCTTCTTCATACTAAGCACTTGCCAGCACTTAGCACTTCAGCACTTAAAGTTACTTGGAATAGAGTTCGACGATCAGCTGCTCGTTGGCATTGAGTGGAATATCCGTTCGCTCGGGAACCGCCAGAAACACTCCGGAGAGATTGGCTTTGTCGAGCGAGAGCCAATTGGGCACCGCCGAATCGCCGCGCGTCCGCTGAAGCGATTCATGCACGACGGAAAGCCTACGGCTGGATTCTTTCACCTGAATGGTATCGCCCGGCGAAACGAGCGCGGAAGGAATGTTCAAAATCCCGCCATTGACCGTAATGTGACGATGCAAAATAAGCTGGCGCGCGGCCTTGCGGCTGGGCGCGAGATTTAATCGATAGACCACATTATCCAATCGGCGTTCGAGCAGCTTTACTAAGTTCTCGCCGGTGACGCCGCGAAGTTTCGCGGCCTTTTCGAAGGTATTGCGAAATTGCGTTTCGAGCATTCCATAGAGGCGGCGAACCTTCTGCTTCTCACGAAGCTGAATGCCATATTCGGAGACCTTCTGCCGCCGGTTCAGGCCATGCTGACCCGGCGGATAGGCCCGTTTTTCGACGGGACACTTTTCCGAGTAACACTTTGCGCCTTTCAAAAAAAGCTTTTGCTTTTCGCGGCGGCAAAGCTTGCACGATGAATCGGTATAACGAGCCATTCTTTTTAATTACGAATTACGAATGACGAATTACGAATTCGCAATTTGTCATTCTTGCCTTCTTCCTCCATGATGGTTCCACTGGAGTTTACAGCTTTAAAAAAACTCCCTCTCCTTACTAAGGAGAGGGCCGGGGAGAGGTCCCCCCCAAAAAAAAATTATACTCTACGTTTCTTCGGTGGGCGGCAGCCGTTGTGCGGCATGGGCGTGATGTCCCGGATGGTCAGGACTTCAATCCCGGCGGTTTGGAGCGCGCGCACTGCCGCTTCGCGTCCCGAGCCGGGGCCTTTGATCAGCACATCGACTTTGCGCAAGCCCATATCGAAGGCTTCCTTCGCGCAGTTTTCCGCCGAGACCTGCGCGGCGAACGGCGTGTTCTTGCGCGATCCCTTGAAGCCCATCTTACCCGCCGTGGCCCACGAAAGCGTGTTGCCGCGAATATCCGTAAGCGTGATAATCACATTGTTGAACGTCGCCTTCACATGCGCGACGCCCAGCGATTCCGCCTGGATCTTTTTCTTCTTTTTGGTACCCTTGGTTGCTGCTGCTGCTTTTGCCATTCTTTCGATCTTGTTGCGTAGGTCGGTGCTTCCAGCCCGACCTTCCTTGGGGGTGGTGTCGGGCTGGAAGCACCGACCTACGCGTTAAAATTACTTTGTTGCTTTCTTCTTTCCGGCGACGGTCTTGCGGCGGCCTTTGCGGGTTCGTGCGTTCGTGCGGGTGCGCTGGCCGCGCACCGGAAGCCCTTTGCGATGCCGGAGTCCGCGATACGCGCCGATGTCCATCAGACGCTTGATGGCAAGCTGCATCTCGCTGCGGGCCGTGCCTTCGACTTTGTAATCGGCGGTGATAACCCCACGGATGGTCGTTACTTCATCCTCGGTCAGATCGTTAATTTTTTTATCGTCAGGAATCCCGGCGGCCACAAGGATTTTATGCGCATTCGTTTTGCCGATGCCGTAGATATACGTCAGTCCGACGACGGATCGTTTGTTTTTCGGAAGATCAATGCCGGCTATTCGAGCCATTCGTTAAAAAGTGCTTAAAATACTAAAGAATCGCTAAGTGTCTGATGGAAAAGGTGCCTATTTTGCGTGTGCTCGGTTAATACTCATCAAACTTTTCATGAACTCTGAGGTTACCCCTGACGCTGCTTATGCTTCGGATTCGACTTGCAAATTACGCGCACCACGCCCTTTCGGGTGACGACCTTACAATTTTCGCAGCGCTTTTTTACCGATGCCTGAACTTTCATGTTCGTGTTTCAATATTTACTTATACCGGTACGTAATCCGCCCCTTGCTGAGGTCATACGGGGAAAGCTCGATGGTTACGCGGTCGCCCTGCAGGATTTTGATGTAATTCATCCGCATCTTGCCGGAGATCCGTGCGAGGATTTCATGGCCGTTTTCCAGCTTGACCCGAAACGTTGCGTTCGCTAACGCTTCTGCTATGATCCCATCGACCGTAATCGCCCCTTGTTTGGCCACTTATCCCTTATTCGTGCTTTCCCGTTTGCGCTTCAAATAGGGGAAATCGACGCTAAACCCTTTATTATCAAAGGCTTCACATAAATTTAATACAATAAGAACCCCATTTGCCTTTTTCAGCGCGGGCCTTTAACCGAAAGGAGGGCAGGATTGTTCCATAGGTGTCTGAACCGGGATTTGTGGGATGTGTGGGATGTATGATTTGCGTGTAAACCGGGTTTTTAACCCGGTTCAAAATTTGCACTGGGTTGAAACCAGCATCGTCGGCGATGCGTGGTGTACACCAATTATAAGGCACTCATTATTACCCCACTCACCTGGGCACTTTTGAGATAAATCCCACCTTACTCAGCTATGCGAGAAATTAATCTTCCGATTCGGCTAACAAAACATGCCGACGAGCAATGCCACGAACGAGGCGCTACGGAGGATGAAGTTCGTGAAGCGATTCTTTTCGGCGAGTGGGAGGAAGTCAAGAATGGAAGAACGATCGCAAAGTTGAATGTGCAATTCGGTAAGACATGGGCGGGAAATATGTATCCAATTAAACAGGTCGCGCCGGAGTTCGTTATAGAAGCAAGGGAGATCGTCGTGATAACAGTTTATACTTTCTATTTTTAATTATGAAGATCAGCTACGATTATGAAGATCAGCTACGATAAAGAAGTCGATGCGCTCTACATTCGCTTGCTCGAAGGCGAGCAGCAGTCGCGTACCCTGCGGTTGACGGATGAAGTCGCGCTTAACATCGGGAACGAGGAGCAGCTTATCGGCGTCGAAATTTTAGACGCAAAAAATATTCTCGGGCATGGCCAGCTTCCGAAGCTCCTCATCGAGAATATCAATTTTGCAGTTGCGCCGTAAATTTCAAGATCATCAGTATTCGGCCAATACGGATCCATGTTTGAAAAAATCCGAGAATGCTTCAAGCGGCAAGCTGTGATTTTTTCGAAACATGCTGCAATGGAAATGGAGTATGAGCCGCTCGGTGAGATATTGACGCAAGATGTATACGATGCCGTGTTGTTCGGCGAATGCCTTCGGGAGTATGAGGACGATAAGCCCCTGCCATCGTGCCTTATCTTTGGATGGGTAGGCAACCAAAGGCCCATTCATGCCGTTTGCGGATACGATGCGGAGCGGGACAGGGCGGTCGTGATAACCGTCTATGAGCCGCATCCAAATTTGTGGATAAATTTTCGTGAAAGGATCTAAAAAGATGAAATGTGTCGTATGCCACGGCGAGGACATTCAGGAGCAGCACGTCGAAGAAGAGATGCGCAGCGGGAAGGACATCGTCCTTGCTCCGGTCACCTGTCTTGTCTGCCAAACATGCGGCGAACGCTATTTCGATACTGCAACGATGCGGCGTCTCGAAACGCTGCGCGCCGAACTTCGTTCCGGAACGATTGCCCTGAAACAGATCGGTAAAGTGCTGGCGATTGATCCCGTTTTCGCCAAAGCGGCGTAAGTGCGTGATTTAGGCACTCATAATTACCCCACCCCACGCGGGCACTTTTGCCCGAACAGGTTCCTTTCATTCCTGCCATGAACCCGAACCGCTTCCTCGCGCTTGCCCTCTTCGCCTGGCTTGCCGCCGCGCCCGCCGGCGAAGCCGGAACTTAGCCTTCTGAAAAAGCTTTTCCAACACAAGCCCGTTTGCCAGCATGTAATTGCGCAAGCGGGCTATTTTGTTTTTTCTATTACTTGTCATTTCTATTTCACAAAACCACATGAAAAAAGGTTACATCTCCTTCATCGAAATTCTGCTTCTTGCTTCGGCGCTTCTAACCGGATGCAGCCACTCGACGCAAGTGACGAATAACACGACGAATTCATCAGGGCCGTGGGTTGTAACTGGCTCCGACCCAATGGTTCCGCTTACGGTGATTGATTCGACGGGAGAAACCCTCTCAGCGATTCTGGATACTTCCGCCAACTCGATAATCGGATGTGTCTATAGAGATGCGCAAAATGATACGGCCGTGATTTGGATAGGCGACAGTGCGTTGCCCTCAAAAGCCGTTATTGGGAACTACGAGTTCCTATTCGCGAATTACACTGATAGTAGTGTTGACATCGCCATAACGGATACGGCCGGTGACATCGGAATAGCTCAAAACATGAATATCGGTGCCGCATTACAAGCATCGAGCATCCATACTAATAAGTTAGGTATTGCCTTCAAAAAAGGTGGGGCTATTCCATTGGACTTGACCGAGACAATAAGTAAAATTTTCGAAGTAATCTATCAAGATCTGGCTGCTACATTGTGTGCAGCGGCAGCCATGGAGGCGGCGAAGATTGTAGTCGACGCCATAATAGGTTCGGCACTCACACCAGGAGGAGGGATACTTGCGACGCCTTTAGCTCTACTTTTGCCTGCAATTGCAATACTCGGGGAAGGTTGCGAAGAAGCATTTAAAGAGGCGTGGCCGGAAATCGAAAAACTCATAATGCAAATTGGAACTTCTAATCCGGCCGCCAGCCCTTCAACACCCGTCATGCAACCTCAGAAACCTTGGATGAATGCTAATTCGCTAGATCAATACATTAGCAATATGGGACCATATTGGCAAGCTGCTATAACCGGTACTGATTCGGTCTGCCAATTCAGCACTTTTGCAAGTGGGAATAACCCAGACCAGTATTTCGCTCCTAATGGTGGCATACAGGGTTTTCCTTTTACAGATACCTTATGCCAAGGTGTCTATGGTCACTTTTCAGTCGTTGGGAATGCAAACTACTCAATAGTCACCACTCCTTACCGCAAATATGTAACGTTCTCTACCTATGACGGAGAGGTAATCAGCGGAGGCGCAGGTTTAATGTCATGTAAAGCTGTCGGCTCCTTCCGTCAGTAAAAAATTGGAGCTTTGTACCCGAAAACCGAATCCGAATCAACTTCTCATGCAGAACTTCCTTCCAGAAATTCCAAGCTTGCGATGCCATTTGATTTGCGGCTACAACAGAACCGTTCGATAGCCTGACTCTGGAGCCGGAGCAACAGCAGCGGCGGCCCGCGCTTGGCGCGTGGCACGAAACCGGCCTGCAAAACCGTTAAGATATTATGACAACAACCTTTCGATTGGCGGCGAACGAACTCGATCAAACTTTTCTCGATCGCGTAAAAGCGATGTTTCGGGAGAAGCAGGTCGCTATTGTCGTTTATGAGGAAAATTATGCAGCCAATTTAACCCACGCTCAGGCAAACGGCGCGGCGACCTACCGCGAGCGTGCCCGCGCCCTTCGCGGCGCCGCTAAAGGGATCGATACAACCGTCGAGCGAGATGACGACCGGGTATGAACGTCGTAGATTCATCCGGATGGCTCGAATACTTCGCAGACAGCCCGTTGGCATCTGAGTTTGCTGCTGCAATCGAGGACGCCGAGCATTTGATCGTCCCGTCAATTTCGATTTATGAAGTCAATAAGCGGCTCCTCGCGCAGGGCCGCCATAGTGTCGCGGCCGACGCCATGATTCTCATGCAGGGTGGGCGCGTCATCGGCCTCGATCCTTCTCTTGCAATCGAAGCATCGAGGCAAGCTGTGACCAACAAGCTACCGCTTGCCGATAGCATCATCTACGCGACGGCAATCCAACACTCCGCAACCATTTGGACGACGGATTCCCATTTCAAGGGACTGCCTAACGTCGAATACAGAGAGAAAGCTGGCAAGTGATATTTGACTGCCCAACCCTTCTAAAAATACTTGAGTTGAAAATTACAATACCACCATTAGATTCGCAGCTATAACAGAACCGTTCGATAGCCTGTCTCTGGTGCCGGAGCAACAGCAGCGGCTGCTCGCGCTTGGCGCGTGGCACGAAACCAGCCTGCAAAATCGTTAAAATGATATGACAACGACCTTCCGGCTGCAGCCGGGTGAACTAAATGAAAGCTTTTTAGAAAAGCTGCGGGCGATGTTTCGAGACCGCGAATTGGAAGTAGTCGTCCATGAAACGGACGAGGAAACCGAGGCAGACTATCCGTTCGATAATCCCGCGCAAGCGAAATTTCTCGAACAGGAAATCCGGCATGTCGAGAATGGCGGCGAGATGGTCAGAGTCACGCTCGATGATTTGCGATCGACGGCACGATGAGGAATTTTGCCTTTACGCCGCGAGCCTTCGCGGAGTTCAACGAATGGTCCCAACTCGATCCAGAAATTCATCGGAAGATCGTTCGCCTTCTTGAAGATATTACACGGCAGCCATTTACGGGGCTTGGCAAGCCGGAGCCATTGAAGGGTCAATTCAGAGGCCGCTGGTCGCGAAGGATTACGCAGACAGATCGTCTCGTTTATCAAGTAAACGATGAAGAGATTGTGATTTTCTCCTGCAAGGACCATTACTAACCTTCCAGCGCCTTCACGCCCGGCAGCACTTTTCCTTCCACTCGCTGCGGCGGGCAACGCCATCCGCAGCTGCCCCAATCTTCTCGCAATCTACGGAGATCGCGTTTACATCCGCCACTGCGGGCTATGCGGAAGTATCGGTGGTGAATATCTTAGGCGCGTCCGTAGCGCATCTGTTTTCCGGTGAGTTAGCTGCGGGCGAGCATGATTTCGCGTGGGATGCACAAGGGATGGCGCCGGGAAGTTATTGGTGCGTTGTGCGAATGGGCAATAGCGTGGAGCGGGTTGCGCTATCGGTGCAGCGGTGATTGTCTGAACCATGATTTGGGGCGATTTCAGAGATTAAGGAGATGGGGATTAAGAGGGTATAGAGTGTCATGTCATCCTGAGCGGAGTTCTTTCCGACGAAGGAGGAAAGAACAGAGTCGAAGGATCTCCGGACGTTCACCAGTAAGCGAAACTACATGAGATCCTTCGACTCCGCAAAATTCCGCAGTCGCTACGTTTTGGCCCAGAGGGCACCCTGCTCAGGATGACAGGTTGAGATGATATTCTTTTACTCAAATTCCCCATCTTTTTAATCTCTGAAATCGCCCCAAATCAAGGTTCAGACATTCCCCTCCCCGTGAACTCCCTTCCTCTTATAGTAGTTTGCCGCCACTTGCCACAATGACCACCCCCAACCCCCTCCTTGAAAAGGAGGGGGAGTTCTTGAGGGAACTCGGTTTGTGTTTAATAAGTAACAATGGCTAAATCATTAGTAATCGTAGAATCGCCGGCGAAGGCAAAGACCATCAATAAGTATCTTGGTCCGGGTTATATCGTGGAGGCTTCGGTCGGGCATATCAAAGATTTGCCGAAATCGAAGCTGGGCGTCGATGTGGAGAACGGCTTCGCGCCGACCTACACGACCGTCAAAGGCAAAAAGGAAATTATCGACCGGCTGAAAAAGCTCGCCGCAACCTCGAAGGAAATCTTCCTCGCGACCGATCCGGACCGCGAGGGCGAGGCCATCGCGTATCATCTCGCGGCTATTGTATCGGAGAAAAATAAGAATATCAAGCGGGTACTCTTTACGGAGATAACGAAGAACGGCATCACCGAGGCGATGAAGCATCCGCGCGATGTTGATCAGGCGCTCTTCGATGCACAGCAAGCGCGGCGTGTGATGGACAGGATTATCGGCTATCAGGTCTCGCCGATCTTGTGGAAGGCCTTTATCGGTAAGAGCGCCGAAGCGCTTTCTGCCGGGCGTGTGCAGTCTGTTGCATTGCGCCTGATTTGCGAGCGCGAGGAAGCCATTCGCCGCTTCCAGCCGATCGACTATTGGAATCTCTGGGCTGATTTTTCGACGGAATCAACTGAGTTCCCAATCCATGCCCGCATGATCTCGGTGGATGGTAGCGAAATCCGTAATCCCGAAGGCAGCTTGCAAGATTTATCCGAAGCGGAGAAAACGGGCTTCATCGGCAACGAAACGACTGCGCGAGGATATGCAAAGGATGCGCAATCGAAAACGTATCGCATTGCCTCGCTCACGAAGCGCGAGGTAAAGAAAAACCCGCCGCAGCCCTTTATTACGAGTTCCCTTCAAGCGGCGGCGAGCAGCAAGCTTCGGTTCAATCCGCGCAAGACGATGGGCCTCGCGCAACGATTGTATGAAGGCGTGGAACTCGGCGAAGAGGGCCTGACCGGACTCATCACCTACATGCGAACGGATTCCACCCGCATCGCGCCGGAAGCGCGGGAGGAGGCGCTGCAATATATCGAGCGCAACTATGGCGCGAAATACATGGGCGAAGAGCGCAAGACCAAGCAAAGCAAGCTCGCGCAGGAAGCGCACGAAGCCATCCGTCCAGCGTCTGCCATGCGCGATCCAAAAAGTGTGCGCCGCTTTTTGGAAGCGGAAGATAAACAGTTGTATGCTCTCTATGAACTGATATGGAAGCGATTTGTCGCAAGCCAAATGGCGCCCGCGCTGATCGACCAGACGACGGTCGAGATTGAATCGCTCGAAAAAGAAGGAAGCCAATATCGTTTTCGCGCAAGCGGATCGGTCGTGACATTCAACGGCTATATGCAGGTGATGGACGATGTGGATGAATCGGCGAAAAAAGGCGAGGAAGGAGCCGATGCGTTGGAAGAATCGAGTAAAACGAAATTACCAAATGGCATTCGTGAAGGACAATCTTCGAATGTGGAGCATGTCGATCTGGTCGGCAGCGCAACCAAGCCGCCGCCCAGATTTTCCGAGAGTACGCTTGTGAAAGAACTCGAATCGCTTGGTATTGGCCGGCCATCCACGTATGCATCCATTGTTGGCACGGTGCAGGAGCGCGGATACGTCGAGCAGGAAGAGCGGCGCTTATTTCCAACGCCGCTTGGCTTGGATGTGAATCGGATTCTCGTAAAATCCTTCCCTGAAATCTTCAACGTGGATTTCACGGCACAGATGGAGCAGGAGCTTGATACTATTGCCTCGAACGAGCGAACCTACGAATCGGTCATGACCGATTTTTATGTGCCGTTCAAGAACGTGCTCGATCAGGTAGAAGAGCGGCTTGCAGAAGAGCTGCCGGTTCGCGCGTGCCCGAGTTGCGGCTCGAAAAATACGGAGGTAAAATCAGGCTGGTTCGGCATGTATCTCGATTGCGCGGACTGCGGTAAAAAGACTTCCCTAAAGAACGAAGGCAGGCCCGCGCCGGAAAATACGGGCGAGCAATGTCCCGAATGTATTCAGCGCAATGATGGCGAAGGGATCGGTGAATTGCTCATTCGATCGAGCCGCTTCGGGAAATTCATCGGTTGCAGCCGATACCCGAAATGTAAATATACCCGCCCGATGCCGACGGGAATTAAATGCCCGAAATGCCTCGTGGGCGATATTAGCGAACGGCGCGGCGGCAAAGGAAAACGCAAGTTCTGGGGATGCTCGCGCTATCCCGACTGCGATTTTATTTCCAACGATAAACCGGTGAACGCCGCGTGTCCGATATGTAACAACAATTGGCTCGCAACCAAATGGGTCCGCGATCGCGGCGAATTCTTAAAATGCCCGAACTGCAAACGCGAGTTTACGCCCGAAATGAATGAGATAGCGGAACCGGGATGACGCGGAGGGGACAGAACCTGGATTACGCGGATTTAAACGGATTGCGCGGACGATTTTTGGGATTGATTTTTAGGATGAGAAACCTGCACTTGTGCCTTCATGTCATCCTAAGCGGAGTTCTTCCGACCGAAGGGAGGAAGAACGGAGTCGAAGGATCGGGTTGCTCTACCAAAGATTCTTCGACTTCGCAAAACTCCAGCGCATGATCGATCATGCGCGTATTGCTCCGTTTTGCCCCGCTCAGAATGACAAGCTCTATCAATTTTACATCCTGAAAAATCGTCCGCGTAATCCGCTTAAATCCGCGTAATCGTGGTTCACTCCTTCGCCATCTTCAGCATTTGCGGCGGCTCGCCATTAGCCTGGAACTCGTAGAAATAAATTCCGGGAGTAAGCGAGGTCGCATCGATCGTGGTCTCGTACCGGCCCTGCGCGAAGGCTTGATGATCGATGGGCCTGAGCACTTCGCGGCCCGTTGGGTCGAGCAGGCGAATAGTGACGATGGTGTTGTCGGCATCCACGCTGAAGGGCAGCGTGGTACTCGAAGAACCTATGCCAAACGGATTTGGAACATTTTGCTCGATGAAGTTCGCGATCGGTTCTCCGCCATCGAGAAGATGGATCGTGCCGCAAATGGAATCGAGGAAAATCGTCGTCGATGCATCCGATGCAATGACTTCCTGGTTGCCCGGAATCGTATCGAATCCAAGCAGCGGTGAGCTTGCGCCCTCCTGGAGGTTCGTATGCAGCTGGAACATCAAGTTGATGAGTGAGCCGGGTGTCGTGAATTCACTTGAGTCGGAATAAATGTCATAGTGGATGGCTCCCGGACGAACGGTGAAGGTGGCGCTGTCTTTTTGATCGAGATTTCCAGGCCCAACTTCTTTGAAATCCACCATCGTTGGATCGAAAGTGATCGTCCCGCTGAAGTGGTTAATTCCGAGCGTATCGGGAATAACAGATTGCAAATCCAGTTCGGCGGCAATCTTATCTCCCGGCCGTCCCCAATAGGCATGTGGGAACCCAATTTGCACGTGGAGCGGCGGCACATCGTTTGCGATGAGCACGAGCGTGTCCGTCGATCCATCGTCAAGCGTCCAGACGATGTAGCCGATGCGAGGAGTCGATTGCAACTGCAACGGCTGCGATGCTGTGAAGGTAACAGAGTAAGTGGCCATCCCATTAGTGTCGATCGTCGTATTCGCTGGGATGATCGGCGTCGGCGTGAAGTCATTCTTATTCGGGCCGGTTACACCCACGTAACTTACGGTGAGTGGCCAGTTGCCCAGGTTGGAAAGAGAAAAGCTTCTCGTGATACTGCGGCCCAGCGCGACCGTATCGAAATTGAGCGTATCGACCGAAAGCTTGGGAACCGGCGCTGCGCCAATGCCAACCAAAACGACCGAATTACGAATCGAATCGCTGAATGGATAACCTTTCCCGGTAATAACCGATTGTACCGGCCCAATAACTTTCGGCGCAAATGAAATTTGTACCGGTTGAGAACTATCGCTACCCACCCTGATCGGAGGCGCGGCAGGAATGGCGGAAAAAGGCGATTGCGGCTCGTTGATCTGTGTAGCGGTAAGCACCGTATCCGAGGTGTTGATAAGCAGAAGTGTACTGTCCGGAGGTGGCGTGCCGACACGCACCACCCCGAAATTAATCGTGTCACGATCGAAGGCAAGGAAACCGGCGCGGTCCTTACCGATGAGGATGACTGTGTCCACGGTTCCGTCATCATAATGGAAGATGAGTTTGGCCTCGTGATCGGGAAGCTTGGGCAGGCGTGGGGTGAATGTCACGGAATAAGTCGAAGAATCGCCGATCGCGACGGAATCCTCGGCGATCGGATCGACGGTGTCGCCCGTTCTTACAACCACGACAGTAAATTCCGAATCCGAATCGCCTATCTTTTGCAGCTCTACCGCGAGCGGCCAATCGCCCGTATCCCGGAGCGTTAGCGTCATCGGGTTGCTCGTATTGAGCAGCGTAACCTTCCCGAAATTCATCGTGTCAGCCGAAAGCACGGGCACCGATTGCGCGCCAATACCCGAAATCGGAACGGAATCCTCGATCATGGCGCCGCCGCCGCCGTGCAGCCAGCCCGAAAAATGGGAACGAAACGGCGGAGTAAAGACGACCGTATCGTAATAAGTTCCATTGGCCGGTACCGAGGCCGTCTTATCCCTTGGGTAGAAAGGCTCTCCATTTAGCGTGATCCAAACCCTGCCGATGGTCTGATCGATGCCTTCGTTATTTCCAAAGCAGACCCCTGTGTTCCGGCTGCTGCCGACGCGAACCTTACCGAAATCAATCGGAATGTGGCTGCAAAACTGAATAGATTCCGTGGCTTCCGTTGCTTCGAGCAGGACCGTGTCCATCGAGCCATCGCAATAATGGATTTCGAGCGTGGCCCAGTGGACGCCTCCGGTGTGGGCGTTCGTCATAAAGGTAAAGCCGATCGCCAGCGAGCCAGCCCCGCTATCTGCGACGGTGTCAGGGAAATATTTCGGGCTCAGCAGCGTGAACTCGCTCGAGTAAGGCCCGACAACGTCCATGCTGCAAATGTCGAGGGGATAATCCCCCGTGTCCGTGAGGACGGTCGAACCATAATACTTCTCGCTATCCTTACAAATACCATAACCGACGATCGGCGGAGTGAAGACCGGCTGTGCCACCGCTCCAAATCCATACATATAGATCGAATCGACTTGGCCGTTATAGCATTGCATGTGTATCCATGCGCCTGCCGGACTATGAACGGTAGGCTGGAAAACGAAATGAAGGCTATTCGTGCCCAAATTGAACGTAGTCGAATCGGTCCCAATTAATTGGAATTCCAACGGCCCTGGCCGTGGGACGGCCTGAACGAATTGATAGTTGAACGAGACGTTGCTCGGGCTTGCGTTGTCCACTCCCACCGAAAGCTCGAGTGAATCTCCTACTTTTACGCGGCCAAAATTGATGATATTGGTATCGTATTTTACCTGCCGCTGCTTCTCTACTCCGCTGAGTTGGACGATAACCGGCTGCGAGCCATCGTCGGAATAAAATTTCAAACAGGCATCGAGCGATGCATCGATGGTCGTGACTGGACGGAATGTGATCCCATAAATACGCGAGGCGCCCGCATCCAGATAAAAGCTCGTGTCCGATGGATCGAAGCTAAAGTCGCTGGTATCGGCGCAGCCTAATCCTGCCCGGACGACATGTGCCGTCCAGTTGCCGATATTGCTGATCGTATCGAAGAGCACGGTGTCATCGTTCGTAAAGAGCGAGCCGAACACAAGCGCGGAATCCGAGGCGATGACATGCGGCATGGCCCCGTTGCCGATCAGGACGACGGTGTCCACTTTTCCTTCCCCGTCCGTGATAATGGCTTTTGCCTCGTAAAATTGCGCGGCCGCCGGGGTAAATTGAAATGGAATTAGCATATTCTCAAAAGGAGGATCGCTGCCGGGCGTGTGGAAGTTCGTTGCAAAAATGTTGCTGCCGGTTCCGGGCATAGGGACGATCGAAATGGAATCAATGAGATAAGCCGCTGACCCCGAATTCCAGGCGCTCGCGCTTTGCAAGGAGGATGATCCCACGCGGACGGTTCCGAAATCGATCGTGTCCGGCCCGATCGATCCATTCGGCGCGGCACTGAGGCCGCTCAGGACGATAGGGAATATGTGTTGGCAGCCGGTGTTGGTGCAGTGAATGTGGAGCGTAGCGGAGCTAGTCACATTAGGTATGGGAGGCGCATAGGAAACCTCGAACTCATTGGTGGAAACCGAATCGAGCGCGAAGGGATAGCCCCGCTGAGAAATGAGGCTAAAGTTGGAAGCTTGAGGTCCATCGATCCACACGCTGTCGATCAGGAGCGGGTCGAGTCCATAGCTCGCAATCGAATCGAGCAGGTGGCGAACCTGGCCGACATTCGTCTTCAGGAACGAAAGCGTGTCGTGCTGAATGGAAATGCCGGCAGTGAAACGCGCGCTCCGAATGGTAATTCCGCCGGTGGCATTTTTATATTGGGAGCCATCGGGGTAGGTGTTGAGCTGGTTATAGACTCGGAAATAAAAAAGGCTGCCGTCGCCAGGATACACCACGCTATATTCATGATTGGGCTGATAGCTGTTCTCATCAACGTGAAGCGAATCGGAGGTCGCAAAAGCGTTGTTGTGGTTATTTATCTGGAGATAGACCTGATAATTCGTGCCATTCCACGTTGGGGGATTTGCCAGCGGGTGTGGTGGAGGCGAGACTGGATCGCTGAACAGGTAGCGCGCATCGAACCCGGTCGAGACCTGCCATGGGAAGACTCCGAAGGTCCCGCTGAAATAAAACTTCGTCGAGATACAACCTGCAGTGTAAGCAAACCCGGTATTGCCATTCATGCTGCGAGCAGAAATGAAAGTAGTGTCGCGCGGAGTGGTCGTTCTCCATTGCTGTGCATGGGCGGTATTCGCGCCGAGGGCGCATACGGCGAGGGCGCATACGGCGAGGGCAACCGCGAGGGCTGCCGTGCCGAAGGTAACCGGGAAATACCGTAATTTCGTGCTGCGCCCGCGCCTCTCACGAATGAAATTCATTCTTATGGTGTGGCTAACGCTTCTCGTCGTTCGTTTCATAATACAAACCAGCTTTTAACAGACAAGAATGTAAGTCTATTCATTCCCATCCATCGATGTGTTGTGTTCCGCATCGCCGGGGCGATGCACGCATCGTTGCCGATGCGGGTAGCCTCGGGGCGGAGGCTAACGGAGTGAAGTCGAGCGCGAGCACTTCAAAGTGTTTAGTGCTCACCGCATGGGCATGCGGATCGTCGAAGAAGTGAGTTAGCGGTTTTTCGCGGGGCATCCGCGAAGTACCAAAACATAGAGGGGCGGCAATTCTCGTTTTTCGCTGCGCGCGTCGTTGGGCTTTTAGCGCAATGAAAAACTGAAACCCCGCAAACCGGGAGCATACATAGGCGGTTCCAACCAAATTGACGATTGGGGTTTTAGGGATCAGAAAGTTGGCATTGTGGGGAAATATGGGGCAAAAATTCGGGTATTTTTAAGCCAAATACCGTTTTTCATGGGAGCCCTCGAAAAATTGATTAATTTCGCATCCCTATTTCTGCTTTCTACCCCATCCTTCGTTTTGACGCTACCCAAAGTACACCCCGAGGAACCCCGATCGCCGAGCGTGAACCAATTCCATGACACGGCGTTCACAATGCACCGCTTTTCCCCGCGCGGAAGAATTTCGTCTCCCTGGTGCGATGCGCGAGACGTTAGAAATGTCGCCGCGATAGGAATGTTCGAGGTCCCAAACGGGACGGTTTGATGATGACGCTTTTTATTAATTGTTACACTCTATCGGTTTTTTGAGTTGCCCCGGAAAAACAGCATGGGGCGCTCGGCCGAAGGGAGTTTTTTTACATTACGTGACTGAAGATCAAAATAGCATGAAGGTTCGCATTTTACTCCAAAAACTTTTTATTCTAACCCTGCTCCTCACGATCGGAGCCACCCGAACGCCGAGCGCGATGGCCGCGTCCGGTGGCACGCCCGGCGTAGCCGATTCCGTGGCCGCCAAGCTCGTTCCCAAGCCGCCGGTCAACCCCGATAGCGGCAAGAGCGCGTTTGCAAAGCTCGTCGTCAAAAACCTGGGGCAACAGGTGAATTCGAAAGGCAACGATTTCGCACCGACCGTCACCGCCGATGGCCGTACCATGTTTTTTGTCTCTGATCGCCCGGGGGGATTGGGCTATCAGGACTTTTGGGAAACGAATAGTCCAGAAAACAACGACACGACGTGGGGTCCACCCTTCGATGTGACGGAAATTAATTCCGATCAGGCTGATGGTGCTGCGTCTATTGCTGCCGACGGTCAAACAATTTATTTTGCCTCGAATCGGCAAACGACCGTCGCTAACGATGTGAATATCTGGGTTGCGACTCTCGATGGCATCCATTGGAAGAATGTGCATGAGGTCGGCGCTCCCATTAATACGACGTGGTGGGAATCACAACCCGCGATCTCGCCAGATGGTAAGAAGCTCTTCTTCGCCTCTAATCGTCCGGGAAGAATTGGCTCCGAGGACAAGGAGAATGTGGATATTTTCGTTAGTCATCAACTCCCCGACGGCCGGTGGACGGAGCCCGTGAACCTCGGTTCAAAGATCAATTCTAAATATTACGAAGGATCGCCATTCATGGCTGCGGACGGTACAACGCTTTATTTTGCGTCCGATAACCCCAATCTCGATCCGAATGAGCCAGGCCTCGGAGGTTACGATATTTATCAGTCCGAATGGAAGGGACCTTCCGATACCGACTGGACTACTCCTACACGGCTTCCGCCACCGATCAATTCGCCTTCCGACGACTTTTTTCTGACCGTTCCGGCATCCGGCAATGTATTATTTTTTAGTAGCAATCGGTCGGGGGGCAGCGGCGGATTCGACCTCTATCTTGCCACGAACCCACCCGCGCCGAAGCCAACGCTCGTGCTGCATGGCCGTGCCTTCGATGTCAATGACCAGACGAATCTGGCCGCGCACGTCGTCATCATCGAAGCACGCACGAAGGATACGATATATGACAAGCTTACCAACAGCGCCACGGGCGAGTATCTTGCTATCCTCCCGAGCGACGCCGATGGCAATCTCGGCGGCACCTATATTATCAGCGCCACCGAATCCAACCACTTCCCCTACCCACCGACGCAGGAAGTGATTGCGCTGCGTAACGACACCTCGCGCAGCGTCACTCACGACATCCCGATGAATAACGAGGTGCCACCCGTCATCCATTGGGTGACGCAGACCCCGCAGCTCTTGACGGAGAAGCCATCGCTTTTCCCGAATTTCAAGGGCGTCATTATTCGCGAGCAAAAGACGATCGAGCTGTTCGCGCTGCTCCCGATGGTTTTTTACGACGCCGGAATCGGCGTGCTTCCTTCGCGGTATATGCTCTTTACCAGCCCGCAGCAGACACAAGGATTCACCGAGGACACCATCACCGGCACCCTGACCGCTTATTATAATTATTTGAACATCATCGGCCTTAGGATGCGGAATAATCCCGATACGAAGATCGGCCTTACGGGCACGAACTCGCAGGATACCGAGGTGGAGATGTCGCTTGATCTTTCGCGGCAGCGTGCGGAGTCGGTCAAGAAGTATTTGGTCGAGATTTGGGGGATTCAGCCCGAGCGTATTTCCGTCGAAGCGCGGAAACTGCCGGAAAGCCCCACGCTCCCGACCACACCCGAAGGAATCTCTGAGAATCGACGTGTCGAGCTTTCGAGCGATTCCTGGGAGATCATTCATCCCGTGCTTCACAACAGTAATGTCAGGCGCCCGGACGCGCCGACCGGCGGGTTTACATGGGAAAATGGCCTTCGGGACGCAGTTATCCAAAAGCGCGATCTGATTATCTCGTATCATGGCAAGCCATGGTCAACCATCTCCGATCTCGGCCCGCTTTCCACAACGACATTCAACGGATTTAACTGGCGTTCCGCCGAAGGCAACAAGCTGCCGGACGGCGAGGACAAAATGTCCGTTCAGTTGAAAGTCACCGATAAGAATGGCCGCGAGGTGCTCTCGAATTCCGATCCCATTGATGTTCGTCAGTTTTCCGTTAGCAATATCGTCGCCGAGCATTTAGCCGATAAAACGCGCGAGACCTACAATCTCATTCTTTTCACGTACAATAAGTCCGACATGGGCAAGTGGAATCATAAGATTTTGGACTCGTATGTCTATAGCCGCGTCCAGCCGAATTCGGATGTTTCCGTTGGTGGATACACCGATATTCTCGGAACGGAAGATTACAATACGAAGCTTTCGACGAACCGCGCCAATGCCGTTCGGGCAGACATTGCCGGCCATATCAAGGGGCGCGTCAAGTCGCTGGTGGCACATGGCTATGGAAAAACCCAGCCGCTTTATCCGAACGACCTGCCCGAAGGCCGCTATTATAATCGGACGGTACAGGTTCTTGTAGAAACCCCACTTGACTCGAACCCATAGAAAAGATAATGAAAAAGCGATAAATTAGCCTTTTTTACAGCAGTTCATGAAAACTCTGAAAATCAAGTTTAATTATTCATAATTTTTTTTTGTAACCCGAGCGACCTTGTGCGTTTTAAATATATGGGGGAATCGGTTTTAGGATCGGGACCCCGATGAACCGAACTCCTGGTGAACGGAACTTAGGATACGAAGGATGAGATATACTATCGCGGAAGCCTTCGAATCTTAAAGCCGTCCGGATGAGCGAGGAATACGTTTTACTAACCGCTTCTTTTTCTAACTTTCTGCTTTTTTTCAATTCGTTTCTAATTTAAGCAAGATCATGACACATTCAGACTCTTTCGTTTCTTCCAAATCGCCGGCGATGCATATGGTATTACGGGCGCTCTTGGCCGTCTTCTTTGCGGCAGTGCTCGTTTCGAGCGGCGGCCCCTCTGCCAGGGCGCAGGGCTCGCTCATTCACCATGTAATTACCACTCAGAAGCTGCACCAGAACCCTATGGGCCGCGATTTTTGGTACACCCCGATGTCGAACTACTGGGGCGAGGACCTTGGCGGGAAATACATTCGGCTCTATATTACCGCTGCAAAAAACACGACCGCCTTCGTTGTGTCGGAGGGTCAAACGGCCGCCGTGCCGATCCAAGCCTATAAGGTCGGGAGCTTCAAGGTCCCCGAGTTTTGGGAGATAGAGTCGAGCGGTATCCCGGAACAGAAGGTCATCCACATCTATTCGAACGATGCCGACCTGACGTGCTACGAGATGTCCCATAATCCCTACACCTCCGATGGGTCCTATATCATTCCTACGATCGGATGGGGCACGGATTATGTGGTCGCCGCGTATGGGTCGCTCTTCGAAGGCGCCACCGGCGGTTACGTCTATGACCTTCCCTCCACGATGGTCGTCGTGGCGGATCAGGACAACACCACGGTCACGATTACCCCCTCGTGCGATTGCCGCCAGTGCATGAACGGAAGCCCAAATGGAAATGCCCAGGCCAACGTCGTGGTCTTCCCGCAGGGATCGCCTCAAACGTTCACGCTCAATCGCGGGTGGGCCGTGGAGCTCCTGCCTATATGGGCAACCGGTCCGGACAATTTCGACCTGACGGGAACCATCGTTCATGCCAGTGTGCCGGTCGGCGTGGAAGGCGGCTCGGTCTGCCCGAATATCCCGGACGAGTTCCCTTATTGCGATCACGTCGAGGACATGATGCCTCCGACCCGTACCTGGGCCGAAACCTACTATACGACGAGCTTCGCTGCGCCGCCCAACAAGCCCACTCATGATTATGCTCGTTATTTATTCATTGCGTCCCAGCCAAATCAGACCATTTACCGTCACGATTGCGCGACGGGCGATCATACCGAGTGCCAGATCTCCAATCAATATGGCTTCTATTGGGACGAATTGGAGCAAGGGCAAAAGTTCTGGAGCGACGCGCCGTTCTCCCTAACTTCCTACATCAATAGCGCGAGCTACCCCGATATGAATAACGGCGTGGGCGACCCGGCGGAGGTCGTGATCAATCCCCGCGAGCAATTTAGCGACACGATCATCTTTCAGACGCCGCAAAGTATCGGTAATATCATACCCTATACTAATTACTGCAATATTATCGTCAATGTAAAAGACGCGGGTCGCGTACTCTTCGATAACAAAAAGGTCACTGGCATTCCCTCTCAGTGTATCGATGGGAGCTGGGAGATTTTTACCATTACAGGTATCGCGCCGGGAACGCACACCATCTATGGCAGCGATTCCGGCGTCGGGTGCTATATCTATGGTTACGGCTATGACGAGTCCTACGCCTGGACGGGTTCCTTCGGAACGGCTACGTACCACTCGCCGGATACCATACCGCCCGTCGCCGACACGTCGGGGCACTGCTATCAGTCGTTCGTCCATCTGACCGATTCCGGGTTTCTGCCCGGTGGCGTGGACAAGCAGAGCGGGCTCCAGTCGATCGCGATCGACTCCGTCTATAACATGTCCTACTTACTCGATCCGGACTGGCTCGATGGCCGGGGGGTCGATTCGGGTGGCTACGGCATGTTCGTCGTCGATCCAACCAAGCCGGCGATACTCATCGTCAATGTGTTCGATGCCGCCGGAAACGAGACGACCATCACCAGCACCTACCAGCCGCAAGTGGCCGAAATCGTGCCGCCGCTAAACAATCTTGGGGTTTACAACAACGGCAGCCCACCGAATATCGGCTGGGATACCCTCATCAATTTAGGGACGACTCCGTTTAATATCGACTCACTTCAGCTGAAATATGGCACCGCCGGATTCTCGCTACACAACGCCGCCGGCGGTCCCGTGGATAAATCTCCACTCGCGCCGAAAGACTCCAGTACGGGGCAGAGTGGGCGCAGGCTGATTCAGATTCAATTCGTTGACCCCACTAACCAGAGTCAGGTCGATAGCATTATCTTTGGCGATTTTTGCGATTTACAGGTCGTCGCGGTCATCGGAAGCGGTGGCGCCCCGGACTTTGCCGTCACCAGCAATACGTGGCCTAACGTGCTCCTTACCAAGCCGGTGCCGACGTGCTATCAGGGTTCTGTCAGGATCGAAAACCTTTCGAAGAGTCCGATAACGATCGATTCGGCATCATGGCCGGACGGTCATTTCACGGCAGCACCCATCCAATTCCCTGTCACCGTTCCGCCTTCGCCTGCGAACGTTCCGATCAATATCACCTATTGCCCGGATAACGGTTCGCTGACCGTTCCCAACCGGACGCAGGGGAAATGGTATAGCCATGAAGTTCTCGAAGCCGATGGCAAGACCCCGAGCCCCCGGAATGACAGCTTAATCGGCTGGGCCATCTCGCCGAGCGAAACCTTCGGAAGCGACACGGTCATCGTGACCAACTGCAACCAACAGGGCGATACGATTCCCATTACCTTCACGATTGCCGCGACGGGAACGAGCACGACTACCATCAAGCACGTCTATCAATCCGACACGACCGACTTCTTTAACCTTACCGGCACGCTACCCAGTGGCGTCACGTGGAATCCCGATACCGGAGCGCAGAATATTCAGCCGGGCACGTCGGCGACGATTACCATCTCTTATATCGTTCCCTCCGGCAAGGACACGTCCGTGGCGGACGTTCTGACAGTCGTGGACGGTAATGGCGACACGATCGCCACGACCGACGGCAAGACGGTGACGGTTACGGTTATTACGAACTATTACGCGGGTCAGGTCATCCCGCCAACGCTAACCTTCGGGACGACGCCGTTTCAGGGCGCGGGGAAGATCACGAAGCAGTTCATCATTCAGAACACAGCGCAATCGGGCTTGATAATAACCAGCGTTGGCTTGCTGACTGCCTTATACAATCCGGCTTTCACGATCACGACCGTCCCGCCGATCCCAGCGGGTGGGGCCGATACATTACCGCCGACACAGTTAATGACGGTGACCGTGACCTATAACGACTCGTTATTCTTCGATCCGACGCAGATCGCGGAGTTTGCTTTCGGTTCGAATAGCTGCGTTGCGATGAGTGAGTCCGACACGGTTAATGTTACCGTCGATGGCGCGACTCTGACCGCGACTCCGCTGGCGCCGGTCCTCTCCTGCAATTCCAGCACAAGCACAGTCACGATCGGAAACTTAAAACCGAAGAACAAGACCGATATCTTGGGTGACGTGGTCGATACGGTCATCGGGAGTCCGGTGTGGATTGGCGCCAACAGCCAATACTTCTCGTATCAGCCGCTTCCCACCCAGACGATCTACGATACGATAACCAAGACGCCGCTTGTGATCGATACGAAGGTTGTTACGCTGATACCCGGCTATGGCAGCCTCAATGTTCCGGTAACGTTCAATGGCCTGGGGAATGTGGTGGTGCCGCCTTCCGGGGTCGGTACCTACACCGAGACCCTCAAGGTCCACGTCCGGAGCAACGATAATACGGACACCACGATGACGGTGGTATTAACCGGTATCGCCGGCTCGGCCCTGGTGACGGCCACTTCGGACATTGCCAATAGCGCGAATGCCGCCTCGGATTCGGCCCACGCGCACGAAACGATGTCCATGCCGGTCATGGCTAAGGTGACTATACCGACTATACCTGCTGGCGCCCCACTCGCCGGTACCCCACTCGTCACGTCCGATCAACTGAACATCACGGGCATGAAGCTGACGTATGTCATTCCTGATGGAGATCTGCTTACCTTCCAGAGCTTTACGATCGGCGCGGGACTGAACAGCCTCGGCTGGAAGGCTCAACCTCCGGTTGTAACGCCCGGCGCCGGCACGTCGGTGACCATCACCGTTATGCTTGGCAACAACGCGGGTGCCAAGCCGCTGGATGCTAACACGTTGACGTCCAATCTCTCCACCTTCGGGCAGTTCAATTTCCAGGTGGATCTCGATAAGGCCGTTAATAGCACGCCGGTGACGTTGCAATCGGTGCTGCTCGATACGGGCGCCAGCGGCTCTTTTGTGCCGGTTTCGTGTATCGCAACCGCGCAATCGAGCGATAGTATGTCGCTTGTCTTAGCGTGCGGCGATCAGACCCTGCGCGACGTGATGAACGGCGTTGCCATCGGCCCCGTTATTGGTCCGGCCACGCCGGATCCGGTTACGGGCGGAAACGTGACGTTCAAATACTCGAACCGAGGCGCGATGTCGCTTTCGCTCGCAGTTTATGACGAGCTTGGCAACGTCGTCGCCCAGCCCGTGAATAATGTCTATCACGAAGCCGGTTCATGGCAGGTCACTGCCGACGTATCGAAGCTCCCGAGCGGTACCTATACCTACCGCTTGAGCGGCAATTCGGTGCAGGGTGGCCCGATGGCGGTTTCGAACCAGTTCGTCATCCAGCGATAAAAAACAGTGTGAGGTTTCCCCTTTCCGGGATGTTCTCGGAGAGGGGTGAATCTCAAAAAGAATTAACTAAGAGTTTCATCATTTTTTTTATTACATACCATGCGTAAAAGTCTCCTTCTGCTTCTTTCAGCTTTCGTGGTTCTTGCTGTTGCCAATCCGGCCTCGGCGCAGAACATTATCAAACCCGAAGTCCAGACCGGCTTTTTAGTCGGGCCTATCGGGGGGATCAACCTCGTTGCTTACAATACGGATCAGTTTGCGGTCCTGAACACAGAGCCAACGTGCTTCCTGGCGCAAAACGGGTCGGATGTAGCGGCGTGGGGCGGCATTTCGTTCGAGTTCCCGATGGGCAATCCGAACGAGCTTCAAAACTTCATCGTCGGCGAGGTGCTGTACGATTCGAAATCCTCGAAATTTTCGAGTCTTAACGGTTCCGCACAGAATATTCCGACGAAATTGAATGGCGTGACCGATCAGAACTCTTCGGTAACGACGGCGCTGAGCGCCAGTCTTTCCTATCTGGAAGTTAACTTAGCGTATAAGTATAACTTCACGCCCGGTCCAGCCCCGGTGGGGCCTGGCATCCAGGTAGGACCCGTGGTCGGGATTAAGATGGGCGCGACCTACGATAAGACGGTTACGGTGCAGGCCATCAACTCCGCTGGAGCCGATGAAACGTACCCGCCGGTCACCGCGTCAACGGCGATCTCGACTGCTGCGGGGCTGCGCATTGCGCTCCGCGCGGCGGCGACCTACGATCTTTCGTTCTCCAACGATTGGATCGCCACGCCGACCGTCGGCTACGATTTCCCGATTACGAAAGTCGATCCCGATAATAACTGGCGCGCCTCGGCGCTCTTTGCCGGGATCGCGTTCCGGTACTTCATCAAGGGATAAAGCATTTCTTTTCGATTAATAAGCCTTCGCCTAAAAAGCGAGGGCTTTTTTTTGCATCGGATTCGTTTAACCGTAGGGACGTGCTGTGCACGTCCTCCCCATCTCAGAAGAAAGGACGTGCACAGCACGTCCCTACAATAAAAAATGTCAAACATCTGGAAAGAAGTAGAACGCCTCGGGCAAAGCCTGTGGTACGATAATTTGAGCCGCGCCGTTATCTCGGACGGCACGATCGCACGCATGATCGGCGAGCTTGGCCTTCGCGGCATCACCTCGAACCCCTCGATTTTTGAAAAGTCGATTTCGAATGGCGATGAATACGATGACTCGATCGAGCAGGCCGTCCGCGATGGCCTCACGACCGGCGAAATCTACGAACGCCTCACGACCGACGACGTTCGCAGCGCAGCGGATGTGATGCGACCCGTTTTCGAGCGGACGCAAGGCGTGGATGGATACGTCTCGATCGAAGTGGATGCGAAGCTCGCCAAGAAGACCGAGGAGACCATCCAGGCCGCGCGTAAGCTCTGGAAGATTGTCGATCGCCCGAACGTCATGATAAAAATTCCCGGCACGCCGGAAGGCGTTCCTGCCATCCGTCAATGCCTGACCGAGGGAATTAACATTAACATCACGCTGCTCTTCGGCATCGAAAGTTATACGGACGTGGCCCACGCCTATTTAAACGCGCTCCGCGAGCGCAGGAAGCGCGGCGAGGACGTTTCGCGCATGGCGAGCGTCGCAAGTTTTTTTCTTTCGCGCGTCGATACGAACGTCGATCACAAGCTCGAAGCGAAAATCGGCGCGGCCGATGGGACCGCGCACCATCTTCGTCCTTTGCTCGGCAAAGCGGCCAATGCGAATGCCAAGCTTGCTTACGAGCGCTATCTCGAAATTTTTCACGGGCAGGAATTTGCCGGTCTCCAAGCAGCAGGTGCGCACCCGCAACGCTGCCTCTGGGCGAGCGTCAGCACCAAAAATCCGAAGTACAGCGACGTGATGTATATCGAGCCGCTCATCGGCGCGGAAACCGTGACGACCGTGCCGGATGAAACCATCGAGGCTTTTGCCGATCACGGCAAAGCCGCCGATACGCTCGCAATGGGCACCCGCGAAGCGCACGAAACGATCGAGCAACTTCTGAAACATGGAATCGATACCGAGCAAGTGGCCGTCGAGTTGCAAGTCGAGGGCGTGAAGAAATTTATGGATGCGTTCGACTCGCTCGCGAAAAATCTCGATAAAAAACGTCACACCATGGAAGCAGTTATTTCATAATACATCATGCGAGGAACCGGCGAAACCATAACGAGCGAAGAGACCATGCTCTCGGATGGCGTGGTCAATGCGCTCGACCGCGCGATCGAGCAAAAACTCGCTACGCGCATCTCGGAACGAGACGCAAGCGTCTGGACGAACGACCCAAACGTTCAGAAGATCGTCGAAGACCGCTTAGGATGGCTCGGCGTTCCCGATTGGACTCTCACGCATCTCAAGGAGATCGCTGATTTTGTGGAAGCCGTTTGCAAGGAGTGCATTACCACCGTCGTTGTGCTCGGCATGGGCGGCAGCAGCCTGTGCGTCGAAGTGCTGCGCGATACGTTTGGGAGTAAGCACGGCTATCCAACGCTCTTGGTGCTCGATAGCACGCACCCCGATCAGATTTTGGACGTGGAACGCGCATGCGATCTTGCAAAGACGCTCTTTATCGTTTCGAGCAAATCGGGAACCACGCTCGAACCCCAATGCTATTTCGATTACTTTTGGAATAAATTAGAGAGCATGGGCAGCGACCGTGGTTCCCGGTTTGCGGCGATTACCGATCCGGGCACCCCGCTCGAAAAGATGGGAGATGAGCTTGAATTCCGGCATGTGTTTGCAAACCCGCCGGACATCGGCGGGCGGTATTCCGTGCTTTCCTATTTCGGAATGGTTCCGGCGGCGCTGGCCGGAATCGACATCGAGGAACTGTTGTCGCGCGCCGGTTCCGAAGCGAGTCTCGCCCGTTCGGAAGACGAGCGCAACGTTCCGCTCGCGTTCGGCATCTTCTTAGGACATGGCGTCCAGCGTGGGCGGGATAAGCTCACGATTGTTGCTTCGCCGGAGCTACGGTCGTTCGGATATTGGGCCGAGCAGCTCTTAGCCGAAAGTACGGGCAAGAACGGCAAGGGAATCCTTCCCGTCGAAGGCGAAAGCCCGACCGCCATACTGGAAGAGGCCGAGCATCGGCTTTACGCCCATCTCACCTTTGGCGAAGCCGCGCTTTCGGACGAGGACCGGTTGAAGCCCAATCATATCGAGCTTCATCTCAGGGACTGCTCGGAACTGGGCGCGCAATTCTTTCGATGGGAGTTTGCCACGGCTGTCGCCGGTCAGATGATGGGCATTAATCCCTTCGATGAGCCGAATGTCGCCGAGAGCAAAGCGAAAACAAATGAAGTGCTTGCGAGCTATCGTCCGGATACCCCCCTCCTTTTCAAGGAGGGGGCAGGGGGTGGTTTTACTGCCGAAGCTTTAGATAAATTTCTCTCCGCGAATGTCAAGCGCGATGGCTATATCGCCATCATGGCTTATCTGAATCGTAACGAAGCGTCCAAAGCGGCACTCGCATCGCTGCGCGAAAAACTATCGCTGAAATATCACGTGCCGGTGACGGTCGGTTTCGGTCCGAGCTTCCTGCACAGCACCGGTCAGTTTCACAAAGGCGGTCCGGCAACGGGAACCTTCGTGCAATTCGTCGATACGCCACGAGAAGATATTCCGATTCCCGGCAAGCCTTATACCTTCGGCACCCTCATCCGCGCGCAGGCCATCGGCGATTTCGAAACACTGAAGAAGCATGGAAGGCCGGTGGTGAGTTTCGATTTGGGGAATGATCCAATGGCTGCAATTGCCAGAATCGCGTAGGGACGTGCTGCGCACGTCCTTCCCCGCCATTGTCACCAATAGTTTTTTGCACGCACAGGACATGCACAGCACGTCCCTACAATCGTTCGAGCGCATCCCTTAGCCTCGGCAGCATCTCCTCGATTTCTTCGATCGACACCGCGCCGGCGGAAAGCCGGAACCAGCCCGTATGCTCCTGCGATCCAAAGGCTTGAAACGGCACGATGGCCAATCGTGCCTCTTCCAAAAGATATTTTCGAATGTCCTCGTTTGTTTCGAGCACGCTGCCCGTTCGCGTTTTCCGTCCAATGAGATTAAAGCGCGCGGTGAGGTAAATCGCGCCCATCGGGGCAATGGCGTCGAGCGAGAACCCATCTTCGCGGAGTTCCATAATGCCATCGTAAAGCATGCGCAAGCGCGTTTCGATTTCCGAAATCATCTTCGCGTGGTAACCATCGATGGCATCGTCATCCAAGAGCAGCGCGGCCGTCGCAACTTGTTCCGCGCGCGGCGCCCACGCGCCTATGTGCCCCAAAATGTTGGACATCCGGTGTGCCACGTCCGGCGCGGCGACGGCCCACCCGACACGCACGCCCGTCGCCGCAAATGCTTTGCTGATGCCATCGACGAAAATCGTATTTGCGGCAAGTTCCGGCCTGAGCGAAACGGGATTGTAATGCGCGGTGTCACCAAACGTCAGCATCCAATAAACCTGATCGTACATGATGAAGAGTGGCCGCTCGCTGGGATCGCGACGGTCATTCTCGTCAATGACAAGATCGCAGATACCTTCCAACGCCTCGCGCGTGAAGGCCGTCCCGCCCGGATTGAGCGGCGAGCAGAGGGAAAGAAGCTTGGCGTCGCCGAGCGTGCCGGCGAGCACTTCGCGCGTGGGAAGGAAAGCATCCTCGGCGCGGCAGTTTGCGGTCTGCCACGTCGCGCGGCTTAGGTGGCAATAGTGATTATTGTTCCACGATGGAATGGGATAGACGACTTTGTCGCCTTCGTCAATCAGCACGTTGTACGTTGCGTATATTGCCGGCCGCGCACCGCTCGTGATGATGAACGACTCGATGGGATAATCCAAGCCCAGCCGCCGCTCGTAAAACGATTTCACAGCCTTGCGAAGATTTAGCATTCCGTCCGATGGCGGATAATTTGTTTCGCCGGCTTCGAGCGCGGCTTCGATGGATTTTCGAAGTTCGCGCGGAATCGGAAAATACTTCGGGTCGAAATCGCCGACGGTGAGATTGCAAATGGAATGTCCCTCGGCGATCATCGCGCGAATGTCCGCCGCGATCTTCAGGATTTCGGAACCGACAAGCCCACGGGCCATCCGCGAGACCGGCGGCACAGGGCGCGTTGGAAATGCCGGTTTGGTCATTTCATCTACATCGCCCGGCTCCCTTATAATGGGCGCGGCAAATTCGGAATTCATCGTGTTCATTGTTATGCTTTCGAATCTCTGGCAACAAATAGAGGATAAGATTTGGCTGTCCAATAAAATTTTAAATTCGCGCTAAGGAATACATTCGCGCGAAACTTTCATTTTGAGAAATGCCGCGAGGAAGCGCAATCCACTTAAGGAAATTCCGATTAAGTTAGCCTGTCATTCTGAGCGAAGCCGAACGGAGCGAAGCGGAGTTCGGCGCAGCGAAGAATCTCTTGCCATTACAAGAGATCCTTCGCTTCGTTCGTCCCTCCTTCGTCGGGACGAACTCCGCTCAGGATGACAATTGAACTTAATCAGAGTTTCCTAAAGAGTGAACGATGAGGGACGCTATACCCGTTTCTTTGCCTGCAAAATACTTTACGTCAATCGAATAAAAAATGCCCATAGTGGATACTTTCAAGTCTGAAATAATAGCCGGTTTGCGCGAGACGCCAAAGCGCATCGCGAGCAAATTCTTTTACGACGAGCGCGGCTCGCAGCTTTTCGAAGCTATTACGCAGCTCCCGGAATATTACCTTACGCGAACCGAAATTTCGATTTTGAGGGAACATCTTCCTGCGATGGCGGAGCGCATTGGGACCGGAGCGACCATCATCGAATTCGGCACCGGCGCGGGCGTGAAGACGAAGATGCTGCTCGAAGCCGTTCACAATCCCCGCGCATATATTCCCATCGACATTTCACGCGAGCAGCTTACTCACGCTACGACGAAACTTGCCGAACGCTTTCCGAATCTCGAAATTCATCCCATCTTTGGAGATTACATCAGCGAGATTTCGCTGCCAATCCCATCCGATGCGGGAAAGAACGTCATTTTCTTTCCCGGTTCGACGGTTGGCAATTTTACTCCGGATGAGGCGATTCAATTTCTTCGAAAAGCTGCGGCGCTCATCGGGCCGGATGGCTCGCTGCTCATTGGGTTCGACCGGGTGAAGGACATCCGTGTGCTCGAAGCGGCCTATAACGACGCGCAAGGCATTACTGCCGAATTCAATCGTAATCTCATTCGGCGTATCGGCCGCGAATTCGGAGTTGCTATTTCACCTGAAGATTTCGATCATCTCGCATTTTTTAATAGCGAGGAAAGCCGCATCGAGATGCATTTGGTGAGCGGCGACTCTCGAACGCTGAAATTGGACGATGAAGAAATCACCTTCGCGCAAGGAGAACATATCGTTACCGAATATTCCTATAAATATACGCCGGAAACATTCGCGGCGATTCTAACAGCGAGCGGATTTAGCGTGCAGGATCGCTGGTGCGACGAAAATAACTATTTCGAGGTGTGCTACGCCACAGTGGATCACAAATGATAATTCGGCGCTTCTTTCGTAATCGTCACATCGTGCGGGTGCGATTCGCGTAGCGCGGCGCCGGATATACGAATGAATTGGGCGCGCTCCTGTAAATCGCGGATGGTCGCGCAGCCGGTATATCCCATCGCGCTGCGAAGGCCGCCGGCCATTTGATAGACCGTTTCCGAGAGCGCGCCTCGAAACGGAACCCGGCCCTCGATGCCTTCGGGCACGAGTTTTTGCAGGCCTTCCTCCGCATCCTGAAAATAACGGTCGGAGGAACCTTGCGCCATCGCCGAAAGGGATCCCATGCCGCGATAGGTTTTATAGGTGCGGCCTTCGAGAAAAACTTTTTCGCCCGGCGATTCTTCGAGTCCTGCAAAAAGGCTTCCGATCATCACGGTCGAAGCTCCGGCGGCGATGGCTTTGGGAATATCGCCCGTTTGCTTTATGCCGCCATCGGCGATGATGGGAACTCCGTGTTTCGCCCCGGCACGCGCGGCCTCCATGATGGCCGTAAGCTGCGGAACGCCCACGCCGGCTATGATGCGCGTGGTGCAAATCGATCCCGGCCCGACTCCGGCCTTCACCGCATCCGCGCCGGCTTTTATCAGCGCTTCGGCGCCTTCGTAGGTTGCGATATTGCCCGCGATGATTTCGAGCTTCGGAAATGTGCGCTTGAGTTTCCGCACCATGTCAATCACGCCTTGCGAATGCCCGTGCGCGGTATCGACTATGACGACATCGACCAGCGCATCCACGAGCGCCTGCGCGCGCTCGATCGTATTTTCCGCTACGCCAAGTGCCGCGCCGCAGACGAGCCGCCCGCCATCGTCTTTTGCCGCGTATGGAAATCGCTTCTTCTTTTGAATATCTTTGAAAGTAATCAGGCCGCGCAATATCCCGGCTTTATCGACAACGGGAAGTTTTTCGATTTTATTGCGCTGCAATATGGCTTCGGCCTGTTCGAGCGTGGTGCCGAGCGGCGCGGTCACCACATTTTCTTTGGTCATGATCTCGGCAACGGAGCGATCCAGTTCCGATTCGAAGCGAATATCGCGGTCGGTAATAATTCCCGCAAGTTTTCCGCCATTGGTCGTGACGGGGATGCCGGAGATATGGTACTTCCGCATGAGCAGCAACGCATCGCGGAGCGAGCGGTCGGGCGTGAGCGTGATCGGTGAGAGAATCATCCCGCTTTCCGATCGCTTTACGGTATCGACTTCTTCCGCCTGCCGTTGAATGGAAAGATTTTTATGGATGATACCGATGCCGCCCTCGCGGGCAAGCGCGATGGCCATGGCGGATTCCGTCACGGTGTCCATGGCGCTCGAAACAAGCGGAATGGAAAGCCGGATACGCCTCGTGAGCCAGGTCGAAGTATCGACATCGCGCGGAAGCACCGTGCTATGGGCGGGAACAAGAAGCACATCGTCATAAGTGATGCCATCGGTGGCAAAAAACTTATCGAACGATGGACGAGTCGAGGATGGACGAGAGGTTTTGCGTTTAGCCATTGAAAAACTTCAGGGTTTTCGAGGCCCCATTACGTAGTTTTTCATACAAATATAACACTTTTACGCACGCCGTCCAATGAAAAGCGTGATTTTGACTCCATTTCCACGCTAAAAACGAACCAACGCCGCGAGCCATTGCGTTCATGTTTCTGGATTTATAGCATGGTATCATTGGAGAATTTTCGGACCTTTGGCGAAAGCCTGAAAGCTGCGCGCATCGAGCAAAAACGCAGCTTGGACGATATTGCGTCCGCGATAAAAATTCATCGCCGTCATTTGGAGGCAATTGAAGCCGGCGACCTTGCAAAATTGCCGCAAGGGCCTTATGTAGCAGCCTTTGTCCGGGAATATGCTCGCGCGCTGGGCCTTGCGGTGCCTGCGGAGTTTGCGCCGGTCTCCGGCAGCGCGGCACCCTCCCCACGAGACCCGAAAGTGGTTAGCCATCCGGCAGGTGTCTCGCACGAGCGAGGAGCGCCGCTTTCGCACGTCGCGCGAGATACCGCCCGGTTTGCCAATACTGCGGTCAAGAGCGCGGCCAAGACCGTCTCGAAGACGACGGAGAATATGGTCAACTTTGTTGAAACTGGCAGCAAGGAAGCATTGGAGGTTTTGACCTCGAAAAGTTTATGGGAGGAGGCGGAGAACACCAGACGGGAACGGCAGGGCCTTCCGCCCATCGAGCGAACCATCGAAACACCGCCAAAGCGAAGCACCCGCGAAGTGCCGTTACCCGAACAAGCTGCCTCGGAAAACATCGTCCCGGAAGCCGCCAAGCGCGCGCCCATTCGTGCATCCAAGCGGGCAACGAATATTATCATTATCTTGCTTGCCGTCGTCTTTGCCGGCGTTGCGTATGTGGCCATCCGCATGTCGAAAAACGAAAGTGGGAGCGCGGCGAGCAAGGATTACATTCCCGCGCCTGTCGAAAAGCCGCAGCCGATGGCCGCACCGAAGCATGAGGCTGCTCCCTCCGCCAGCATTGCAAGCGCTGCACCCGCCTTGAAGGATTCGCTCCGTTTTGTAATACGCGCGACCGAGCCGGTATGGATCTCGATTGCGCCGGACGGAATTCCCGCCTATCGAGGGGAACTGAAAACTGGCGAAGTCCGGTCGTTTCGCGCTGCGGAGAAAATAGAGGTAAATATTGGCAATCAAAAGTCGGTCGTGATGACCTTCGATGGCGCGCCGCTCGCCGGTTTGCCTTCGGTCCAAAATTCGAGCGTGGTCGTCCGCGATCTTGTTCTTATGCGAGATCGTGTAACGCTCGGCGGGAACACTATCGATATACATAAACTTACGAGTGCTCCCTTGTCGCCAAAACCCATCGCTGTTGCTCCTGCAAAAGCTCCCAGCCCTCCGCACAAAACGAATCTTCCCGCTTCTTCGAAGAAAACAGTTCCACCCTCAATCCATAAGAGCACTCCAAGCGTGCCATCGAAAAACAGTTCCAAGATTCCCGCAACGAACAAGAAACCGGCGAAGAAACCTGCGTTCCCGCCGCCGATTATTCATCCGGTCGAACCGATTCCGCCCCGGCCATGACGTCTCTCCTGCGCGAGATAATGAGTACCCAGGACATAGAAGCAAGCATTAATTATTCCGGTCCGAATCCCCGGTTCGTAGCGCGGGCGCGCTATGCGGGGTTGGTTGCTGCGTGCATTGCAACCGCTCTGGTGCTCACGGTTCCCATGAGTTGGCTGCTGCAGACTCCGATTTTGCGCCCAAAGTTGCCTCTTTTCACACCCGCGCATTTGATTGGATTGTTCTCTTCGATCTTCCTTCCGATTTCAGTTTTTTTTCTCTATCGCAATGCCTCACTTCGCATCCTGAAGGTTGTTTGGTGGATGATCCTTGTGAGCACGGGAATTGTCCTCCTGCAATTTTTGATTCCGAGCCGGCTTCCGTTTGCACAGCTTATTCGCGTATTGGATCCAGTCGAAAACCCGGACAAGATCGCGCCCAATGGGGCGTTATGTATTTTTTCATCGAGTTTGGCGGCATTGCTTCTCGCATCGTCTCGCAACCGTGCTCTTCTTTGGGCGCAGACCTTTGCGCTTGTATGTGCTCTCGTTGCAGCGCTTGCGCTTATTGGCCATGCCTATACGATTGAGCCGCTCTATGGCATCCGCGATTACAGCCAGATGTCCGTGGCGGGCGCGCTCCATCATTTTCTGCTTGCCGCCGCGCTCTTGTGCGTCCGGCCTGACCGGGGCATGACGCGGATTCTGGTCACCCAAAGCTCTGCCGGCGTGATGAGCCGGCGGCTATACGCAACGGCGCTTATCGTTCCTCCGGTGTTAGGCTTTTTCACGATTATCACGTCCGGCATTTGGAAGTGGTACGACATTTCGTTTGGCATTGTTCTCTTTGTGATTGCGAGTATCGTCTTGTTTGTGGCCGTGGTTGCCGCAACGTCGCTGCGCATGGAGCGCGCCGATCATTTTCGGCTTCGCGCGGAAGACGATCTTCGTGCTTCCCGCGAGCGGCTCCGCGAGCTTTCCGCTTATACGCAGGTCATGCAGGAAGAAGAGCGCGTGCGCATTGCACGCGAAGTTCACGATGAACTCGGCCAGTCGCTGACCGCGCTCAAAATGGATGTGGCGATGCTTCGCAAGCAAGTTCCCGCGCGCGAGGACATCGAGCGGCGCATGAACTCGATGATCGAATTGGTCAATGGCACGATCCAGAGCGTGCAACGGATTTCCTCCGAGCTTCGACCGAGTGTGCTCGACGATTTGGGCCTTGCCGCCGCTATCGAGTGGCAAGCGCGGGAATTCGAAAAACGAAGCGGGTTGCGCTGCCATGTCCAGCTTCCGATCTACGAAATTGTCACGAACCCATCGCAGGCCACGGCCCTGTTTCGTATTTTTCAAGAGACGCTGACAAACGTTGCGCGCCACGCCAATGCTACGCAGGTGGATGTCCGGCTTCGGGAAGAGCAAGAGACGATTCAACTCCGCGTCCGTGATGACGGTATTGGCGTTGTGGATTTCGAGGTTACAACCAACTCCTCGTTAGGGCTGATGGGCATGCGCGAACGCGCCGCTCTGGCCGGTGGGTCGCTCGATATGGAAAGCACGCCCGGCGCCGGAATGACGGTAACCGTTACCATGCCAAAAATCGCATGACTGCCACGCAATCCGAGAAGAGAATCGCCGCGCTCCGTGCCACCATCGAGGAGAACGATCGTAAATATTTCGTGCTGGCCGCGCCCACGATCAGCGATCGGGAGTACGATCGGTTGATGCAGGAACTGCGCGATCTCGAATCCCAATTCCCCGCGCTTATTGCGCCTGAATCCCCCACGCAGCGCGTGGGCGGCGAGCCGACGAAGCTGTTTCCTCCGGCGGTGCATCACGTCCCGATGCTCTCGCTTGCCAATACCTACAATACTGAGGAAGTCGAGGACTTTGCGCGCCGCGTCCGCGATTTGCTCGGCCGCGATCCGGCACATGGTTTTACATGTGAGCTTAAATTCGATGGCGTAGCGATGAGCTTGCTCTATCAAAAGGGCAAGCTTGTGCGCGGCGCAACGCGCGGCGATGGAACCACGGGCGATGACGTGACCGCGAATGTCCGAACCATCCGCACCATTCCGCTTTCGCTTCGTTCGAGTTCCCAATTTGCGCATGAAAGCTTTGAAGTGCGCGGCGAAGTCTTTATGGAACTCGAAGGATTTCGCCGATTGAACGCGCAGCGCGAAGAAGCAGGCGAGCCGCCATTCGCCAATCCGAGAAATTCCACCGCCGGCACGCTCAAAACGCTCGATCCGCGCGAAGTGGCGAAACGGCCGCTGCGATTTACCGCCTATCAATTGCGCTTCGACGACGAACGGATCGAGCACTCCGCCGAAATTGATATGCACTCGAAGCGGCTGGAACTGCTCGAAGCATTTGGATTTCCCGTTTCGAAAGAAACGGAAGTCGTCCGGGATATTCCCGGCATCATGCAGTTTGCAATGCGCTGGCAGGAGCATCGAGACGAACTGCCATTCCAAATCGATGGCGCGGTGATTAAAGTCAATTCGCTGCTCGAACAAGAACAGCTTGGCTTTGTCTCGAAATCTCCGCGATGGGCGATTGCCTATAANNGACGAAATCGAGCGCAAGGACATTCGCATCGGCGATATGGTCCTCGTCGAGCGCGGCGGCGAGGTGATTCCTAAAGTCGTTGGCGTGGATGTGGCCGAGCGGCCAAAGTCCGCGAAGGAATTTAAATTCCCAACCGAGTGCACCGAATGCAAATCGCCGCTCGTGCGCCCGCCGGGCGAAGTTAGTTGGTATTGCGAAAATCCCGAGTGTCCCGCGCAAGTCATTGGGCGGATTACGCACTTCTCCTCACGCGGTGCGATGGACATCGCGGGTCTTGGCAGCCAATCGGTCGAGCAATTCGTTGCCGCCGGGTTGCTTCGGAACGTCGCAGACATTTATGATTTGAAAAATCGCCGCATGGAACTCATCGAGCTTGAACGCATGGGCGAGAAGAAAGTCGCTAATCTTTTGGAAGGCATCGAGCAGAGCAAGGCTCGGCCCACCGCGCGATTTCTTTTTGCGCTCGGCATTCGCCATGCGGGCACGAGCATTGCCAAGCTGCTCATCGACGAATTCGGCTCGATCGACGCTATCGCGGAAGCCACGGAAGAAGCGATCGACGCGGTTCCCGGCATCGGGCCGGAGATTGCCGCCAGTGTGTTCGCTTATTTTCGTCTGCCGAAAAATCAGGAATTGCTCAGTCGTCTGCGGCTTGCGGGGCTACCGTTCCATGGAGAGCGAAAGCCGAAGCCAGCTGTATCTGAATTCTTTAGCGGCAAAACATTTGTTCTCACCGGCACATTAAACACGATGACACGCGACGAAGCCAAAGAACAAATCGAATCGCGCGGCGGCAAGGTCTCCGGCTCGGTCAGCAAAAAAACAGATTATGTTCTTGCGGGCACGGAGGCAGGATCAAAATTGACGAAGGCCGAAGAACTTGGCGTGAAGGTTCTCGCGGAAGATGCTTTCCTCCTTCAATTGGGAACATAATCCTATTCGTAACTCTTAATTCTTAATTCTTAATTGATCCCCTCCCGCCCGCTCCCGCTCGTCGAAATCATTTCCGAGACGTTCTCCATTTTCGGACGGACGTTTCTCCGTTACGCGCTGCTGTTTCTTCTGCTGCTCGTGCCCGGCTTATGCCTCGTGACGGCCGGCGGCACAACGCTCGTGGGAGATTCCATCCTCGCAGCACGGCATGAAATGGCCTTCGACGATAGCGATCTCACCGCGCTTCGGAACGATTTCAATGCCGCGCTTGCGTCGCAAAATCCGGCCTTCGCGGCAACGCTGCATGTCACCGGCGAGCCCTATCCTCATCCTCGGACGCGGCAGCTTTATTATTTTGTGCGTGCGAACCTCACGCGCTTCTCTTCATCGCTTGGCCTGCTTGCGACGGGCTTGGTGCTTTTCATCATTGGGCTGTTCGCGCTCGCGGCGGCGACGGTCGATCTCGCCTCGCAAGCGTTCGAGGAGCGCGAACTGGAATTTTTTGGCTCGCTCGGCGCGGCGTTCGCGCGGCATGTCTGGAAAATGCTGCTGCTGTATATGGTGTATCTGATCGCGGTCTGGGGCTTGGATGCCATTCTCGTTTTTCTGCCCGGCACGGCCGGCGATGCCATGAGCGGCTTCGTTTTGGTTGCGCAGATTTATCTTATGTTCCGCCTCATGGTTACCGTCCCCGTGCTTGTCAGTGAAGAGCTTGGTCCATTTCAATCGCTCGCGCGGAGCTGGCAGCTTACTCGTAACGCCGGCTGGCGCACGCTGGGAGCTTCCTTTGTTTTTGGAGTCATATTCTTCGTGGGACTGCTCATGCTGAGTGTGGTGTTGCAACTCGTTTTCAGCGGCGTCCCAATCTGGTGGAACGATTTTTTAACGCGCGACCGCCTCACCATCCTTTGGTTCCTCACAACCCTTCCGGGATTTATTCGCGCCGCCGCTGCGGAAATAAGTTTCACCTTACTCATCTTTTTCGGATTGCTGCCGGTATTCGGAACGGTCCTTTACTACGATCTCCGCACCCGGCACGATGGCCCGCTCGTCTATCTGGATGAAAATGTCTGAATCGTGATTTGGGAATCGTCTGAACTATGATTCTTGTGATTCATTTGATTGAGACATGATTAGGATCGCCTCCTCAATCATCCGAGCCAATCACAAGAATCACATAAATCATAGTTCAGATTAATGCATCAGCACCACCGGCAGCGTCTCCACTTGCCCATTCATGCGGACGAGGCACTCATACGTCCCATCGGGCAATCCGGGCAATCCTGTAGGCTTGCCCCACAGGAAGCTGTGTTCTCCCGCACCCAGCTCACCCGAAAACAGCCGCACAACCTCCACGCCGAGCAAATTCACAATGGATACCTCCGTATAGCCGGCAGCTTGTGATGTGAAGGTGATTTGAGTAGATTGAGAGAAGGGATTGGGATATATTTGTAAATTGGGAAAAGCGCCGGGCGAAATTTGCGATACACCAGATGGTGCTGCGGAAAACGAATTCCCTTTGAGATAAACATAATAAGATGAGATTTCTTCATCCGGGTCGATCGTCAGCATGATCGTATCCGGATAAACCGTGCCCGAATCGTCGCCAAAGAAGTTGACAATCATCGAAAACGTATCGTTAGGCAGCACGGTATCGGGGACGCCGGGCAAAAACTTACTGATGGAGAAGCGGTTATCTGCAACGGTCAATCCGGCGCCAATGATCGTGAGTGTATTGCTCGAACGGTTCACGAAATCAATGCGATGGCCGCGAGCGCTGGCAGAGTCGCCTGAGAGCACCAGACTCGTGTCCTTCTGTAAAGGAGCGGCCTCCGTATCGTGCGACGGAATAAGCAATTCGGAAATCGGAAGGCGCCAGACACCGCTGTCCGTCCCAGTAACGAGATAGGGTCCGATCACGGCAAGGCTATAGATATTAAGGTCCGTCAAGCCATTATTGATCGCCGACCAGCTTGTGCCGTTATTGGTCGAGCGAAAAATGCCGTCGCCTTCCGTTGCAGCAAAAAGATTTGTGCCACTCACCGCAAGCGCAGAGGCGATAGTGTCCGGCAAGCCATTATTGATCGCTGTCCACCTTGTGCCGTTGTCGGTCGAGTGATAAACGCCGCTGGTATCGCTCGCTGCGGCAAAAATATTCGTGCCGCTTACCGCAAAGGCGTTAACGCCTTCAAACGTTGGGTATCCGGTACTCGCCACAGACCAGCTTGCGCCATTGTCCTTCGAAAGAAAAACGCCGTTGGTGTCGAACGAGCCAGCGGAAGTTCCCGCAAAGAGATTCGAGCCGCTCACCGCAAGCGCATTGATACCCAAGTTTGTCAGACCGTTATTGACTGTTTTCCAGCTTGTGCCGTTGTTGCCCGAGAGATAAACGCCGTCGCCGTTCGTCCCGGCAAAGAGATTCGGGCCGCTGACCGCAAAGGCGAAGACACCTCCGACTAACCCGCTATTGACCGCTTTCCAACTTGTGCCGTTGTTGGTCGAGAGAAAAACGCCGCCGCCGATAGTTGATGTAAAGAGATTCGAGCCACTTCCCGCAAGTGCCACGACTTGATAGCTCGTTAATCCGGAATCGATAGCTGCCCAGTTTGCGCCATCGTCGGTCGAGCGAAAGACGCCGGCACCGACAACCCCTGCAAATAGATTCGGGCCGATCGCCGTAAAGCAGAAAGCGGACACCGGCCCATTCGTTTGCACCCACTGCGCGCGCGCGGGAAGGATAGCGAAAAAACCGAGGAAACCGATTGCAATGCTAAAGAAAATGGGGTGACGCATGGTAAGAAGCTCTTTCAAGAATGGATTGTATTGATACAAAAATACGAAGAATATGCGGCACGGTCGTGAAAAGCATTCCTCTCCGGCGGATTCGGAAACTTTGGGGAGATGACGCATTATGTTATACCCCAATTCAAATTGAGCCACTTTCGGTCATCGAAGAACCCTTTACACCGCTCATTCATGTTGTTGAAAGGAAGGAGCAATTTGTGAACGTATTAGTAACGGGCGGGGCGGGATTTATCGGGTCGCATATCGTGGATGCGTTCGTCGAGCGCGGCGATCGGGTCGTGGTGCTCGATAATTTAAGCGCGGGTTCCACCCAAAACTTGAATCCCGAGGCGGAGTTTATCGAGGACGATATTACGGACTCCGCGCTCGTGCGCCGGATTTTCCGCGAGCACAAATTCGAGATCGTGAACCATCATGCCGCGCAACTCGATATTCGCAAAAGCGTTGCCGATCCCGTCTTCGACGCGCAGCAAAATATTTTGGGTACCCTCAACTTGCTCGAAGCGGCAAAAGAAGTGGGAACCGTAAAGCGTTTTATGTTCGCTTCCACCGGCGGCGCGATCTATGGCGAGCAGGATTATTTCCCCGCCGATGAAAAGCATCCCACCCGGCCCATTTCGCCCTATGGCGTGGCCAAGCGGAGCATCGAGCTATACTTGCATTACTATCACGAAGTGCATGGGATCGAGTATGTGGCGTTTCGTTATACGAATGTGTATGGTCCGCGGCAAAGTCCGCACGGCGAGGCGGGAGTGGTCGCGATTTTTACGGAACAATTGTTGAATGGCGAGCCGGCCATCATTCATGGCGATGGCACGCAGACGCGCGATTATGTGTATGTCGGCGATGTTGTCCGCGCGCATTTGCTGGCGCTTGAAACGTTGAAGGGATCGGATATTTTTAATATCTCGACGGCGACGGAAACGGACGTAAACGAAATTTTCAAAATCTTAAGCGAGCTTACGACGAACGGCAAAGCGCAGCCGAAACATGGCCCAGCCAAAGCGGGCGAACAGCAGCGCAGCGTTTGCAGTTACGATTACACAAAGCGTGTTCTCGGCTGGCAGCCGGAAATGAAGCTCACGGAAGGGCTTCGTGAAACGGTGGACTTTTTTCAGCGTAAGTAAGTCACAAGTATGAAGTTTGAAGTATGAAGTATGAAGAAAAGAATGCAGGTCGCTGCGCTGTTGGGCGAAGCTTTCTCTATTTCATACTTCATACTTCATATTTCATACTTTCTTCCTGCGCGTCCCAGCAGCCACCGCCGGGCGGCCCGATAGATACCACGCGGCCAAAAATCGATTCCGCATGGCCGCACGAACGCGAAACGAACGTCCCGATTAAACCGCGCATCTTTTTTCAATTCGGGCAAGATATTGATGAGAGTACGTTCGATCAAGCGTTCTCGATCACGCCATATATGAATGGAACTCCGAAGTTCCACTGGTCCGGTCACGACCGCGTTCGTGTCGAGCTTCCGGACAGCCTTCGCGATTCCACGACCTACACGGTGCAGCTTTCGCGCGATTTGAAATCGCGCCGCGCCAACCAGCTTGCCGCGCCGTTCCTACTGACGTTTTCGACTGGTTCCCTTATCGATACGGGAATGCTTTCAGGCTATCTGCTCACGCCCATCAATGCGCCGCCGATGAAGCCGAGCAATCTTTTCGTATTCGCATACGACATGTCCTCGCCTCGCGCGGACACGCTCAACTTTACGCACACGACGCCCGATCTTCTCACGCAGCCGAACGATCAGGGCTTATGGCAATTTCTTGCGATGAAGGTGGGACATCGCTACCGCGTGTATGCTATCGGGGATGTCTATCGCAACAAAGTGTACGATGCCGGAGTCGATGCGTATGGAGTTCCAGCGGGAGATGCCGTGCTCGATAGCGCGGTTAAGACGGGATTCTATATCCGCATGTCGCCGCCCACGGATACGATCAAACCGGAACTGCAGGATGTCGAAGTCGTCGATTCGTTCCATCTGCGTGTCCATTTTTCGGAAGCCATCGACAGTGATGACGTTCACGCTCGGAACTTTACTCTTGCAAGTGCTCCCCCTCCTAAAGAAGGAGGGGGCTGGGGGGTGGTGGCTGCCTACCGCGAAAGCCCGGAACATCATCCAAGCCAGATAACGCTCGTCCCGGCTTCGCCGCTCACGCCGAACCGGAACTACACGCTCGAAGCGATTCGCGACAGCATTCACGATCTTTCGCACAATCCGCTCAGCGATTCAGCGTATAAAGTTACCTTTACCACGCCGGCGGAACTCCGCACGCCCCAGCCGCCCAAATTTACCACGATGGGCTTTCGCGACAGTGTGCGAGATATTTCTCAGCTGCCATCGTTCCCAATTGTGTTCAGCGATGCGGTGAATAAAGATTCCGCAGAACGCGCGTTTGCGCTGATCGACACCGGACATCATGCCGTCAAAACCATCTTTCATTGGCATGACGATGCGAAAGCGTATCTCACGCCGACGGATAGTTTGCTTTCGAATGTTTTTTATACGATCGAAATTCATACGAGTGGAATTCGAAGTCCCGTCGCGCTTATTCCACCCGCGCCAAAAGACACCGTGCTGCGCTTCCATTTCAAGACCGCGAATGTACGGGATTTCGGTAAAATTCAGGGAACGATTACCGTCAACGATTCTTTTTTCGCGCAAAATCCGAAAAGCGCGCTCGTCGTGCAGGTGCTGGATGGGCCAAATATAGCCGCGCAGAAAATCCTGCCGCATGGCGAGAAAAGTTTTGAATTCGATCAAATGCCGACGGCGACGTATCGAGTCCGCGCCTATCTCTCGAAAGATGGCAGCGGCGTCTATGATCCCGGTGGAGTGCAGCCCTGGCGCTTCGGCGTCCCCACCGGCGAATACGCGAAGCCCTTCGATACGCGGCCACGATGGACGATTGCGAATATCGACTTTGAGGTGAAATAATAAGAGAATCTTTTCATGCTCATTCTCATTATTCTATATTATGATTAATGGTATTAATGGCGGAGATTATCCTCACATTTTCTCAGACCCTGACATATGTGGCGGCGTACCATGTATTGCTGGTACCCGTATCCCCGTTCGTACCATCGGCTCCTACGTGCAAATGGGGGTTTCGCCCGAGGTACTGATTCAGGAGTATTATCCCTGGCTTTCGAAGGGCGAGGTCTTTGCGGCGCTTGCCTACTATTATGATCATCTCCCCGAGGTTGAGGCTATGGACATCTTGGAAGCGGCGTAGTCTCAAATAATGATACGACCACCGCTCCTACTCGATGAAAACATTCCTTATGGTTTGCAAGGGGCTTTGCGACAAAGAGGCTGGGATGCCGTTCATGTGAAGGACATTGGAATGCGCAGCGCAAGCGATCCCGAAGTGCTCGAAGCAGGAATTCGTTCAAACCGGGTCATTCTTACATATAATATCGGCGATTTTTCGAGATTGGATGATATGCTTCGTAGAACAAATCGTCGGCATCCAGGAATCCTTGTTTCGATTGAACGTTCGATCGGAGACTTGGTGGAAAGGTTAGAGGCTTTTGATTTTTCCCAAGTTCATTCCTCATTCAGACATCTCTGAGCAGCCCTGATTGAATTTGGAAGGTGCTTAATCCTCCCCTCAAACGCGCACTCGGTCTTTACGCCACGACGGCCCTCGTGATCGGTTCGGTCGTGGGGTCGGGAATTTTTTCTTCGCCGTCGACGATGGCGCGCGATTTGCCGAGCGCGCCGTATCTGATGGGCGTGTGGCTGCTTACAGGCGTGCTCACGCTTTTCGGCGCGTTCACGCAATGCGAACTCGTCGGGCAAATGCCGAAGACCGGCGGACTCTACGAATACTTCCGTGAAGTGTATGGCGAAGGACTTGGCTTCCTGTATGGCTGGGCAAATTTTATGATTGCAGGAAGCGGCGCCATCGCGGCGATCAGCTTTTTCTTCGCGCAGTATTTCGAGAATTTTACGGCGCTCCCGCATTTCACCCACGCGCTCACCTTGATAGGAGTTAGCGAACAAACGCCGTGGAATATCCCGCTACTCGGCGCGATTTTCCCGTATCAATTTTTGGGAAGGAAATTGATTGCGTCATTTCTTGTCATATTTCTCACGGCGCTGAACGTTCGCGGAGTAAAACTTGGCGGAACCGTGCAAAGCATTTCCACGACTGCGAAATTATTAGCTATTCTTGCTATTGTTGTTGTAGCATTCATTGCAGGTTCGCATGTGGGTTCCGCAGCAAATTGGAGCCGTGCGGGAACTGCTGGATCATCGCTCATTGGATGGCCGCTTATCGGCGCGATTGCGCTGGCCATGTCCGGGGCGTTTTGGTCCTACGATGGATGGGGAAATGCCGCGTATATTGCCGGTGAAGTTCGGGAACCGCAAAAGACAATTCCAAAAGCTATTATTCTTGGAACTCTAACATTTATTGGACTTTATCTCGTCGTCAACCTCGCCTATTTCTATATTCTTTCGGTCACGGGCGTTGCGAATGCGCCGGGCGACCGCGTGGCTTCGCAAATGATTTACGCCGTCGTTGGTTCCGGCGGCGCAGGAATTATTGCGGCCATCATGATGCTCTCAGCCTTCGATACAACGAATTCCACCGTGCTAACCAACGCGCGCGTCTATTACGCAATGGCCCGCAATGGACTTTTTTACCGCAAGAGCGAAAACGTCCACAAGAAATTCCAAACGCCGCATATTGCGCTCATTTTGCAGGGCGCGTGGTCGATTATACTGCTCGTTACCGGCTCGTTCGATCTCATCGTGAGCATGTATGTGTTCGTCAATTGGGTGCTGTATGCATTGATGGCGGTCGCTGTTTTTATCTTACGAAAACGCAAGCCAAATACCGAGCGCCCGTTTTCTGTGCCGGGATACCCGTGGGTTCCCGCGATCTTTGTGCTGTTTGCAACCGCGTATGTTATCATCACGCTGGTTACCGACATTCAGGCGTATCAAGCCGGAACCCAGCCCCTTATTCGTAGCGTAACCGGCATGGCGCTCGTGCTGACGGGATTGCCATTTTATTATTATTGGAGATGGAAACGGCGCGGTAGTTGATAGTGGATAACGGATAGTGGGTAACGGATAGTGGAGAGTCGAGAAGCAATCTGGTATTTACTCAATCTTGAAGTATGAATGATAAATGTTGATTGTCATTCCCGCGAAAGCGGGAATCCAGGCCCCGTCGCTACGGTAACCCAATGGATTCTCGCTTTCGCGGGAATGACACAATAACACTATTCGCTTAAATGCACAAACGGCAGCGCTCCATCGCTCGTCACCACCCAATACAATCCTGCGGGAAGCGCAGAGACATCCACCGAATACGCGCCGCCTTGCGTAGAATAGTGCCCGACCGTCCTGCCGAGAAAATCAACGATGTGAATCTCATCGGGAATTTCTTCCAGCGAAAGTTGCAACACATGCGCGGCGGGATTAGTGAGAATTTGAAATGGGGTTGGCTGAGTGGTTTGGGCAATGCTTGAAAGTGGCGCTGGTGAGCGATAAAGAGGTTCGGGCCCAATATTATCGCTATCGATCCGATCCGGAACAACATACCAAGCATTGTCGATAATCGTGCCTGTTCCAATTTTTGGGAACGGAACATTGGCACTGTCCCAGGAATGACCGTAATTACTCGTGAAGTAGAGAAGTCCATTGTTGAAATCGGTAAAATACGCGATGAACATTCCATGACCAAGTGTATCTGTTATTGTTGCACCGTATAAGTCGGGTGGTGTATTAGGCTGCGCGGTCGTCTGAGCAGGGTTCCATGTTTGTCCATTATCGGTTGACCAAGCATTTTGAGTGATCCATGTATTCGCTCCAATGTAGGTCATCTCGGGGCCACTATATTTCGTCCAGGTATTTCCCGTGTCGATGCTCACATAAAAAGTTTTGCTATCGCCATCGCTTTCACCATAGATAACGTTTGGAGATCCAACGGCATCTACCGCACTTCCATAAATTCCCGAAGGAGGTAAATTTCGCTTTTGCCATGAGTTTCCACTATCTGTCGTTATGTAAAAGAAATTGCTGATAAACTCGTTCGTCCACAAGTATCCGAGCGAGGGTGATTTGAATAAAATGCTGTTCAGCTTCAACGTTGAATCGAACGGGAGTATTGACCAGGTAAATCCGTAATCCGTAGTTCTCAAAAGCCTTGCAAGCCATACTCCCATCGTATCAGACTCGTACGCCACAAGCCAGCCATTCGATCCAAAAAAAGTGAGTAAGGTCGCACCGCTGGCGGAATACCCAAGAGGAAGATTCACAGTACTCCAGCTCTGGCCCCCGTCCGTGGTTCGAATTAAACTGTCGCCGTAATCTGAGTTCGTGTACCCGGTGTCGGAAGTCGGGAATTGTAAAACGCCTGCTGAAGCAGACACGAGACTCCACTCCCGCTGCCCATAAACGGTGCCGGAAAAACACAATGCCGCGAAAAAAACCGAAAACCTAAATACTCGCTGGAAACTCATAGCCGTATAACTCCTTTCCATTAAATTTATAACACTTCAGAAACCAGAAAGTTGCCCTAATTATTACGTAAATGTTCTTCCTCCGCTATCCGTTATACACCATCCACTATCAACTATTATGAACATAGATCTACTTGCAATTGCCGCGCACCCGGATGATGTCGAGCTTGCCTGCGCGGGCACGATGCTGATGAATAAACGCGCGGGCAAGCGCACCGGCATTCTCGACTTCACGCGCGGGGAGCTTTCCACGCGCGGCACGCTCGAAACCCGCGCGCGCGAAACCGAAGCAGCCACGAAAATTCTGCAACTCGATTACCGCGCAAATCTCGAAATGCCGGACGCGAATATCGAACTCTCGCAAGAGAATTTGCGGAAGGTTATCGTACAAATTCGAAAAACACGGCCAACCATTCTGCTTGCTCCAAGCCGTGAGGAACGCCACCCGGATCACGAAGCCGCCGCCGAGCTTGCGCGCCGCGCCGCATTTTATGCGGGACTTGTAAAGATCGAAACGAAGGATGAGGCAGGGAACCCGCAGGAACCGCACCGGCCATTGCTCCTGCTGCATTACCTACAAGGACATCATGTTGAATCAACAATTATTGTAGATATAACACCCGTCTTCGAGGAGCGCATGAAGGCGGTTGATGCTTATGCCTCACAGTTCGATGGTAATAGGATGCCCGGGGACGATCTATCGAACCGAAAGCGCGAGACGGTGCTTTCCCAGCCGGGTTTTGTCGATGGAATTCGCGCGCGTGCGGCGTATTATGGAAGACGGATCGGGACGCGCTACGCGGAGCCGTTTTGGTCGCCCGAACCGCTCGGCACCCGCGACGTGTTTAGCTTGGTAACGAAAACTATTGCGTAGTTGAAATTTTCATTGTCATTGCGAGGAGAACGAATCGACGCGCATGATCGGTCATGCGTGAGGGAGATTCATTCGGTCCCGAGGAATCGAGGGAAGCAATCTCTTCCTTTCAACGAAGAGATTGCTTCGTCGTCGCTTCGTCGCTCCGCTCCGAAACGACTCCTCGCAATGACAGGACTTCATAAGTTCGTTCCAACTGGCTCAGCATGGTTTGTTTTGCTGCTTCTATTGAACGCGATGAGCTGCAGCGCGCCGGTGGAGATTCCGCCGCTTGTGTGCCCGCCGCCGCCGGTTCCGGTGTGCAGCCCGGGAACGTTCAATCAAACGCTGCTCGATACGGTGCTGCATCTGGGTCATGTGCAATCGCACATCACGATGCTGCCCGTCCCGCCGAATAGCGGCGCCGAGGATTATGCGATGGCGTTTATTCCCGATGCGAGCGGCGAATATATCGCGCTCCTCACGAGCAATCGCGCGAGCGTGCAAGAAGGTGGTAGTGCGATGGGAACCCAGCGCGTTTTTTCCGCAAGATTATATAGCACCACTCATTTCGGCCCACTGAAGGATGTCAACACCGGCGATGCTCCCCTCCCGCTCGGCGCCGCATTTTATTCCAAAGCCGACGGCCTCCTCTATTTTTCCGCGAAAGCGAACAACGACGATCCCGACGATTACGATCTTTACTCGGCAACCGTGCAAGTCAGCGGCGATGTGGTCACGCTATCGAATACCCGCGCGCTGACGGGCGTGAACGCGGAGGGGCATTTCGACAGCCAGCCCACGCTCGATGCCATCGGCACGCACCTCTATTTCGTAAGCGACCGCCCCGGCGGCGATGGCGGCACCGATATTTGGTATGCAGAGCGGACGAGCGCGACATCGAACGAATGGTCCTCGCCGCAGCCGTTGCCAGAGCCGGTAAACTCGGCATGTGACGAGCTTTCGCCCTTTATCCTCGCTTCCGATCCAAACACCCTCTACTTTGCTTCCAACGGGCATGAGACGGTTGGCGGCTACGATCTTTTTAAGACGCACATCACGAATGGCCGCTTCTCGGAACCGGAAAATTTAGGGAAGCCGATTAATACTACGTCCGATGAAGTGTTCCCATCGTTGTTAAACGACACGGCGTTCTTCTGGTCGTCGAACGTGCCGGCAAATGTTGCGGGAATGAATCTTTACACGATTACGCGCACCTTTATTGGAGGGCATTTAGTGCAGGCGCAGGTTCCCGAGCCGGGACGAATCGAGACGCAGCATTTACAAATGGACACATCCCATCCCGCGCCACCCGTTGTGCTTGGCCCGGTCGAAATTATTGCACATGTCACGCGCGGCGCGGATAATCGCCCGGCTATCGGCGCGGACATCTATGTCCATAAAGATTCCTTAGAGCTGTATCGCGGGATGATACCGGAAAGCGGAATGATCGGTTTCAAAGTCAACCGCGACGCGGAATATGACGTTGGCGCGGAAACCGAGGAAACCTTCTTCGATGTGCGGCATGTCGATCTGCGGGGATTTAAAGATTCGGTGATTCACGTCGATCTTCATTTGCCGGACACGCTCGTCATCCGCATCAATTTTCCGTTCGACGATTACGAGCATCCGTATGAATTCACGATCGACGATAATGGCCAGCCTTCTTCGATGACGTGGCAGAAGGCGCTGGACCTCACCGGGCATTCCGCTTTGCGTTCGATGAGCAAACTGCGGGAACTCCTGCTCATCGGCAATACCGACTCGCTGGGAACGGACGCCTATAACAACCGGCTGGGCCGTGAGCGCGCGCAGTTCGTGGCAAGCGAATTAGAAAAGCGCGGCATCCCGAAAGAAATCGTCCGTGTCGAATCGCGCGGCCGAACGGATCCGGTCGTGCGCCGCCTCGGAGAATCGGACGAAATTTTCCGCCTGCGATCGCGGAGGGTGGAGTTTATTAAGGTGTTCCAGTAGTAATCAGAGCTTGACAAAGTCAAAAGAAATCGCTCCCGATGCTCCCCTAAAGACCATGTGATAAACACCCTGTGGCAATGAGAGCAAGGGCAAACTTTGGATAACCTGTCCTTGGATTGTTAATGAGGTGTGTAAAACCTCTCGACCAAGAGCGTCATAGGCAGTTGCAATTACATCTTGATCTTGCGCGAGATTTTCAATCTCAAAGGTTATCTCATCAGAAGCCGGATTAGGATGGAAAGAAATAATTCGAAGAGATAGCGGCCCGGAAACCATAAAGTTACGCAATAAGGCATCTCCGCAACTATCGTCCGCTTTAATAGTAACCGAGTTCCCTGCAGCGATTGATAATTCATTACACCCAATGTGTTTATTCGGGTCAAGAAAACCGTTGAAGGAGGCAAGAGAAACCTGCGAAACAGTATCCTTCGTAAGGTACGCCGTGAAATGAAGTAAAGCAAGCGTCATTTCTTGAGGGATAGTCGCAGTATCGGTCACAAGCATGTAAATCCATTGCCCTTGATGCAATTCCGTCGAGCTGATTTTCCAGCCTGGGGCTAAGACTGCGCTGTCGAAACTTAGCATGTCGGAATCAAAATCAACTTCGAAAACGATGGAATCTAAGCCAATCAAGTTCACAACATTCGAGGATAGCGTCAGTGCCAACGAAACATCTTGAGCGGGAATAACACCAACATTCTTGGTATTCCCTGAACCGGCTAATCCCGGAGTCAAGGTTATTTGGGGACTCGTTGATAAACCGTAAAGAGGAACCACCGTATCCATTAATTGTCCGGCCACAATAAATTGAAGACGTACCAATGCTGTATCATTTTCTGAAGCGGTCGGATTATACTTAATTCGTAACGAGTCTCTCAGATTAAATTTTCTAGCAACAGTATCCAGTGTTGGAAGTGTAAATTCACTGCTTCCCGCAATAGAAATTCCCGTAATCGAATCGAAATCATTCGGGCAACCAGAAGTAACGAAATAAATCGTTGTGTCAGCTTCCTGACAATTGAATGAGGAAACGGACAAGACCGAGTCTGAAAGAGCTACGGATTTCGTTGGACGAACTGCACTTCCAATAATTTGAACGTTCGTATCGATTTGGATACCACCTGCAATCACCGAAAGCGAAAGTGTGGCAGTATCCATACCGCTCTTGTTTGGGTAATAGAAGATGTGGATGGAATCCTGGCTTACATACTGCCTCGGAATTGATCCGCTTTGCAATTGAAAAGACGATCCCGACGAGACAAGCGAAGCTGCAATGAGTGAGTAATTGCCTGAATAGCAACTCAGCGATTGAAATGGAATTGTGATGTTCTGGGTATCACAATTCGATGATGAAACAGAAAACTGGGTTGGCATGCTAAACAATGAAGTCCCCGCTGGGCCAGTACTTGCTGGGCCGTTATACGCCCAAACGCTTCCATCATCGCCCTCTGCGAAAACTTTGGAACCCACGATGCAAAACCGCGAATCCGTATTTATGGCCGGGCCCCCTATGGAATTCCACGTTATTCCGTTATCGCTTGATGTGGACATCCAATCTGTATTGCCGGCGACCGTGCTACCTTGTGCATATAGGTTACCACATAAATCACCTTTTAAGCATCCGGTCTGATAGGCTGGAAGCTGGCTAATAACATTCCACGTAACCCCAAAATCATCACTTCGCCGAACGGAGTTATCGTATTCACTAACGTAAAAGAAAGTCGATGTCCCTTTTCGAGCGAAGGGTTGCCAGCATCCAATCGTGTTGGAATTGTAAGTCCACGTCAAACCTCCGTCGCTTGTTCGCATGATACCATCCGTTGGAAGTATTGAGCATTCGGTTGTGCCAATGACTCCATGTATGTTATCAACAAAAGCATAGCCATTCAGCCGCGCCTCTTGAGTAAAAATTGTCCAAGTTTCCCCCTGATCAGTTGAAACATAGCTTGCAGGAGGATCCGAATTGGATACAGGATCCCAATAGGATAGAAAAAGTCTCTGTGTTGAAGGCACGTAGCGGATTGCCCTTGCTGGTCCCATTGCCAAATCCATGTTAGCCCATGTCAATCCCCCATTGGTGGTTTTCAGTCCGCTCGCAGTCCATCCGGTCAAGGAGTCTTTGAATGTCATATCCACCAAGAGATCTATCCCCGGGAGTTCCTGCCAAGTATTTCCTCCATCACTGGTACGAAAGGTACGACTCCAAAACGATGCAAAACCAATTTCAGTGTGACCAACCTCATCGAGAAAATATACCAAGCTATTGATCAGTTGACTACCTCCAAATGATGGAAGGAGTTGTTGCCATTGACCGAAGGCTCGATCGCTGAAGCAGAAGCTTGTTAGCAAGAAAATTGCCATAGCACTCACTTTGCCTAATAGGCTTCGCGTATGCAATGCTTTGGTGCCCGGTTTTTCTTTCATTTTCGCTATCCCGCCTTCACCTGAAACAACAGTCCCAATCCATACGTCACGACTGCAACAATAATTCCCACCACCATCATTTCCATCCCAGACTTCCACCAGGAGCGGACGGTGACGATGCTCTTTGCCGCGCCGACTAAGAAATGAGCGAGCAAGGAAATGGCGAAGCTGATGATAACCGCCGTCATCCCGGTTAAGAAGAAAAATGGAATGAGCGGAATGAATGCGCCGACGAGCGTGGAGAGTCCGCCGGAAGCAAGCGAGCGCCAGGGAGTTGGGAACGACATTTCGGAAAGCCCCAATTCTTCCGCGCCCATGACTTTCAGAAATTCTTCCGGCTGCTGAGAAATTTTGTGTGCAAGCTCATTTGCTTCCGCTTCGCTAAAACCGCGAAGCTGGTACATGAGCGAAAGTTCCTCGATTTCTTCCTCTGGATTTTCCTCGATCTCCTGCCGCTCGCGGTGCATTTCCCCTTCATAAACTTCCCGCTGCGATTTCGCGGCAAGATACGCGCTCGATCCCATCGAAACCGAGCTTGCGATCATTCCCGCAAAACCGGAGAGCAATACGAATTCGGTCGATGCGCCACCGGCCACATTCGTCGCGCCCGCAACGCCGCTTACGATGCCGAAGACGGCGCCCAGTCCATCGTTCACGCCGTAAATAGCGTCCGCAAGCCAGGAGCCGCTTCGCACATGCCATCGCTCACGGCGGAGAAGTGTATCGAGTTTCGAGCGAGTATCATGCTGGGGATGATTCGTGTCTCCGCTATATATCGAGCGAAGAACCTTCCCATGCACTTCCTCCTCTTTCTTTACTTCCTCGATCTCGCGGATAAGTTCCTCGTCCGTTACGTGGGCCATCATTTTGGCATAACCACGCTCGGCGGCGTCTTCGTCGGCTTCCATGCGACGAAGCACGCTTTCGGTGTCAAGCGATTTCACAAGCATGCGTTTATATCGCAGCGATATGCGCGAAGGCTCCTCTACTTTCGCTCCCAAATCCTCGAGGCGTTTTTTCCAGCGAGCGGCGTGCTTCTCTTCCTGCGCGACGAGTTTATAGATCACCGTTTTTCGCTTTTCATCGCGCTCCCGCTCGGCCAGCGCGCGATATTGCTCGGCCGCTTCGCGCTCGGCGCGGTAATTTTCCCGCAGGACTTTGATGGTGTAGGTCGTGCTCATTCGCTATTCTTTCACGAACGGCATTGCGGTGCGAACGCTTGTGGCTGGAGTGATAATGCACTCGTAAATTCCGGCGGGAAGATTATGAATGTCCAGCGGTGACGATTCCGAAGTGGTCTCGAAACGCGCAGCCTCACGGCCAAGCAAATCTTCGATCAGGATGGTGGTTCTATCGCCGCTAATTCCGCTAACGGTAAGAGTTGTCGAGGCAGGATTTGGATAAATGTTGATCTCGTTCTTCACGCTGGCAACATTGACTCCTGCGCCCGGAACGTGGAAGATCGTATATCTCGGCGTTGTGCGTGTAAGTCCTTCAAGGTCTGTTGCCTGAATCTGATATGTGACGTCAGTGCCTGGGTCGCCCTGCGTTAGGTTCGCACATTGGTAACCATGTGCAGTAGTATCCGGAAACATTTTATAGACGGTTGTGTCGTCATTGCCATTCGAGCGGTCGTATTGAGTGTAAGTAACTTTTACGATCGAGTCAGCAGGATTGTATGGATCGGCAAAGACGCTCGCATAGATCAGCACATATTCTCCATCCGTTATCGTCTCATAGAGATTCGGCGGTTCATGCACGATCATCGGCCCCGCGCTCCAGGCGTAATCGGCGAAGGGCGTGAGGAACGAATAATCGTTCGCCCAGGTGGTGTACATCATGCCGCGCATGTTTGGGATAGTGTCCATCGCAAGCCGCCAGTCGCGCATGTTCACGGTGTTTTGCACATCGTAGTAGGGGCTGGTGATCTGCGAAAAACCGAGCTTCGAAAAAAAGTCGAGGCTTTGCGACATAAATCCGCCATTCCAATTGACGATGGTGAAATCCTTCGGAATAAGGTTCCAGTCGCCGGTCAAGTCGCCGTTAACGAGATAATAATTGTTGTGCGCATTGTGAAGCGAGTCGAACATATCGCTCCAATCGAATCGCTCGGCGCCGGGATGCACTTCCTGAATGATCGAATCCGCTTTTTTTACATTATCCGCAAGCAGCGCTGCGGGTGAAAGATGGCGCGAGGTGCATGCACTGTCCCAGTTCATCTCGCGGATTTCATCGTGGCTCATGAAATACTTATTGGAATGATATTGTGCGTCAACGAGCGAGAGTTGGTTTTGCAAAATAGAGTACAACGTATCTTCCGAAACGCACACCATCGTCGAGCCATTGCCGGTCGAATCGTTGGCTACCGGATTCGGACGAATGAAATGGACTTGCACGGTGTCGCCATTCTTGATCGCGCTGGACCGCAACACTTTGAATCCCGGCGAAGTATGCCAGGGATACTTGCCTTCATTATTTTCCATCACGCTATCTATGAGGGTCGCATAATCTTTACCTTCAACGTAGGTTGTCGATTTTCCGCTTTCAGTTACACTCGGAAGTTCCGCGCGTGGACGAAGCACGTTTGTTGTCCCGGCATCCTCGACCTGAAAATCATCGAACCATATCGTTCCAGCAATCCCGCCCCACACGCCGCAATAGACATAGACCTGCGGCCAATTAAGCGTATTAAAAACAACATCATACTTCGTCCAATCCGAAGTTCCTGACGATCGATATTGCGTTGCCGTTAATCCCTGGCTTCCACCTTTTTCATCCGCGCCAATGGCGAGGAGTTGCATTTCTCCGGCCTGCAATTGGTCGGTCTTGACCCACACCGACATGTGATAACCATGAAACGGCTGACAATTCAACGAGCGCTCGAAACGGCAGTTGCCGCCAGCATTTCCTGCTGCAAAATTCATACACTTCGCGCTGTATTTGCCGGAGTGAACGGTGGTTGAGTCAACAAACGCGCTCTGCTTCGGCCCATCGTAAAAACTCCAACCGGTGAATTGCCCCTTCGAAACATTCTCGAATCCGCCGTTGGGAAGAAGCATATTTGGATCGGTGAGAACGATACCGGTATCCGCTTGAATGAGATAAGATGTCGTTGTTGGAATGCCTTCGGCAATATCGGGATCGTGAAACAAAATTCCCTCTGACCATCCGAAAGGGAACACACCGGGAATGATTTCCACATTTGTTTTGGCAGAATACGCTTGCAGCGTATCGACATTATAAAAGTATTGCGGATAGGGATTCTTTGGATTCTCGAACACATCGAAAATATTATTCTTGAAATCGTTTTGCTGAAGACCGTTCAGCTTGTGCGCGGCCATCGTATCCTCGATTGCTTTGAGGGCTGTTACCTGAGCCATATCTATGAGATTATGCAGTGAAAATACCCAGCGAATGGGGTAATCAGGCCAATCGTAGATATGAAGTGATGGAATCGTGTCCCCAGAACCGGCAATCAATTGCGCGAGCGTAGAAACGGCGTCGAACGTTCCGTTGGTGTCGGCGCCAGCGATCAGAATCAGATTGGCGTCGATATTTAGCGCGTAGCTTTCCGGCTGTGAGAGCGAATCCGAAATCGGCAGGCGTTGCAGATAGGAAAGTACAACTCCATCGGTTTTCTCGCCAATGATGATAAAGTTGGAGTCTGGCAAAACGACGAGATCGCTATCGCAATAAACGGGTATCAACTCCAACGTATCGCCGATGAGAGCCTTGACCCTTTTTTGAAGGTACTCAATCGCTCGCGCGGTACCCACCCTGGGCCGGCAATCGTAGGCAATCGCCCACGTATTATTAATAGCGGTAGGCTTATTCGATTGCAAAAAATACGACGTCTGCGGCTGCGGATGAAGTCCGGTCAAAAGGTTAAGCGATTGACCGTAGCAAACATCGCCCACGATGCTCACGGAGCTAAATAATAGAAGAAATAATGCGATCCTGTGTTTCATAATGAGGAGAACAAAGTATAAGCGATTGAACTCACACAAAAATAATTGGTTTTAACGAGCAATTCAGCGATTTCATCCGTTTTCTCTTTGAAACACACTCATTTTCTTTGTTTTTTCTTTGTTTTAGCTGGATTTGGCGCTTCTGCTAAATCTCAGACGATTCCTGTGGTGCCGGAAAATGGGCCGCTCGTCGCTATCCCCGCTCAGCTTCCCGATCAGGATTCCGCCGACGACCGGCCCTGCTTCACGCTTGATGGCCGGACGATGTATTTCGGCTCGCGCCGGTTTTCGAAAGATCCGTGGCGCGTATCCGATCCCAATCCCCGCTGGAAATGGGATAGCGATCTCTGGTCGCGCATTTTGACCGATAGCGGCTGGTCGGCGCCGATTAATCTCGGCCCTCCCATTAACAATTCCGCCGGCCAGCTTAATCCAACCATCTCGCCGCGCGGCGACGAGTTGTATTATGTCACCGGCGGCGGTGCTATATTATGGAAAGCGCATCTTGTCGATGGAAAATTTCAACAGCCGCAGCCGGTTCCCGGAATGCTCAATAATATCTACATGAATAAGCAATTCGCAGGGAACCATTTCAACGATTCGTTACGGATGGTCATCGCGCAGGAAATGGCGCCGGATTCCGATCTCCGAGTGCGCGCTCCGGATGCGTGGGACTTGCATTACCGCGAACATCTCGTCCAGCATCTCAAAACCCAAATGGCGGCGGATTTCTTCCAAGGCTTGATTCGCTGCGAATCTTCGATTTCACCGGATGGCAAAGCAGCAATCATCAGCGAAAATTTTGGAAAGAGTGGCGCATACGGAATGGCCGGTCGAGGCGGTGAAGACCTGTGGCTCGTGATCATCAGCCCCAATGGTTCCTGGGATACGGTGAAGTTTCTTGACAGCAATGTTAACTCCGAATACGACGAGACCTACCCCTTTCTTGCCGCAGACGGCGTGACGCTGTATTTTACTTCTACGCGGCCCTGCCCGACGTGCCCGCCTGGTATAAGCGGCGCTCAGGATCTCTATCGCACACAATTCAATGGAGCGCATTGGAGCGATCCTGTTCCGCTCGGCACGCCGTTTAATTCCCCTGCCGATGACTACGGATTTTCGATTGGACCGGACGGCAAGACGGCTTATTTCGTTAGCAACCGCGATGGTAAATCGCGGCTGTATCAGGTCAATCTCAGGCCCGAGGATTCCGCTATTGCGCCCAAGCCGGTCGTGATTCTGCAAGGCGAAGTGACCGACGCAAAAACGCATAAGCCGCTTGCCGCCGAAATTTTTGTCGATGACCTGACCGCAAAAAAGACGGACTTCAGTGTGTATAGCGACAGCCTCTCGGGTAGTTACACGCTCGCCGCCGAGCGCGGGCACCGTTTCGGCATACAGGCGATCGCCGCCGGACATTTGCCGCGTTCGGAGCGGTTCGAAGTTCCCGCCGGCCAGCCGTTCGACCGCACCAAGCTCGATCTGGAACTCGAACCTGTCGCGCTCGGAGCATCGATGGAATTCAAAAACGCCTATTTCGATTTTGGTAAATCGGAACTGTTGCCCGAAAGCAAACTTGAATTGGATCGCGTCGTCATCTTTCTGATGAAATCGACGAATACCACGCTCGAAATCGCCGGCCACACGGACGATGTTGGCACCATCGCCGCGAACCAAAAGCTTTCCGAAGATCGAGCAAATGCGGTGCGAGAGTATCTCGTGAGTCGCGGCGTGGCGGCAACGAGATTGAAAGCGGTCGGCTATGGCAAATCGAAACCACTCGTCAAAGGCAATACCGAAGCCGCGCGTGCGCAGAACCGCCGAGTCGAGATGACGATCACGAGCGAGTCGGATTAAAATCCAGAACCTGGATTACGCGGATTTGGATGGATTACGCGGATGGATTTTAGGATTTTATTGATTATTCCCGCAAGTTTTGAGACCATACTTCCGAATTTTCGAAGACATAAACGAAGCGAATGAAAAATCTTGCAAGTAAAACCATCCTCGGATTCGCGCAGCTTATTATTGCACTCGGGCTTTTCCTATTTGCTCCTGCCTGGACATTCGATTTTTGGCAAGCGTGGTTGTACTTGTTCGTCTTTGCCATGTCATCCGCTTTTATTACCCTCTATTTATGGAAGAAAGACCCAAAGCTTCTTGAGCGCCGAGTAAAGGCTGGCCCAAGAGCAGAGAAAGAAAAAAAACAGAAGCTGATCCAAGTCTTTGCTTCGCTCACGTTCATTGGACTGATGATTGTTCCTTCACTCGATCATCGCTTTTCTTGGTCGGATGTTCCGGTGTTCGTTGTGATCGTTGGCAATGCGTTAGTAGCACTCGGTTTTTTCATTGTGTTCCTTGTATTCAAGGAAAACACCTATACTGCCGCAACCATCGAAGTGGCCCCCGGCCAAAGGGTTATTTCAACAGGGCTGTATGCAATCCTTCGCCACCCAATGTATTCCGGTGGTCTTATCATGCTCTTTGGCACACCGCTTGCGCTGGGATCATGGTGGGCGTTGCTCCTGTTTATCCCAATGGCACTCATTATCGTCATGAGGCTTTTAGAGGAAGAAAAATTTCTCGCTAAAAATCTTCCCGACTATAACGAATACTGTCAAAACGTTCGCTATCGTTTGATACCTTCTCTATGGTAGAATACCGCACGGTCCGAGGAATTAATCTCGCCTTCGAATGGATCGATCATGGCGGCGAACTCATCGTCTTCCTGCACGGCGTCGGCGCAGATCGCACGTCATGGGAACCTCAAGTCGATTTTTTCAGCGAGCTTGGATATTCCGTCGCGGCCATCGACATGCGTGGCAGCGGTGCCTCGCAATCACGCGATGAAAACGGTCTCGCGCTGCCAATTACGATTGCCGATTTCGCCGCCGACGTTCACGAACTCATTCTCGCACTCGGCTTCGAGCGCGCGCATTGGGTCGGCAATTCGATGGGCGGAGTGATTATTATGGAGGCATTCCGCCAACAATTTTCAACGATTGCGAAGGCCGTGCTTGCAAATACCTTCGCCAAATATCCCGACTCGCATTTGATTCTTCCGCGTCCCGCGAACGCGCTCAAAACAAAATCGCTTGCCGAATTTGCTGCGGAACGAATTCCCTTCGCACACCGGCCCGATATTGCGCCCGAAATTTTGGAAGCGAGCATTCGTGCGATGGTTGCGAAGGATGTCGAGACCTACCTGCTCTCCTGGCGCGAGACGTGGAGTCATGATTATCGCAGCCAACTCCCTCTCCTTACCAAGGAGAGGGGCAGGGGAGAGGTTTTGGTCATCACCGGCTCGTTGGATAAAATCACGCCGCCCACGCTCGGTATCGAAATTGCAAATTTAATTCCCGATGCGGAATATCATCTTATCGAGAATGCGGGCCATCTTTCAAATTTAGATCAGCCGGACAAATTTAACCGGGTGGTGTGGGAATTTTTGAAGAAGTCATGAAACTGAACGATCTTTCTAATCTCTCCGCGCTTCTTTCCAAAGAAGAAACAGAAGTACTCGCCAAAGAACAAGCCGCAAAGCTGGCCAAGCGCAAGCTCGGCGAGGGGCAGGACGTGCGCGTGTTCCTCGACAAAAAAGCGCGGCGCGGCAAAGCGGTGACGGTCATCGAAGGACTTCGGCTCTCCACCAAAATGCGCGACACGCTTGCGAAAACGCTTCGGCAAAAATTCAGCGCCGGCGGGACTGCCGAGCGCGATACGATTGAATTGCAGGGCGATCATGTTCTGAAAGTTGCGGGATATCTTCGCGAGAATGCTTTCATAGTTAAGACCAAATCCTAGACCTTCGCCAATCATGCGCCTCATCGAACTTGGCCTCACCCCATACCAGCAAGCCTGGGATCTCCAGCGCGAGATCTTTCGCGGCGTCATTGCCGGAGACGAAGACGACACGCTCATCCTTGTCGAGCATCCACATGTCTATACGTTCGGGCGCGGCGCGGACATGGCGAATTTTCTCTTATCAGATGAGAAGCTCCGCGAGATTGGCGCTGAAAAATTCGAGATCGAACGAGGCGGAGACGTGACGTATCACGGGCCGGGACAACTCGTGGGCTATCCCATTCTCAATCTCGCGCATTTTAAAGAGGATTTGGGATGGTATCTTCGCGCGCTCGAAGAGACGATTATCGAAGTGCTTCGAAGCTACAGCATAGAAGGCTTTCGCATTCCAGGAAGGACCGGAGTGTGGGTTGGGGCTTCGGGGAACGAAGAAAAAATCTGCGCGATTGGTGTTCACACTTCCAGATGGTGTACGATGCACGGCTTTGCGTTCAATGTCAATACCGATCTAACGTATTTCGAGTATATCGTTCCGTGCGGCATTAGCGATCGCGGAGTAACGAGCCTCGAAAAATTACTTGGAAATGCAATTCCGATAGACGAAGCGATCGGCAGGTATGTTGAAGCATTCGAATCGGTGTTCTCTGTAACATTCGAAGCATCTATTCTCCAAAAATGAAACGAATAATTATTGCTCTCTATGGCATCGGCGTTTGTATGGCTGGATGTTCCAGTTCCCAGAATTCCACGAATGGAATGACGTTCACCCACACGGGCAATACCACCATCGTGAACGTCAGCGAGGACGAATTCCACATTCACATGCCGGTCTCTTTTCCCGAGGGCGTTGTCACCTTTCATATTACAAATAACGGGAGCCATAATCACAGTTTCAAGATCGAGGGCATGGGCATCGAGAAGGAATTGCCATCCGACCTTATGCCGGACTCGACGACAGACCTGACCGTCCCGCTCGTGCCGGGAACGTATGATGTCGATTGTCCCATCATCGGTCATGCCATGCTCGGTATGAGACTTAGCGTGACGGTTACACCATAACTATTCGAAGTTGGATTCCACGTTCTCCTATCGTCGCGTGTGTGTCATCGGCGTCTCCGGTTCCGGCAAAACGTCGCTGGCAGCGGCACTTGCCAAACGGATGCAGTGTGACCACATCGAGCTGGACGCGCTCTATCACGAACCGGGATGGAAAGAAGCAAACTTGGATGATTTTCGGGAACGCGCGGAGCCGCGTCTGAACGCTGAGCGATGGGTGTGCGACGGTTACTATGCAAACTGGGCGCGCCAATTCGATCGCGCCGATCTCATCATTTGGCTGGATTATCCGTTCCGAATAATTTTGCGTCGCGTACTTTGGCGAACGCTCAAGCGGCTTCTGACAAAGGAAGAACTGTGGAATGGCAATCGTGAATCCTGGAAGATGACGTTCTCGAAAAAGAGCATCATCGCGTGGGTGTTCAAAGTCTATTGGAAGCGAAAGCGCGAGACTCCGCGATTTCTGGAATTATTCGAAGCGGAGAAACTGCGATTTGGACATCCACGAGAAGTGGAACGATGGCTTAGGCCATAGCTGGATACCGTGCAGGATCGCTCTCGCGCATCAGAGCGTAAATGCGCTCGAACAGCGTCTCGACATTTGGCTTCGAGAAATAGTCGCCGTCCGATCCATACGCGGGGCGATGATCGGCTCCGCAGATCGTGACAGGTTCCGAATCGAGCCACCGGTAGCCGCCTTGTTTTTCCAGAACCTCGCGCATCATATAGGCGGTTGCGCCGCCGGGGACATCCTCATCGGCAAACACAATGCGGTTCGTCTTCTTCAACGAATCGAGAATTATCGAGTAGCGATCGAACGGCAAAAGCGTTTGCACATCAATGACTTCGAGAGAAATATCGAACTTCGCAAGCTCTTCGGCCAGTTCCATTGCAATGCGGCACATGGCACCGTAGGTGATGAGCGTAACGTCCGTTCCGTCGCGCAGAATTTCGGGAACTCCAAGCGGCACGGTGAACTCACCAACATTTGCGGGAATGGTTTCCTTTAATCGGTAACCATTCAGCACTTCGACAATAAGCGCGGTGTCATCCGATTGCAGCATGGTGTTGTAAAACCCGGCGGCTTGCGTCATGTTGCGCGGGACGAGAATATACATGCCGCGCAGAGAACCGAGAATCATGGACATCGGGGAACCCGAATGCCACACGCCTTCCAACCGGTGCCCGCGTGTGCGAACGATCACGGGCGCTTTTTGTCCGCCTTTGGTGCGCCATTGGAGCATTGCAAGATCGTCCGACATCGGTTCAAGCCCAAAGATGAGATAATCGAGATATTGAATTTCGACAATCGGCCTCAAACCCCGCATTGCGGCGCCAATGCCTTGTCCGATGATCGTCGCTTCCCGAATGCCCGTATCCGTCACGCGAAGCTCGCCATATTTCGCTTGCAAATCTTCGAAGCCTTTGTTGACATCGCCGATGACGCCAATGTCCTCGCCAATCGCAAACACGCGCGCATCGCGAGCGAACGCCTGATCGAAGCACGCCTGCAAAACCTGCCGCCCATCCACTTTCGATTCGCTTCCGCTATAGATCGCTTTGATTTCTGGAACGTTCAGCGCGGATTCTTCGGACTCACTATAAAGATGTGAAGAATATTCATCGAAATGCCGCGCATCGGCTCGTTCTTTCCATAACCGTAGGTCGGTGCTTCCAGCCCGACCCGCCAGCCGCAGCACTCTGCCAGCAGCGACGTAAATGTCCTTATTCGCAGGTTCCTTAATCTCATTCAAGGAATTTTTGATGGCAACGATCTCCGCATTGCCCGTTTCTGCGGCAATGTTATCAAAGATCTCGCTTACATCACTAATATCTTTTCGAATGGGCGCGAGATAGGCATCCCATGCCGCTTGTTTTGCGGTATCGACGGCCTTCTTATTATCGGTGTCGATGGTATCCATCTCATCAGCAGATGCAACTCCGTTCCCAACGATCCACTCGTGGAAGCGCTTCACACAATCGTGTTCGGCTTCCCATTCGAGGCGTTCTTTGGATTTATATCGCTCGTGGGAACCGGATGTGGAGTGTCCCTGCGGCTGCGTAAGCTCGGTGATATGAAAAAGAACGGGCGTGTGCTCCTTGCGCGCGCGTTCGGTGCCTTCGCGATATGCCTTTAGCAGCGCGGGATAATCCCAGCCATTCACTTTATAGATGAGGTAGCCCAAACCATTTTTCTCCTCTCCCCCCCGGGGGGAGAGGCCGGGTGAGGGGTCGGTTTCAAACCCTCGCAGGATCTCCGAAATATCCTCTTTTGTTGTCTGATATTTCGCGGGTACGCTGATGCCATACCCATCGTCCCACACGCTGATGGCCATGGGCACGCGCAGCACACCGGCAGCATTGAATGCTTCCCAGAACATTCCCTCCGAAGTGGAAGCATTGCCGATGGTGCCAAAGGCTACTTCATTGCCATGATCAGAGAATTGCTCGAAACCGTGCTGAAGTACCGGAGTTTCGCGGAAAAGCTTGGAGGCGTATGCAAGCCCCACAAGACGCGGCATTTGTCCGCTGGTGGGCGAAACATCGGCGGAAGAATTTTTCTGCGCCATCACATTTTTCCACGAACCATCCTCGTTCAGGCTTCGGGTTCCAAAATGTCCGTTCATCATGCGGCCCGCGCTGGCTGGTTCGGCTTCGACCGAGGTATGCGCATACAACTGCGCGAAGAATTCCTGGACGGAGTGAATACCGGCAGCGATCATGAAGGTCTGGTCGCGGTAGTAGCCNNTTCCTTGCCATCGCCGAAAATGCCGAACTTCGCCTTGCCCGTCAGCACTTCGCGCCGGCCGAGCACACTCGCAAGCCGACTTTGGTGGCAGATGCGGTAATCGGAGAGAATTTCATCCCGCGTGAGGCCAGTCTCTTCCAATGGCGAATCGCGAGTGGCGAGTGGCGAATGATGGGAATGTGACTCCCCATTCGCAATTCGTAATTCGTAATTCGTAATTTTCTTCGTGGTTTTCGCTGGCATTGGGTGCAGAACAAACCGGCATCGCCTTTTCTTCCCCGACGTTTTTCTTAGTCCCGTCAGGGACGACATATTTGTAGCCCCGGACGTGAGTCCGGGGTTAACGATCATTTTTGTTATCAAAGCCCCGGAGGGGCGACACAAGAATGTTGGGGAATGTGCCGTCCCTCCGGGACTCTGACTCGTAAATAAATGCAAAACCCCGGACTGACGTCCGGGGCTACTAATATTCCGTCCCTCCGGGACTACGGAAGTACCACCATCGCCCGCGTTTGGGATTGCCCGCCGCTCTCCAGACGGTAGAAATACACGCCGCTTGGGGTGTTCCCGCGCTGGAAGGGCACATCATGCTCGCCCGCATCCATAAACCCATTTGCAAGCGCAGCCACTTCGCGGCCCGTGGCATCATAGAGCGTGAGGGTGATGTAGGATGGTTCTGGAAGCGTGAACGAGATGGTGGTGCTCTGGGTGACGGGGTTGGGGGAGTTTTGAGAAAGAGTTTGCTTCGGTATTTCCGTATTAGTGGAAACGCCGAGTGCAGAGCGTGTACTTCGGAATATTCCCCGCTCAGTTGAAACATAAAGCGTCCCATCGGCTCCGATTTCGATCGGGCCAATCCTGCTGGCGGTCAATCCCGACGAGAGTTGTTCCCAGTTATCTCCGTTATCCATCGAACGGAACACACCGGAGTCGGTTGAAATAAATAGGACATCTTCCGGACTAACAATAAGGGAAATTGGTGAAGTATTATTATCTGACTTGATTCCGTGACTCGGGTTTGTCCACGAATCTCCGTTGTTCGTAGAACGGTAGAGTCCACCGTAGAAGGGAGATGCAGCAACAAATACATCGCCCTTTGAATTGAAGGCAATGCATGAGATATCCCATGAAGGTCCGTTATTCTGTCCAGTGTTGCCTACGTCCGTCCATGATCTGCCGGTGTCAGTCGAACGATAACACGCTGAAGTTCCCGAATTGCCGCCACCAAACAACGTATAGTTTGGACTAACAGCCAGAACATTGAAGCTGGGATTGAAACTGGAATGAACAGCCGTGTCTTGCTGTTGCCAGGAATCTCCTTCATCCGTAGAACGCCAGATACCTATAAGGCCGCAATTCGAAGGATCAATCATTGGGTTGCTTGCGTTTATAAGTAGGTCTCCGTTACCCGCGACCGCACACCCCTCTCCCATCGCACAGGAGACAGAATAAATTCCCTGCAAGGCCATCCTACTCCAGGACTTACCCGCATCCGTCGAACGGTACGAATCAATATAGATATGTCCACTTGGACCACGACTTACCCATTTCAACCTCGTTTCAGATACCGGAGCTACCCAACTGGCCGCATTATCATTGGAATAATACGCTCCTACTACTGTTGCTGCGACAAGGTGTCCGGGAGCACCTGAGGCGAGTCCTGTGGCTGCAATATTTGTGATTCCTATAGTTGACGGCATCCACGTCCCGCCTTTATCCGTGGATCGGAACAGACCGCGGTTTTGAGTGGCAACGATCAGCTCTCCTGTCGGACACACGGTGAGCGCCGTGAGCTCGGAATCGGTTATGCCCGAACTAATGGAATACCACGTTGCGGCATTGTCATCGGAGCGATAGATTTCGGTGCTTCCTCTTGCGAATAAAACGCCATTCGTGCCTGAGAAGAATGCTCCCGGTAACTTGAGATTCTCGCCAATTTTTACCCAGGTAGTTCCATTATCCTTGGATTGATACGTTGCGGGCTGCGTACCATCAATAACGGTCGCAAAGACTTCTCCTGTTGAAGTGACGCTTACTGAATTCGTGAGATGCCCAGGCATCGAAGTTATCTTCCAATGTTTCCCATTATCCGTCGAGCGGTAAAGACCACTATCGAGACTCGCGGCATAAATGAAGCCATTCGGAGCGGCGGCAATGGATAAAACCATATCCGGAATACCAGCGTCCATCCAGCCGGTTCCACCATTGGTGAAAAGGGCACTCGGACCACCCGCATGCACCCAAACAGCAGCGAAAATGCTCCCATTGGGTGCGATCGCAATCGAACGGAAATCAAAAACAAGTTGGCCCAACGTCTGATCGAATTGCCCCCACGATCTTCCATCGTCCGCGGATGAGAGGCCATTAGTACCTCTGAGTTCTGCCGGCCCTGTTCCAGCAATTACTTGACCTGCCGTCGTACTTACGAAAGCATTGATAGTTGGAGTGGTTGGAGAGCCTCTAAGAAGAATTCCCGTATCACAGAGAATCCAGGAGAGTCCCTTATCCGTGGAACGAAATATCTGCTGGCCGTTGCTCGCCGCAAAAACAGTTCCGTTGGCACCAATACCGAGAAAGCCGATATAGCCGTTAAGCGGACCGCCAGCCTGCTCCCAAAAATTCTGCGCTACGCTTGCGCTGTCGGCGAATAGCACCAGCGCGGCGAAGAGGATAAGTGTGAGAAGTCGTTTCAGAATCATTTACGCTTTGAAAAGCCGATCGGGAAACCAAAAGTGCCCACTGCAAAGGGTAATTCGGAGTGCCCTGCATTTAGCTCCGTAGGAGCGCCATATTTGTAGCCCTCGGCGTGAGCCGGGGGTTGTGATGTGCGTATTGAATTGAAGCTCCGTAGGAGCGACATATTATTCTGCGGGGAATATGTCGCTCCTACGGAGCTTTGATTTTTATGATTGACGTTAACCCCGGACTCACGTCCGGGGCTACAAAGATGCCGTCCCTACGGGACTCTGGCTCATGTTTGAAACGCAAACCCCGGACTCACGTCCGGGGCTACAAATATGCCGTTCCTACGGGACTCTGGCTCATGTTTGAAACGCAAACCCCGGACTCACGTCCGGGGCTACGGATATGCCGTGCCTCCGGCACTAAAAATTGGATTTCATGCGCGGGCAAAAATTTCGTCGTATATTAGTGGGTACTATGATGGGCACCCTATGGGCAAGTATGAAATATGAATTATGAAAAGGGGGTGCCTTCGTTCATTGAAAAATCGCGGGGTTTTCCTTATGAAATTAATGAAAAGTCAAATGAAAATTAAACGTGAAAACACATTTTGAGCACCTTTTCTATAAGAACAAATGGCGAAAATGGCTTGGAAACGCCACAGTTCATGAACTCCAAAAGAACAAACACAAAATGAGCACCTATTTCTATCAGAACACCTAATGAAGAAGGGAGGCATTTTTACCTAAAAGGCGGAAACCGGATTCATTGGATTTCGTTGGGGTACGTCCCGGCTTGAGAGCCGGAAATCATCCTCATTCATAACGCCTTGCCACTCATCGAAGAACCGCCCATAGACCGCGAAAATCCGGCTCCGCCGGATGATCGGTCATCCCCACCGGATTTCCCGCCGGACCCGCATCTCATGGATTTCGTGCTGCTATTCATGCGGCGGAAGTGGGCCATGCTGGCGATCGTGTTTTTTTGCGGCGCGGCGGCAGTGGGGATCAGCTACGTTCTGCCTCAGACGTTCCAGGCTAAAGCCGAGTTGCTTCCGCCAGACCGGGCTTCCTCTTCGAGCCTTTTATCCAAGTTGAACGCTGGATTTGCACTCGAAATGATGAAGGAGATCGAAAATCCTTCGGTCGATTTGCTTCAGAACATTCTGGAATCGCGCTCGCTTGCAGAACGCCTTGCTCGAGACAGTGCCATCCACCGCCATTTTACTTCGTTCGGTGCGCGCGGAGAAGCATTAATCGAGGGTGTTCGGAAATCGCTGACCGTGCTCCCCGGATTTTCCAAAGTTACCGTGGATGCAACGGTGGAAACCGGCTGGGCGGCCGGCACTGCCGAGAAAGAACAAGCGCGGCTGCTGAGCTCGCGCATTGCAAATCTGGCGGTCGCAAGTATGGATAGCACGCTCCGATCGGCCATTCGCTCCATGGCCCACGCCACCCGGCTGTATGCCGATTCCGATTATGCGCTGAAGCGCCAGGAGCTGGACTCGCTCGACAACCGTCAGGAAGCATTTGAACATGCTCACGGCGTGGTAAAGCTGGAAGCGCAAACTGAGGCAGCCATCGGCCGGATCGCTGAGCTCAAAGTGGATCGGGATCGGGCGGAAATTCGGCTTCGGCTGCTTGGATTGGATTTGTCGGACCATGCGGACAGTATCGAAGCGATCAAGGCGGAACTCCACGAGGCAGAGCGGGCCGCGGTCGCTTATGAAACAGATGAGCAAGTCGGGCCCGCGCTCGACTCGCTTCCCGAAGTCAGCCGGTACTATGCCGAGCTTTTACGCGACCGGAAAGAATTGGAACCTATTGTAGCATTCCTTCGCGTGGAAGCAGAGCAGCAGAGCATTTTCGAGACGAGAGAAAAATCGATGATCACCATCGTGGATTCGGCTCAGCCGCCGGAAACAAGGAGTAGTCCGATACGCTCACAGATGGGATTGCTGGGGCTGATCGGGGGCCTGGCACTTTCAATTATGTATCTTGCCATCCATGCGCTTCGGCTTTCGTGGGCGAACGAACAACAATCGCGCATTGGGCGCCCGCTCTCCGGCGAGGCGGAATCGGCAATGCGAATCTTTGCCCGTAATAAAGGATGAGACTGGCTATGACCCTCCCTCCCTCGCTCGAACGGCAGCGGGCGCACTTTTCGCTCCGCATGGTGAAGTACTTCCTTTGTTGGCTACTCCTGTGGCAGGGCGGCATGGTCGGTGGCTCGCCCATTCAAATTGGGAGCTATTTCGAGCTTCCCCCGGGAACTACGATCATGGAATTCCTGGCTGCGCTTCTATTTCTCGTGGTACTTATCGAGCGGTCTCTCACGCTCGATTTTACGATCCGGCGTTCTTATTTTACCGGCCCGCTCGTTCTCATCGTGCTTGCCTTTTTCATCTCTTGGGCGCGGGGGTGCTATCTCAACCAGCGCGTTCGATTTATCCTCGAATTCCATGAAATAATCGAACTGCCATTTTTATTTCTCGTCATCAGCTCCGCCTTCCGGGATGAACAAGACCGGGTAATGTTATGGAAGCTCATTTTCTTTGCCGTCATAGGCAAAGCCTTCGACGGAACGTTTATCTATTTTTTTTCCACGTCGCCAGGAAAATATTGGGGCGTTGTCCAGTCCTGGCGCGATGGCTATCTGCTCGGGATTGGCGTGATCGGGTTTCTACTGCTCTTTCTCTATCGCGGCGATTCCATGAAACGGGTGAAACGATGGATGCTTATCACTTCGCCGGTGCTCGCGCTGACGTTCGTCATGAGCTTTCGGAGGACATTCTTCGTGGGCGCATTCGTCTGCATGATGGCCATGTTCGTTACGCTTCCTCGGGAGAAAAGGAAACTCCATTTATTCTTAGTTCTTGCTATTATTGCCGGCTTTCTGATTACCGTTTTTTTGACCAATCCCCTCGAGGTTGCCACACGAATGTCTGGCATCACAGCACCCCAGAATGAGGGATCGGCCTACATCCGGCTGATGGAACTCCCTAATGTCCTTGAAAATATATGGAGAAACCCTATTTTCGGCGTGCCTGCAGGCGTTCCCTGGATCACCTATTACCGGATGCCTATCTCGGCGGATTATACCACGCTTGGAACTCATAATACCTATCTGTACTGGCCGCTCCGGACCGGTATTCTGGGTTCGATTACATTCATTTGGCTGATGTCTAAATTCTGGAAGACGGCGCTTATCAACAACCGGCTGCGTAAAACGGAAGAGGATTTCTTGTTTGGCCAGTGGGGAATCCAAATGCTCATCATGTATCAAGTCGCCTGTTTCTTTGGGCTCATGTATGCGGACATGACATCGGGCCTGCTTGCCGTTCTCCTAACCGTTTTTCAACTTCAGACCAAGCATGTCACTGGGCGATCGAGCTTACGGGAAGTGGCGTTTCGGCAAACCATGCGAGCGGGGAAACTTATCTATCGGGAGGCTCTGCTTAAACGGCTTCGTGCTCTTTTCTTGAGACCTGCATTCGTCAGCCAATGAATATTTGGACGCTTTGCATCTTATAGTAGCCCTGAATCCTATTTTTGCCTGCTTGAAATACAAAGTCCGGATAGAAAAAGCAGACTTAGCAAGCTCGCCCACGCTCCGATGCGAAATGATGCTGGCCGAAACGTAAACGATACCCGGTGCTCTCCAGGTGGAAGCTCGATTGCTCGCATCGCGTAATTAGTTCGAAGAACGGGAACATCTTTGCCATCGATAGAAGCTTCCCAACCAGGATAATAGGTATCGGTCAAAACGAGATAGGAGGAATCCTGACTTCTTGCCATCATTTCAACCTCGTTTTCCGAGCACCGAGTGAGGATTACGGTGTCGCCCATCGAGGGCAAGGTATGAAGATTTTTCGCCCGCTGCTCGGGAGTAAAATAAGCTACCGGCCACGGGGCGGAGTCGAGAGACATTCGATGAAGGATAATTGTATCGTCTGAGAGAATTTCGGCGTCATGCACAAAATATGCTCTTGGGCTAACCCACGGATTTTTGTAAACCCAAAGCGAACCCGAAGACTCAAGCATAAGCGAATCGAATGGTAGCGGTTTTACTCTCGCCAGTGTGCCAACATTGAATTTTCCAAGGAACTTTGGAGTAACTAATCCAGAATCTCGCCAATGGAGAATGGCCGTGTAAATATAAAGACATCTGAGCGTCATGCTTTCATATCCCGATACCTCCGGTATGTCATAGACCGTGTTCTCATTGTTCATAAACGCGAATTGCTTTGCCGTGTCGATCTCTCGATAAAAATAGGCGCGGGAATTTTTAGTATTTGCTTCCAGCAAGCGCGTTTCCGGCGTTTCAGGGTAGAGAGGAAACTTCGAGGTATCGAGCATCGGCAACCATAATCGGACAAAAAGTATAAGCTGTAAGATAGTGATGGCCCAAACAGTAACGAGTAATATATTTGTACGAAATCGGTCTTTCCATCGAAGGATCGCAAGCGCGATGAGGGATGAAACGATTCCCGCAAGAAGTTCCGGCCTCGTCAATCGGCAGAAATCGAGCGCTTCGGCAAAGCGTTCACGTACCCAGCTCGCATTCCCCTCGGCAAAGACAGCCGATTGCAGCCGTGGCAGTAAATGCGTTCGCGCAAAATTTTCCACGACTGAAAAACCCACAACTCTCAGCCAAGAAAAAGCGGACAACACTATGACGACTCCGAGCAAGCCGACCGCAAATGCGTTCGCACACCTTCGCAGACTCCGGTTCCACGCGTTGCTCGAAAGAATAGCCTCGAACCCCAGCGCGCCCGCTCCGCATGCGCCAAGAATGAAGATAATCAAAAAGCGGTGATAGACGAACCGAAAGAGCGGCGTGGCAATCGGTAGGGCAAGCCCTGCGATCATGAGAATAACGAATGGCCGAATCTCCGGGCGGCGCATCCATAGCGCAACGCTTGCCCATACTGCGATAAGCAGTGGCAGAAATCCAATGGCACCTTCGAAGTCCTGCGCATAGACGCCAATGGCCTGATGGAGTGTCACGCCTCGAATCGAACCCGCAAGCTGCGGAATAAAAAATGTGAGTGCGAGAGCCGCACTTTCGATTCTCTGAAGAACATCATACGATCTCAGCAAACTCGTGGAAAAAAATGCGCCGCCATTCACAGTCTCTCGAAATAATTCGAGCATCGGCAGGAGCATGATGGCGCTGAGGCCAACCGCAAATCCCAAAACAATCCCAAGTGGTCGCAGCAGTTCGCCAATCGAGCGCGGCGAACGGAGAAACCAGAGCGACACCCAATAACAGGCCGTAAGAAAAATGAGGAACCCAATGGTTTGGAGATTGCCCGCAAGAAATCCAAGCGCAAGCGCGACCGATGAATATGCTAAAAATTTGAACTTCGGATTTCGCTCATATTTATGTAAAAACAGCAGCACAAACGGCGCGAACGAAAATGAAGCCGGAATAAAATGAGCGAGCAGATGGGTTATAAAAAGAGCATTCAGCATGTACGCTGTCGCAAAAATGCGCGCAACTCCCGGACGAACGTTGTACTCGCGCATAAGCGCATAGAACCCCATGCCTGACACGAAAAGAGGAAGTAATAATAGGAGCCGAAATGCAATATGGAATGGAAAGAATAAGACGAAATTATATGCCCACATTCCTTCGAGATATTGTGGATAGCCGTTCAGGATGTAAGGATTCCAGAATGCGAAGAAGCTATGCCGATATGCCTGCTGAGTAAAATACTTGAGCGGATAGAACTGGAGGTAACCATCCGTGATAAGCGAATTATAAGCATGCTGCAGACCGTAGTATTGCGAAAACGGCAGCGTCATCGTATCGATCAGGTCCGAAGGAAGCATTGTCTGGCCATCGAAGAGAACGGGGAAGAATGCAACGGCAAGCGTAGCAACAAGAAGCACGAAGGTAAACGTATATTCTCGAAGGGACCGATTCATTCTAAATGGTTTGAGAATTGTTTTGCCTGTCTCACTTCAAAACGAATGACTTCATCAAGTGCTCGAGTTCTTTCGCCGGATCGGTGCAGATACCGGAATGCACCTCGGACGTTTGAATCACCGTGCTTCGCGGCGCGACGAGCCAATGCCAGCGCTCGTGTTGCGGAAGTTCTCCGATAGGTCCTGCGCCAACGCCGCCCGCGCAAATTTTTGGAATGAGCAAAAGATGCCGCTCAATTTCGGCAATATCGGCTTCCGGGAACAGCGTTCGTAACCGTTCGAGATCGAGATGCGCGCGTGCATCCAAATACCGCAGCGTTCGCGCGAACACGATGACGCCCGCGTTGATAAATTCCGCGCGCTCGACGCGCGGGACAATCCGAATTACGGCATAATCAAATGAGGCTTGCCCTTGCATTCTTTACCTCCTGTTCAAAAATATTCGATGACGCAAGTCTCTTCACAAGAAAATCAAGATACGCCTCACGATGCTCGTTTATACTCGGAAAAAATGGCTCGCCTTCCAGCCAAACATTCGGGATAAGTAGAACGACCGAGCGAAGCAAATCCATATTCAACATAGGCTTAAACTTCTGACTCGCCACCATCACATCATTCGCAAATCGAAGAAGTACGTGATCTTTGATCGCGACAAACGGGCTTTCGAATTTATTCGCAGCGGTTTCCCATTGATGATGAAAAAATAGCGATGCTCCGTGATCGATCAGATACAATTTCCTATGCCACATGAGCATGTTCGTGTTCCGCGCGGTGCGATCGACGTTCATAATGAACGCATCGAACCACACGATTTTTGATGCAAGATCGGGATCGATGTTATTCGCCATCGTATCGAATGTTATCGAGCCGGGTAGATAGTCCATCGCAAAATTTAGTCCGGCGCTCGATTCGAGGAGCGTTCGGATTTCGTAATCAGGCTCGTTCCGTCCGAGCGCGGACCCAAGCCGCATAAACGCCAATCTTGGCACCGGCAATCCGAGCGCGCGGCCAATTTCTCCGGCAATGAGTTCCGCAACAAGCGCCTTTGTGCCTTGACCGGCTCCGCGAAATTTCAGAACATATAGCCCATCGTCATTCGATTCAACAAGCGCGGGCAATGAGCCGCCCTCGCGAAGCGGCGTCACATAGCGCGTGGCATGAAGGGTTTCGAGCATCGGCAAAGAAACAACAGGACATTGGGAGTAGTCTCACCTTCTCTCACGTTTTGCCTCCTTATTAATGCCGAATTTCAAACGCACCCTCATCACCGCCGCGCTGCCATACGCGAACGGGCCTCTGCATATCGGCCATTTGGCCGGCTGCTATCTGCCTGCTGATCTTTATGCGCGCTATAAACGCCTCGCCGGTGAACAGGTACTTTTCATCTGCGGCTCGGACGAGCATGGCGTTCCCATCACGATTTCCGCCGATAAAGAAAAAGTCTCGCCGCAGGACATTGTCGATCGCTTTCACAATCTGAATAAAGCGTCCTTCGAGAAACTTGGAATTTCGTTCGATTATTACGCGCGGACAACCAGTCCCGTCCATCGCGAAACGTCGCAGGAATTTTTTCTAACGCTCCATAACGGCGGTTTCCTCGTCCCGCGCGAGGAACCACAGCTTTATGATGAACAGGCGAAGATGTTCCTGCCCGACCGCTATGTCGAGGGAACCTGCCCTGTTTGCTCGAACCCCAATGCGCGCGGCGATCAATGCGAGAATTGCGGAACGTATCTGAGTCAAACGGAGCTAATTAATCCGCGTTCGAAAGTGACGGGTTCCATCCCGGTCGTGCGTCCGGCAAAGCATTGGTTCTTCGCATTATCGAGATTCCAAAAAGAGTTGGAAACGTATATCGAATCGCACCGCAATGAATGGAAGGAGAATGTCTTGCAAGCTGCACGAAGCTGGCTCAAATCCGGTCTTCATGATCGGCCTATCACCCGCGACCTCACCTGGGGCGTACCGGTGCCGCTTCCGGACGCAGAGGGCAAGGTGCTTTATGTATGGTTCGATGCGCCGATCGGATATATTTCGGCAACAAAAGAAGCGACGGCCGATTGGAAAAAGTGGTGGCAGGATGATACAACGCAGTGGATCACCTTTCTCGGAAAAGATAATATCGTCTTTCATACGATTTTATTCCCAGCAATGCTTTTGGCACATAACGAAGCAACAGATAAACTCCCTCTCACTCTGGGAGAGGGCGGGGTGAGGGGCCATTATATCCTTCCTGAAAATGTCCCCGCCAATGAATGGATGAATCTTGAGGGCGAAAAGTTTTCGAAATCTCGCGGATTTACAGTCGAGCTGCACGAAATCGCCGAACGGTATCCTGCGGACGTGATTCGCTACGCATTCGCTACGATGATTCCCGAGCAAAAGGATTCGGATTTTCAATGGAAGGAATTTCAAGCGCGAGCCAATAACGAGCTTGCCGATATTTTCGGAAATTTTGCGAATCGAGTGCTCACCTTCGCATCGAAGCATTTCGAAAACAAGATCATGGGCAACCGAAAAGAGCTTGATGCCGAAGGTCAGGTGCTGCTCGATGGATTCGGCGTTCGCGCAAAAGAAATTGCCGATTTTTATGAGCGGTTTCGCCTGCGCGATGCAACCGCAGCCACGATGGATCTCGCCCGATCTGCCAACAAATATTTCAACGACGCCGGCCCGTGGAAACTTATCAAAGAGGATAAAGCTTCCGCCGCGCAGGTCATCCGTTCCTGCCTCGAAGCGCTCCGAGCGCTTGCGATCTATTTTGCGCCGATCACACCGAATGCAAGCACGAGCATTCTAAAAACACTTGGTGCCAATGCAAGCGAAGAAAATTGGTCGAACGCACACGAGCCGAAATTGCATGGACAAACCGAGCTTGGCCCCATCGAAATTTTATTTCCCAAAATCGAGGATGAAACCGTGACCGAAGAAATTAAACGACTCGAAACGATGGCAGAGCGTAGCCGTGACCTTCAGGTCACGGTCGCAAAGCAAGAGGCCTCTCAAACACCGTCGGCTAAAGCCGACGGCTACATTTCCATCGAGGATTTCAAAAAAATAAAACTACGTACCGCGAAAATCCTCGAAGCCGAACGGGTTCCGAAATCAAAGAAGCTGATAAAACTGCAGATTGTTTTAGGCGAGGAGAAACGCCAGATCGTTGCCGGCATTGGCGAGAAATTTACGCCGGAAGAACTGATCGGCAAAACGATCGTCGTCGTTGCAAATCTTCAACCCGCAAAGCTCATGGGCCAGGAATCGAATGGAATGCTACTGGCTGTGAACGACGAAAGTGGAGCGGTATCGCTTATTACCAGCGATAGGGAAGCGGCAAGTGGATTAGAAGTTCGGTAATTAATAACATACATAAAAGAAAATGAATAGCATGACAAACTATAGACGTTTCTCAGTAATGGTTGCGGTTATAACAATCGCAGCCACTAACGTTGGCATTGCGTTTGCCCAGAATTTTTGGGAGCCGTGCAATGGCAAGGAGTATCTCGTGAACGTCCTCTCGATTGTCGTAGATTCAAAAGGTACCGTATTCGTCTCGACAGTTGCGGGTGACGTCCTTCGCTCAACGAATGAGGGAGCTTCCTGGGCCCCGGTTATAACCGGTCTGCCGAAGGGGGTGGTCGCACTCGATAGTGATGACGTCCTTTATGCAGGTGCAGAGTCGAGCGACATCTATCGTTCAAAGGATGAAGGCGATTCGTGGGACGATGTAAGCAGCGGCCTTCATGGTGCATGCTCTTTTGCGGTCGATAAACAAAATGTTCTGTATGTGGGCAACGATGCCGGCTTGTGGCACTCGACGGACAAGGGAGATCATTGGTCCGGCGGCTGGGCACCGGGTTTGCCGCAAGGTCCAACGATTCAGACCATTGGCATTGGACCAGGTGGGATTCTTTTTGTCGCCACGGTTGCGGATGATGATGTTTACCGCTCGACGAATGGCGGGACCTCATGGAGCCGCGCGAGTACCAACTTGCAAGGCAATTTCCCGAATGCGTTCGTATTCAACAGTAGTGGTGTCCTCTTGGCTGGAACAGACGGTGGAATTTACCAGACGGTTGATTCGGGTAAGCATTGGGTGCTCGCCGATAGTGGGGCATGGCCCGCGAGAGGTTTTGTATTCAATGCAGCGGGAACTCTGTTTGCTGCTGCCGGTATTATCAATTACAGCGGCGAAGGTGTTATTCGCTCAACCGATGGAGGCAAAACTTGGTCGCACGCTAGGACTGGTATGACGAACAACAATGGATTTGCAATCGCCATCGACCGAAATGGAGCACTTTATTGTGGCACTTCCAGTGGGGTCTTTCGATCGAGTGACAATGGTGTTTCATGGTCGGGCGGCATCACGGGGCTGGTCCCACCGGATCAGAGTGTGCTTGCCATCAACAATGAAGGTGTGATTTTCGCTGGAGGTGCGGTAGCTGATAGTGGATTGTATCGATCGACCGATAACGGAAATAGCTGGAACAGGCTCTCTGAATTCCCGAGCAGTGGATGTAATGCTCTGTTGGTGGTTGGTGATTCTACCATCTATGCCGGAATTGGCGGAGGCGCATGGTCCTCAGACAATGGCACAACATGGACTGTGATGGATACCAGTCTATCGAACCAGGCAATATCATCCTTTTGTCTTGCAACGGACGGAACGCTCTATGCGATAGCTGACCCGATTGCAGGGGGCTATGTGTCCAAATACCTCGGAGCTATCCGGTCGACAGATAATGGAGCCTCCTGGACAAATCTTAAAAAAGGTCTCCCAAAGTATCCTCCTTCGACGCTCCTGATTACGAAGAGCGGAACACTTCTCGCCAACGTTTTTAACGATAAGGTATATCGCTCCACCGATAAAGGCGACTCGTGGTTCGCTTCGAAGGGCATTATGACCGATTACTTCAGTACCATGGCCGAGAGCCCGAATGGGACAATCATCCTCGGGGCGATGTATGCCTCCACCGACGATGGACAAACCTGGGCGAGGACTGGATTCAATGATCCGGGTGACGAAGTATTTGCCATCAACGCAGACGGAACCATATACGCCCACAACGAGAATGATACAACCGTCTTCTCGACCGACAACGGCCAGACATGGGCGAAGGCAGGCAGTGGACTTGGTTCTTCCAGCGCAGTTTTTGCACTTGCATTTGCCCCGAATGGACAACTATTTACTGCGACAAATGGCAGGGTTTTTCGAAGCGTGAAATCCACGCTTACGAACGCTGGTGTCGTGCGAACGAATGTGAATAGTGATGCATCTGCACCAACACTTGGACCAAACTATCCCAATCCATTCGGCACGAGCACAATGCTAACTTTTTCTATTCCCAGAACGGAATTCGTTTCGCTTCGCATCTATGACATCACCAGTAGAGAGGTCGGAACCATTTTAAATGAAGTCCTCCCGCAAGGCAGTTATCAATCTTCTTTTCTCATTGGCTCCCTTCCGGATGCTATCTACCTCGCGAGACTTGAAACAGAAGATGGAAGTGCGATGCGGCTTCTGACACTAAAGCGTTAATACGAAAGCAAGCCTCCTGCTGGAGCAGCAAACGGAAAAATACTACTTTTTCAAAAAAGCTGCTATCCCCTTCTTCGTATCTTCCGTCCCACGCGCAAGCGCATTCATTGACGCGGCATATTCCAAACCCGCTTCGAGACTCATGCCATGCTGCGCGGCTAGCAGGGATTTCGTCAGCGCAATTGCACTGGGCGAATTCTTCGAAACCTGCATCGCATATTGTTGCACCGCAGTATCGAGCGAGCCGCATGGCACAACATACTGCGCAAGACCGAGTGAATATGCTTCTTCAGCAGATATTTTTCTCGCGCTGAGTAGCAGCTCCCGCGCATGTTGCTCGCCAATTTTGCGGACAAGAAAGATCGAGACCAGCGCGGGAATGAATCCGATAGCCGTTTCGGTGTAGCCGAATTCGGAATCATCGGCGGCAAAGATGACGTCGCAGACGGTGGCAAGTCCGCAGCCACCGGCAAGCGCCGCACCGTGGACTTGTGCAATAGTAAATTTCGGGAACGTATAAATTTTCCACAGCAGATCGCGCAGCTTCCGTGAATCGGCGAGATTTTCTTCCGGCCCATTCTCGGAGATCGTCTGAAGATAAGCCAGATCCGCACCGGCGCTGAACGTATTGCCTTGCCCTCTTAGGATGACTACGCGAACATCCTCATCGCTTTTCAATTCATCGAATGCCTGCGATAGCTCGCCGAGAAGTTCCGGCGAAAGCGCATTGCGTTTCTCCTCGCGCGTCATCGTGATGGTGGCGAGGGGATGGTTTTTGGAAATCGAAATCAGAGAATTGGTCATTCAATCTTATAGCTGTTGTCGGAGGTGTAGAACGTTTACAATTTCAATTCGGTCACCAGTAACACGGTAGAGAACGCGATACGGATGTTCAATGACTTCGCGCACCTCAATTCGTTCATATTCCGGCACCATTCTCCCGGATTCTGGGAACGCTCGCAATTGCTCAGCACGATCCAGGATTTTTTGAATGACCTTACTAGCGTGATCAGGTGAATCCTGTGCAATAAAATCATGGATAGCCGTGAGCCTGTCAATTGAGCGATCCGACCAAATAATGGTCATTGTGGATGTTGGAAAAGTTTCCTTACCTCCTCGTGAAATTTGAAGCGGCCTGCATCGAGATCGTCGAGACCAGACTCTATTTCACGGCGCACATAAATCTCGTACATCAAGTCGCTCCAAGTGGAGTTCGAAGGCAGTGAATCGATCAGGCGTTTCGCTTCTTCCTTAATAGATGCTGTTTGCATACTTTATCTACGTTTAAACAATGAAAATTGTTCCTTAATCGAATCCCATTCACCCCGCGAAATTCGTCACCTCTTCGATCAGCGTAGCAACAATATCCTCTTCTTTAATGCGGCGAATCATCACGCCTTTGCGGTAGAGGATGCCAACTCCTTTTCCGGCGGCAATGCCAATATCTGCTTCGGATGCTTCGCCGGGGCCGTTCACCACGCAACCGAGCAATGCAACTTTCACCGGCTTCTTGATATGCGCGACGGCCGCTTCCAACTCGCGGGTAACTTTGAATAGGTCTATTTCGAGGCGCCCGCACGTGGGGCACGCGATGATTTCAACATTGCGCGAAGTGAGTCCGAGTGTGCGAAGAATTTCCTTGCCCGTCTCGACTTCTTTCTCCGGCTCATCGGTGAGCGAAACGCGGATGGTGTCACCAATGCCCGAGGCAAGCAGGGTTCCGATTCCCACAGCGGATTTGATCGAGCCTACGCGCGTGGTTCCCGCTTCCGTTACGCCAAGATGGAGAGGAATGTCAGTTCGTTCGGCCACGAGGCGATAGGCGTCGATCATGAGCCGCACGTCGGTTGATTTTACGCTGATGATGATGTCCTCGAAATCGAAATCCTCGCAAATTTTTACGTGGCGCATAGCTGATTCGTAGAGCGCCTCGGCCGTTGGATAGCCATGCTTATCCAAAATATCTTTTTCGAGCGAGCCGGAATTGACACCGATACGAATGGGAATTCTTTTCTCTTTCGCTTTTCCGAGCACTTCATGTATCCGCTCGATCTTGCCAATGTTGCCGGGATTGAGCCGCACTTTCGCAACATTTCCCTCGATGGCCTTCAGCGCAAAGACGTGATTGAAATGAATATCGGCGACGATGGGGATATTCGACTGGCGAACGATCTCGCCAATGCCTTCTGCAGCTTCCCAATCGTTGACGGTCACGCGCGCGATGTCGCAGCCGGCTTCTTCCATGCGCTTAATCTGCGCGACGGTCGCATCGACATCTCCGGTTTTCGTTTTCGTCATCGACTGCACGGAAATCGGCGCGCCATCCCCGACGGGAATGTTGCCGATCATCACGCGCCGCGATTTACGGCGCGGGTGCAGCGGCGCCTCGGCGTGGCCGTTCGTCGTTTCTGAAATGATGGGAAGTATTGATTCCAAATTATTAATTCTTACTTATTTTTCTCTTCCATTCTTCTCGAAGCCTCGAACAAAATATCTCGCTCGTCTTCGGTCAGATTTTGATAGCCGGTTGCAGCGATCTTGTCTAAGATGCGGTCGATTTCTTCCTGCGTAATCACTTTGGCTTGTTTGACATCCTGAATTTTTGTATCCGCAATGCTGCCTCCGTGATTATCGAGATCGCGATAATCCGCATCGACGGCCTGGCGTGGCGGTCGCATCCGTCCAAAGAATCCGTCATTTTTTGGAACCTGGGCCGAGCCATTTCCCCACTGCGATTGCACCCGCCCGCGCCGCGAAGCAAGGATTTTACCGCCCGACATCACCAGCAGATAGATCATCCCCGTCACCGCGCCGCCCAAGTGAGCAAGGTGCGCAACATTATCGGTGGCATTGTAGGTCGAATATATTTCGATTGCGATGAGAATGGGCACGACAAACTTCGCTCGAATGGGAATGAAAATCGGGAAGAAAATAAGGCGCATGTCCGGAAACATCACCCCGAACGCCACGAGCACCCCGAAAATCGCTCCCGAAGCGCCCAGCATCGGCCCTCCGCCCATGCCAAAAAATCCGGAGAGCAGCAAATGCGCCGCCGCGCCGCCTAAGCCACAGACAAAATAATATAGGAGAAATCGCCGCGTACCCCACGCTTGCTCCACTTGAACGCCCACCCAAAAGAGCATCAGCATATTGAATAGAATGTGCATGAAGCCTTCATGCAGGAACATGTAGGTAAAAAGCTGCCAAGGGAGAAAATGCCCTGAATGAAGCGGCCAGAGCGCAAAATACTCGACGATGAAATCCCGTAGCGGAACGCCGCCGGAAAAATGGAAATCGCCGAAAATGAGTTCGGCCAGAAAAATCCCGACATTGCTGGCCAGCAGAAATTTTATTCCTGCCGGAAACATCGAAAAGCCCGGCATACGCGGACGTTGATACTGCTGTTGTGGATTCCAGGCCAATGATTAATTACGAATTACGAATGACAAATTACGAATAGAAGAGCGCAAACACCGATTGTGAGCAATTCGCGCCAGTTGTCTGAACAGTGATTTATGAGAGTACGACGTTTCAGCAGTTTAGTTATTGGAATTTCGCCCTCAATCCCAAACCCATCCCAAAAATCCCATTCATCCCATAAATCCCGGTTCAGATTATCCCATAAACAGATACGGCTCCCAGTCCTTATCCACGCGGCCGGCAAATTGGCGGAGGAATGTCACATGATTCGGGCGGATCGGCCTCCGAGCCAGCACCATCTGCGCTTCGTCCGGAGTCTGGCTGCCCTTCACGTTATTGCAACGCAGGCAGGCGCTCACTAAGTTTTCCCAGGAATCCTCGCCGCCACGGCTTTTCGGCATGATGTGATCGACCGTCAGCGTCACGCTTGTCGCTCCGCAATACTGGCAACGGTGACCGTCGCGCCTGAGGATATTCTTCCGTGAAAGAATTACTTTTTTGAACGGCACCCGAACATACGACGAAAGCCGCACCACGCTCGGAAACGGCATCGTAACGGAGGTTGAACGCACCGCACGGCCCGTCATGCTGCTCACCAATTCCGCTTTGGCGAGATAGAGCAGGATAATCGCTTTTTCGACGCTTGTAATCGCAAGCGGCTCGTAATTGCCGTTCAGAATGAGAACCTTCCCGCCAAGCTTCGAGTGAGCGGGGCTAAACTCCTGCTCGTCTTCCGTGAACAGCTCATCCTGAGCTAAATTAAGGCGACGCTCCGCCAAAGCCCTCGTGCGACGAGTTCCGTGGCTGACCGACCGTTTATGCTTGTGAGCTTCGAATGCGGCTGACTCCTTTTCTTTATTGTAATGCCAAGGATTCGCTGGCAGTTCCCGGTAGGAAATTAAGCTTCCGTAAAGTCCTGCTGCAAAGTACACTGCATCAGGACTCAATAAATTTTCAAGGAACTCCAGCGATCGATGTCCCCCAAGCTAAGGGTATACCCGCCCAGGACTTTTCGATCGCCCCTAAGTGCGCCATTTGATTTCATTGTGCAGGGATCATACATGCCTGTACTGGCAGCGGTCTGTTTACACTCTCAACGCTCGCAGACAGACATTACGCATAAAGCGCAAAAATGTTTCGTTTTCTATAAGAAAATATCAAATTAAATTTTATTTTGAAAAGCTTTTCCGTATGAAAGCTACATACCAAACCATATACACGCAAGCGCCTGATTGCGGACAAAAAAACCTTTTCCCGCCCGCCATGAAAATCGAAATTTTTTCTCCGTCCCGAAGGGACGATAGGAAATAGCTGGGGACGTAAGTCCCCGGTTAGCGTTAAATAAAGGTGAGCTGTTCCGAAATGCTATCTGGGCAGTAAAATCGGTTATTGCCGTCCCAAACAAGAAGAAGATTTCGATCTTTTAAAATGTAGTCGGCCATCCAAGCCATCTTGTTAGAGAGAGGGGTTTCAAGAACCAATACTAGCTTCGCATCGGGCACATTTTGATTGTATCGATACTCGTAAAGTTGCGAGATTCCACGTCGAGCCTGATGGTGAAGATTCTTTTCTGTTGTTGACTTCATTTCAAAGATGTAATTTACACCTTCAATCTGAGCTGAAAGATCAATAAAACGATTTCTCCTCGGTATTACACCGCACAGTCTTATTTTTTCCGCCATTAGTCTTACAAGACCCTCATGGGCTGAGTTCGCACGCTCTCGGGAAGCCTGATCGACAAAATATTGAATTGCTTCCCCGCTCTTCTTCACATGGCGAGCCTGCTCTTGATATTCAGTCAGGTCATAGCTGACGGGCAGGATTGGCTCTTCATCTGACCCGATAGTTACAAATGGAACTGAAGCAGGAAGGCCGTTCAGTATGAAAGAACTTGCATTAACGCTCACCAATCCTAAATGACGCAGCCAACTCAAGTATGTCGAAGTTCTTCTACCGGCCATTGAAGCCTCACCAAGTTCTGCAACCGACGCAAGGAATTTTTCGATTTCTATTCGAGAAGCGCCAGAAGTGCCATGTGACTCTAAAAAAGATAGGAGCCTAATGAAGACAGGATTATTGAGTATTGCGCTGAGCAAAAGCGCATCTTTATCCCCAGCATTGGCCCGCTGGAACAATTTTCCGAGCTTAGTCAGAGATGATTCGTTATTACGTGCTCGTTCAGCGAATCCAAGAATTTCAGTGGCCCTCCGGTAGTAGCGTCCTTGCCGGTCAGATAATTGGCCAATGGCTTCGGCAATGTCGTCATCGGTTTTCGCACCTGCAGCGATTGCACCAATAGACATCATAACCCGGTCAAGCGAGTCAGCTTGAAGAACGTCTTTGCTCTGAATCTTCACTTTGCTATAAAGAGATATTCGCTAACGCTATTATTATTGTCNNACCACATTTTTTTTCACTTCTTTCAAGAGTGATACGATCTCATTGCGTGAAGGTAAACAGTTTGATGAGTAAGAGACAACGAGAATCGATTTTCTAAAATGATGAAACAGCCTGCGAAAAGCCTCTGTAACTCCTGACTTGCTCGCAAAAGCAGTTTCGTATGACCGAAGTTTTTTTGTTTTCGTCTCCATCATTATGTCCGCATCTTTCCAGTAAGTGCAAAGCCCTTCAACGAAGTGGTATCGCCTTGTATAATCGCAGTCGGAGAAGCGGCTTACATACGGAGGGTCAAGATACACTAAGTCCGTAGTATCCGATGGTAAGTCGAAAACGTCCACATTAAATGCCTTGTTCAAGCGACCGTTTGAAAATACTGAGCCGTTTAGTGCTGCGACTGCTTCAATGAATTGCTGACACATTGAGATTTTTAGATCGCGCCTTCCATCCCAGCCTGTATTGCCAGTGAAAGTAAAAAGTCCGCGTGGGCGCTTCTTCATGCTGGCTCGTGATGCAGCGGCCAACGCAATCGACTTCTTGAGTGGACTGCGAAGATCCTTGATGTTGGCATAGAGGTTGTCAAGGAAGCTGCAATCGGTTTCGTCAAAAAACAACCCGGCATAAGTATCTCGGATAAACGTACCTGCTTCAGAGTTCACCCTTAGCAATCGGTCAACATCGTCAGATGTTAAGTAGGTTGAGTTGTTTCCAGTGGTGGCATGTGCTGTATGATAGCAGAACTTGAGAAAATCGTTCGAATAAACCCGAGTTCCCATCTGCTTTAAGCGATACGAAACGCAGCCAGAGCCTGCAAAAGCATCAAGTGCCGTATCAAATTTAAGTTCTTGAAGATGTTTTGTGATAAAGGGAAGCAAGCGTTGCTTGCTTCCCATGTACTTCGTATCGGGAAACGCAACATTCGCTTGATTAAACAGAGATGGAGTGGCTAACCTCGGCATCGGTCAGAAGTTTGTTACGAGTAATTCTTTGACATCCCCTCGACTGCTTCCCTTACAATTAATAAAGCGAGGAGCAGCGACAGTTTCAATACGGAATCCTGAATATAACTTTTCTACAAGCGGATGAAACGAGTTACTCAATAATAACATCGCACCTCTTGTATCTAATTCTCGAAAAACTTCCGCGAGACGAATGTGATCCGTTTCGCGGAACTGTCCTGCCGTGTACCGCTTAAAGTCAGAGTGAATTGAAATCGGTAAATAAGGCGGATCGAGGTAAACAAAATCTCCTTGCTCAACGAGATCAAGTAGAAGAGATTCATAATTCATGTGAAGCAGTCTAACAACTTTTAATGCCTCACTTGCTGCGTATAGGTTTTCCTCGTCAACGAGGCGTAAACTTTTGTAATGTCCGAACGGGGAATTAAATTGCCCACTTCTATTAACTCGGTACAAACCGTTAAAGCAAGTCTTATTCAAGAAAATCATTCTCGCGGCACGTTCATGCACAGACATTACTCTCGGATTCTGTGCCCTCACACGATAGAATTCCTCTGAGGAAACTTTGTATTTTGAAAGAGAAATGATTACTGCTTCTGGCGTATCTCTTACTGCCTCGTAACATGCAATAAGCTCGCCATTTGCATCGCCGAGGATTCCGCTTTCCGGCTGAACGGAAAAGAACATAGCACCGCCCCCAACGAACGGTTCTACATAATTCTTAAAATCTTTCGGAGCAAATTTCGAAAGCACAGGAAGCAGACTACTTTTTCCGCCCGCCCATTTGAGAAATGGTCGGGCAGTGCGATGTGCGCGAATGGTTTCGAAATCTAATTGAGCTAAGGCCATAATTCATATATAGGACACGTTTCGCTGCGACATGGTGCCCATAGTTATTCACATAATATAATACAATTTCTCAGCACTCTCCATAAAATCGCTAACCCCGGACTTACGTCCGGGGCTACGAATATGTCCTTCGGCAAGCTCAGGACGCCTCCGGCACTTTAATTTTTCCCCACCACCCCTTTCGCTCGCGCCAGGCCGTTCGTGTTTCGAAAAAGAATTATGAATTCGTAAAAATAAATCCTCGTTGAAACAACTATTGTTTCGCCGCGTAAATAGCTGTTGAAACGAGTATTTCGTTTCTAATTTGAAGGAGAAAAATTATTATGAACTCAACTACAGACGTTTTGGAAGCTCCGGTTACGGAGCAAATTCTTGAAAATCAGCCTGAAAAGGCCACTTTGTCGAGCTGGAATCTCGATAAATCGCATTCCAGCGCGGGATTCAGCGTGAAGCACCTCATGATTTCGAACGTGCGCGGGCATTTCAACGATCTCGCGGGGTCGCTCGAGTACGATCCGCTGCATGTCGAAAACAGCTCCGTTTCGGTGACGATTCAGGCCGCGACGATCGACACGCGCGACGCCAATCGTGACGGGCATCTGAAGAGCGCGGACTTTTTCGAGGTCGAAAAATTCCCCGAAATTACGTTCCAATCCACTGCGTGGCAGCATAAAAACGATGACGAATTGCTCGTCAAAGGCAATCTGACCATGCGCGGCGTAACGCGCGAGATCGCGCTGACCGTCGAGCGGACGCAGGAAGTGAAAGACCCCTGGGGCGGAACGCGAGTCGGCTTCACCGGGCGAACGAAGATCAACCGGAAGGATTTCGGCCTCGGCTTCAATGCCGTGATGGAAACCGGAGGATTCGTCGTCGGCGAAGACGTAGCGATTACGCTGGAGACGGAATTCGTGAAAGCATAACCACGGGAAAGAACCGGGATTACACGGATGATGCGGATTACGCGGACGATTTTGGGGATTTATTTTCCGAACATCAATCCGTGTAATCCAGGTTCAGGCGGTGTATCTTCTTATTTCCTCCCGATTGAACCCATACCCTCGCAACTCATCCGCCGTAAAGCCGATTAGTTCCGGTTCGGTGTAGAGATGCAGTCCCGTTTTTTCTTGCACCGTCGTGCGGACTTCGCGGACGAGGGTGAGCACTTCATCCGCCGTGGCGTTGCCCGTTACATTCAGCACCACGACTGGCTGCGTTGGGTTAAGCTGCACGTTCCCACGGCGGAATCCTTTGAGGCCGCAGGCTTCGAGAACAAAGGCGCTGGGAATTTTTAGGGTAGAGGGTAACGGGTAAAGGGTAGAGGGCGCATAGCGGAGAAGCCGATCGAGACGCTCCGGAAGATTGCGTTCGAACTGTCGCTTTACATTCTCGAATTGCTCTATTGTTAGCAGCGAATTCTTGAAAAACGATCCGGCGTTGCCTTCGATGGATTCTGCGGGAAACGGGAATTTTCTGTCGCGGATGGCTTTGATGGCCGCGCGGATTTCTTCGAGCGACGGTTCGGGATTGCCTTCAAACCATTTTTTTACATCGGGATAAGAAAGATTTCGCTTTGGAACAGTCGAAAGTTGCAGTGTTGTAGAAAGAATAACGTAGCGGTTTTTCTCCCGCGTGTTGAAAATGCTTTTGCGATAGGTGAACTCGCATTCTTCGTTCGTTAGCGTTTGGAATGAATTCGTTTTCCGGTCGAAGACCTCGACATTCACCAACACGTCCTTAATTTCCTGTCCATACGCTCCCACATTTTGCACGGCAACCGCGCCTGTTCGTCCCGGAATGCGCGAAAGATTTTCGATACCCCAAAGCTCGTGCTCCACGGCAAATTTTACAACATCGTCCCACATTTCGCCTGAAGCGATGCGAATCCCCCTCACCCCCGGCCCCTCTCCCCACTGCGTGGGGCGAGGGGAGTTGGAATTCTTATACCCCTCTCCCCACGTAGTGGGGAGAGGGGTTAGGGGTGAGGGGGCAATGCCACGGTTGCTGACGTGAATCACCAGACCATCGAAACCCCGATCGCTCACGAGCATATTGCTGCCGCCGCCCAGAACGAGCGTAGCGAGGCCGCGCTCTTCGGCATAATCGAACGCTGCGGGAACATCGGCGGGGTCCACTATTTCCGCAAACTCACGCGCCGCGCCGCCGATCTTAAAGGTCGTGAGCGGTTTGAGCGAGCGGTTTTGTTCGATGGGAAGCAATTGAGGGAGATTGGCTGTTATTTGCCGAAATCAACGAAATCCGCCAAATCCCGGTTCAGATTAACAAATGCAGGAAACCCTTGAAATAACCGATTCCAAGCCGCTTTCTCTCGCTGAAAAAGAGCGAAGGGATGCTCTGCGCGTCAACGAAATTTTTTATTCGATTCAGGGCGAAGGCTCGCGCGCGGGCGAGCCGTGCGTGTTTATCCGCATGACGGGGTGTGGCCTTCGATGCAGCTATTGCGACACCGAATATGCGTTTTACGAAGGCGAGGATAAGCCGGTCGAAGAAATAGTGAATGAAATCGAGCGTTATCATTGTAAGCTCGTCGAACTAACCGGCGGCGAACCGCTGGAACAAGAGGGAACTTATACGTTGATGAATGAACTGCTCTCCCGGGGATACGACGTGATGATCGAAACCGGCGGGCATGTCGATATTACGCGTGTGGACACGCGCGTGAAACGCATCGTCGATCTCAAGACGCCATCTTCCGGCATGATGAAACGCAACCGGTATGAGAACATCGAGCAGCTTACAAAGCACGACGAAGTGAAATTCGTGATCGGCTCGCGCGAAGATTATGAATGGTCGCGAGCGCAAGTCTGGAAATTCGATCTCGCCAAACGAGCCGGAACGATTCTATTTTCGCCAGTCGTCCCCCTCTCCCTACCAAGGGGAGGGGTTAGGGGAGAGGTAGAACTTAGGGAACTGGCGGCATGGATTCTCGAAGACCATCTCCCAGTTCGCTTACAAACGCAATTACACAAACTCATTTGGCCGGGAGTGTTAAGAGGAGTATAATGGCTGACGCAAAACCAGAACTCATCGTTTTTCCGAACCCGTATCCGAACAGGGATTACGTTATCACACATACCAATCCGGAATTTACTTCGGTGTGTCCGGTGACGGGCCTTCCCGATTTCGGCGAGATCACGGTTCGCTTTGTGCCGGATCAACTTTGTGTGGAGCTGAAATCGCTCAAATATTATTTCCTGAGCTTTCGCAATCGCGGGATTTTTTATGAGGCGGCAATCAACGAAATGTTGGAAGACCTCGTAAGCGCGCTCGAACCGCGATGGATGGAAATTACCGGCGATTTCTCCACGCGCGGCGGACTGCACTCCACCATGGTGGCAAAATACACCAAGGGAACCGATGCGCTGCCGCACTCCGAAAGAATCGTAGTGAAAAATCTTGGAGCGCCAATACAATAATTTAATGGGACCTATAAGACCCAAGCGTCTCATGCAACCTATGGGTCTCATTAAGGAACGGAAATAATACATGCTCACCCGCATCGCAAAAGACTTCCGCTGGGAAATGGCGCACCGCTTGCCGGAGCATACCGGCGGCTGCCGCAATGTGCATGGCCATTCCTACCGCATGTGGATCGAGCTGGCCGGCGAGCCTGACGAGCAGGGAATGGTTCTCGACTATTTCACCCTCATGGAAATGGTCGCGCCGCTCGTCGCGGAAATTGACCACGCCTTCATCTGCGACCGCTCGGACACGCTTATCGTCAATTTTCTCGAATCTTCCGGACTAAAGGCCGTCTATGTCGATTTCCCTACCACGGCGGAAAACATCGCTAAATGGTTTTTCGAGCGGCTGCGGTTCCTTTTTGCTCCAATGAAACATTTATCAGAACTTCGCGTGCGTATCGAAGAGACGGAACGCACCTACGCCGAAGTCTCTGGAACAATTACGAATGACAAATGACAATTGGATGCCGGAATGCAGAGCTTCTTCGCCATTCGTCATTCGTCATTTGTCATTGATATGAACTCCATCGTTTTACTCTCCGGCGGCATGGACTCGACGCTCACGGCCATGATCGCGCGGCGTGACTCGGAACGAATCTCCGCGCTCCACCTTAATTACCGGCACCGCACGGAACGGCGCGAGCTAAAAGCATTCGAAGATGTTTGCACTGCGCTCGACATTTCCGACCGGCTTGTCGTGGACATTGAATTTTTGCGAGCCATCGGCGGATCGAGCCTTACCGACGAAACTATCGAAGTGACGAAAGCCAATCTTGAAGCTTCCGATATTCCAAGTTCTTACGTACCATTTCGCAATGGGAATTTTCTTGCGGTCGCGACAAGCTGGGCGGAAGCCATTCGCGCGGATGCCCTTTATATCGGCGCGGTCGAGGAGGATTCCTCCGGCTATCCCGATTGCCGACGCTCCTTTTTCGACGCCTTCGAGCGCGCCATCGCAATGGGAACGAAACCTGAAACCTCCATTCGCATCGTGACGCCGATTATTCATCTGAGAAAAAGCGAAATCGTGCGTGAATCTATTCGGCTCGGAGCGCCCATCGGAAAAACATGGTCATGCTATCAATCGGAGGACGCGGCCTGTGGCGTCTGCGATAGCTGCGCCTTGCGACTTCGCAGTTTCGTGGAAGCGGGAATCGCAGACCCTATTCCATATAAGGTGAGGCCAAATTACGGATGATCCTCCCAGGAAAATTTGGCCTTTTCGTCGTTGGCGTCCTTTGGGTCGTTGCCATGGGCAAAACGCTTCACGCCCAAACAGCGCCCCCGCCTCCCGTCGATAGCACCGCGCCGAAGCTCAAGCAAATTCGCCCGGGTGTTTCACTGCCCGACTCGCTTTATATCGCGCGCGATACGACGAAAGGCGATATCGATACCATTGTCCGCTACACGGCAAAAGATTCGACCGTCTTCGATCTTCCGCGCAAGCGAATGATCCTCACGAACGACGGCATCGTCGAATTCGAAAACCGGGAGATGGACGCCTACAACATCGTCATGGATTTTCAGCAAAATCTGATGACGTCTTATAGTTACGATGTCGATTCCGTTGTTGCTGCGTCGCTCGCGCTCAGGCGGCGCATTCTGCGCGATACGACGCGCGCAAAAACCCGAGGCGCGCCCAAGCTGACCGAAGGCGCGACCGTCTATGAAGGAGAAGTGATCGTCTATAATTTTAAGACCAAGCACGGCACCGTCGAGCTTGGCACGACGGAAATGAATCAAGGTTTTTATTATGGCGAGAAGATCAAGCAAGTCGCGCCGAAAACGCTGTTTGTCCAAAACGGACGTTACACGACATGCGACGCAGAAGTCCCGCATTATTATTTCGAATCGCCGGAGATGAAGGTTATCATGGGCGACCAAATTTTCGCGGCGCCGGTCATTTTGTATGTTGCCGATGTGCCTATTTTCGTGTTGCCGTTTGGCGTATTTCCGAACCATGAGAGCGGTCGGCATTCCGGAATCATCATACCGAGTTATATGACGCAGGGCGGCCGCGGCTACGGACTGACGCACTTAGGATATTACCAGGTCTTCAACGACTATCTCGATGCCCGCGCTCAAACCGATATTTATACCGTCGGAGGATACAATGTCGATTTTATGACGGAATATATGAAACGATATTTGCTCAACAGTCCGGCCTCGATCGAATATGGCTTCGGGCAAACGCGCTTTTCGAGTGGCGATCCATATGTAAATGATTGGCTTATCAAAGGCAGCTTGCCTAACCTGATTCTTGGGTACGAAACCTCTCTCTCCGCCAATCTCAGTTTCCAGAGCGATAAATATAACCAACATAATGCCGTAAGCCAGCAGCAATTCCTCACGCAGGAGGTTACTTCGAGCGCGAGCTTCAGCACCGGCTGGTCCGACCTCGGAATTTCGCTTGGCGTGGACTATGAACGCTCCCAAAATTTGCTCGATGGTACCTATAATGAAAGCAGTCCGCAAATCAATCTCTCGAAAACGGCATGGTTCCCGTTTCAAGCCTCTGGCGGTGTAAATTCCGACCCGACTCTATCGTCCCTGCAAATCGGATATTCGTTTAGCGCGAGCCACAACCTTTCAAAAACAGCAGCCGTCCTTAACGGCGATACAACCTACCCGGTGAACGAAAATTACAGCATGTTGCACAGCCCTTCGATCAGCATTTCGCCAAAACTCGGATACTTCACCATCACCCCGAGTTTTGGTTTTCAGGACGCATGGCTCGTGCGCGAGCATAAGTTAAGCAATTTTCGCACATCCTACGTGAGAGATTCCACCGGCAAGATTATCGACTCGGTAACCGTTGCCGATACGACGACGACGCATCTTTTTAAAAATCTCTATAACTACAACGCCGGAGTCCACATCTCGACAACGCTCTATGGCATTGCGAATATCGGCGCCTTTGGCATCGAGGCTATTCGGCACACGATCCAGCCCTCGGTCAGTTTCACGTATCAACCCGATCTTTCCTCGCAAAACTATCTCCCGATTAAAAATCCCATTGCGGGGCAGCCAACGACATATAATATTTTCGACGGTGAACCAAATGGAAGCATTGTCGGCCCCGGCAGATCGGAACTGATGTCGATGGATCTGAGCAATAGTTTCGATGCGAAAGTCGATCGGCAAATCACGAAAGATTCAACGTTTGTCGATCATGTGAAGCTGTTCAGTCTCGATGCGCAGAGCGGATACAATCTTGTAACGAAGCTCATCAGCGCGCTTTCGCTGAGCGCCAGTTCTTCCATCGGAACCCTTTTTAGCTTGAGCGGCAACGCGAGCTTCTCGTTTTATCCGGTGAATTATCTGGGCGGCGATTCCACGAATTACTCGCTTTCGAGCCTTCACGAAGGCCTCGTTCGCGCGCAGTCCGTTTCCGCCGGACTCAATGGGAGCTTTTCCGCCTCGAAAACCACCGAAGGCGAGAACTACGATTCCTTGCGGCGTCTCTTTAACATCACTTCGCCGGAAGACGAGCGCGCGTTGTTTTTGGGCGGGTATTATCCGGGGGGGTATGTCGATGTTCCCTTTCGACCGAAATGGAATATCAGTTATGGATTGAGCTATCAGCAGACCTATAACCCGCTCGGCCCACCGGAGCGCGATTTCGGCGCGAACGTATCGCTTTCGCTGCCGCTTACGGTTAATTGGCTTTTTACGACGACAGCTTCCTACGATTTGCTGAACAAAAAAATTATCATTCCGCAGATTACTGTTCATCGGGATTTGCATTGCTGGGTCATGGATTTCTCCTATCGTCCGCCCGGTTCGGCAATTTCGGGATTCAATCTTACGATCCAAATCAAAGCGCCGCAATTGCAGGATATTAAACTTACGCGGACGGAAAATACGTATGGCGAATTCTGACCACGATTCCCAGGATTAAAATGATTTTCAGGATGGGAAAAATATGTATGTCATTGCGAGAAGCGTTCGGCGACCGGAGGTAGCCGAACGCGACAAAGCAATCAGTCAAAGGAAGGGATTGCTTCGTCGAAGTTGTTCCGCTTTGCTCCACAACTTCTCCTCGCAATGACATTTCACGAGAAGACCATCAAATCGCTTAGGAATCTTGGTGTTTCAAGCAATTCCTCGTTACTCATCACCGTCAGCGGCGGGCCGGATTCGCTGGCGCTCGCGCATGTTATGCAATCGCTGCGCGGGACGGAAGCATTTGCAAGCGTGGCCGTCGCGCATGTGAATCACCAACTTCGCGGAGATGAATCGAACCGGGAGGAAGAAGCCGTTCGCAATTATTGCAAATCGCGGGATGTCGCATTCGAATTAAAACGTGTCGATACCTTGCGTATTGCGGAGCATGAAAAAACCGGCATTGAGGAAACGGCCCGCAAGCTCCGCTACGAATTTTTCGAAGAACTCACCGAAAAAATCGGATTCGATTTCGTGCTTACCGCTCACACGGCCAACGATCAGGCAGAAACCGTTATCCTGAATATGATTCGCGGCTCGGGCGTGCGTGGGCTGGCAGGCATTCCTCCAAAGCGAAAACTTGGTGATGCTTTCGTTATTCGGCCCTGGCTCGGCGTGACGAAAGCGGAAATTTTAGAATATCTTCAGGAGCATCATCTTATCGCCGCGCATGACGCATCGAATGACGAGCTGATCTTCCGGCGCAATCAGGTTCGGCAAAAAGTGATGCCTGCATTAGAAGAAGTTTGGCCCGATCGCGAGCCGGTCAAGACACTCGCCGCGCTCGCGGAGCGAATGCGGGAACTTTCCATTTTCTTAGATACGCTTGCCAAAGAAAAATTGGAATTGTTGCAGGAGGATGGGGGACTCTCCATAGCAGGTGTGCAATCGCTGGGCGGATTTTTGCTTCATACTGTCATTGAAGCGTGGATTCATCGGGAATTCGGACATTACGGCCTTACCTCCGAAGAAACTCCCCGCATCGAAACGTGGATCGCATCTACATCGCCACGCATGGATTTGCGCCGGGGCCTCAGCCTTCGGAAAGATGGGAACATTCTCCGATTGGAGAGCGATGGACGGGAGATGTTTTACAATGAATAATATATTTAGAAAGCGACTCAATTTGAATTGGGCTAAATAATTTTTAAATGTCATTCCCGCGAAAGCGGGAATGACAACATCCTCTTTTCAAGTAGTGGAACCGCTCTGCCGCTATCGTTCTTAAATAGTTTATGCGCTCTCGTTTTTTTATTCTCGTTTTATTTGTCGTTTCGTTTGCACGCCCTGCATTCGCTCAGTCCGGCAGCGTGCTGGATACGCGCCGCGATGTTGCAAAGCGCGATACTCGCTTTGGCTTGCAGTCCGCCAGCGGTGACGCTGCCATCACAATCAAGAATGTGGATATTACCCATTTTCCGGAGATGGGCGTTATTTTTTCTGCAGTCGATCGGCGTAATCAATTTATTCGCACGCTCCGCAAGGAGGATTTGGTGCTTGTCGAAAATGGCCTCGAGCGCCCAATCATTTCGCTCGATCTTGTGAGCGGCGAAAATCGGGTTCCCATCGACATTGTGTTTGTGATCGATCAGACGGCTTCGATGACCGACATGATCGGCACCGTCAAGGCGAATGTCAATCAATTTGCGGAGGAATTGGTGCAGCATGGCTTCGATTACCGTTTGGGCCTCGTGCGCTTCAGCGACATTGTGGAATGGACAAGCCCTATGCTGACCGACGACGTTTCCGAGTTCGAAAAATGGGTCGCCGATATTCAAACGGTCGGCGGCGGCGATCCGAAAGAGAACGCACTCGAAGGACTTCATGCCATCGAAGACCTGCCGTTTCGTCCCATCGCCATTCGCATGGCCGTGCTCATCACCGACGCGCAGTGCCACCAGCAAGGCGAGCATGGCGATGGCACGACCGACTTCACGATGCAAACGATGGGCGACTGGCTGTATGAGCGCGAGGTGCGCCTGCTCACCGTCACGCCGCCGGAATATCCGGAATATCACGGCATGGCCAACGCAACCGATGGCGCAAGCTTCGATCTCGGCCAAAGCTTCGCGAGTTCCGTCGAAGATCTCGCGACGAGCGTTACGAGTTTATACTCGATGAAATATGTTTCCCAATCCACGCTCGCGCCGGATTCTGTTCATATCGACTTGCTCCGCTCCGATGACCATTCCGTCCTCGCAACGCGCAAGCTGCTCGCTATGGAACCGGGCCGCCGGTTCGTCTTCGAGGACTTGCAATTCGCACCAAACCAGACACAGCTTTTAAACGAGTTTATTCCCGAACTCGAGCGCGTCGTGCGGCTCATGCACGTCAGACCCTCGATGCGTATCCGCATCGAGGGCCACGCGGACTCCACCGGACAGGCCGGAACTAATATGAAAGTTTCCGAAGGTCGGGCGATTGCCGTCAAACGCTATCTGATGCAGTCCGGCATTGCGCCGGATAGAATCGAGACGGTGGGCTATGCCGCTCTGCGCCCCGTTGCATCGAACGCAACCGAAGCCGGGCGCCGGCTCAACCGCCGCATCGAATTTCTGATCCTCACTAAATAACGTGATCGCTCGCCCGAATACACTCCTCACGCCCGCGCTTGTATTGAACGCATACACGCAGGGCTTTTTTCCTATGGCGAATGAGCATGGAAAAATCGGATTTTATGCCTATGAGCCGCGCGGCATTATTCCATTAGACGAGCGATTCACTATTCGCAAATCGCTGCGGAGTATTCTGAAAAAAAAGAATTACGAGATTAGATTCGATACCGCCCCGCTCGAAGTACTGCGCGCCTGCTCCCGCATGGACGACAACGTTCCCACCGAAGAACGCTGGCTTTCGGAAGAGCTGATAGAAATGTATATGGAACTTTTCAAAATGGGCCGAATGCATACGCTAGAAGTATGGACCTCTCCCCCGGCCCCTCTCCTTGGTAAGGAGAGGGGAGTTATTCCCCTCTCCTTACCAAGGAGAGGGGTTAGGGGAGAGGTGCGGCTCATTGGCGGTCTTTACGGCCTCACCTTTGGCGCGGCATTTTGCGGCGAGTCGATGTTCTCGCGCGCACCGTATGCTTCGCAGGTCGCCTTAGTCCATTTAGTCGAGCGGCTTCGGCTAAAAGGCTTCCAGTTGCTCGACGCGCAGATGCCGAGCGAGCATCTTCATCAATTTGGGATGTACGAATGTTCGAATGAGGAATATCTCACGTTGTTCCATGCCGCCGAGACGATAGACGTGAAGTGGTGAGCATCAGTGCCTCAATTGTAATTGAACTATTTTCTTCGCCGAGGACTTTAGCTCAACTCTATGCCCATTGTGCCACAACCATTCTCACGCACATCAGCCTCCGTTGACGACTCGGTCAAGGTTCACGTTCACGATTACTGGAACGCGAACCCATGCGGCACGCAATTTACCGAACTCGAACCTGGAACAAAGGCTTTTTACGATGAGGTCGAGCGGTTCCGCTATGCCTCGCAGCCGTTTATGGAACGGCTTTGCAAGTTCAAGGAATTTCGTGGGAAGAAGCTCCTCGAAATCGGGTGCGGCATGGGAACCGACTCGCTCCAATTCGCGCGCAATGGCGCAATCGTAACGGGGGTCGATCTCACCGAGGAAGGCCCACGCCTTGCTGGCGAGCGATTCCGCGCCGAAGGACTCACTGGCGAGTTCCGCACTGCCGACGCCGAATCGCTCCCATTTCCCGACGCCTCGTTCGATGCCGTTTTTTCCTTCGGTGTGCTGCACCACACGCCGAACACGCAACAAGCGATCGATGAAGTCTATCGCGTGCTGAAGCCCGGCGGCGAGGCGATCATCATGCTCTACCACAAGCATTCGGTTCACACCTGGCTTGGGACGCCGATCTATTTTCTGACCGGACTCCTGAAAGGCAAGCTGCGCGGCTTCAGCGAATGGGTGCGCGTCTATGACGGCACGTCGAACCCACTCGGCAAAGCCTATTCTCGCCGCGAGCTTCGGCGCATGTTCGCAAAGTTCCGGAATGTTCATTTCGCCGTCTGCGATTCCATTCGCCGCCGCTGGCCCGCTTGGGCCAACCGTATCAACCAAACTCTTTTCGCCAACTGGGCCGGATTTTGGATGATGATATACGGAACGAAATGAGAATTACGAGGTAGTCATACGATTTAAAATTTGAATAAGAATTTGCCATTCTGCTTTCGCCAGAATGATTTGTTGTCGATTTAAAAAACATAACCCGCGCCGAGTCCGAATTCGCGGCGCTCATACGGCGAATCGGTGCTCGTCCAGCGGTAATCGGCTTTTAGAATCAGCCCGTTCATGGGTTTGTATGCGAAGCCTCCCGTGATGGCTTTGTGGTTCGTCCACGCAATCGTTGTAGATAAAAATTCTGGGTCAACGGGTGTCATTTGCGCGAAGGAATAGGATTCATATCTCGCAAAAGTGAACAATTCCCATTTCGATTTTTCTATCAGCGAAAGCAGATTGAACGCAGCTTCTCCGTAGCCGCCGGCAATTTCGGTAGGAACTCCATCGAAGTCCGAAGCATCGCCGGTATTGATAAACGCTCCCTCTGCGCGCAGGCGCCACGGCCCATGCGCATATTCGGCGTCGAGATCGCCAAGCACGAACGCTCGCGAAAGTTCCTGGGTGTATCCTCGCTCCAGGTATCCCGATGCTCCAAGCAAAAGGCCAGAGACCTGGTCGTAATTTAGCTTCGCGGAAAGCGCTGGATGCGATGCGTCGCTGCCGGCAAGCGTATCGCTGGTTGCCGCGCCGGCAGAACCTTCTTGTTTTGCCGGGTCGAGGCCGTTCATCGTGATAGCGTTCGTGTGAAGTCCTTCCGTGAGATAAAGCTGATAGCTAAGCGTCTTCGATGCGTCGCCATAAATTCCCGTTCCGATTTCTCGCCAGGTCGAAGGAATCACGATTTGATCGAAGAGCGGACGCGACACGCTGTAAAATGTTGTCGGCTCGTGCGCCTGGTTGACGATGCCAATGGGAAGCACGACAAGCCCCGCGCGCCAGCCGATCCAATCCGAGGCGCGATACTCGAGGTACGCTTGCTCGATCCCGATTTCGCCACCCACTCCGCCTTCGATTTTCACATTTTCAATTTCCGTCTCGGATCGAAAGGTCCAGCGCGGGTCAAACGTGTGATCGAGATAGATGACGAAGCGATCGATATCCAGCCGCGGAAGTTCGCCATCATCGAAACGTTTATACGACATTTCCCCGTAGCCGCCGACGTAGGTCTGAGTGGATTGCCCGAACGAGCGAGAACTCACGAGCAGGAAAATCAAAAGGAACAAGATGCTATTAAGACTTAGTCTTAATCGTAGATTATGAACAGGTCGAGTCATTGATATGAAGTTTAGTTGGAAAAATAAAAATTGGTTATTGCGCTGGGATCACGGCGCCCAATCCGCAACGAAGATATTGGTATTGTGCGGATGGGAACCGTTCCGGTTCGAGCAGAAAACGAGCGTTTTGCCGTCGCGCGAGAACATGGGAAAACTGTTGAAGCCACCGCCGTAGGTGATGCGTTCGAGGCCGGTGCCATCCTTTTTGATTGTAAAGAGGTCGAACGCGCGGCCCTTCGGATCGAGATAATTCGAGGAAAAGATGATGTGCTCGCCGTCGGGCATGAAATACGGTGCGAAACTCGCGCCACCTAAATGCGTGACTTGTCGCTTGTTCGAGCCGTCCGCGTTCATCACATAAATTTCGAGCGTCGTTGGCTTTACAATGCCCTGCTTCAGAAGCGAGCGATATTCTTTCAACTCATCTCCCGCCGGGCGCGAGGCGCGATAGACAATTTCGTTCCCATCGGGCGAATAATACGCGCCGCCATTGTAGCCTTCTTCATGCGTGAGCTGCTTTAGGTCCGAGCCATCGAGCTTCATCGAGAAAAGATCAATATTGCCCGAGCGCGTGCTGGTAAACACGATGCGGTCGCCCTTCGGAGAGATGGTCGATTCCGCATCGTAATACAATGTGTCGAATGTAAGTTGACGCAGAACTTTTCCGTTGGTATCGGCTACATAAATGTCGTAACCTTTATAGAGCGGCCACACGTAGCCTTTCGAAAAATCGGGCTCCGTTGGGCACGACCCGCCATACATCGCTTGCGTCGAGGAATAGAGAATTTTATCGTCGCCGGGAAGGAAATAGGAGCATGTCGTGCGCCCCGCGCCCGTCGAAATGCGTTTCACGCGGCTGCCATCGAGTGGCATCATGTAAATCTGATCGCACGTTCCCGGTTTCGTTCCATGCGCCTGAAAGGTGAGGAACTTATCGTCGGGACTGAAATAGGCTTCCGCATTTTCGCCTTCGAAGGTAAGCTGGCGGATATTTTTAAGGTGCTTCTCGCCTGCGTAGTAGCACGAATCGGGAAGCGGATGCGTACCCCGGAATTGCCGCGCCGTATCGATTGCCGCATTATCCTGCTTGGTCGCAGAATAGATGGGAGAAAAGCCGAGCGTTTTTAAAGTAAAGACCTTTTTTGTCGTATCGGCTTTCTTCGATGTGTCCCGGATGGGCGAGGTAATTTGCGCCGATGCAATGCACGGAAAAAGAAACGTCGCAAGAAAAAGGCAAGAAAAATATTTTAGCATCTTTATCAATATTCAAATCCCCTGAATTCCAGTTCGAATCCCAAAAATCTCAGTCTGAATCACACCCGGTGCTGCTCCTTTATTTTTTTGAGTGGCAGCACACCGCTCGATCCGGGCGAGCCGGTAACGCCCGCATGATCGCTCATCCGAGAACGATCGCCCGCGCGAACTGGGCCGCTCGTGCGGCATTCTAGGCAGAGGCCGAAAATCTGAAACGAATGGTACATCGGAGAAAATCCATACTGTGCGCAAGCATCGTCCTGCAAGCGTTCCACGCGCGCGTTCTCGAACTCTACGATCTTTCCGCATTTGGTGCAGACCATGTGGTCGTGGTGCGGACGGTCGGTCGTTTTCTCATACTGCGCATGGCCCTGCGAGAAACGGTAGCGCGAAACGAGGCCGCATTCATGCAGCAGCGCAAGCGTTTTATAAACCGTCGCGCGAGAAACTTTCGAGCCGTTATTCTTGAGATAAATAAAAAGATTGTCGGCGTCGAAATGATCGTTCCAGGCAAGCACGGCGTCTAAAACGTCGAAGCGTTCGGGCGTGATACGGTATTGCCCTTCCTGTAGGAATTTCCGAAAATGCTCGTGCGGCTTCATCGCGCCGCGTGGGGCTGCCGTCCTCGGCAGCCTTGCGGCAGCAGCACTCTTTTTACGAGCGGAGGTGGATGCGGCGTTCATCATGCTTATTAAGATTGAGTCTTAATACAAGCAGTTGAGCGGATATGTTCCCGCAGTGGGCTGCCCAGCGAATTTAATGGAAAATAGTGAGTTCTTGCATGGCGTCCCGGCCACCCGCTTCCACGCGAACAAAATAGGTTCCTGCCGCAAGCGTTTTGGGATCGATCGGGATGCTATTCACGCCAGCCGATGCGCGGCCATTGGCGAGCATTCGAACATCCCGTCCAAGCGCGTCCATCATTTCCACTTGCACGGGCGCGTCATTCTTCAGTGTGTATATGAGATTGGTTACGGAATTCGATGCGGGGTTTTGAGAGAGGTAAAGATTCAGTCCATGTCCCGGCAGCGATGGTTCCGTGTTAACGCTGCTGGATGAGGGATTCGTATAACCTGCGGTGGAGATCGTTTGAACGTAATTGGTTGCCTGGGAAGACATGGTGATTATCGAAGCGGAACTATTGCCGGCGGTGATCCAATCATAGAGATATTGAGTATCCGATGCGACGATATTTCCTCCGATCGAAAGATTAAGAATCTGTTGTGTTTTTATTCGGAGTGCCGGATTCGATTGCGAGGGCGGAGTAATGAGCGTTCCCCATCCATCGACCACTCCTGTTTGCGTCGTGGAGCCTGTGAACCCGGAGGGGACCGAGGAGCCGTCCACGGCGGAAGTGCCACTCCAGGTTGCCTGATATTTAAACGGGAATACGCCGTCTTGTATTGGAGGCGTATAGCCCAAAAACTTGACCGGCGTTCCGGAGGAGTATCCACTCAAGCCAAGCTCCCATGCGCCGCTGCTTGTGAACTGATCGTATCCATACGTCGAAGCCGACTCGAAGACATTCGTCGATCCCGCGAATTCAGGATCGCTTTCATACGGGAGGCCGCCGGAACTCGAAAACGGCACGAGGCTATCGATCCCTGCCGGCGTGTACGTGGCAACGGTAAAATCCCATGTTTGGTTTGTCCCGCTCTTGCCGACGAGGGATGCCAATGACGGCCACGACGATTGCGATGCTGAAAAAAGCGCCGCGTTGTTGAGAGTCGCGAGCCATTCGGACTCGCTGACCTGGATCTGCGCGCGCGCCGGACCGGCCACGGTCCACGCCGCGAGCGATGAAAGAAGAAAAATGGAAGCAAGGTATTTCATAGTCGTAGTTTTGTTAAAGTTGAAGTCCCATCCAAAAAAATTAAGTTCTCAGTTCTTCGTGAAGTAGTAAAGCGTCAGCCCCGGGGTATATATCTGATTGTTGTTACCGCTGCCTAAGCGTCCTCCGATGACATAGATCTTTCCATTCACAACAGCGCTTACCATCCCATATTGCGCGGCCGGGAGCACTGCGCCGATTGACCACGTATTCGCGACCGGATCGTAGATCTGATTGTTGTTCTCGCTACCACCTAGCCCACCCATCACATAGATTTTTCCGTTCACAACTGAACTCGTCATTTCGGATTGCCCGACCGGGAGTTCCCGGCCGGTTGACCACGTGTTCGAGTCCGGATCGTAGATTTGATTGTTGTTCTGGATGCCGTTGGCTCCTCCGATCACATAGATTTTTCCGTTCACGACTGCACTCGTCAGGGTAAATTGCCCGACCGGGAGCATCGCACCGCTTGTCCACATGTTCGAGTTCGGATCGTAGATGTAATTGCTGCCGCCGTTAGTGGATCCTCCAAGCACATAAATCTTTCCCTTCACAACAGCACTCGTCATATAGGATTGCGCGACCGGGAGCGGCGCGCCGGTTGACCACGTATTTGTGACCGGATCGTAAATTTGATTATTGTTCTGGCTGCCACCCAGTCCACCGATCACATAGATTTTTCCGTTCACAACGGCGCCTGCCATCATATATTGTCCGACCGGGAGTGCTGCGCCAGTTGACCACGAATCCGTGACGGGATCGTATATCTTATTGTTGGTGGTGATGCCAGCGTCTCCCCCGATCACATAGATTTTTCCATTCACAACGGCGCTAATCATGTCAGATTGCGCGGCCGGGGATGCCGTGCCGGTTGACCAGCTATCTCCACCAACGGGGATACTTCCGGTAAACCCGGTAAATGAATAACCTGAGTGAACGCCGCTATCGCCAAATGTAACGATCGCTCCGCTCGGTACGCCCGACGCGTTTTGCCACGTAGGAACAGAAGCGCCATTCGAGGTGAGGACTTGTCCGGCATTCCCTGCCGGGGCGAGGTTAATCGCGGTTGTTGCGGTTAAGGCAGTCGTTGCTGTCCCGGCTAAGCGCGCGGAGTCGGCAAAGCGGCTGCTCCAGGCGGTCGGGGCCGCGCCGAGTTTCGATCGCGGCATAAGTTCCGGGTTTCCATCGATGGAAATGCCGAGGAAATAATCCGGCGCCGGCACCGATCCGCTATAATTCCCTGCTTGAAATATCGGAAGCGGGTTTGCCTTATTCGTACCGATCTCGATATTGAAGAGTCCGCCGACGAACGCGACGCCGTACTGAGATTCCGTGTACATCGCCGTGCCGCCGGTGGAATCGGCATAAATCCCAATCGCCAGATTATGCGAACCGGTGAGCGGCGTGCCGTTGCTCTGCGCCAACCCCTGATAGGAGATGACTTGCTGGGCCCTGGAAGCAGATGCAGCCAATAGCAGGCCGAGAACGGCAACCGCCATTAGCAAAAGAATGTGTTTGGTTGAAATCATTGCTTCATTCGATAAATTAATGTATTCCAAAATCCGAAAGCTTGCGAACCCAGACGCCATTCCCGCAACCAATCAGGAGGTTTTGGCCAAAAACATAAATTCCGGAAAAGGTCGGCCCGTTGCCGGAGGTTGAAAAACTCATCTGAACGGAAGCCGTATTGCCATGGACCGAAGTCTTCGTGGTCGTGTCTGGCTCGATGCCTGGAAGGCCCTGATTGGCCTCGAACCACGTCTTGCCGGAATCCGGGGAAACAAAAATGCCACGGTCATACGATTCAACAAATAAATTTTTTCCGCTGGCCACCATCGTTGGCCGGAAGGCACTCAAACGTAAAGGCATGGAATCCATCTGAGTCCAATTCTGTCCGCTATTGGTAGTGCGATAGAAATCGTAACTGGTATTCGTGCTGTCGTGTGCGATCATAGCGAACAACGACGACCCGGAGAGCGCAAGTCCTGATGCTGGCGACCACCCTTTACCCCAGCCTTCGTAGCTTATAGACGGTAACCCGTTATTAGCCTGCGACCACGTTGTCCCTTTATCGGTTGATACCGAAATACCTCCCATCATTCCCATTGCCGCAAAGATGCGATCGCCAGATGCAAGCAGAGATGTGACCGGCAGAAAACCCCCACCCAATCCGGCAGGCATCCAACGCGCACCGGGTGCGGATTGTTGGGCTATGCCATAGGCGGAACCGATGAAGATTGTCCCCCCTGCCGAGATCATCGTCATCGGCATTCCATTAGGAACTGGCCAGCCAAGCGTGTCTGGGGTCCAGCTCTGCCCTAAGTTTGTAGAATATTCCACCAATTTTATTTCGCCAAAGGTACCAGGCATAGTATCCGCCATACCGAGCAGAACCGGAGCAGACGGATTTCCGACCGCAAGTAATGGCAGCCCTCCGTTCGGCGCAAAGTCCGCCCAGGTTAATCCTTCGTCTTTGGACACAAAAAGGGAATCGCGGGTTGCGTCGGGCTGATCGGAAGGGCAACTCGCGTTAGCAAGAAGAAATGTTCCATAACTGTAAAAGCCTTTTACTGTGCCGCAACAGATCTCGTTACTAAAACCCGTGGCTTGCTTCCACGATCCGGAACTCCATTCTGGGTAGTGTTTGATAGGTTCTGCAACCGGAGCCAGTGGTTGAACCGATACCATCCATGTATTCGATGCCGGATCGTAAACCTGGTTCGCATTCGAGACCTCCATACTACTTTTGGTTCCTCCGAGGACATAGATCTTCCCATTCACCACCGCACTGGTCAAGCTATATTCCGGGATGGGAAGCACCGCACCGGTCGACCAGCTATTCGTCGCAGGATTATAAATCTGATTATAGTTCTCGCTGTCGGCGAAGCCGCCGAACACATAGATCTTTCCATTCACGACTGCGGAGGCTGTGCTGCCACGACCGAGAGGCATGGCCGCGCCCTGTGACCATTTATTCGCAGCCGGATCGTAAATCTGATTGTAATCGACGCCGCCATCTCCGCCAAGCACATAGATCTTGCCTTTAACAACGCCGCATGACATCTGCGAAACCCCTTTCGGGAGCGGCGCGCCAGCTGACCACCGATTCGTGATTGGATCGTAAATTTGAGTCTTATTCAAGGAGAGTTCGGTCATATTGATGTGCGGCAGGCCATTAACAATAGTGGTGTCACCGTGCTCGCTGGTTCCCCCGATCACATAAATTTTTCCGTTTACCACTGCGGAGGTTCCAGTATTTTGACCGACGCGGAGCGGTGCGCCGGAAGACCAGATATTCGACAATGGATCGTAGATCTGATTTTCGTTTGCGTTGCCCCCTTGCCCGCCGATCACGTAAATTTTTCCGTTCACGACTGCGCTTGCCGCCCCGGATTTCCCGATTGGAAGCGCCGCACCCGCAGACCAACTATTCGCGACCGGGTCATAAATCTGATTGAGTTCCCCGGAAGGATCGGCTTCCGAAGGCATCCCGCCGATCACGTAGATTTTGCCGTTCACGACCGCGCTCGTCGCCAGAGACTGCCCGACTGGGAGTGGGGCCGGGGTGTTCAGGATTGCTCCCGGAATAGAAGAGGCTTGCTGCGCTATCGATGAAGATGCTGCTATTGGCAGGACGAGCCCAGCCACTGCGATTAGCGAAAAAATGCGTTTCATCGTAATCATAACTTACTTTATTTACTCTTCGATTTCAGCTGCTCCACTTCGCTTTGCAACTGATTAATCAGCGCCTGTTGGGATGCGATCATCGCGTTTAGTTCCTGCACGGACTTCACGAGCGACGGCACGAACGACGCATACGCTAACGTGTAGTGATCCTTATCGTTTTGTGGCTTGCCCACGCCATCGAAATTGTATCCGATGGTATTGGCAGCGGTTTCCACATCCTGCGCGACAAACCCGGAATACACAATGCTTTCCTTATTCTGGATGCCGGCCTCGTCCATGACGGAAGTTGCGGCCCCAATGTGGCGATTGAGACCCCGAACATCGAGATTGTATGTAACCGGCGTGAGAAGGCTGATAAAGGCCAGTCCGGGCACGTTGCCCTGAACATTTTTCTTAAATCGCCCATCGGATAAGGTGCTCCAGCCCACCGAGCCGCCAATAGAAGTAACGGATGAGTTTCCTATGACAACAGAGTTACTTACTACCGCCACCGCTCTCGAACCAATGGCCGTAGCATTCGAGCCGGAAAAATTATCCGCAGTCGCGGAATAACCGACAAACGTGTTGTCGGATCCACCGTTAGTGATACCAGCATTATATCCCAGGAACGTGTTGTCCTGGCCTTGCATGAATTCGCCTGCCTCGGCTCCCATGACCGTGTTGTAGCCGCCCGTCGTGTTGCCTTGACCGGCTTGGTATCCGGTAAATGTATTATCAGATCCTATCGTGTTGAATTCGCCAGCCTCATTCCCCGCAAACGCATTGGAACTGCCAGAGGTGTTGGAATCGCCGGCCGCCCATCCGGTGAACGTATTGGAACTACCCGTCCGATTGCTGAAACCGGCGTCGTCTCCCAGGAACGTATTTCCTCCACCCGATGTGTTCGCCTGACCGGCGTCGTTTCCTATGAACGTATTTCCACTGGACGCATTTACCTGACCGGCGTAGAACCCTACGATCGTATTTGCATTGCCCGACGTGTCGAGGTAACCGGCGTATTTTCCCAGGTATGTATTTCCGGTGCCCGATGTGTTGGAATAACCGGCGTCGATTCCTACGAACGAATTTCCAGAGCCCGTCGTGTTGCTTGGCCCAGCCCCATACCCGACAAAAATATTGTCCGTTCCCGTACCAATATTGGTCGCAAGTACCGTGCTATTCGGATAGTGTATGTTGAAGATCTGATAAGCGCCCGCCATGATGTTCTCGGCGGTGACAACCGTTGTGCCATTATCGTCGATGCTGGAATTGCCCAGAACCATGGTGCCATTCAACGGAGGGGCAGTCCATACTGGAACTTTGTTGCTCGCGCCGGAGCCGGTGACACCGTTGCCTGCTACACGCGCGGAATCGGCAAACTGGCTGCTCCACGCAGTCGGTGATGCACCGAGTTGCGATCGCGGCGTAAGCTCGGCCCCTCCATCGATCGCAATGCCGAGGAAATAATCCGGCGCCGTCCGTGGAGCTCCATTATAGCTCCCGGCATCGAATATCGGAAGCGGGTTCTTGGGATCGGTGCCGATCAGAACGTTGAAGATTCCATCGGTGGTGAAAGCGACGGTGCTCTGCGTTTCCGAGTGTATTGCTACACCGCCTGCCGCAGACTTATAAATCGCGAGCGTCACGGCATGCGTCCCGGAGAGCGGCGTACCGTTGTTCATTCCCAATCCTTGATACGAGATGACTTGCTGCGCTTTGGAAGAAGTTACGATACAAAAAGCCAGGGCAAGTGAGAGTCCACATGCCAAGGCCACTACGGATAGAAGTCGCTTGCAGTTTTTCATGATTTCACCCAAATTATTTAAAAGACCTATGTGAAAGAAGATACAAATATAACACAATTTTCCAGCCGTGTCCACAAAAACGGATTCGTCAGAGGGAATTTAGGTCCAGAATATCTTCCCATGATTGATCGCCCCCACAACGCTCCCCGTGAATTCCTCGCCAACGAATGGTGTATTCCGTGATTTGGAACGAATATCTGCATCCGAAAATTTCCATTTTTTATTGGGATCGAAAATGGTGAGGTTGGCTCGCTCGCCCTCTTTGATTTGAATTTGTGGAAGTCCGAGCAGCTTGCGCGGATTTGTCGAACAACATTCGATATAGTGTGTGAATGTGAGTTGTCCAGTATTTACGAGATGTGTCAGGCCAAGTGGAATTGCGGTTTCGAGACCAATAATTCCCATCGCTGCACTGACCATATCGGTTTCTTTTTCGTGCGTGGCGTGAGGGGCATGATCGGTGGCGATGGAGTCAATCGTTCCATCGCGCAAGCCTTCGATGATCGCGTCAATATCGTCTTGCGTCCGCAGCGGCGGGCACATTTTCGCCATCGTGCCGTGATGTTCCACTGCTTCATCCGTAAGGGTGAAGTGATGCGGCGTGACTTCGCACGATACTTTAATTCCCCGAGCTTTGGCTTCCCGAATGAGCCGCACGCCGCCTTTCGTGCTAACATGCGCAACGTGATAACGGACCCCACCGATATATTCGGCGAGCAAAATATCACGCGCAATAATAATTTCTTCCGCCACGCTCGGCCAGCCGGGAAGTCCGAGCTTTGTAGAGATTTTGCCTTCATTCATCGCCGCGCCGGTTGTCATGGAGTGCTCTTCGCAATGCTGCGTCACAAGCAAATCGAACATTTTCGCATATTCGAACACGCGGCGCATGACTTCGGCACTTCTCACGGCCGCGCCATCGTCCGAAATCATCTTCACACCGGCTTTTGCGAGCGCGGCCATCGGGGCAAGCTCTTCGCCGTTGCGATCTTTCGTCATCGTGCCGCAAATTTCGAGCGAGACGAGATGTCCAGCGGCTTTTTCCTTGATGTAGCTTACAACGAATGGATCGGAAATCGGCGGCTCGGTATTCGGCATGCAACACACGCCGGTAAAGCCACCAGCCATCGCTGCATTTAGTCCTGTCTCGATCGTCTCTTTATATTCCTGACCGGGTTCCCGAAGATGAACGTGCATGTCGAAAAAACCGGGCGCGACAATAGCGCCCGCAAGATCGCGCACATCCCCATCCGGCTTCAATCCTCGCCCGATGCGCGTGATGACGCCATCGCGGATTTCAATGTCAATGCCCCCCTCATCAAGATTCTGCGAAGGATCTATCGTCCGAGTATTCTGTAAGAGAAGATTCATGTAGTACTAAGAGTCCTTTATGTCCTTTAAGTCCCTTGAAAAGACCCGAACGACCAAAATGACCGAATGGAAAAAGTTTTTTAGTTGAACACCCATTCCATCACAGCCATTCTCACGGCCACGCCGCGTTTCACCTGCCGAAGCACGAGCGAACGCTCGCCATAAACGGCCTCGCTTTCGAGTTCGATGCCGTGGTTGATCGGGCCGGGATGAAGAATGAGCGCGGTGGAATTCTTCATGCGCTCCGGTGTCATCCCATACTGCTCGCGATATTCTTCCACGCTTGGAAAAAATCCCCGCGCTTGCCGTTCCAATTGGATGCGCAGCATCATAATTGCGTCGGAGGAGTGAAGAACATCGTCAAGATTATTCGTGGTCTCGATTCCGAATACTTCCCCTGCGTTTCGCGGCATGAGCGTATCCGGCGCAACGAATGTGACATGCGCCCCAAGCTTTTTCAGCAGCCATGCATTCGATCGCGCCACGCGCGAATGCAAAATATCGCCAACGATGGCGATACGCTTTCCGGAAAGATTCCCGAGCGCCGCTCGTAATTCCGCTGCATCGAGCAAGGCCTGCGTCGGATGCTCATGCACGCCATCGCCCGCATTGATAACATGCACAAAATCCGGCAGCCGTTCGGACAAAAATTTCGGAACACCGGAAACATTATGCCGCACGACAAACGCATCCACCTTCATCGCTTCGAGCACGAGAATGGTATCGAGCACGGATTCGCCCTTGGCGAGACTGCTGACCGCCGGAGTAAGCGAAATCACATCCGCGCCAAGCCGCCGTTCCGCAAGCTCGAAGGAAGTTCGGGTGCGGGTAGATGCCTCGAAAAAGAGATTGGCGACCGTGTAGCCTTTGAGGATTTTGAACTCCCCCTCCTTTTCAAGTGCCTGTCCTGAGCTTGTCGAAGGAAGGGGGCAGGGAGTGGTTAATGGGCCAGACGCTTTGAGAAATTCTAAATAATAGTCGCTGCGGTCGAGAAGCTGGAGGATGGTCTCGACGGGCAGGGCCTCGATGGTTAGGAGGTCTTTCCTCAAAGTCTGCCGATAACACCGGGGATCGGGTAATAGTTGATAGTGGAAAGTGGATAGTTATTTTCCTGACTTTCCACTATCCACTATCAACTATCCACTACCTGATCACATTTTAGCCAGCACAATGGCGAGTTCTTCCGAACGTTTGAGCTTCATCTTTTGGCGGACGTGATTCCGGTGGTTTTCGACCGTGCGTTCCGATAGGCACAGCAGCCGCGCGATGTCCTCCGATTTCAAGTTCATTCGCACGAGCGAGCAGATACGAAGTTCCGTGGGCGAGAGCGTTGGATGTTTTTCGATCAGCTTTTTGGTAAACTCCGGGTGCGCGGATTTGAACTGCGTATCGAATTTCTCCCAATCGACCGCTTTGCAGGGCAGCGCCTTCAGGCGCTCGCGCAGTTCCCGCGCCGCGCCATCGGGAAGCGGGAACTTGCGGATGAATTGCAGCAGCCCATCTCGCAGTTCCGAAAGAAGTTCCGTTTGGGCGAGGAGTTGGAGGGTGGAGTTGGCGAGTTCTCTTTCGTAATGCTCAGCACGGAGACGCTGAATTTCAGTATCTTTTCGTTCACGCTCGGTGGCAAGAAGATTTTGGACAATACTCAGTTGGCCCTTGAAGCGAATGGAATTTTTTTCATCACTCAGACGATGCCGTTCCTTCTCATGATAGGCCACCTTTTGCCAGTTGCCTAATTGCTCGTAAGCAGCAGAATATCCTTCATGCAAAACAAGATCGCTTTGCCGATCACCGCTAGCCTGCTTTCTTGCTTCACAATCGGATATGTACTCTAAAGCCTTCGTTGCGTTTCCCCGCTTTAATTCAAGCGTGGCCAGCGAGAGTAGAGCGGTTCCCGCCCTCCCAGCTTGCCCAATTTGACCATTGATCCGGAAGGCCTCGAGACACTTCTCTTCCGCGGAATCGAACTCGCCCAGTTCGATTTCACACTCCGCCACTTGTCGCAAGCTATGTGCGACGCCATCGAGATTTCCAACGGGACGCGCCATATCTCCCTCTACTTGAAAATGCTCTCTTGCGCGCACATAATCCATCTGATGAAAATAGATTTCACCCATCTGTGAATGCGCGGCGCCAATTCCCGCCTTGTTGTCTTGCGCCGTTGCAAGATCGAGAACCCGCTGGTAGAGCGCAAGAGCGGACTCGTCATCACCCGAAAGAAAAACAAGGTGAGCGAGCTTATACAGCGGCATGATTTCACTCGGAGTGCCTCGCAATGCCTCATAGGAGGATTGGGAGTACTCTGTTGCCTGGTCATACAATCCCCAGGTATCGAAAACATCTGCAAGGTTTTTGAGCGCTAGGCCCTTGCCAACAGTATCCTTCACCTCATCCGCGATGACAACGGCGCTCTCGGAATGCACCTGTGCAAGTTGGAAATTCTCCTGATACTTTGCTACGATACCAAGACCGTTCGTAGCCCGGCCTTCATGGAGCCGGTCGCCCAGCTTACGGGAAATGGCGATCGCGCGCTCGAACGCTTCGGTCGCTTCCTCGTTTTTCGATACGCGGCGCAGCCCATCGGCACGAGTAATATAAGCTTCTGGCAAACAACGTTCGTAACCCGACGCAACGGATTCAACAATGATCGTCTCAGACAACTCGTACGCCGTTGCGGGTCCGGATTCCCGCAGGGCTACCATTTTTTCACTAAGGCGGTCAATCTCTGCGGGTGTCATGGGAAGTTAGAACAAGGCTGCGGGGGAAAAGAAGCTACGGACAAACGGTTCCTTATAAATCATTACCGTGTGGCGCTCCAAGTTCCTGAGCCAGTTCCGTAACTGTCGCTAAGGGTCCACGATCCGCTTGCTGAGGCACTTCCATCATTCGCTACAACGAGGGTGCCACTAAACGAGAAACTAGAGCAAGTAAAAGTTGCCATGCCAGTTGAAGAGACAGTTCCAGTACCATTACCATCAAGACCAGATGTTACCGCCGTGATGATGCCGTTGCTCACTGTAAGATAGACATCACCGTTAATAGGGGATTCTGTTGGAGTTCCCCACGTCCTGGTACCCTGCCAAGGTCCCTCGTAGGAGCCATCGAATTGAGTAACTGGCTGGGGGATTGGCTGGATTCTAAGCACTGTCGTAAGGTGGCTAGCAAGATTCCAATAAGACCGAGACGTGGGACCAAAGATCGTAGCCTTGACTCCGTCGGAAATTTTCCAATTGGGATTACCTTTGGGCGGCGTGTAAGAATTGGGAGGATTTACAACAGCACTACAGTCCTCAGGCCCTGAAGATTGAACGACACCCGCGCCTGCTGTATGTGATTGATCAGCAAGTGTCACGTCAGCAAAATCTCCAAGGTACAGACCGACATGACCTGTTATGTTTCCGGTTCCCTCAGGTGGGAGTGGATTTTTTGACGTGGCAGTTGAGAAAAACATAATGTCACCAGGGAGAAACGTGCCTTCAGGATAGCCTAAAGCGGGCTCGGGGTTTGGGAACGCAACCTGAGCAATTGTGTATCCATTAGGTTTCCAATTACTCAGATCAAGTAAGGCATCAGTACCGTGAACATAGTTGCCGCTACCATCGGGTACACCCGCAAACCCAGCCTGCGTGAGACACCAGTGAACCAAGCCTGAACAATCGATTACGTTTGATAAAGTTTTGCAGGCAGTCGCCACATTCGTAGGGGTTCCTGTGGGGATTTTGCTGCCGTAAGCGTACCCGGTTTGATTATTAATTAACCCTCTTGCAATATTGAGGGCGGAAGTAAGCATCGACGGAACGTCAAGACTCGTTATTTCGACACCCTTTGGTGCGGCAATGCTTGTGTCAAAGTCATAGCCCGAAATCGAATTCAAAGAATCAAGGTACTCCGCTGGAAACGGAGGGTCAGGAGCGGGGGTCGTATTAGAAAGTGGGGCTGAAGTGTGTGGGCAGCCGCCAAATACGATGGCAGCTGCCCCCAAAAACGATAGCCTGAGTATGGTTGACTTCATCGTTGATATTGTTTGAGTTTTTTAGTGTTCAATGACGCGCCAGCATTAAAACGGCCAGTCCTGCCGCCAATTGATTTGGGTTCCGATAAAGGATTTGAGGATCGTTGTTGTCGTGGTGGTAAAGGGTTTGAGCTTCGTCAGGTCGCCATAGGCCGACATCACGCCGCTATTGTTTGGTGACCAGGTGACCGTGCCGCTGTTCACGTTTTCTGTCGTTGGCGAGGAACCGGGCATCAGGTAATGCGTCTGGCTTCCGCCAAAGACCAACGAATTCAGCACGCTGCCGTGCGACCATGCAATATCCCTTGCGGAGATCGACTCCAGGATGCTATCGTCAACCGCACCCGTCGAGGCATCGTAAAGGACGATAGCTCCGGGATAGGTCATCGCAATCTTCGAATCGTCCGGGCTCCATAGACAATACTCGTAACTCGCGCCGTTGTTGCGAGAAGCGAGAACGGTTACCGTTCCGCCGCTTGACGAGGCCGTGCAGAGATCGAGAACATTGTGTTCCAATCCCACCTTATTCGTGTGCCAGAGCGTGAAGGCGATTTCGCCCGTCGCCGATTGCTGGCACCATGTCGTTGTGCGAGGGCTGCCCGCAATCATTACCGAATCCGCTCCCGTCCAGGAAGCGATCGTCCGTAGGTTGCTTCCGACTGCAACTCCGTTCGAGTTCACCGTCACGTCGATTGCTTTGATCGCCTCGGCGGTTCCAATCCCATCTCCGGTCATTTCGCACCATGCAACCGACCCACCCGTTGGCGACCAGGAGGGGGACCACGCCGTCACTCCCGACGCGGCTGTGTAAATGACGGTTTGGTTGGTCCCGTCTGTATCCATAACGCAGACATCGTAATAGGACGTTTTGTTGCTCGAAGGGGTCGTCAAATAGGTGATTGCGGGCTGCGCGGGTGTCGAACCTCCGCCACCGCCGTGTGCTGAAAGCGGCAGCACGGCTCCCGGCCCGGAGATGGATTGCCCATCCTGCTTGCAAGACGAAAGAATCGAAGCCGCCGCGACGACCGAGAGGGCGAAAAAGAATGTGCGTTTCATGTTCGTAGTAGTTTAGTTTTGTGTCCGATGACCCCTCACCCTACCCTCTCCCGAAATTTCCCCCTCCTTTTCAAGGAGGGGACAGGGGGTGGTCGATTTGGGGCGCGATTGAATTAACGGATACAAAATTAGCGGGTACAAAGCAATGTCCGTTACTCATTTAATACTCATTTTTGCGATTATTGTCAAAAATCGCACGGATGGAAACTCTTTCGTGTTATAGCCCAGATATGGCAACGGCGAAGAGTAAAAAAGCGGCAAAAGAGCCGGTTCGGGAGCAGACGGCGAGCACGAATGGCGCGGCGGGCGACAACATCGTCGTTCGCGGGGCACGGGTGCATAATTTGCGCGGGGTGGATGTCGATATTCCGCGCGAGAAGCTGGTCGTTATTACGGGGATTTCCGGTTCGGGGAAGTCCTCGCTTGCGTTCGACACCATCTATGCGGAGGGCCAGCGCCGCTATGTCGAATCGCTTTCGCCTTACGCGCGGCAATTTCTGGATATGATGGAGCGGCCCGATTGCGATTACATCGAAGGGCTTTCGCCGGCCATTTCCATCGAGCAAAAAACGATTGGTTCCACGCCGCGCTCGACCGTCGGGACGGTAACGGAAATCTACGATTTCATCCGCCTGCTGTTCGCACGAACGGGAACCCAGTTTTGTGTTGACTGCAATATCCCGGTCGAGAAGCAGACGGTCGATCAGATCATCGACGCGCTGCTGAAAAACCCCACCGGCACGAAGCTGACGATTTTCGCGCCGGTTGTGCGCGGGCGAAAAGGGCAGTTTAAGGAACTGTTCCGCGATGTTCTCCGGCAGGGATTTACCAAGGCGCGCGTGGACGACGCTCCGCAAGAGATCAACGAAAACTTGGAACTTGACCGCTATCGCGCGCATACGATTGAAATTGTGATCGACCGCCTGACGCTGCGCGAGGGAATCCGCGAGCGGCTCGCTGCCTCGGTTGCGACCGCGCTCAAGATGAGCAAGGGAACGATAAGCGCCGAAATCGAGCGGGGCAAGCAAAAAGAAAATATTCTCTTCTCGGAAAAATATAGCTGCCCCAATTGCGGCCGCTCGTATGAAGAGCCGCAGCCGAATACCTTTTCATTTAATTCCCCGTCGAACGCCTGCCCGGACTGCCATGGGCTTGGCGAGAAACGCGATTTCGTGCTCGATCTTATCATTCCCAACCGAACGATCTCCCCTCAGGATGGCGGCATCGTTCCCTTTGGGAAGCAGCAAAAGAACTGGCTGTGGGCGCAAGTCGAGGCGGTCTTCGAGTATTTCGGAACTCCGCTTTCGGCGCCAATCGCTTCGCTGCCGGAGCCGCTCATGGAGATACTCTTGCATGGCTCCGGCAAGCAAAAGTTCTCGGCGTTATACACTTCTGGAGCAGGTCGCGCCACGAAATATCAAATCAAGTGGCCGGGCGTGATGGAGACGCTCCGGTATTGGTATGGCGAGTCCGGTTCCGAAGCGCAGCGCGGCTGGGCCAGTGAGTTCATGTCTGCGCACAGATGCCCCACATGCAATGGCGGCAGATTGAAACCTGAAAATCTCGCCATTCGCGTTCAGGGCAAGAACGTCCATGATATTGTGACGCTCTCGCTTAACGAAACGATCGAATTTTTCCGCACGCTCTCGTTCGAAGGGATTAAGCAAATCATCGCGGAACCAATTGTGCGGGAAATTATCCCGCGCATCGATTTTCTCTTGCAGGTCGGGCTTGCGTATCTTTCGCTCGACCGCTCGGCACAGTCGCTTTCCGGCGGCGAGTCACAGCGCATTCGGCTTGCGACGCAGATCGGCACGCAGTTGGTCGGCGTGCTCTATATTCTGGACGAGCCGAGCATCGGCTTGCACCAACGCGATAACCGGCGGCTGATTCATTCGCTCGAGCAACTGCGCGATTTGGGAAATACCGTCATTGTCGTCGAGCATGACCGGGAAATGATGGAGTCCGCCGATTTGCTCATCGATATTGGCCCGCGCGCCGGCGAGCATGGCGGAAAACTGATGGCATACGGGCCACCGGAGATGTTTCAGTCGTTTGGGAATGGGAAGGCCGCCGCCAATGGGTTTTTTATTGGGAAGGATTCGCCGACGGCGAAATATTTAGGCGGGATTACCTCGTTGGAGGTTCCCAAAACGCGCGTTGCGCCGAAGGCGAAGCGCATGATTACGCTCGAAGGCGCGACGGGCAATAATCTGCTGGATGTCACGCTTCGCATTCCGATCGGGACATTCACATGCATTACCGGAGTTTCCGGTTCCGGGAAATCCACGCTCATCAACGAGACGCTCGCGCCCATTTTGCAACGGCATTTTTATAGCTCGCACACCGTGCCGCTGCCGTTTAAGAAAGTCGATGGATTGGACGAAATCGACAAAGTAATCGAGATCGATCAATCCCCCATTGGCCGCACGCCGCGCTCGAATCCAGCGACCTACACGGGGCTTTTTACTTACATCCGCGATTTTTTCGCATCGCTTCCCGAATCGAACATTCGTGGCTATAAGATTGGGCGATTTTCTTTTAATGTCAAGAGCGGCCGATGCGAAGCCTGCGAGGGCGATGGCGTAAAAAAGATCGAGATGAATTTCCTGCCCGATGTTTATGTGACATGCGACGTCTGCCACGGCAAACGCTACAATCGCGAAACGCTCGAAGTGCATTACAAGGGAAAGTCGATTGCCGACGTGCTCGCAATGAGCGTAGCGGAAGCGGAAGAATTTTTCTCCGAAATCCCTCGCATCATGCGGAAGCTGCGCGCGCTGTCGTCGGTCGGAATGGGCTATATTCATCTTGGTCAGCAAGCGCCGACGCTTTCGGGCGGCGAAGCGCAGCGCGTGAAGCTCGCGACCGAGCTTTCGAAAGTTGCGACCGGCAAAACGCTTTACATTCTCGACGAACCAACGACCGGACTTCATTTCGAAGACATTAAGCACCTCATGAACGTCTTGCTCCGGCTGCGCGAACGCGGGAATACGGTCATCGTGATCGAGCACAACATGGACGTGATAAAAATGGCCGATTGGGTGGTCGATCTCGGTCCGGATGGCGGTTCCGGCGGCGGGCGAATCGTCGATGAAGGCACGCCGGAAGCGATTGCAAAGCGTTTTAGTAAGAGCGGAAGCTATACGGCGTTCTTTTTACGGAAAGAATTGGGGATGCCGATAGATTAAAAGTGAATTTCAATGGAATTCGTATGAGGGAATTGTGTTGTGCTCTCGGGCGGTTAAGATGGCCCACCGTGAATTCTTGAGAAATCCTATAAATACCACCCCGAATGAAATGGCTCTCAGTCGAGCATTCGTCATTTGTCATTTGTCATTCGTCATTCGTCATTCATAGTTGTTCCAATACATCGTCCGCCGCATCCTGCTTTTTTTACCGACGCTGTTTCTCATAACGGTGATTTCGTTCGGTATTTCGCGCATGGCGCCCGGCGACCCGGCGGAACTGAAGGCCGGCGTCGGCTCGGAAGGCGCGCAGCGCGGCAATCAGCAGCTTAACGAGCAGATCATCAATCAAATCCGCGCGCAGTGGCATCTCGATAAGCCTATTTGGTATTGGACCATTTTTTCGGATGAAAAAGATGCTTCCGGTGAACTCAAGCCTCTTTCCGATCGCATGACTTTTCTCTGGAACGGCACGAATAACCAATATCATCTTTGGATGTCGGACTTATTCCGAGGAGATTTTGGCGTCTCGTTTCAGGATCAGCGGCCCGTGATGGATAAGATTATCGAGCGCGTACCCATCACGGCGTTTCTTTCGATAACCTCGCTCTTTCTGGCATTCATCATTGCGATACCGATCGGAATTTATTCCGCCGCAAAATCCCGCGAGAACAGCAAGATCGACAAAACGGTATCCACGACGCTTTTTATTTTATACTCGCTTCCATCGTTTTGGATTGCGACGATGCTCATCATCTTTTTTGGTGGAGGGGATTTTCTTGCATGGTTTCCGAATAATGGTCTGCATGGCAATGATTATCCCTATCCGACGTGGGCCGCCAATACGGGCGATCTGTTATGGCATGTCGTGCTCCCCATTTTTTGCTACACGTACGGCTCCTTTGCGTACCTCTCGAGGCAGATGCGCGGATCGATGCTCGAAGTGATCCGGCAGGACTATATACGCACCGCCCGCGCAAAGGGACTCTCGGAAAAAGTAGTGGTCTATAAGCATGCACTGCGAAATTCGCTGATCCCGATCGTCACGATTATGGGTGGAATCCTTCCGTCGATTATCGGTGGCTCGATCATACTCGAAACTATTTTTACCATTCCGGGACTTGGCCTGCTTGAATTCAACGCGCTGACCTCGCGCGATTATCCGGTGATCCTCGCGGTGTTTACCATATCGGCTGTGCTGACGCTTCTTGGCATTCTGCTGAGCGATATTTTGTATTCATTAGTCGATCCGAGGATTGCGTTTACCAAGAAATCGGGATGAGGTAGAAACTCTTATACATTAATGTCGCGAGAAAACGAGAATAACAAATTTCGGAACACGGGTCAACTCAAAGCCGAAAAGACATCGGCGGAGACGGTCGGCATTGTGGAGCGCGTGTCGATCCAGGATGAATACCTGCTCGGGCAGCAAAACTCGCAATCCGCCCCGCTACCGGAGATGATTCCATCCACGATAGAAACTGCGGCGCAAGAAAAGCGCGAAGCGGAGCGCGGCGCGGTCACGCAAACCTTTTGGTCGCTGGTCCGGCATCAGTACAAGAAAAATCGCGTGGCCGTCTATGCGCTTTACGTGGTCTATTTTCTTTTTAGCATCGCAATCCTCGCCGATGTGCTCGCCAACGACAAGCCGCTCTTCGCGGTCTATAAAGGGACGGTCTATTTCCCCGTCTTCAAGCAATATTTAGCCGATCTTCACATCAGCCGATGGTCGTCCGATTTGGTGATGGCAGACTGGAAAGACTTAGAAACGTCGGGCGATGTCAAGAGTGCCGTTTGGCCTCCCATCCGGTATTCCGAATCGGATGAAGACCTTGCCAACACGCTTTCCGGCCCATCCGGCGCGCATTTGCTCGGGACCGACGGCATTGGCCGCGATGTGCTTGCGGGGATGATTCACGGCTCTCGCATCGCGCTTTCGATCGGTTTTGTTTCGATGTCGTTCGCAATCGCAATCGGAGTAATTTTGGGCGCGCTCGCGGGATTTTATGGGGGATGGGTCGATACACTCATTTCGCGCCTGATCGAAGTGGTACTTACGCTCCCAACATTCTTCCTCGTCATCACAATCATCGCGATGGTACAGCAAGGCTCCGTGTGGCTGATTATGATCCTGATTGGCATCACCAGTTGGCCCATCGTGGCGCGTTTTACGCGCGGAGAATTTCTGCGCATTCGGAATATGGAATTTGTTTCGGCCGCTTCCGCGCTTGGTTTTAAAAATTCCCGGATTATCCTTCGTCATGTGCTGCCGAATTCGCTGGCCCCGGTGCTGGTAACCGCCGCCTTTGGCATAGCGAGCGCGATCCTGTTCGAGGCCGGCCTATCCTTCCTCGGCTTTGGCGTTCCGCCCACTGTCGTGACCTGGGGCAGCGTGTTGAACGACGCCCGGAACGATATTCATGCCTGGTGGCTGGCCGTGTTTCCGGGGTTCGCTATTTTCTTAGCCGTCGTGGCCTATAACCTCGTCGGTGATGGCCTTCGGGACGCGCTCGATCCGAGACTGAGAGATTAGGAACTAAATCTCTTCGGCAAGCTCAGGCTTGAGATACTACTAAAATACTTTTGGCCAGGATGACCGAAGGGCTTCTAAGAAATCGTAGTTGGTCAAATCGTAATGGATCGGGGTGATGCTGATTTTGCCATCCCGAATTGCGATGTCGTCGATGTCCGCATCCTTGTCTTCCAAAATATAACTGCCCTTTAACCAATAATACGGCCGCTCCTGCGGATCGAGCCGCTTCTCGAATTCGTCTTCCCAATAAGAAGCGCCTTGCTTGGTATAAGCCACGCCGCGAATCTCCGAATCCGGCAGTGCGGGAACGTTTACGTTCAGTAGCGTGCCGCGTGGCAACCCAATACGCGCAACTTCGGGCGTAAATCGTTTCATAAATTCCGCAGCAGGACCAAAATCCGCATCGGGATGATAACTTGTGAGCGAAACGGCGATGGCGGGAACATCGAGCACCGTCGCTTCTGTCGCCGCGCTGACCGTGCCGGAATAAATGATGTTTACAGCCGTATTGCGCCCGTGATTGATGCCGCTCACGACAATATCGGGTTTCGGAAGTCCCCGCTCGTCAAGGAACGTGCGCAAGGCGAGCTTCACGCAATCGGCCGGCGTGCCGCTGACCGCAAAACCAAAAAAATTACCGTTCTTATGAAATTCCGTCACGCGCAATGGCAAGCTGACGGTCAGCGCATGACCGACTGCGGATTGCTCCGCGAGCGGCGCCATGACAATCACTTCGCCAATCTCGCGCAAGGCAACTACAAGATCGTAAATCCCGCGCGAGTTGATGCCGTCGTCGTTGGTTACGAGGATGTTCATGGCTTGACTCCCTGCAACACTGTAATTGCGATCATGTTCACGATGTCGCTCACGCTGGCGCCACGGGAGAGATCGTTCATCGGGCGGCGAAGTCCTTGCAGAATTGGGCCGATAGCCTCGCCCATTCCGAGCCGCTCGGCAATTTTGTAACCGATGTTACCGGCGTCGAGGTTCGGAAAAATAAACACATTCGCGCGGCCCGCGACGATACTCTCCTTTGCTTTGCGAGCAGCCACCGCCGGCATGAACGCCGCATCGAATTGCAGCTCGCCGTCGATTAAAAGCTTCGGCGCTTTGACCCGCGCGAGCGCCGTAGCGCGTACCATCTTTTCCGTCGAAGCAGAAACGGCGCTGCCCAATGTAGAGAACGAAAGCATTGCCACGTAGGGCTTATTTCCTGTCAGCGTCTCATACGTTCCAGCAGTCTCGATTGCAATGTCCGCCAGCTCAGCGGCCGTGGGATCGGGAACAACGGCGGCATCGGCAAAGGCAAGTGAAAATTCCTGTTCGCGCATTCCCGGGATCGGAGGAAACGCTATCAGGAACATGCTCGATAGAACGGAAACGTTACCGGCAAGCCCAATACCTTTAAGCGCGGCACGCACCACGTCTGCCGTAGTAGAAAGCGAACCGGCCACCATGCCGTCGGCAAATCCGGAGGCCACGAGCGCCGCGCCGAAAAGGAGATCGTTCGAACGAAGTTCCGAGGCGGCATCTTCTATAGAATCTAATTTCTCTCCGCGCCGCTCGAAATAAGCCGTAGCAAGTCCCTCGAAGTTTGGGAAGTTCGCCGGTGAAACAATTTCGATGCCCTCCAAAGAAATTCCTGCTCGATCCGCTGCTCGTTCGAGAGGCAAGGAATTTCCAATCAAGATGATTTTTGCAATTTTCTCATCCGTCGCTATGCGCGCGGCTTCGAGCATGCGATCATCGGAGGCATCTCCGAGGGCAATACACACTGGATCGCCTGTAGGTCTCAGCGATTGCCGGGCTTTCAACCGGATTTCTTCAAGCACTTGCGCGGTCATTATTGGGAAAGAAAAACGGAACCGACTCTATTGCCTACATTTTGCTGGAAAACTTGATCCATGCCGTCCGTCACGTCGGCCCAGATGGTGTAAAGCCCATCCAAATGCGGCGTTGGACATTCGGTAATGAACCATTGAGAACTTTCCGTATCCTTGCCATCTCTTGCCATACCCATCATTCCTTCACGGTCGTATTCACGTGGCGCGATTTCGCTGCGAATCGTATAGCCGGGACCGCTCCAGCCCGTGCCACTCGGATCTCCGGACTGAATCACAAAGTTCGGAACCACGCGATGAACAGTATTGCCGGTGAACCACTGTTCCCGAGCGAGGCGGACCATATTGAGCACGGTCAGCGGAGCCTCCTCCGTAAGAAGCCGAAGCTGTATCTGGCCGCCGGAAAAATTGATACTCATGTTCGCGGGCAAGTTTTCCAGCCCCTTCCAATCGATAGCACTAATGCGCGCCGTCCGCTTGGGAAGCGGCGCATACGCATCGCCGACGATGCGCGGGCCTTCGATATGTTTTAACAGCGAGGCAATCGAGTCCATCACTATGTTATCACCCCAGTTATTCGCGGTGTCATACGCGATTCGGAGCGCCTCGTCCGCCGCGCGCGAGGTGTCGCCAAGCCACGCGACGTCGCCGATGGCGGCCAGCAGCGCATCGCGATAACGCCCGCTCGAAAACCTGGGAATGTATTTTTCCATGTATTCCATCGCCTCGGCGCGGTGGGCGCTATCGCGGATAATGCTGGTGTCCATGAGTTCGCCGAGCGCTGACGCATCGACCGCAGGGTCCTGCACGGCATCGCTGATGTGGACAAGCAGTCCCCGGTATAAATCCGCCATGTGATTCTTTTCGAGGATGCTCCGAAAGGCCGGGAGGTGTTTTGCCTTCTGCCAAATACTATCGAGCGCTTCCAATCGAACCACCTGCTCGACCGGGCTGAACGCGGCCATGGTCTTCAGGATCGTGGCGAAGTCATCGGTGTCGGCCTGCGTAGCCGCAGCGCGCACGGCCCAGTTGCGAATGACCGGATCCTGGTAACGCGCATAATTTTGGATGGCATCGTGCTTGGTCGGTGTCTGCAGGCGCACCGCCGGGACGGTCAGGCGCGCGGCTACCACGGGCGCAACTTCATTATGGCGTTCGCCCGCGCCATTAAAGCCATCGAGCCACGCACGGAGCTGAGTTGAATCATTCTGCACAAGCGTGCCGGAGGTGACAAAGTGATCGATCATGTCGCCGGCGGTAAGACCGATTTGGATGGCAAGCGCGCTATCGCGCAGCGCACTATCCGCAGCGAGCTGGATCGTTTCCAAAGGTAAGGAATCGAGCTTTGGAAATTGTCCAAAGGCCCTTAGAATATTCACGCGAACGCGCCACTCGTCCTCACCGCGATACGCATGTGCGAGTGCCGCCCCCGCGCGGGCATTGTGGAGCTTTCCAAGAGCCAATGCGGCGAACATACGGACATACGGCGAGCCCTGATCCAGCAGCAGATCGTTGAGCTTTGAAAACCGAGAAGCAAGATCCGTCGAATCATCGGCACGCGCGAACGCATACGCTGCTCGCCATCGGACGTTGGGTTCGTTGTCGCCCGCCAGCAGATCGAGATCGTTCATCATCCGCGAGCTGACTTCGTGATGAAGCGCAAATTCCACATACGCATCCGCTTCGGTGCGTGGATCGATCTTTTTTTGATCGGCAAGTTGGCCTACGATTTTAGCTACCGATGCACTATCGGTTTTCTCCGCCGTTCGGGCAATCGCCTTTAGTCGTTCCGCAGTCGGATGCTGTGCCGCAGCTGCAGTGAGCGCCTGGCATGTCTTCTCATCCGGCCCCAGTAGCCCGAGCGCGAAAGCTTCCGCGTCCGCAACGGAATCGCGCCGCTCCGCGAGAAAAGAGTTCAGTAGCGCTGGCCGAACCGATGTATCGCCAATATTTCCGATCCCGATCGCCGCGCGACACGCCACTCGGGTTGATCCCGATGTAAGATACCCGAGCAAGCTATCGGCGTCGCGACGTTCATCGGTGATAGTGATGATGCGGCGCTCCTCCGTACTGAAGTGCACCTGCGCGGAAGCCGGCGCCGGGCCAACGACGCCCGAAGCACGAAAAAAAATCGAGACCAAAAATACCGGAATCCACCGGCGCGAAAAAAGTGAAAGATTCATACGTTCAAAAATTACGGATGATTAATTAAGCATTCGAAGCTCATAATAGTTTTATAGAAAGGGTCAACTTGTAAACAGATTTGACTTTTTATCCACAAAATGGTTCGAACACTTGACTTTCGATTTTCAATTCTTATTTTTATAGTGAATTTTTTTGTTTGAAGAAGATTCGATCATAGCAGAAATTTAATTTTTTAAAATGCGCGTAGGACTTTTAGCCAATATCAAACCTCGAGGAATTTCGGATGAACGTGAACGTTCGCGGCACCCACGCGTGTCGGTCGATGATCTTTATGCGGAGTGGGACGCTCCGGAAACGATCGAGGCCGTTCGCGCCGGGCTGGCCTCGCATCCGGAAGTAACGGTCGAAGTGATCGAAGCTGTGCCGGATCGCGCGATCGACCGGCTGCTTATCCACGATCTCGATATTGTCTTTAATCTTGCCGAGGGCTTCACCGGCGCGGCGCGCGAGGCGCAATTTCCAGCGCTGCTCGAAATGCTTAGTATTCCATATACTGGTTCGGGGCCACTCGCGCTGGCCATCATGCTCGATAAGGCCCGGACCAAAGAGATTTTGTCCTATCATGGCATTCCCGTTTCGCGGTTCATTACCACTGATCGCGCAATTGGTTCGATTAGGTCATTACTGCCCGGCTCGGACTTTCCTTTTATCGTAAAGCCAATTTCCGAAGGTTCCTCGAAGGGCATTCGCAATTCATCCTTCGTCACGAGTTTAGACTCCATGAACCGTGAGATCGAGCGGATTACGCAGGAATATCATGCGCCGGCGCTTATCGAGGAGTTCTTGCCGGGCCGCGAGTTTACCGTGGCCGTCCTTGGCAATGGAGAGAATGCTCGTGTGCTTCCCATTGTCGAAATCAATTTCGGCGAGCTTCCGCCCGAAGCGAACAATATTTATTCATTCGAAGCAAAGTGGGTCTATGATGTGGCCGAGCGCCCGCTCCATATTTTCACCTGTCCTGCGGATATTTCCACAAAACTCAAAGAGGAAATCGAGGCCGTGGTTCTTCGAACCTACGAAGTACTCGATTGCCGCGATTGGGCGCGCATCGACGTTCGGTTAGATGCAAGAGGAAGAGTGAATGTGATCGAGGTAAATCCCCTGCCCGGCATTCTTCCCAAGCCCGAGGAAAACTCCTGCTTTCCGAAAGCCGCCCGCGCCGCAGGCATGACCTACGAAGCGATGCTCCTTTCCGTTTTGAAATCCGGGTGCGACCGGTACGGAATCCCATTTCAATTCGAACGCAAACATGCAAAATAATTACGAATTACGAATTACGAATTTTAAAAATTGCATTTTGATAGTTAGTTCCTTTTTCCCGTGAAACAAAACATCATTCTGGAAAAGAGCTACTCGTTCGCACTTCGCATCATAGGGTTGAGCGAGTACTTGCAGGAGAAAAAGGCCTTCGTCCTAAAAGACCAAATTCTTCGTTCCGGAACTTCGATTGGGGCAAACGCGGAGGAGTTCGTTGGCGCAAGCTCGAAGAAGGACTTTCTGGCGAAACTCAACATCTCCTACCGAGAAGCAAGAGAAACGCATTATTGGCTTAGGCTCTTGCGCGATGCTGAGTATATTACGAGGCGAATGGCAGAATCCATGCTTACGGATTGCGAAGAATTACTGAAAATTTTAGGTTCCATTCAAAAAACGATGAAAAACCGCCTGAAAGGCGATTCGGATTTGTAATCTTTATATCAACCTTTTTAATCTTGGTTAGACGAAAGAAATAATTACGCATTCCGATTACGGTTCTCATTCGTAATTCGTAATTCGTAATTCGTAATTAATTTGAAAGTCGCTGTCATCTATAACGAGCCGCGCAACACAGCTTCCGAGGATCACTGGCTTCGCCGGTCGGACCCCGGTTATCATCCGCCGTCGGCACAATTCATCGATGCCTCGGAGCATGGCGTCCTCGATCAAATGCGTTCGATTGCCGATGCGCTCGGCGATCACGGACATCACGTCATTGTCTTTAGCGCCGATGACGACACACAGAAGTTGTGCTCGTTTCTATCTACCGAGCAGCCGGAAGTCATCTTTAACTGCTGTGAGGCTATTCTGGGTCAATCGAAGCTCGAGCTCAACGTTGCCGCGATGTACGAGCTATTCAGAATTCCCTATACCGGCTCGCCCCCGCTCACGCTCGGGCTGGCGCTCGATAAGGCGCTGGCGAAGGCCGTCTTTCTCGCGCATGGCATTCCCACGCCACGGCACCAGCTCTTTGAGCGGAAGGAGTTCGATGCCATCGATCCACAACTGCGCTTTCCGCTGATCGTCAAGCCGGTGCATGAAGATGCAAGCATCGGTATTGACTCCAATGCGATTGTATCCGACGCCGCATCCCTCGCGAAACGAGTCCGATTCATTCAAAAAGAATTCGAGCAACCGGCACTCGCGGAAGAATTTATCGATGGCCGCGAATTAAACGTTGCAGTACTGGCCGCGTCTGATGGAATGTTCACCACGCTTCCAATCTCGGAGATTACGTTCGATCGGGTGCCGGAGGGAATGCCGCGCATCGTGAGCTACGAAGCGAAGTGGGTGGAAGAATCGCCGCTTTATCAGACCACGCTTCCGGAATGTCCGGCGAAGTTGCCGGACAACATTGCACACGAGGCACGAACCATCGCGCTCAAGGCCGCGAACGCCGTGGGACTCCGAGATTACGGGCGCGTCGATATGCGCATGGATGCGAACGGCAAGCTCTTCGTGCTCGAAGCGAATCCGAATCCGGATATCAGCGAAGACGCCGGCTTCATGCGAGCGGCGCGAGCGAGCGGACGAACGTTCGCCGGCACGATCAATGAAATTCTCGACCGCGCCACCGAACGCGCTCGATAAAACTTGCGGAGGCTTGCATTAATAATTTTGAATGAAGCGCTGAAAATTGAACCATCGAATCGGATGAGGCGTTAAGCATCACACGCGGAACATTTTTTTGAATGATACGTGAAGTAAAAAAAGAAGACCGCGAGCCGATCATCCGCCTCATCCGAGCAACGAAGAATTTTTCGGATGCGGAAATCCTGATCGCCGAAGAGCTCATTGACATTTGTACCGAGAGACCGGAGCAAAAAGATTATTTCGCTTATGTGGCTACCTCTCCCCTGCCCCTCCCCTTACCAAGGGGAGGGGCAGGGGAGAGGTTAGCAGGCTTTCTCCTGCTCGGACCGACACCGGCCACCACAGGAACGTATGACATGTACTGGATCGCGGTCGATCCTGAATTTCAGGGACGAGGCATCGCTCAAGCGCTGGATGACCACGCTGTTCAGTTTGTACGAGGGCGGGGAGGGTATCTCATCATCGCGGAGACAAGCAGCCAGCCGAGTTACAAACGAACGCGAGCGTTCTACGCGAAGCAACAATACGAGGTGCTTGCGCACATTAGAGATTATTACAAGCCGGGTGACGACCTCATCATTTTCGGCAAAAAAGTTTGACAGAAGATTTTAGTTCGAGCCGACTATTTGCTTTTTCGTTCGCAATGTTGTATATTGCAAAAGGAAGATCGACCGTGAAAGCGGGAAATCATCCGAAGCTGAACGAAAAAAAGAATCGTCGGCGCATCAGAGCCGCGAATTGTGCGGCGTGATGTAAAGCATTGACATTCACAAGCGAATGAGAAGCGCACCGCGCATGACCGCTCATGCGCGGCGGAAGACCGCTCATGGTGCGCCATCGTTCGCGGGACCGTGCCCGCCGGGATGCCGGAAGCAATGGCCCGATTAAATCACTTATTATGGAATATTGGCAAGAGCTACTTCGCAAATCCGTTGAATCCAAAGAAGAGATCGTTTCTCAATTCGGTATCAAGCCGGAAATCGCCGAGCAACTGAACGACTTCTTTCAAACTCGGGTAAACCCGTATTATCTTTCGCTCATTCGGCATAAGGGCGATCCCATCTGGCTCCAATGCGTGCCGGACGAAAAAGAACTCGATGACATCGACGCGCCCGACGATCCTCTCAATGAGGATGCCATGTCGCCGGTGCCGAGCATCACGCACCGCTATCCCGACCGCGTACTTTTCCTCGTAACGAGCCAGTGCTCGATGTACTGCCGTTTCTGCACGCGCAAACGCAAGGTCGGCGATTCTTCGAAAATTTCGATGAAGTACATTCAGGATGGGCTGGATTACATCGCCGCACATCCGGAAGTCCGCGATGTGATTCTCTCCGGCGGCGACCCGCTCACGCTCACCGACTTCATGCTCGAAAAAATCCTGAAAGGGCTGCGCGAAATACCTCATGTCGAGATTATTCGTCTCGGCACGAAGATTCCGTGTGTGCTTCCGCAGCGCGTTACGACAAATCTTTGCGAGATGATTAAGAAATATCATCCGATTTACGTCAATACGCATTTCAATCATCCGTGGGAATGCACGCCGGAAGCAAAGCAAGCCTGTGAAATGCTCGCCAACGCCGGATGTCCAGTCGGAAATCAGATGGTGCTCATGAAAGGCGTCAACGATGACCCGATGATCGTCAAAGAGCTGATGCAAAAGCTGCTTGCCATGCGCGTTCGACCGTATTACATTTATCAGGCCGATCTTACGAAGGGCGCAAACCATTTCCGCACGCCTGTCAAGGTAGGTTTGGACATAATGGAAAAGCTTCGCGGCTGGACGAGCGGGCTTGCAATCCCCTATTATGTGATTGACGCACCCGGCGGCGGCGGGAAAATCCCGATGCTGCCGAACTACGTCGTCAGCCACGACGAAAAGAACTGGGTACTCCGCAACTACAAGTACGATATTTACACCTATCCCGATGTGGTCGAGGAAGAGAAGCCGGCGAAAGCGCCTGCTCGCAAACGCCCCGTTCGCGCACCGAGAAAGAAGAAGGTGTTCAATCAGGCCGATCCCGGACCTGGATTACGCTAATTACTTTCTGATTCCGCTGATTTATTTAGAGGGACATGCTGAGAGGTGTGTCCCTTTTTGTTTTGAGTGGAATGATTCATGGAAGCGGGAATGTTGATTGTTAATGAGATTTTTCCTTATTTTGTCGGTCGTGTTGATGGCCGGATGCTCGTCGAACAGCGGGCCATCGAATGGAAACGGCAGTAATACTCCTACATCCTCGAATTTTGGGAAGCTGACCGGGCATACCGAAGTCACCGACGTTAGCAGTGGAGATTCGATCATTTCCGGAGCGACCGTTACACTCATTCCCACAAATCGTCAAACAGTCTCCAATGCGAACGGAGTTTTTATCTTCGACACGGTTCCACCTGGGAAGTATGAACTCTTCGTCCAGCAGAATAACCTCTGTTATGACACACTTCGGGACAACCAGAGCGCCATTTCTATCGAGGTTGATTCCGGAAGGACCACGAATTACGATGCTCTGGTGAACTCCATCCTGAGTGATTGGGATGCCACCATCCTCATTGACGGTGGTTATATCGAAGGTCCGCTTACATTTCACACATTTCCATATGTTTCCATCGCATACGATGGCGTTGATCCAATTTTGGGAACGTGGAGTCTAACGGGTAATGCTCTCGCGATGACAATCCTCGGGCCGGCGGGCAGTACCTGGAAATATACCGGAACCCTCTCCGAAAATCAGATCAGCCAGACATTAAGCGGACAAGTATTCGACGGATCGGCGCTGGACTCCTGGAGCGCAAAGCGGTATTGATCGAGCGATATCTTACCAACCCGCACCGCCACAGCTCGCGGCTTTTTTCTTTTATATTTATCAATAAAGAGCCGGCAAACGCATATTCTTCTAAGCATAAAGCGGGACGAACTTAATCCCCGCAGCGTTCTTCATGCCGATGACTACACCCATTCAACTATGGCATGGATTGCCCAACGCCGGATTTGAACACCTGACGTTTCCTCAACTTTGAAACAACTCCTCCAATCGCTCCGCTCCGGCGAAATAACTATTAAGGACGTTCCGGCGCCATCCGAGCCGCGTCGCGCGGGTGTGCTCGTGCGCGTTCACGCGAGCCTCATTTCCGCAGGCACGGAGAAGATGAAGGTCGATCTCGCGCGGGCCTCGCTCATTGAAAAAGCGCGGCAGCGGCCGGAGGATGTGAAAAAAGTTCTCGCCGAAATTAAGCAGCAGGGCTTTTGGTCCACATGGCAGCGCGTGAGCCGCAAGTTGGATACGCCAGGGCCGCTCGGTTATTCCTGCGCGGGCGAAGTCATCGCCGTGAGCGAGGATGTCGATGATCTGAAGCCCGGCGACCGCGTTGCGTGCGGCGGGCAAGGCGCAAATCACGCAGAAGTCGTGAGCGTGCTCCAAAATCTATGCGTTAAAATTCCCGACACCGTTCCCTTCGAGGAAGCCTGCTTCACCACACTTGGCGCAATCGCAATGCAAGGTCTTCGCCAAGCGAATGTGACGTTTGGCGAATCCGTTGTGGTGGTTGGATTGGGACTCGTCGGTCAGCTTGCCTGCGCAATTACAAAAGCGGCGGGGTGCGTCACGATTGGCGTCGATCTCGACGATCATCATGTCGAAATTGCTCGAAAACATACAGCGACGCATGCATTCAACCGGAATCAAGAAGGGCTTGCCGAAACTATTCGCTCGCTCACGAACGGTTTCGGCGCCGACGCGGTGATTATCTGCGCCGCGACAAGTTCCAACGATCCTATTACATTTTCTGCCGAGATCGCCCGCGACCGCGCACGCATCATTATGGTTGGCGTGAGCGAAATGAACTTGCCGCGAGACGTTTATTTCGCGAAAGAATTAGAGTTCCGTCTTTCGCGCTCCTACGGCCCCGGCCGCTACGATCCATCGTATGAAGAGCACGGCCTCGATTATCCCATCGGCTACGTCCGCTGGACAGAGCGGCGCAATATGCAGGAATTCGCGCGGCTTCTCGCCGAGAAAAAGATCGATACGAAAGCGATCACTACGCATACGTTCCCCATTGAGCGCGCTGAGGAAGCGTATTCGATCATCGCCGGCGAACGAAAGGAACGATATTTGGGGATGGTGCTCACTTACCCCAGTGTAGAACGGGTTTTAACCCGTTCAAATCTCGACCGGGTTGAAACCCGGTCTACACAGGAAGGTATTACGGTTGGTTTTATCGGCGCCGGAAATTTTGCTCAGGGTTTTCTTTTGCCAACGCTGAAAGAGAATGCGAAACTGGTTGCCGTTGCCAATCAATCCGGGGCGAGCGCGGAAGATGCGAAGAGCAAATTTGGCTTCGAATGGTCTTCGACAAGCGCAAAGGACGTTATCGACGCAAGCGACATCAATACAATTTTCATCGCAACCCGGCACGGAGAACATGCCGCGCTTGCCGCGCAGGCGCTTCGCGCGGGGAAAAATGTATTTGTTGAAAAACCATTAGCTCTGAATTATGAGCAGCTTCGCGAAGTTGCAACGGCGTATCAGGAATCGGGCCGCACACTGATGGTCGGTTTCAATCGCCGGTTTGCGCCGCTCGTGAAAAAGATGAAAGATTATTTCGATGAACCCCCTCCTTTTCAAGGAGGGGGCAGGGGGTGGTCTCCGAAGATGATTTTCTATCGCGTCAATGCCGGCCCGCTTCCGCGCTCGCATTGGACACAGGATGAAGATGATGGCGGCGGACGCATTATCGGGGAGGTGTGTCATTTCGTCGATACGGCTTCTTATCTCACCGGGGACGCCATGCCGAGAAGCGTTTTCGCAAAATCTATTTCGAGCGGCCGCGCGGACACCGTCGATCATGACACGGTTTCCATTACGATTGAATATGAAGATGGGAGTGTCGCGCAAATTATGTATCTCGCAAACGGGAGTAAGGTGCTGCCGAAAGAAGAATTGCAAGTCTTTTCGAACGGCAGGACGGCGATCCTGAAAAATTTTATTGAACTCGAACTCTGGACAAGCGGAAGCAAGCCCAAAATCGAAAAAGGCGCGGGCAAAGGCCACGCGGAGGAAGCGAAGGCATTTCTTCAATCGCTTTCCGATTCTGTCGCAGCCCCGATTCCCTTCGATTCTCTTCTTGCCACGACGCTCGTCACGTTTGCCATCCGCGAATCGCTTGCCAGCGGGGAGGTGATTCGATTTAGTTAGCCGTGTTATGGTTTAGTTAGCCACATCCATATTTTTGCTACGATGTCAAAAGTAATTGCCCATATTCTTGTCTGCTCCGTGTTATTCGTTGCGTCCGAAGTTCGGTCGCAGCAATCCAATAGCTCTGCTACGGACAGCGCAGCCTACGCGGTGCCAGCGGATTCCGTGCGCGCGCTGGACTCCGCCTATCGCGCGCGAAAAGCCGAACTTGATCGATGGATTCGGGCGCAGCGCCGGACGGCCTATCCGCAGGAAGATTTCATCAGCATCTATGCCGGCTATGGCGGCTATCTCCAGGTTCTTCCGCGCGATCTCAATCAACTGTTTTCCGAGCGCACGCGGCCCGCGTCCGACTTGACGAGTGATCGAAATGCATACAGCACGGTCGATCGCGCGATTATTATCTCAGGACAGGCACAACTGGCGCAAACCTGGGGAATTTATTTCGAATACGATTTGGTGGAAAAGTGGTTTAATACGATTGTCGATAGCACCGGGTCCGTTCCACAACCTAACTACGGAGCGCAAGAAGAGCTTGATCTCACCGAACATAGTTTTATCGTGGGCGGGATGTATGTGATATACAGCGGGCCGTTTTATAGACTTCGCGCTAATGGCGGCATAGGTGGGGTCATCGCGCTGACAACGGAGACGGAATCGCCGGGTGGATATGCGCGCTCTGCCTCTGCGTCGGGCTATCAAATTAATTTCGACCTCCTGAATGATTTTCGCGTCTCGCAAGGCGTAAGCTTCACGCTCGATCTCGTCACGCGCTCGGTCACGACGGGCGAACTCAAAACCTCTAATGGCCAAACGCTTGACACCCCTTTCGGCAAGAATCCCTCTCGATTAACCATCCAGCCAAGTGCCTCTAACGTGGTGTACGGACTTGCGGCGGGATTGGTGTTCTACTTTTAAAGTCTCCGGTTCCGCAGTAAATATCCCGCTATTCCTTCACAAACTCCTGAGTAGATGCGAGTCCGCCGGCTCGTAACCGGACAGCGTAGATACCGCTCGGCAAATTCTCCAGATTCAGCGGAATATAATTTCCTTCGCCGCCAGCGAGAACGACATCCTGTCGGCAAACTGTCCGGCCTAATGCGTCAACAATGGAAAGCTCGGCGGGTATTGCCGATGATCCGGCGGAAGAAACGCCAACGACGATGGATCCCGTTGCTGGATTTGGCGCGATATTATCGATGAGCACCGTGCCGTTCTGCAGAAAATTCGAAAGCTCACCCGATCCACACACAGGGAGCAGCGTAAACATCGTCTCACCGGTAGTAATGCTGTCAATACACTCCTCTTTGATGCCAAGCTTGGTGAGCAAGCTGGGGGTGCTGAGAACGATGGCCGTTTGTGTCGCGCGTGCGACATAAGGATAGAAGTGAAGCGTGGCAACGACGGAATCTCTGCCAACCGGACTGACGTGGAAGGTTACGTGTGCAAGGCCATCCGGTGTGCGAGTGTAACCTATGGTATCCACCCGCATCGTCGACGATGCAGGCTCCTCCGCGCGAACGAAGCTCAGAAGATCGTCATTATAAGTAAGGGTGAAGTTAAGCGTGGTTACGTCCGATGGCAGTGTGCCGGATTGAATAATCTTAAATGTGACATCCGCTCCTGGAACCGCGCTATCGGGAGGCGATGGATAAAGTCCCCACGGGAGGATTGGCAGCGCCTGAAGATTTGCCGGTACGAATTGCTGGAAGAATGCGAAGTCCGAATCGCCCAGATAGGCGTTGAAGTTGAAGTAATTTAAGTTGGGGTCGAGGTCCCGTCCCAGATAGTGCGCGAAGATTTGTACGCTGTCCGAAATAGTGGCAACGGTATCCGCCGGATCGAAAGTAAAAAAGAGTGAATCGTTAACGCCTATGCGGGCTGTATCAGGAAGCGGATTGTTCAATCGCAGCATCCGTGAAAGATACAGTGGCATTTCAATCGAATCGATAACTAATGTCTGGCAGGAATCCAGCATTAACAATGCCACGCCGGTGACCGGCTGGCAGTTCCCTGCGAGCACGGGTGGCGGCACGATCCGAGCTTTTGGGAACGACGTAATGATGACCGTCCGCGTTTCCGACCAGTCCGAGCAGTTCCAGTGATTTTCGAAGGTGAGCACAGCGGTATCGACGGGATGGTGTGGATCGTACGTAAGCCATAAGCTATCGTATCGCCCTATTAGCATCGAGATCGTATCGGCGCCCATAATAGCAAAATCTCCGGGATTATTGCTTGTAACGCGTACCTTTTCCGACATACCGCTCACATCCGCCTCGAAGGGAACGGCAATCAAAAAAGGATTGCACATAGAGGTAAGCAGGAACGGAACGCTGAACGTATCCTGCTGAAGCAACGGAGCTCCATTAGAATCGGTCAAATTCACCCCGCTGTGAAGGTTGCCATCGCCGCCATCCGTCGTCATCCAAATACCAGATGGAGCTTGGAATGTTCCGGGCCAACCGACCGCAACATGCTCTCCCATCGGGCCAAAGACATACATTGTGAGCGGGCCGCTATCGACCGTGTAAATCGGCGTCCACGTAACGCCATCGTCCGTTGAGCGATAGAGGTTATACAGGTCCGAAAGATATGAGACGGTATTTGCGCCATCGATAATTGCTGGAAAGGGATAAGAGCCGGTCAACACGGATTGCCAGGTACGTCCCGAATCCGCCGAGCGAAGAGCTGCGTCGTCCATGGGACTTGGACAGACATAGACATGCTTGCATGGGTCGCCGACAGCGCCCCTACTCATCGAATCGATTCCGGTAACGGCGGAAATCCAATTAAGCCCGCCATCGGAAGAAGTGAAAATACTGCCATTCCCCGTTGCAACACAATGCATCGTATCGATTCGGGCGAAGCGCGTCATCGGATCGGTAAGGATGCGAATGTTGCCCGTGCCGTCGGCATAGACGTCGTTCGCATTATTAAGATTGAGTCCGGAAAAATTCCAGCTTCGTCCGGAATCGGTCGAGACTAATACATCTGTTGCCTCGCTCGCTGCATAGAGCTTTCCCTGAATGAAACGGATCTCGCGGATGAGCGAAATTCCCGCAGGCATGCTCGATTGCAGCCACTGTATCCACTGGCCACGAGCGGTGTAGCAAATAGTAGCGCCATTATTTGCCGCGGTAACGCCATGGAGCGGATCGAAAAAATAGATGGCCGTGAAAGTCCCCGGAAGCCCTTTTTCTCCGACCAGCCTCCATTCCGGCCAGACAATCTGAGCTTGAGCCCGGAGATTATTCACCCCGAAGCTGCAAAGTAAGGCTGCGATAAACAAAAAACGCTTAAAAGACATCGAATTTGCCTTCCTCGACTTGAAGTAAAAGCTGATTCCTACTAATAAGACCAACGAAACAGGAAAAGGTAACCGAAAATAATGAAGAATTAAGAATTAAGAGTTNNAACTCTTAATTCTTAATTCTTCATTTTTAATTGAATCCCCGTGCTGCCAACAACTTACGAACAAGTTGATAAATCCGGTGGATAACTTAGCCAACGCTCTTGAAAGAATGTGGGAAAATAATCGCTCTTTTGGAGAACAATTCTGACAAAGATTTAGTAAGTTTGTAGGAAGAAGATCGGGTAACGGAATTCCAAGTAAGCAACTCCGATAACTCGGGTTCGTGGATGATCGCTCATCGGATGATCGATCATCCACGGAGGCTGAGGGCCAATAGAATTTAAGACAACCGTTTTTTTCGGGAAGCATGACCGATCATCTTCCCGTTGCCCCCAGCCACCAATGCTCGCCCGCACACGATAAGCCCCAAAAGATGCGCGGCGCGAACAGCCCCAAGATCACGCCTAAAATGGCATAGCGTAGCGGCCGGCGCATGAGCGATCATGCTTTTCCCGGCCTCCTCGGATCGTATGCGATTCCGAGGCATGGAAATCATGCGCCTGCGCATAAGCAGCCATCTTGAAATAAGATTAATCCACCGAGGAGACCTCTCCCCTAACCCCTCTCCTTCGTAAGGAGAGGGGGAAAAAACTCCCTCCCCTTACGAAGGGGAGTGCTGGGGAGAGGTTTCCATCAAATTTTTCGGGGCATTATTAATAGTGCTTCATTCCTCGGCCCGAAAGGGCTTGAGTGCTGACGAATCATCTACCATTAGCGTTATCAATCAGTTATGCAAATTACACGCAGGTTTACCCAGGCGAACGCCACGCCATTCGATCAATTTCAGTACACGAAGCGCGCGAGCGTGCTTCGTAATCCCGATGGAAAGCCCATTTTTAACATGGAGGACATCGAGGTTCCCAAGCATTGGTCGCAGGTCGCGACCGATATTTTGGCGCAGAAATATTTCCGTCGTGCGGGAGTTCCTCAGCACGATACGTTCGGTACACTCCTTCGCGATAAGGATGGGAACGTAATTACGGGACCGGAACGCTCGATCAAGCAAGTCGCGCATCGCCTTGCCGGATGCTGGCGCGCATGGGGTGAAGAGCACGGCTATTTCGATTCGAAGGATGACGCGCAGGCATTCTACGACGAAATTGCCTACATGATCTTGCGCCAAATGGCTGCGCCGAACTCGCCGCAATGGTTCAATACCGGCATTGCGTGGGCGTATGGCATTACCGGAACGCCGCAGGGCCACTGGTATGTCGATCCGAAAACAGGCGAAATGACGCGCTCGACCGACGCCTACACGCATCCCCAGCCGCACGCCTGCTTTATTCAGTCGATTAAAGACGATATGCTGAATGAAGGCGGCATTTTCGATCTCGTCACGCGCGAGGCACGCATTTTCAAATACGGTTCCGGCACAGGAACGAATTTTAGCGCACTGCGCGGCGAAGGCGAAAAAGTCTCCGGCGGCGGAGCAGCATCCGGCGTGATGAGCTTCCTCAAGATCAACGACCGCGCTGCCGGTGCTGTAAAATCTGGTGGAACGACGCGCCGCGCCGCGAAGATGGTCATTTTGGACATCGACCATCCGGATATCGAGACGTTCATCGAGTGGAAAGCGCTCGAAGAGCAGAAGGTCGCCGCGCTTGTGGCGGGATCGAAAGTGTGCGATCTCTTCCTCAATATGATCATGAAGATCGCGAACGATGGCGGCACGGACCGCAAGGACAACCACGATCTCGACATCGCAATCAAGAAAGCGCTCGCGCGTGGAGTTCCCATGAATTATATCGTCCGCTGCTTGCGCATGGTCGAGATGGGCTACGATAAAATTGATTTCAAAACCTTCGATACACATTACGAAGGCGAAGCATATCAAACTGTTTCGGGACAGAATTCGAATAATTCCGTTCGCGTCACGAATGATTTTATGCACTCGGTTCTCACCGATGGCGAATGGACGCTAAAGTTCCGCACGACCGGCAAAGCCGCGAAGAAAGTGAAAGCGAAGGAACTATGGGAGAAGATCACGTTCAGCGCGTGGGCTTCTGCCGATCCCGGATTGCAATACGATACGACGATCAACGAGTGGCATACCTGCCCGAACGACGGACGCATCAACGCGAGCAATCCGTGCTCCGAATATATGTTTTTGGATGACACCGCTTGCAATCTCGCATCGCTCAATCTCGCGTATTTTTACGATGACGAGACGGGAGCGTTCAAGCTTGATGATTACAAACACGCCGTTCGTCTCTGGACGATCGTGCTGGAAATTTCCGTGCTCATGGCACAATTTCCTTCCCGAGCTATCGCGCAAGGCTCTTACGATTACCGCACGCTTGGGTTGGGCTATGCAAATCTCGGTACGATCCTTATGACCGCCGGAATCGCGTATGATTCCCCACGCGCATTAGCGATCGCGGGCGCGCTTTCAGCCATTATGACGGGTGAATCCTACGCTGCATCTGCTGAAATGGCGAAGGATTTGGGAGCTTTCCCGCGTTACGAAGCGAACAAGGACGCGATGCTGCGCGTCATGCGGAACCATAAACTTGCGGCATATAATGCGTCGCCGGAACGCTACGAACAGCTTACCATCAAGCCGATGGGCATTACTCCGGAGCATTGCCCGGAGGACTTGCTGCAAGCCGCGCGCGATGCGTGGGACCGTGCCTACAAGCTCGGCGAAAAACATGGTTACCGCAACGCGCAAACAACCGTCATCGCGCCGACGGGAACCATCGGGCTTGTCATGGATTGTGACACTACCGGTATCGAGCCGGATTTCGCGATCGTGAAATTCAAAAAGCTGGCCGGCGGCGGATATTTCAAGATCGTCAATCAATCGGTGCATAAGGCGCTGACGAAACTTGGATATAACGAGAAGCAGATCGAGGAGATCGAAAAATATTCGAAGGGACACGGCACGCTCGTCGGTTGCCCGGCGATCAATCGCGCATCGCTCAAGGCGAAAGGATTTACCGACGAGAAGATCGACGAAGTCGAGAAACTCTGCGATAACGTGTTCGACCTGAAGTTTGCGTTCAACAAATGGACGCTCGGCGAGGATTTCTGCGTGAAGCTTGGCTTTACGCCTTCGCAACTTACCGATGCGAATTTCAATATGCTGCACTCGCTCGGATTCACGCGCGAGGAAGTGCAGACCGCCAACGATTACGTCTGCGGCACGATGACGCTCGAAGGCGCGCCGGAACTACGCGACGAACACCTGCAAATTTTCGATTGCGCCAACAAATGCGGACGCTATGGCACACGCTTCATTCCGTACGAAGCGCACATTCGCATGATGGCCGCAGCGCAGCCCTTTATTTCGGGAGCTATTTCGAAGACGATCAACATGCCGAACGAGGCTTCGGTATCGGATGTGTCGAAAGCGTATTTCGATTCCTGGAAATTATGCTTAAAAGCCAACGCGCTCTATCGTGATGGTTCCAAGCTTTCTCAGCCGCTGAATTCTTCGAACGAGGACGCCGACCTGGCGGAAGACGTGCTCTTTAACGATGTCGAAGATCCCGCAAACGAGACGATCGACGCGGCAAAGCTGCACACACTGCTCGAAGCACAGGCGGCGGTGATGCCGCCGGAACTTCGCCGCCACCGCTTGCCGACGAAGCGCCACGGATTCGTGCGCGAGGCCGTCGTTGGCGGGCACAAAGTATATCTCCGCACCGGCGAATACGAAGATGGTTCCTTAGGCGAGATCTTCATCGACATGTACAAAGAAGGCGCGTCGTTCAAAGGGCTGGTGAACTGTTTTGCCGTGCTCACCTCGAAGGCGCTGCAATACGGTGTGCCGCTCGAAGAGTTGGTCGATACCTTTACGTTCACGCGTTTCGAACCCGCCGGCGCCGTGCAAGGCCACGAAGCGATCAAGAACGCGACGAGCATTTTGGATTACGTCTTCCGCGCGCTTGGCTACGAATATCTTGGCCGCCAGGATTTCGTGCATGTCAAAGCCGTGGATGAACCGCGCCCGAACGGTGTGGGTCGAAGTGAGATTGCAGTTCCCGCTACGGATGCCATCGCAACACAAACCGTGAGCGAGGACGATAACTTAGAAAAGCTCCGCAACGAGCGCATCGAGGAACCCGAAATGGCGATGAGCCACTCGCCGCTCACCACGCTGCCGAGGGGAACCGCGACACTGCAAAGCCTCCGCAGCGAAGCCCGCAGCAAAGGGTACACCGGCGAGCAATGCTCCGCCTGCGGCTCCATGCGCGTAAAGCGCAACGGCGCCTGCACCCTCTGCGACGATTGCGGCACGACGAGCGGGTGTAGTTAAAATGCGGTCTTAGGATTATTCTGAAGGCCGCCGTAAGGTGGCCTTCTTATTTTACAGAGGAGAAATTATGAAATTAACACCTGAACAACGAACGCAAGCTGAAACCTTGTTGAGCGAAACGGAAGCAATGATTAAATCTGCATCCGATCATCGAACTCGTATTTATTACGAGGGAAAGGCTCGCGGGACAAAGGCACGAATGGACGATAATCCTCAGACGCGGTATGTGGAGCTATTAGATCGCAATATTCTCACCAATCTTGATTCACAAAACGAAAAGAGAAGAATAGATGCGATTGGTTATGGGGATGGCTTTTATTTTGATGAGCCAGGAAGGCATGTTGGAAATGAATATCTAGATTTTCGATACGTCGTGCAACCGGCTGATGACTCGATGCCAGATATTGGCTATGTTTGGATGGAGCGAAAGACGGGCTGGCGAAGAGATTGCCTATACATCGATTATGCACAACCAGACGATAGCCCGCATAGCGGCCCTAGTAAGGGCCACTTTAGATTTCGACAAGTGCCCGGCATTCAGTTCTTAGGGGAACCGCCTACTGCCATTGGCGTTTTTCCATTTGAAGGTAACGGAATAAACAATGTTGATATTAGGGGAGATTCACTAACCGAAGCATGTGACCGATTTTTTGCGCGATTTAATGTTCCAAAATCGCGATACTCGTTTGGATAATACCGATGACCGAACAAGAACTTCTCCGAAAGATCGCCGATGGAGACGAAGAGACCTTGAATTTAGATTACAAGGCAGCGGAAGCGCTTGGGAAAAGCGACGGCAAAAAGACTGAGATTACTAAAGATGTCTCGGCGATGGCCAATTGCGATGGAGGGATTATTATTTATGGCATAGCAGAACATTCTGACCCCAGCAAAAGACATCTACCTGAGAAACTCAGTCCTGTCTCGCGTACTGATTATTCTAAGGAGTGGATAGAGGATGTAATTACAAACATTCGACCTCGAATTGACGGAATTGTAATTGAGCCTGTTGCACTCTTATCATGTGGGCCTAACGACGTCGCATACGTTGTGAACATCCCAAAATCTTCGACCGCTCATCAAGCACTTGATAAGCGATATTACAAGCGGTTTAACTTTAAGTCTGTTCCGATGGAGGACTATGAGATTAGAGATGTCATGGGTCGGGGAAATAGACCGCGCGTTGAGGTTCATTGCAGTCTTGTGTTCAAGACGGAGTCCTACACCGTGAGAGACACTTTCGGAATTTCATATGAACCGCGTGAGACACGGATCGAAAAATCGGTAACTCTCAATGTGAGTGTGAAGAATGTGAGTGGGGTAGTCATTAAGTATCTTAGTGGATTTATCAATCTGCCTTCCGAACTTCTTACTGAAAAAGAGATTGAGGATGAATATGAAGAAGATGGCGTCTTGCTCTCTCATATCTCAAAAGATAACACCGTGCGTGACGTAGTGGGCGGAAAATCTGTGGGTATAAACTTCTACCCACAATATGGACCTTCGTGGTTTTACCCGCTCCTGCCAGCACTTAATAGGACTTGGAGAATAAAACTTGATCCATACTTTTCAGTCGAAGCTCACCCAGACAAAATCGTCAAGGTCTTAGTCGCCGCAGATAATGCGGATCCTTATAGCCTTGAGGTTGCTATTCGTGAAATGCCTACATCCTCGAGTGAAGAAAAAGAATAGAAAAATCCAGAAGGCCCAACCGCTTTCGCAGTTGGGCCATTTTTGCGGAGGGCAAGGGAGTCGAACCCTTAATCGCTTGCGCGATGGCCGGTTTTCAACCAGTTAGACTTACCACATGAACGAGCCCTGACATAAGCGCATTCGCAGTTCTCAGCAGCTCACATTAATAATCTACGAATTTACTAAAAAAGTTCGTGAGCGCAGAGGTGGACTTGCCCCACCGCCCTTCAGCTTATAAGGCCGGCGCACTTACTACCTGCGCTATGCGCGCGGGGCCGGGAAGCAGCGCTTCCCGGCACACATGTCAGCTAAAAAGCGGGAAAATCCGTCTTTCTGAAAAATATGTTAATATTTCTTTAAGAAAGCGAAACATTTATTTATTTTATGCGTATAAGGTCGCTGCGAGCGTTGAGAGTGTAAACAGACCGCTGCCAGTACAGGCATGTCTGATCCCTGCACATGGATGAGATTCGCTTTAATGCGATGATTGGCTTACGCGATGACCCCTCATCCACTGAAATCTATTGGCGCACTGGGGGTGGTCGAAAAGTCCTGGGCGGGAGTACCCTTAGCTTGGGGGACATCGATCACCGGAGTTCTTTGATAATTGATTGTGGCCTGTTGTAGTGTACTATGCGACAGGACTAACATGATCTGCATGCGGCGTTCCTTACTGCACATTCAAATCTCGTTAGGACGGAATGAAACGCGCTTTCTTTGGCTTAAGAATTCATGCCGTTCGATCTCCAACCCACGCTTACCGGTGGACTTGCACCACCGCCCTTCGGCTTATAAGGCCGGCGCTCTTACTACCTGAGCTATGCGCGCGCGGCCCTTCAAGTCCCGTTCTGGGCGGAATGATTCTTGCCAATTCTCACTTAGAGGAATATCATGATATTCGCAGACTTAGTCGAAGAAGTACGGACGCTTCCCGTCGTGGAAAAAGCGGAGCTGAAGGCCGTTCTCGAACAGGAATTGGCGGAAGCGGCGCGGGATGAACTCTATTTCGGGCATCTCGAGGCGCGTCGTCTATGGGACGAGGGCGCGCTTCCCACGCCAACCTCGGACATTGATGAACTCATTCGGCGTCTCGAAGCCGAATGATTCGTGTAACCGAGTCCCCTCGATTCAAACGGGCCTATAAGCACCTGGTGCAAGGCCGTCCCGCACTCGAAAAGACGTTTAGGGAAACATTGCTCCTGTTTATACAAGACCCTTACGACCCTCAACTCGCCACACATAAACTGAAAGGCAAGCTAAAAGAGAGCTTTGCTTTTTCTCTTACATGGAAGCTTCGAGTCGTGTTTTCCTTCGGTGAACCCGGTACGGCGATCCTCGAAGACATCGGTCCTCACGATAAGGTGTATTAAGGTTTGCAATTTACTTGCACCACCGGCCTTCGGCTTATAAGGCCGGCGCTCTTACTTCCGCATCATTTTCGGTGTGGCGTCGTCATGGTAAATTTTCGGTCCGTCGGAAGCGAAGTCCCACTCAGATAATAATTCGTCGTGCCGAAGAGGAAGAATTTCATACTCACCCTTTCCGATCAAAGTGTTCTCACGATGACGAAATAATTTATGCGTCAATCGCTTATCCTTCTTATCGGACTCGTGTCTATTCTTGGCAGGTGCAAAAAATGGTTTTCTCTTTTTCGATCTACTCACGGCTTTACTCCAAATTAGTCATGTCTGCTCTTATTTCCTGAATTGTTTTCAGTCCAAAATATTTTCGCGGGTTCCCACACATCCAGCAGGAGCAGGAAGCAAGATGATCGGCGTACTTCGCGGGATTCTCGCACCAGGGAAAAAGCTTTCGAGCGCGTCGCTTTTGCTTCATCAGTTCTGCCCGCCGCTTTGCTCTGATCATGGACTTAAGCATACTATAATAACTCGAATGTGTGCGTTTTGTTACATGCCTTCATTTCTGCTTATAATGTCCAGGAAGCAGCGCTTCCCGGCACACATTCGAATTCTAGGGGGTAATTGGCATTTCGTAAAATTTTGTCAATATTTCTTTAAGAAAGCGAAACATTTATTTATTTTATGCGTATAAGGTCGCTGCGAGCGTTGAGAGTGTAAACAGACCGCTGCCAGTACAGGCATGTCTGATCCCTGCACATGGATGAGATTCGCATAATGCGATGATTGGCTCACGCGATGACCCCTCATCCACTGAAATCAAATGGCGCACTGGGGGCGATCGAAAAGTCCTGGGCGGGTATCCCCTTAGCTTGGGGGACATTGGTTGCCGGAGTTCTTTGATAACTGATTGAGTCCCGGCGTAGTGTACTTTACGTTAGGACTTTCCTACCCTGCCTGCGATGTTCCATCAGGCACATTTCAATCCCGTCCGGCGCGGAATGATTCGCGTTTGCTTTGGCGCGGAACCCGCGAATCGTTATTGCTCGTTTCCCATCGAATCAATTTTTCAATAATCAGATGAAACGAATCGCGTTAGTTCTCGCTCTTATGATCGCCGCCGGATGCGCGGCGACCGGGCATTTAAACACTCCGAGCGGCCACCCGGAAATTACGGTCCATGCGAGTTTACAGGATTCGCAAAAGGCTTCGCTCCAGTGGCTGCTCGTGAATGGATATGAGGTTGGGAACCCTCCGGATGCGACGCGGGAAGTGGTGTTCATCGCGGGCCATCAATTTGTCGATAACGGCAATACGAATATCTGGATTCACTTCAATTATTTTCCAAAAGATAGTACGACAACGACGATCTATGCCTCGAAAATAATCTGGCACCGGTATCGCAATCAGAATCTCCCCCAAACCTCGCAGCAGGATTACGAAGAATTGCAGGGCGACTTGAACGCGATTGCTCAGAACCTACCCGCTTCAAAATAGAGCTTCCTAACTCTGTAAACGTATGCGCGGAACGCCTGCCTTTTTGATTGTTGTTAATTAAATTAAGGAGGTACCATGCTAAAGAAAGCGTTCACTGTTGCATCTGTTCTGTTTCTACCCACCGCGCTCATGAGCGGGTGTTTTGGAGAGACCAGCACACCCGTCGTTCACGAGACGAAGCTGTTCGTTCCATTTACCGGGAATACCAGCTTAGGCACAAAGCCGGACCCTCAGCCCGGCGAAGAAGTGGACGTGACCGTCGATGGAACACTCGAAGGGACGGCCACTGCGGCCCAGCAATTTTATGAGGTCATCGATACGGGAACCCACACCATCATGACAAAGTCCCATATCGTCAATTCGACCTACATGACGACGCATACGTTTGCGTCCGGAGAGCAGTTCTCGTTCGATTTTAACTGCGGGGACGCTCACGTCACGTTTAATGCGGATGCCGCGTGGGCGGTGGAAGGTGTTACCAAGCTCCAGATCGCTTATCGTAATGCCAATCCTCCTCCTGTAACGAGCGCGTTCAGCATCACAGTAGTTCCCGGCGAGCAGGCAGATTCAGTTGTGGACGTGCAGGCAGGCAGTAGAATCGCTATTGCGGACCAGAATGGTAAGTTCCTCAAGTACGATACGCTGAACGTTCCCTACGATGCAAGAACCTCGTTCACCATTACCTATCCGTGAGCGGCGCATGAAGGGAAGTTACACTTCCTTAATCGCCGTAATAAATGCCCGGCATTGTGCCGTGCGGCCTGTGTTGGTTTCGACGAGTGGTTTGAGATGACTGATAAATCGTTCCTGCTCGTCTGGCAAAAGCGCGACTTCTACTTGTTTGCGCAACGTCGGCACGAGCGGATTGGGTGAGGAATTATAAAATACTTCCCAATTGCCGGACAACATTCCTGCATTGCCGAGTGTCACATCCAATTCCAAATGGATGAAACCGAAGCCGGCTTTATCGAGCATTTTTACTAAGTCGCGTTCGTCGAAATCGCTCATGGTACTCTGCAAAGCATGTTGCGCTTTATGCGCATCCTTCATCTTCTCCACGAGTTCCTTGATTGGGCGAATATCGTAGCCGAGATAATAATCTCCTTTCGGGATAAACTCGTAGCTGAGTTTACCAATCGGCTCGAACATCGAGACGCGGCCGCCTTTTTTCAGCACACGAAAAAATTCGTCGAACGCGCGTTGCTTCGCGGTAACATAAATGATGACCGAGCGCGTCGTTACCGCATCGATACTTCCGGGTTCGATAGCGGAAAGGTCGATTGCATCGGCTTTCAGGAATTCGCATTGATCGAGCAAGCCGGTTTCCGTCGCACACGCTCTACACACATCCAAAAGTGGCTCGGAAATATCGCTGAAAATCACTTTGCCATCGGCGCCAACTTTTTCTATCGCGCCAAAACCAATGAGTCCATCGCCGGTTCCGACATCGAGGAGCGTTGCGCCTTGCTTTAGTTCCGCATTTTCGAGAACTTTATCGCGCACCGGCTTCATCGCTTCGATCACTCTTAGACGCTGCTCGGCGTCACCGCCATGCCGGTTTTTCAATAGCCATTCGGCCCAGGGGTCGGAAGTAATTGTGTTCGGTTGCATTATTCTTCCAGCGCCTTCACGCCCGGCAGCGTTTTTCCTTCTAAGAATTCCAAACTCGCGCCACCGCCGGTCGAGACGTGGGACATTTTATCCGCAAGTCCAGCTTGCTCGATAGCCGCAACGCTGTCTCCGCCGCCCACGACGGTTGTTGCGCCGTTCGCGGTTGCACGGGCCATTGCTTCGGCAATGGCGAGGGTTCCCGTTGCGAAATTCGGCATTTCAAATACACCCATTGGGCCGTTCCACACAATCGTTTTTGCGCGCTCGATCTCTTGCGTGAACAGCTTGATTGTCTCGGAACCAATATCGACGCCCTGCCAATCTTTTGGAATTTGATCTACGCTGACCGTTTTATATTCTGAATCGTTCTTGAATTCTCGCGCAACGACGGAATCGATAGGTAGCATCAACCGCCCCCCAGCCCCCTCCTTCTTAAGGAGGGGGAGCGCTACATCAATCTTATCGTCTTCGACGAGCGATTTGCCAATCTCCTTGCCTTCGGCTTTGAGGAAGGTGTAGGTCATCCCCCCGCCGATGAGAACTTTATCGGCTTTCTGCAGCAAGTTTTGAATAACATCGATCTTTCCCGAGATTTTTGCGCCGCCGATGATTGCAATAAATGGGTGCGCGGGATTGGTTAGCAAGCCACCGAGAAATTTCAATTCCTTGTCCATCAAATAACCCGCGGCTTTGATAGGAAGAAAATGCGTAATGCCCTCTATTGACGCGTGTGCGCGGTGTGCAGCGCCGAACGCATCATCGACATAGACATCTGCAAGTTTTGCCAAGGATTGCGCGAATGCGGGATCGTTCTTCTCTTCTTCGGCATGGAACCGCAGATTTTCGAGCAGGAGAGTTTCGCCCGGTTTCAGAGCATTCACTTTCGATTCCACTTCAGGACCGATACAATCGCTCGCGAAGCTGAGCGGAGTTGTCATCTTCTCTTTCAGATGCTCATAGACGGGCAGTAAAGAATATTTTGGTTCCGGCGCAGCTTTCGGGCGGCCCAGATGGCTTGCCACGATGAGCCTCGCACCCCGTTTTATCAATGCCGACATCGTCGGCGCGGCGGCACGAATACGCGTTGTATCGGTAATAGTGAACGGCGCTTCCTTCGTAAGCGGCACGTTAAAATCGACGCGGAGGAAAACGCGCTTGTTTGTTACGTCGATGTCGTCGATAGTGAGATAAGAACCTAGATTACGCGGGTTCATGCGGATTACGCGGACGATTTAGGAGGATTGATTTTACTATTCTCAAACAAAACAATTTTAAAATTAATTAGGACTTGAAAATAGATTAGGCGGACGAGAACTTCGTTTGGAAGGAAGTATCGAAAGCCGGAAAATCGTCCGCGTAATCCGCCCTAATCCGCGTAATCCAGGTTCAGAATTTTGTGAAGTTCCTGTACGCTCCTGACTTTCCGCTCGCCTTTACGCATGGAACTTATCGCGGAAACGACACTCGCGGCGGCAGAGAGTGTCGTGATGAACGGAACTTTGTGCTCGATCGCTGCCCAGCCGATTTGATATTCCGCAATACGCGAAATCTCCCCACTCGGGGTGTTGATGACAAGTTGCACTTCGCGGTTCTTGATGGCATCCACGATGTTCGGTCGGCCTTCGCTTACTTTGCGAATCGGCTCGGCGGGAATGCCATGCTCGCGCAAGAATTTTGCGGTGCCAGCCGTAGCGATAATTTGAAATCCGAGATCGAAAAATCCTCGGATCACTTCAGTTGAGCGTGCGCGCTTATCCTGGTCGCGGAGCGAAACGAAAAGCGTACCTTCCGATGGCAGCTTCATGTTTGCGCCAATATGGGATTTCAAAATCGCTTCGCCAAAATCGGTTCCCACGCCCATGACTTCACCTGTCGAGCGCATTTCCGGACCTAAAAACATTCTCACGCGCGGGAATTTATCGAATGGAAAAACCGACTCTTTGATCGCAACGAACGGAGTTTCTTTCTTAAAATCTTTCACACCAAGATCCTTTAGCGTTCGTCCGATCATCACTTTTGCAGCTATCTTTGCAAGCGGACGGCCCGTTGCCTTTGAAACGAACGGCACCGTGCGGCTGGCGCGCGGATTTACTTCGAGCACATAAACGGTGCTATCCTTCAGCGCATACTGTATGTTGATGAGACCGACCACTTCGAGCGCAGTTGCCAAACGGCGTGTGTAGTCAACGATTTGCTTATAGTTCTCGTCGGAAATATAATAGGGAGGGATGACGCTCGAAGAATCGCCGGAATGAATCCCAGCTTCTTCGATATGCTGCATGATGCCGCCGATAATAACCGTTCCCTCTTTATCGCGCACCGCATCGACATCGAATTCATAAGCGTCTTCCAAAAATCGGTCGATGAGAATCGGATGGCTCGGGCTGACTCCACGCGCGTTCGCCATGTATTCCGCAATAGCTTCGGGCCGATAGCAAATTTCCATTGCACGTCCACCAAGCACATAGCTAGGCCTAACGAGAACCGGATAACCCACTTTTTCTGCTACGCGAATAGCTTCATCTGTTTCGAAAGCCGTGCCGTATGGCGGGCATTTGATCTTCAGCCGATCTATGAGTTCGCCGAAACGCTTGCGATCTTCCGCAACATCTATCATATCCGGTGACGTGCCGAGAATGGGCACGCCGGCAGCTTCAAGTTGCTTCGCGAGTTTGAGTGGGGTTTGTCCGCCGAAGGTAACTATTACGCCATCTGGTTTTTCAAAGTCGATGACATTCATCACATCTTCGAATGTAAGTGGCTCGAAATACAGCTTGTCGCACGTATCGTAATCGGTCGAGACGGTTTCGGGATTGCAGTTGAGCATGATCGTCTCGATGCCCTCTTCTTCGAGCGCAAGCGCGGCATGGACGCAGCAATAATCGAATTCGATTCCCTGCCCGATGCGGTTCGGCCCTCCGCCAAGAATTACAACTTTTTTCTTATCCGATCGAACCGATTCGTTCTCCTCTTCATACGTGGAGTAATGATACGGCGTCTCAGCAGAAAACTCCGCTGCGCAGGTATCGACGGTCTTAAAAACCGGCACAATGCCAAGTTCTTTGCGGCGCGCGCGAACATCGTTCTCGCCCACGCCGAAAATTTCGGCAAGCTGGCGGTCGGAGAAACCATCGCGCTTCGCGCGATAGAGGAGGTCGGGGGTAATTTGAAATTCTTGTGTCACGATACTATATTTAGAATTTCCAAATGAAGTAATTCCGATAATCGTTCAATCCTCGGCCCATCCCAATCTTCTTCCGGGTCTTGGCGGTAATCGTTGAGAAGATCGGATGGACGAATCATCACCACCGGCATTCCGATTTTTTTTGAAGCGGCAAGTTCGCCGTTATCGCCATCTGCAACGAAGAGGCATTCTGGAGCAAGCACATTTAATCTCTCAAATGCGCGATGGTAAAATTCCGGCATCGGCTTTCGTAATAGTTCTTTGGACGAGAACAGAGGCTCATCGAACATAGAAGCGATTGTTAGCGATGGCCAAATTTCAGGAACTTCATCAGTGCAGTTTGACAACAAGCCAATTTTGAGTCCGCGATTCTTGAGTTGCGACAAGGTACTAAATGCGTCAGGCCGAGGAGTGAGCCAGCCGCGTGTAAATTCGTAACGTATTTCGACAGCACGCGGAAGCGCCGTTTCGTCGAACGAATTTCCACTTATCGCCGCCGCAGCCGCAATGGATTGTGCAATCGATCCATGAGATCCACGCGCTCGTTCTTGAAACGTTGCCTTCCACCCTCTTGCATATTCTTCGGCTGGAATACCCAGCGCGAATGCTATTTCTTGATGAATTTGCGCAACTTCCGCATTCGTCGGATTATCAACAAGCGTTCCGAATAGATCGAAAAGTACAGCCTTCATACTGCTTGGAATTCTTCAATTACGTTTTTAGACACAGTCGTTTTCGCTGCTTCCCGCAACTCCCGTTCCCTTCTCACGATCTGCCACACTTGATCCAAGAACCACGGATCGATCTTCGTTGCCTCGTAAATTTCATCGAGCGACAGGCCAAGCTGGAATGCGAAGCGAATGTTGAAGATCATATCCGATCGGCGCAGGCCGAGGCGTTCGCGGATGGTCTCAGTGGCATAGCGTTTCTCGGCATCCGACATATTTGGAATGTCGAATTCATCTTTGCCATCCGCGCCGAGTCCGTAGCGTCCTTGCTCAAGCGAACGGAGCGCCTTTTGCAGCGCTTCTTTGAACGTGCGGCCAAACGCCATGGCTTCGCCAACGGATTTCATCTGCACTCCAAGTTGGGATGAGCTTGCTTCCAATCCTTTGAATTTTTCAAAATCCCAGCGGGGAATTTTAACCACGCAATAATCAATGACCGGTTCGAAGCAGCTCGGCGTTTTTTTCGTAATGTCGTTCGGAATCTCATCCAGCGTGTAGCCAATGGCAAGCTTTGCCGCAATTTTTGCGATTGGGAACCCGGTTGCTTTCGAGGCCAGCGCGGACGAGCGCGATACGCGCGGGTTCATCTCGATCACAAGCATTCTGCCATCTTTCGGATTCAGCGCAAACTGGATATTCGAGCCGCCCGTCTCCACGCCGATAGCGCGGATGACTTTGATGGCCGCATCGCGCATTTTCTGATATTCTTTGTCCGAAAGCGTTTGCGCAGGTGCGACCGTGATCGAATCGCCGGTATGCACGCCCATTGGATCGAAATTCTCGATGGAGCAAATGATGACCACGTTATCCGCCATATCGCGCATCACTTCAAGCTCGAATTCCTTCCAGCCAATCACGGATTCCTCGACAAGCACCCGATGCACGGGTGAAGCGTCCAATCCATGCTGCACTACTTCGCGGAATTCCTGCATGTTCCAGCATATCCCGCCGCCGGAACCACCCATGGTGAAGCTTGGACGAATGATCGTTGGGAACCCAACAAGCTCTATCAGTTCCAACGCCTCTTCGACGGTATTTACAAACCCACCGCGCGCCATTTCGAGACCGATGGATTTCATCACGCCAAGGAATTCCTCACGGTCTTCGGCGCGCTTGATAGCGTCCGGCTTTGCGCCGATTAATTCTACATTATATTTTTTCAGAATGCCGCGTTCATGGAGTGCTAAGGCATTATTGAGCGCGGTTTGTCCGCCCATCGTTGGGAGAATCGCATCGGGACGCTCTTTGGCGATAATGGCCTCGATATATTCCGGTGTGATCGGCTCGATGTAGGTTGCATCGGCGAATTCCGGGTCGGTCATGATCGTCGCCGGATTCGAATTCACGAGAATAACGCGAAAACCCTCCTCCTTCAGGACTTTACACGCCTGCGTGCCGGAATAATCGAATTCGCACGCCTGCCCGATAACGATCGGGCCAGAGCCAATGATGAGGATGCTTTTTATGTCGGTGCGGCGGGGCATTTGGGCGGGATAACACGCACCGGGGCGTCGGTGTGCCCTGTTTATTGCGTTACGACAAACTTTGCTACTTCGTTGCCGAGACGTGCAAAGTAAAAGCCTGTGGGAATTTCCATCGGCAATCGTATCGATGAACTTTCAGAACATACTGGGAGTGAGATTACTTTGCTTCCGAGAAGATTCATCACATCGAGTTCTCGTTCCGTCGGTGTGGGATTGAAAGTTGCCTCATAAAAGCCTTTGTTATCCGGCATAATAGAAAATCCTTGAGCGCCAGATGCTTTAGGTGACGACACCAATGAATTCACTGGACTTAATTCCATCGACAATGTATCAATTTGGGTTCCACTCGAATTGCAACCGCCTGTCTCCATATAGAAGGGAGTATTGCTTCCATAAAATACGTTCCAAGCGTACTCCCCTTCAACTATCGTTGCCAACACAACAACTGAGGAACCCTCCAAAGTAAAACGCACGGAATCAATTGTGACTTTATATATACGCTGTGTTGATCCTGGTCCATAAATATCAGTATCAGTCTTGATCTCACTCGTTTCAAAATCGAGATTCCCTATTAGCATTTCGGACGAATCAATAAAAAACGAAATCATTAGCTCTCCTTGATTAAAGGAGTTTAGGTTGACGGAGACTGAGTCCTTCGACGGAACGATTATTGACGTGTCAATGCGTAAAGGAATTGCACCTTCATTGTAGACGCCGTTGATTTGATTACCATGATGATCATATCCCGCGGTAGTAAATGCATACTGATAAGTCGGTGCAACGAAATGTAACGTCAGTAAAACGCTATCGTTTTGTGCCCAAACGTTCGATGCGAGCGAGAAAGTAATGGATGCATAGTAAAGAAGCATTCTCATGGAATTCAGAACAATTAGGAAAGTAATCAATTCCATAGGGATTGATTTTTGACCTATCCCATATCCCAATCATCCCATAAATCCCGGTTCAGACAATTATTTCCTCACCACTACGATCTTCCCCGCCTTCAGCGCGCCATCGACATGGAGTGAATAGAGATATTCCCCACTCCCGACTAATTTGCCGTTATCGTCGCGGCCATCCCAGACGGCGTTCCACGTGCCGCGGAACGGCAGCGCGGCTGTTTTCGTCGAGCGGATTTCAATTTCGTTCAAGTCCATAATGTTCATGACGACGGAAATGGGCGCGGTGCTCAAAGTCGAGGCCAATAAATAAGTCAGAGTAGAGCCATCTGAAACGAAGGGATTCGGAAAAACCTGCAATCCCGGCGAGCAGATTTCCGTGTCACAATCGCCGGTTGGGGCATCGAAGCTCAATACCGGCGGCTGGGTCATCGAAGTGAACTCGATCGAGCCATTGCTTTGCACTGCGCGGTTGGTATCGCGTGCGATAACTTCAAGGCATGCTTGCGTTTGCGTGCTGGCTGAGAACAATTGTAATGACAATGCAATCGACGGAAATTCGTATGTCGAAGAAAAAGGAACGCCGGTAATGTGGATTGAATCAACTGGCAGCAGATCGGGATCAGGAATATCCGAGGCCATTCCAATGCTACTGCCGATTTGCGCCAACTCTGCACCGAACCGCTCATACTCCTCGCAAAACGAGCTTCCGTAATCGCGCCGCAGCACTTCGTCGATGCAGGTGATGGGGTCACCGGAAGAGTCGCGGTAATATTCCCAAATTTTCTTGACAATGCCGGTATCGTTAAAACGGTGCGTGAGATAGGCGAAATAAATGTACTGCCCATATCCAGAGCTTGGCGATTCATCAAAGCGGTCGTCAAGCGTGCCGAGGTATTGCCCAACATAATTCAAATAATCTTTCACCATGGGCGTGCTTAACCATTCCATCCACACGCTGGACATCTCCTGAAAATAGATATAATTCGGATACGGAGCCATGAAATTCGGTGGATGACCGTAACCCGAAAATTGAATCACATGAAAAAATTCGTGGAAAATCGTAATGCGTAGCGCATCGAGACCATGGGTTGCATAAATATCGCTGGTGAACGAATCGTCGGTTTGGATGTAAGACCGAAACCGGTAGTTCCCGCTCGGCGAGTCCGCTAATCGCCCGTTATTGTCCTGGCCGCTATCGAGAATGAAGGTCGCGCCGTAAGCCTCCAGTTGGTAAAAACCCTGAGGAGTATGAAAGGCGATGAGATAAATATTGTAATGCCGGACGCTGTCATTGGTTGCTGGATTGAAATACACTACCGTGTATTGCGGAGCCGTATATCCTAAATCGCCGATTTCGAAATCGTAGGCGCGGTCGGCATCGAGCCCGGCACTATCGGCGAACGCCGTCGTTGCGATACTGGCGGTATCCGTCGTGTCGCCGGACGCATAATAATAGATCATGAACCGGCCGGACGGGCTTAGAACCGAATCGGGGAAAGCCGGCGGCAAAGCAAACGTACCGGGATAAATTCCGGATTGCGGCTTCTGGGCTTGCGATGTGGCACACTTTATTGAATGAGTAGCGAGTGATGCCTGTTGCTGCCCGTGCGCTATCATCGAGGCGCAAAAGTACGCCATAAACGTCAGCATTTGGGCGATTTGTCGGATTTGCACTGTCAGGCTGTCAGAAATAGGCGGTTTTAAGGTAATGGCTGATAATTTGCATTAATTCCGCACACGGGGTGTAATTATCCGCCGATTCCGAAGTTACTTAAATGGATGGGGGACGTAATCAATTCCTCTCGGAAGATTGTTGTAACATTCCCGTGGCACAATCGTTGAATTTTTAATAAGGGAAAAACTACATGCCAACAGAAGGAAATTTTTCGAATCGAGTTCAGGACGTGATCCGCCTCTCGCGGGAGGAAGCGATCCGGCTGGGCCATGATTATATCGGAACGGAGCACCTGCTCCTCGGCATCATTCGCGAGGGCGAAGGCATTGCGGTGAAAATTCTCCGCAATCTCGGCGCCGATCTTTACAAGATCAAGAAGGCGATCGAGGATACGGTCCGCTCTTCCGGCACCACGCTGACGATCGGGCAAATCCCGCTCACCAAGCAGGCCGAGAAGGTGCTCAAAATCACGTATCTCGAAGCGAAGCTCTATAAGAGCGATGTGATCGGCACCGAGCATCTGATGCTTTCGCTCCTGCGCGATGAGGACAATATCGCCGCGCAAATCCTGAATCAATTCAGCGTGACCTACGACTCCGTTCGCTCCGAACTCGATAACATCATATCGGGCCGCCCGACTTCGCCGCCAAAATCGGCACAGCAGGAAAAGAAACCGGAGCGCACCAAAACACCCGTCTTGGATAACTTCGGCCGCGACCTCACCAAGATGGCCGCCGATGACAAGCTCGATCCCATCGTCGGACGCGAGAAGGAAATCGAGCGCGTATCACAAGTTTTATCGCGCCGCAAGAAAAATAATCCGGTTTTGATCGGCGAACCCGGCGTGGGCAAAACAGCCATCGCCGAAGGACTTGCATTACGTATCGTGCAGAAAAAAGTGCCGCGCATTCTCTACGAGAAGCGCGTTGTCACGCTCGATTTGGCCGCTCTCGTTGCGGGAACGAAATATCGCGGCCAGTTCGAAGAGCGCATGAAAGCCGTGATGAACGAACTGGAAAAAGCGAAGGACGTTATTCTCTTCATCGACGAGTTGCACACGATCGTTGGCGCGGGCGGCGCATCCGGCTCGCTCGATGCTTCCAATATGTTCAAGCCGGCGCTCTCGCGCGGCGACATTCAGTGCATCGGCGCAACGACGCTTGACGAATACCGCCAGTATATCGAAAAGGATGGCGCGCTCGACCGCCGATTCCAAAAGATTATCGTCGATCCGCCGACCGTCGATCAGACGATCACGATCTTGAACAACATCAAGTCAAAATACGAAGCGCACCATAGCGTGCATTACGCGGAGAAAGCAATCGAGCAGGCAGTGAAGCTGTCCGACCGTTACATTACGGATCGATTCCTGCCGGATAAAGCCATTGACGTGCTCGACGAAGCCGGAAGCCGCGTGCATCTGGCGAACGTCCACGCTCCGAAAAATATCGAGGAACTCGAAAAGAAAATCGAGGACGTTAAGAGCGAGAAAAACTTAGTCGTTAAAACGCAGAACTTCGAAGAAGCCGCGCGGCTGCGCGATCTTGAAAAGAAATATCAGCAGGACCTCGAAGCCGCCATCGCGGAATGGGAAGCCGAAAGCGGCGCGCAGGTTTTCGAAGTGAGCGAGGATGACATCGCCGATGTCGTTGCCATGATGACGGGCATTCCCGTCAACAAAGTCGCAGAGAGTGAGTCGTTCAAGCTGCTCAATATGCAGGCGTCGCTCGCCGCCTCTATCGTCGGGCAAGACGAGGCCATTGAAAAACTTTCAAGGGCAATTCGTCGCGCCCGCGCGGGTCTCAAAGATCCGAACCGCCCCATCGGCAGCTTCGTATTTTTAGGTCCGACCGGCGTTGGAAAAACCGAGCTTGCGAAGACGCTCGCTCGCTATCTTTTCGATACCGACGATTCGCTTATTCGCATCGACATGTCGGAATACATGGAGAAGTTTTCCGTCAGCCGCTTGGTCGGCGCGCCTCCGGGATATGTGGGTTATGAAGAGGGCGGTCAGCTTACCGAAAAAGTTCGCCGCAAGCCATATTCCGTCGTGCTGTTGGACGAAATCGAGAAGGCGCATCCGGATGTGTTCAACATACTCCTGCAAGTGCTCGATGATGGCCAGCTAACGGACTCGCTTGGCCGCCGCGTGGATTTCAAGAACACGATTGTCATCATGACTTCGAATGTCGGCACGCGGGACATTAAGAAGCAGGCCCGCATCGGGTTTGGCGAATCCACGAGCGGGGACGAGCATTCGCGCATGAAGGATCAGGTCGATGAGTCCATGAAGCGGCTTTTCAATCCGGAGTTCCTCAATCGTATTGACGACACCATCGTATTCCGTCATCTCGAAAAATCCGACATCAAGCAGATCATTCAGATCAATCTGAAAAAGCTGCTAAAGCGCGTGCATGAGATGGGCGTTGAAGTGCAGCTTACGGACCGAGCGGTCGATTTCCTCGCCGATAAAGGATTCGATAAAACGTATGGCGCACGTCCTCTCAAGCGTGCGATGCAAAAATACGTCGAGGATCCCATCGCCGAGGAAATCCTGAAAGGGACGGTCAAGGATGGAACCCTTGTTAAGGTGGACATTGCCGCGAACGATGCAGAACTTCTTTTCACGATCGAATCGAAGACTGTCGGCGAAGAAGCTGTTTCAAAACCCACCGCCTCGATCGACGATGTGATGAAGGAAGCCGGTATCATCGCACCGCCGGAAGAGGAGCATCACGAAGCGACATCCGGCGATCATCCGGAAACGGCGGAAGTGTAACGTGTAAGGCTGGGTTTCAACCCGGCCTTTTTATGGAACTTGATTTATTCGATAGGAACTTCCCAGAGTGAAGCAACTCATCCTGTAATAAAACTTTTAGTTCCTTAAAAAGGTCGTTTTCACCATCATCCTGAAACTTATCCCAAGCCTTACGAAAAGCCTCGAATTTGAAATTCCAAATTATCCCACTTCGCCACTCTGCCCAAGTATCGGGTTCTATTTTTTTATTGTTATTGAGAAAGCATTCTTCATTTGATAAATCAAAGTAACGGAAGAAGGCGGGAAGATATTCTTCATATTTTTCTATTTCAAAAGTGGTTCCCATAAATGCTTGGTATGGCAAGTCCTTTAGAATGGAGCGATACTCCGCGTTAAATCTTTCCTCGAAGCTTTGTTTAAGCTGCTTCTCTGCGAGCTTTAGCTGCTTCCTTGAAAAGATTAACCCGAGTGCTATAATAAGCGTGGCAATAGCAGTTCCGATTGTTGCGATGTAGGATAAATTTTGAAGCATCTTTATTAATTTTTTCTAAACCAATACGACGAAATTTGAATTATTCGCATGTGACTTGAAGAAAAGTAAAATACAAAAATAACACATTTTTGGAGGGTGGCTCTATTTTTCAACCCGGCCTTCCCGGCTTCCATCGCCCGATGGCCAAACAGCACCCTATCGCCGTCCCACTTCCCAGCACCGCTCCGCCCAAAACATCCGACGGAAAGTGCGCGCCAACGTACATTCTGGAAACTCCGATAAGCGAAGCTACCCCAAGAATAATCGCCGCGCTCCACCATTTTAGTTTGCCGGCCCGCACAAAGGCCCATAGCAAAACCGTCGCAACGGTGAATGCAACCTGCGCGTGACCCGATGGGAAGGAATTCTCATAGAGTCTCTCGAACATCACATTGACATAAACCTTCCCAGCAGCAATATCGGAAGCAAATACGGTGAGAGGCCGTGGCGCATGAACAGCGTTCTTTACCACATGTAACGCTACCCCGCCAATAATTGCAGATGCAGCAAGCACCAGGGTGTTTGTCCAAAATTGACGCTTACCCAAAGCGAGCAAAGCCAAAATCGCAATCGGATACGAGATCCAGCCGTAACCTAACCACGTCGCGTATCCGATCCACAAATCATTGAAGCCATTATTCAATCCATGGTTTATGACGAGAAAAAGCTGGCGGTCGAGTTCAGTCATTAGGATGACACTATTACACGGCCATCACTTCTTTTTCTTTGGTCGCAACGAGAGTATCGATTTCCTTGATATTATGATCGGTCTTTTTCTGGACTTCGTCCTCGCCGCGCTTGCGGTCGTCTTCGCGGAAATGCTCGGCTTTTTCCGCTTTCTTCAAATTCTCCATCGCATCGCGGCGCACGTTGCGAACGGCGATTTTTCCTTCTTCGCCGAATTTTTTGACGAGCTTCGAAATCTCCACGCGGCGTTCTTCGGTAAGTGCCGGCATCGGGACGCGAATAACCTGACCGTCGTTCATTGGATTAAGCCCGAGATTGGCATTGCGGATCGCTTTCTCGACTGCACCCATGAGGCTCTTATCCCAAACTTGAATCGTGATCGTATGCGCGTCACTCACGCTCAAGTTCCCGACTTGATTGACCGGCGTTTCACTGCCGTAGGCTTCAACCTTGACGGCATCGAGCAGGGCCGTGGAAGCCCGGCCCGTGCGGATTTTAGCGAGTTCATGCCGCACACTTTCAACAGCTTTCGTCATGCGCGTTTCGCAATCGGCGGTAATTTCTTTGATGGTATTCATAGGTCTAAACTTGATTTGGGAGATTAAAAAATTATGAGATGAAAGCCTGAATATGTTCAAACACATTCAACTAAAATCAAGGTTCACACGGTCACGATGCTTCCTACGCCATCTTCCGTAAGCACTCGTTGCAAATTGCCTTTACGGTTCATATTAAAAACCACGATGGGCAGATTGTTTTCCTGGCAGAGCGTAATAGCCGTCAGATCCATGACGCGCAGGCCCTTGTGCAGCACGTCCATATACGTAAGAGATGGCAGCCATACTGCATTCGCATTCTTTTCTGGATCGGAATCGTAAATGCCATCGACACGAGTTCCCTTAAAGACCGCATCCGCGTCGATTTCGACTGCCCTGAGCGCGGCAGCGGTATCGGTCGTAAAAAATGGGTTCCCGGTTCCGCAGCCGAAAATCACCACCCGGCCTTTTTCCAGATGCCGAATGGCTTTGCGACGAATGAATGGCTCCGCAAATTGCGTCATGGAAATGGCGGACATGAGCCGGCTATAAATGCCCGTCGATTCGAGCGCATTCTGCAATGCTAAGGCGTTAATCATCGTGGCGAGCATTCCCATTTGGTCGCCCTGCACACGGCTGATGCCATCGGTGCTGCCTGAAACGCCGCGAAAAATATTGCCGCCACCAACGACAATTCCGATCTGCACGCCCATTGCCGCGCTTTCGACGACATCGCCGGCGAATTGCTCTAATACTTTAGGATCGATTCCATACTCACGCTCGCCCATGAGCGCCTCGCCGGAGAGCTTGAGCAGAATGCGCTTGTAGCGGGGCTGGGAATTCATGGTATTGTAGCCGTGGCTTTTAAGCCACAGTGAATTGATTCGAAATATACCGTGAGTTAAATAATTCGAAAGACGCCGTGACCTAAAGGTCACGGCTACACCGTCTTATGCATCTCACCAAGCTGCATGCGCACGAAGCCGGTAACTTTTAGCCCACCGGCTTCCTTCAGAAGATCGGTAACGGTCTTCGCGGCGTCCTTAATAAAGCTTTGCTCGACGAGGCAAAAATCCTGGTAATACTTTTCAAGTTTGCCTTTCGCAATCCGGTCGATGATCTCTTCTTTCTTGCCTTCATTGCGCGCTTGTGTGCGATAAATTTCCAGCTCTTTCTCGATTTGTTCCGTCGAGATGTGCGAGCGGTCTAATGCAATCGGATTCATCGCCGCGATCTGCATGGCGATGTCGCGGCCAAGCGCCGAGCCGTCCGTGCCGCCCGTAATTGCAACGAGCACGCCAAGCTTCGCGCCGGGATGAATATAGCTCGTAACGAAACCGGATCGCTCGTGAAGTATTTCAAAACGTCGCGCTTCAAGCTTCTCGCCAAGACGGCCCGTCTGCGCGCCAACTTCTTCGGAAATCGTCGCGCCATTCGAAAGGCGTGCAAGCAAAAATTCCTCATGCGAATTTGGATTGGCCTTCAGCGCGGCATCCGCCACATCCTGCGCGAAACGAACGAAGGACTCATTCCGCGCAACGAAATCCGTCTCGGAATTAACTTCCGCGAGGATTCCGTGCTTGTTATCTTCGGAAACGCTTGCGACGATCATGCCCTCTTTTGCGACACGGTCGGAACGCTTGGCTGCTGAAGCCGCGCCCTTTTTCCGAAGCACTTCGATGGCTCGTTGCTCATCGCCATCCGCTTCTTCGAGCGCCTTCTTACAGTCCGCCATACCGGCGCCGGTTTTGTCACGAAGGTGCTTTACGAGTTCTGCTGAAATTGCCATTTTAAAGTGCTGAGTGCTGAAGTGCTAAGTTTTATTTCCCCTCTCCTTACCAAGGAGAGGGGTTAGGGGAGAGGTCATGCAGCAGTCGCTGGTTCCGGTTGCTGCGGAGCTACCTGCTCCTTTTGCTGCAGAACCGGCATAAAATCGCTCGGTTCGAGTTCCACGCGGCGGCCGCGGCGTTCGAGATTCAGCTCGGGCCGGATTTCTAAAACGCTTTCATCGGCCTTGCGCGCTCGTGCCGCAGCGCGGCCATTATTGATCGCGTCCGCAAAGGCATGAACGAACAGCTGCACCGAACGCAGCGCATCGTCATTCGCGGGAATCGGATAATCGACGAGATCGGGATCGACGTTCGTATCCACCAGCGCAAAGATCGGAATGTTAAGCTTCCGCGCTTCTTCGACCGCGATATGCTCCTTCTTAATATCTATAATGAGCATCGCAGACGGCAACCCGCGCATCTCGACAATGCCGCCTAAGGTTCCCGTCAGCTTTTCTTTCTCGCGGGTATAATCCAAACGTTCGCGCTTCGTGAAATTCTCGATGGAACCTTCTTCTTCCATCTTCTCGATCTGCTGCAATCGCTTCAAGGATTTGCGAATCGTCGCAAAATTGGTCAACATGCCACCAAGCCAGCGGTCGATGGCAAAAAACTGACCAGAGCGTTCCGCTTCCTCTTTGACCATCGCCCGTAGCTGCTTTTTCGTCGCTACGAAAAGGAATTTCTTTCCTTCTGCGGAAAGCTTTTCCGCCGCTTCGAGCGCTTCTTCGGCAAGCTCTTGCGTTTTCTTGAGATCGATAATGTGAATCCCGTTGCGTTCCATGAAGATGTAAGGTTTCATCTTCGGATTCCAACGGCGAGTAAGATGCCCAAAGTGAGCACCGGAGGCCAGGAGGTCTTCTAAGCTAAGTCTCATTTTTGTATTTGGTTGATGTCTCTACGGAGCCTCGCTACAATCCATTGCTGGACACCATGCAGTTTGGCTTGATCCGTATTTGGATTTTCGTTGTAGTGGCGCGGGAACCGCGCCGCCACAATAATAAAAATTATCGTTTCGAGAACTGGAATTTCTTCCGCGCTCCCGGCTGACCGGATTTCTTGCGCTCGACCATTCGCGGATCGCGCGTCAAAAGTTCTGCCTTGCGAAGCAGCGGACGGTTTTCTTCGTTCATCTCGGAAAGCGCACGAGCGATTCCTAAGCGCACCGCGCCAGATTGCCCGGTCGTTCCGCCGCCAACGACATTCGCCTTCACATGAAAGCTGCCGAGCGTATTCGTCACTTTGAACGGACGCATCACATCGTCGCGGTGCAGCGAATTCGGGAAAAAGTTCTCAAACGTCCGGCCATTAATCGTAATCGCCGCTTCCGTCCCGCCCGTGCTGGGTGTGAGAAAAACACGAGCTACCGCATTCTTGCGGCGTCCGACGTAAATAGTTGCTTGCTTTGCCAATGTCTGAAAGTGCTAAAGTGCTGTGTGCTAAAGTGCTAAATCTTAACCTGTCATCCCGAGCGGAGCAAAACGTAGCGATAGCGGAGTTTTGCGGAGTCGAGGTATCTTTTTCGTTTCGTATAAAAAATTCTCTTATGAAATTGCGAACGGCTGCGGATTCTGCGCCGCGTGCTCATGCTCCGAGCCGGCATAGACTTTCAGCTTCTTAAAAGTCTTTTTGCCAAGCGAATTTTTCGGAAGCATTCCTTTTACCGCTTCGGTCACGATACGCTCCGGGTGCTTCGCCATGACATCCTGAAATTTTTCGAACCGCGCGCCGCCCGGATAAAGCGTATTATGGTAATACTCTTTTTGCGTCATCCGCTTGCCCGTCATTTTGATTTTCGATGCGTTGATAACGACCACAAAATCGCCGGTATCCGTATGATACGAAAAGGTCGGTTTATGCTTGCCGCGAAGCAGCGTCGCCACGCGAGTCGCCAACCGGCCGACCGTCTGGCCGTCCGCATCTACTAAATGCCACTTCCGCACGACCTCTTCCTGCTTGGTTGCTCTTGTCCGAAATACGCTGGTATCTTTGGTTGCCACGATAAATTTTGATTATCCCCGACCATCTTGGTCTTTTGGGCGGCTCAATAAGCACGTTCAGCTTTCCTTAGTTCCGTTTTTATCGCAGATTGTGGATATGTTAATGCCGATACTGTTCTTTCAGCAAACGCTTCCTGTTTTTGCTTGTATTGATTTCATAATAACCCTCGATTCTGAGCCGTTTTCGCTGTTTGTGTTGCAGCCAAAGCGAAAAAGTCCTGTGCATAGTACACTACAACAGGCCACAATAAATTTTCAAAGAACTCCGGTGATTGATGTCCCCCAAGCTAAGGGTATACCCGCCCAGGACTTTTCGATCACCCCCAGTGCGCCAATAGATTTCAGTGGATGAGAGGTCATCGCGTGAGCCAATCATCGCATTTTAAGCGAATCTCATCCATGTGCAGGGACAGCCATTCATGTACTTCAGAGGGCTGCATACACTCTCAACGCTCGCAGCAAGGGACTACGCATAAAATACAAAAATGTTTCACTTTCTATAAGAAAACATCATATTTAATTTTATTCTGAAAAGCTTTGCCGTATGAAAGCCAAACACCAACCATAGACCCGCACCCCTCCCCGTTTCATCCTTCATCCCTCAGCCTTCATCCTTTCCCGATATGGGTGCCCATCAAAGCAAGAGCTGATATACGACGGGAATTGGAGGGTGAGGGAAATTCGAAAAAATTCTTGAAAAAATATTATCCTAAACCCCGAAGGGGTGACATACCAATAGCCAGGGGTGGAGCGAAGCGGAACCCCTGGTAGGCGGTTTTTTTTAAGTCCTGAGTCCCGGAGGGACGGCACATTATCTCATTCCTGATTCTCAATTCCAATCTGCGTCCGATGGCGATCATCTACATGTCTCTCTCTGCTTGATGGCTTAGGAAATTCAGAAGCCTCGAATGTATCTCCTGCGAGAATATTTTTTAAACAAGAATCAAGGTCTCCTTGAAGTGCGATTGTTTGCTCAACGACCCAAAGAAGCTCTAGCAGTTCCTGCGTCATTTCAGCCGTCCAGTTTGAAGGCCGCATTTCATCAAGCGGAGAAGAACGACGGCCCACGCCGTCCTTGAGTCTTGCCTTGATCCAATTCTGGACGACAGCAAAATCAGAAACACTGTAATTCCAAACTTCTTCCGAAACAGGCTCGAAAAGACCGGTTCCGACCGACAACTGCCCATCTTGCCATGAAACTTCATTAGGATAATTTTCTTTGCTGCCAGGAACTCCAACCTTGCACCTCGCCTTCCCGGCGGGAACTGAATTGTCCTCACTCGAATCCGGCACGAATCGTTCTCCAAACGTGTGCAGGCATATCAACCTTCGACCAAGCACAACAGCTTCGTCAAATATCGCACGATCCTTTGTAATCGGGACTCGTGGGCCAGGAACCATAAGCTCTTCCCAAAATGAAGTGGCGTACGAAGGTGCGCTTAATATGGCATACGAGTATGAAAAGAAGTCCTCTGGCTTAATTGAGCCGAGTTCCTTACTTAGAACTAAGAGAAGATTCTTTGTGATGTTTGGAATGGTTGCCGACGCATCTTTCCATAGTGGTATCACATCTTTCCCGCCGCGACCACAAAAAAAATGTAGATCGGGTATGACAGAGCCAACAGACGCAACAGAGCCGAGTCCCGGAACATTTGTTAGGATACTAACAAGATAAATTTGATTTTCACTATGGGCGTTCCAAAGCGTAGGACTAAGCCTACCCCCAATTCGATTATCGGCTATTGCGTATTGCCGATCGAGTGTGCGAAATCCATATCGGACGATTTCCAAAGGTGGAGTTTTAGGGAGAAGGCTCGAAATTGTTTCCAGCCGATTGCGAACTCCCCTTAGACCCATATATTGACTGTCAACTTGTCTATCATCATCTTCTCTAAACAGTTTCCTTTTCTCGTCTAAGGGAGCCACGAGTAACCTATCCCATCTCTCTTCAAGCAATGCCTTTGTTTCCCCAATCGGCCAATTACGTTCGAATTTCACACCACAGGCTTGCCAAGGAAATAAATCAGTAAGTAAAGGAGACTTTTCCCACGAAAGCGGTGGAATGGGCCAAAGCATATCCTGGGCACCACTATAACATGGCTTCCATATAAGATCCGCAAGATTCTCAATCTCTTTTAATCTTGCAAGCTTCTCTTCACGTGTCCCACTAATCCTACTATAATGCACAGCTGCTAAAGGGTTTCGTTTTTCTGAGGAATAACGGACGCCCATTGCGATACATACCGGAGTCTGTATTGCAAATACATTCTCCGTTTTTCTTGCACCAAGATTATCGCCTTCGAGGTCAATAATCCAAAGATCGTCAAAGACCTCACGCATCATTTGGCGCATTCCATTAAAACCGGGTCCGCGCAAATAACTTGATGCGCTAATAAAACTTACAATTCCTCGCCCTTCCGATGCCGGATTTTCGAACATTTTCCATAATGTCCATCTCCAAAAATAAACGTATAGATTGTAAAGATTTTTTGCATGAGTTCCCGCTGGGATTGTGAAATCTCTTAGAATAGGTTGTTCGCCTAATACATTTGGATCGGCAAAACGCACCCATTTACCCCTTGTATGAGGTTCATCGTTCTCACCCTCCTCTCGAAAATAGGGCGGATTTCCCATACACACAAAAATTGGTATTTCAGCCTTTACCCTCCTCGCTCGACGCTGCTCTTCCGTCAATCGTTCTGCCATGAGGGGTGGCATAGGTGGGTCTGAATGCGGCGATTCCAACGTATCCGTCAGGTACATGTGAATGCCTTCATCCGGCAGTGTCGCGCCTGCGGCGTTTAAGATATTCGTTAGCCGCAAATGGGCAACCGCGTATGGCCCGACCAGCAGTTCAAAACCATATATATTCTGAGCACATCGCGTAGCCATCGCTGGAAGCATTCCTTCTCCATACCGCGATTCAACCAATCGAAGTGAAGATTCTATTGCCGCAATAGGATATGCGGCGGTTCCTGCGCTTGAGTCAAGAAAAGTTACATCTTGATCCGCAAAAGTTAACGCCTTTCCGAATTTCTCAGAAAGCAATTCGGAAGCTAAATTGACTTGACACTTAATTACTTCTTGAGGAGTGTAGTACACTCCATACTTTTTTCGAAGTTTGGGATCGTATGCGGCAAGGAAGTCTTCATAAAAATACAACCAAGGATCACCACGTCGGTTTAAGCTATCCGGCTTGACCGCTCCGATTACTCGTTCTAAAACGCTTACTGGTGTTTCAATTTCTCTTCTTGCTCTTGCTTGGGTAAGTACCCGCAAGGTTTCGGCGAGTAAACCATGGCCGCTGTCCAACTTATCGGCGGCACTGCTCGCTGTGAGGTCGCTCTCTCCAAGTAAACGAGCCAAAAGAAGAGCGTACGTAAAGGTTTGTGCATATATATCCGCGAACTCCTCATCAGTAGCGTGAGGGAAAAGATAATCACGAATTTCGTCACAGAGCCTGTGTAATGCACTATTAGGTAGTTCGGCGGCCTCAAGAACATCGGTGCGCAGTAATCTTGTTAGCGGTGCAAGCGTCTTGGCAAGGCCGGATGCGGTTGTGGGAACAACCGGTTCCCACATAAGAAAATCAGAAAGTATTTTGTAAAGATCGAATAGCGATTCGTCGTCAAGAGCGCGAGAACCATTTTCAATAATGTTGTCGAATCTGACGAGTATTGGTTCCACTTCAGGTTGTTGTTTTCCAGTTCGATACAAAGCCCACTCGTTTGCATCCGTATAAATTAGATTTGGAAGCGCAGCAAATTTTTCCCATTGAGCCTTGTCTCGTCCTCGTAATCGACCCGTTCTTGCTCCTAGACCCGGCGCCTTTAATTCAACGTGCCCACAAAGTAATCGCTTTACATTCACCCCAATATCGGGTCGACCAGCAAGTTCCGCCACATGAGTCTCGGTTCTCGTTTCGACATCCGGAAAAACAGCCGCTAACAATTCCTGAACAGGAGCTTTTAGCTGATCTTCTGGTTGCGCATCTATCCCCGATGCAAAATTCGCTTTTAATCGGTCAGCAAATTTTTCAACAGCGGCTCTAAATTTGGGAGGGACAAAAGGTCCTGAATTAGTCGTAATGGTTACTGGTCGGGTTTTCGACATGATAGGTCTTAAACCAACGTTAATAAAATATCGTCCCTCTGGGACTATTAATTCAATAAAATCGCACACCAGGGGTTCCGCTTCGCTCCACCCCTGGCTATTGACATGCCACCCCTTCGGGGTTTAGGAAACATTGTGCAGCATTGCGGGCATAAATCTCCTCCCACATTGGTTTTAAACAAAATCAATCCATTTGCCACACGATAACATGGAAATCGAAACCCTTACTCACCGGCGAGAGCCGCACGCGGCGTTCGATGCGCTGGAGATCGAGCGCGAGGAACTGCTCCGCCGCTTCGCGCGCGTTCGCCAAACAACCGAATGGATTTGCGAACCGCTGACCGTCGAGGACTGCGTGGTGCAAACGTCCACGGAGTGCTCGCCCGTCAAGTGGCAGCTTGGCCACACCGCGTGGTTCTTCGAGACGTTCGTGCTCACGCCGCATGCGCGCGGCTACCATTTGTTCCATCCGAAGTTCGGTTATCTGTTTAATTCCTATTACAATGCCATCGGCGCACGCACTCCGCGCGACGTGCGCGGCCTGATGTCGCGCCCGGCGCTCGCGGAAGTGTTGGCCTACCGCGCGCATGTCCATCGCGCGCTGGAACGATTTATGCTCGAAGCCGAGGCCGATGTACTTCACAGCGTTGCTCCCATCCTCATCATGGGAATGAATCACGAGCAGCAGCATCAGGAACTGATGCTCACCGATGTCAAGACCGTGCTTGCGATGAATCCGCTTCGTCCTGTTTATCGTGCACGGGAAATTATTTCATCCACCATCCATCCAATGAACTGGGTTCCGTTCGATGAAGGATTGATCGAAATCGGCGCGACACCCTCTCCTTTTCAAGGAGGGGGACGACGCATGATCGATCATGCGTCGGGGGTGGTCAATAATTTTTATTTCGATAATGAAGGCCCGCGCCACCGCCAATATGTTGAATCGTTCGAGCTTGCGAACCGGCTCGTCACCAATGGCGAATACAAAGATTTCATCGCGGATGGAGGATATAAAAATCCCGCGCTGTGGCTTTCGGATGGCTGGGCGAAATGCCAATCCGATGCGTGGCACGCGCCAAAATATTGGGAATTAAACGATGGCGAGTGGTGGGCCATGACGCTGCAAGGCTTCCGCGCGGTCGAAGATTCAGAACCAGTGACACACCTCAGCTACTACGAAGCCGATGCGTATGCAACATGGGCTGGCGCTCGACTGCCAACCGAATTCGAATGGGAACTTGCGTCAAACAACGTGTCCATCGAAGGAAATTTTTTAGAGTCTAATAATTTCCATCCCGTCCCATTAGCCCCAGCCGACCCAGGAAATCCATCACAAATGTTCGGCGATGTCTGGGAGTGGACGCGTAGCGCCTATCTGCCCTATCCCGGCTACAACGCTGCCGAAGGCGCGCTCGGGGAATACAACGGCAAGTTTATGTCGAACCAAATGGTGCTGCGCGGAGGCTCCTGCGTAACGCCGCGCGACCACATCCGCGCGACCTACCGAAATTTCTTCCCTCCTGAATCGCGCTGGCAGTTCAGCGGAATACGTTTGGCACGAGATGCCAGCAGGATGTTGTGAGATAATCGGAATTCCCTGAAATCGGAGGTTCGGTAACGATTTCATAAAGTACAATCGCTAATTTTGTACTGTACTAATCTAAACGCTCTCCATGACTCAGGCATTAATTTATTTCTTAAGCTTTTTTCTCGGAATTTCCGGCGCTTCTCTAAAGCATATTCCGAACGCGACCCCAAAAGTCCAGCATAAAACCAACACCGCTCGGAAAGGAATCAAAAAAGTCGGGCATGTGATCGTGCTCTACATGGAGAACCACAGCTTCGACAATCTTTACGGCGAATTCCCGGGCGCCGATGGGCTGGCGAACGCAACGCGCGCAAATTATACGCAACTCGATACCGCAACCGAAAAGCCATACATTATGCTGCCCTGGAATGACACCGAGCATTTTCATCCCGTGCCGGTGCTCGCGAATAAATTTTTCAATATCGACCAATTTCTTCCGCCATCCGCGCTCACGCTCGATCTCGTCCATCGCTATTATCAGGAAATCGAGCAAATCGACGGCGGAAAGATGGATAAATTCGCGGCAGTCAGTTCGGCGAAAGGGCTTTCGATGGGATATTACCACACGTCCGATTTTCCCGTTGCGCAAAACGAGGCTGCGAATTACACACTGTGCGATCGTTTTTTTCATAGCGCCTTCGGTGGTTCGTGGCTCAATCATATCTGGACGATTGCAGCAGCAACGCCACAGTGGAAAGATGCTCCGGCCTCCATGTGCGCCGTCTTGGATAAAAAAGGACATCTCATAAAAGATGGCGGCGCAACTCCTGAGGGATACCTTGTCAACACCGTTTATTCGGTTTACACGCCGCATCCAAAAGTAAAAGATGAAAAGACGCTCGTGCCGGGATTAACGATTCCCACCATCGGCGACCGGCTTTCGGAAAAAAATATCGACTGGGCATGGTATAGCGGCGGGTGGAACGATGCTTTGGCGGGACATCCCGACAGCTTGTTTCAATATCACCATCAGCCGTTTGAATATTTCAAAAATTACGCAGATGGCACCGCCGCAAAAGCCGCGCACCTAAGAGATGAAAACGATTTTATCGCGCAAGCCAAAGCGGGAACGCTTCCGGCGGTCGCATTTGTCAAACCCATTGGGGAATTAAACGAACATCCCGGCTACGCCAACGTCATGGCGGGCGAGCAGCATCTCGAAGACCTCATCAACGCGGTTCGCAACGGGCCGGACTGGAACGATTGCGTCATCATCGTCACCTACGACGAGCATGGCGGCTTCTGGGATCATGTTGCGCCGCCGAAAATCGATAAATGGGGTCCCGGCATACGCGTGTCTGCTGTTATTATTTCACCGTTCGCAAAAAAGCATTTCGTCGATCACACACAATATGAGACTCTGAGCATTACCTCCTTCATCGAAAAGCGCTGGGGATTGAAACCGCTTTCTTCACGCGATGCAAAGGCCAATCCGCTGACGAACGCTTTGACGTTCTGAAAAACGGCCCCCGCGCACAGCAATGCCAGCAATGCGAAAAGTGGGAATTGTGAATGGTGTAGCATACATGCCTCCTGTTTTATGGATACAAAAATAGCCGGATCAAAAAACAGCTATCGTTGTGGAAAGAATGCCTCCTTCGAGAGTTTACACAATGGAAAGGATTTCCCGGATGGAATGGTTATAAAGTAAATGCGCCGCGCCATCTTTGCACTTTTGAGAAATATCCTCGTCCTTTTTACGGGTAAAGGTTACGACCGCTCGGCGTGGATGAACGAGCTTCACCACAAACTATCATATCGGCTGCATAAAATGCTTCCGGTATTAGGAATTACGGGCATTCAGCAAGTTCCCGTACCGGGTATGCCCGGCCGTTTCATGTACGTTCGCGCGGAAGATGGCGGCGTGGCGCACCAACTTATTATGTACAGAGAATATGAGATGTATGAATCACAGCTCGTGCGTGAATATCTCAAGCCGGGCATGACCGTCTATAATATCGGCGCAAATCTTGGGTATTATACCCTGCTTGCTTCCGAATACGTTGGCGCGAATGGAAGCGTATATGCATTCGAGCCTGCGCCGGAAAATTTCGAATTGCTTACGCGAACGGTTTCTGAAAACAAGCTTACGAATGTAGAATTATTACCGAGCGCGGTTGGAGCCGCAAAAGGAAATGCAACCCTCTCGCTCAGCCGGACGAATTCTGGCGATCACCAACTTCGGGACGTGGCAAGTAGAAATCACATCGTTGTCGATGTAGCATCCATCGACGTATTCATTTCCGAAGGCCATGCCGCGCCGGATGCCATCATTATGGATGTGCAATGCTCCGAACTCGATGTGCTGCGCGGAGCATCTCGCCTGCTCGCATCGGATTCGCCACTCCTTCTATTCACCGAATTCTGGCGTAAGGGACTCGACGAACGGCATCCGAATGGGGCGAAAGAAATGCTGGATCTGCTTGAACGCACAGGCTTTCAAATGAGCATCATTGATGAGAAACGTCGCACGGTGAGAAAAACATCGTGCCATCAATTATTACAGGAATTTTCCTGTCATGCGGAAGCAAATTTGATGTGCGTCCGTTAATGCGCGGAGCCTTTCGTTGCTATTTTCTCGTTACAGGTTAACTCTATGAACTTCCTTTGGGCTATCCTCTTGGGCGCAGTGCTTGGCGTTGTTTCAGGCTTTTTATCTGAGCGCCGCGACCCGGGCTCCATTATCGTTCGAGGGATCATTGGAATCGTCGGAGGAGCCATTGCGGGAATCGTTGCCGTCAATATCGCGCCAACGGAGGGTTCGAGCATTTGGATTTCCGCCATTGGCGCCGTCGTGTTATTATTTATCTATTGGCTTATCGTTGATAAAAGGAAAACTACATAAAATGCCGCGTCATACCTACGCCTCGTTTGCGGTCATCGTAATGATCGCGAGTTGCTCGCGCCCGCTTCCGCCGGGCGAGCGAAATAATTTCCATTATTTCGGAGTTCAACACGCCTCGCTTCATCTCGAGTATTTTGGCGATATGCGCGGCACCGAAGATTTGTTTGAAGATAGTTCCGGCCTCCGCGAAGCGCACCTTGTGCATTCCGAGCTCATAACAGAAAAGGAATTTCATCCGACCATGACCTACACGGTCCGCGACATGGGGCACGTCACGGTCGTCGATTCCGTGAAGGTGCAGGAGTTGCGGGTGATCGACAAAACTTCCGACAGCCTGTTTCATCTCCCGAATGGAGATGTTCCAACTCCCGAGGACCAATTCGCAAGCTATATCGAACAAGGTGGCTTTCACTTGCTCGGGGACACGAATATTCTCGCGGGCAGTATGAGCCTCAAAGCCCATGTCTGGCAGTTGGGCGAGCAGTCATCGTATATCTTTGAATTCAAGGGACTCGTTGTGGGCAGAAAGGACATCCTTGACGGTCAAGAGAACGATCTTCGCCTCCTGTCCATCGATACGACAAGCCCCATCGACCCCGCCCGTTTCGAGCCGCCGCATGGGTTCCCAGTGATGGACCGAACCAAACCGAGACCGAATAGGCCAGGCTCCGAGCCATGACAGGGAATTCGGAATGAGGGCAATTCAAATCAAACGGGAGGAAACGGACTTGATCGTCCAATGGGACGATGGCCACGTTTCGCGCTATCCGCTTGCGTATCTCCGGCAGGAATGCCCATGCGCCGCGTGCAAAGGCGAAGTGATCTTCGGGACGGTCTATGCTCCCGCTAAACTACCGATGTTCACTCCGGGCATGAATGAACTGACCGCGCTTTCCCCAACCGGTGGTTATGGCGTTCAAGCCACTTGGAAGGACGGGCACAATACCGGTATTTATTCGTGGGATTATCTTCGCATGATCTGCCCGTGCGAGGAATGCACCCGTAGCCGTGACCTTCAGGTCACGGCGAAATAAATCCGCGTAATCCGCTTTAATCCGCGTAATCCCGGTTCAGACAACGATCCCGTACTAAACCCCGTATCCCTTTTTCCCGCCCACCCCGTAAGTTTGTGTATTCAATTACATGAATCTCGATTTCACAAGATTTTGAAGATTTCAAAAAATCAACGTAATCAGACAAATCAGCGTAATCCAGGTTCTTTTTCAACTTTTTCTTTAATCTATTATGAAAACTCGACTTTCAGTTCTCTTCGGTACTCTCGGAATCAGCATCTTACTCGCATCCTGCGCACAAAACCCATCCTCGCCAGACGGGCCTCAAAACATCCTGCCGCTTTCGACCAGCACTCCTGCGGCTAATCCTGCATTGACATACGTGGGCGAAGTGACCATCCGCAGAACGACATACCCCACCATCGCCGTGATGAACGCCGATGGTTCGAACCAGACGAACATCTACACGTCGCCAACGTCTGGAAACTTCTCGCTCGGGGTTTCCCCATGCTGGTCGCCGAATGGCAGCAGTGTTGCGTGGATCGAAAATAACGACACGATTAAGGCGATAGATGTCAGCGTTAACACACATGGAGTTCCTGTTGGCAGCAACCTGCGGACGATATATGCTACCACAGCAGGCAGCAATAATTTTGTCATACACGGGCTTGCCTGGTGCTCCAATTCCTCAACTGGCGAGATTGCTTTCGTAGCATCCTACTCAACAGGAGGAGGAACGGGCGCATCCACGGTCTATACGATTTCCCAAAGCGGTGGGACACCAACGTCCGTTATCACCGAGTCGCAGAATCTCTGCTATTCGGTATCATGGTCTCCGGACGATTCGAAGATCGCGTTCAGCGGCCACACCGCCTCCGCGCCCGCCGCATGGTATCTTCGGGTAGCGGACGCTTCGTCCGGCTCTCTCTTAGAAGCTGACAGCCTCCCACAGGTGAACAATGTCGAGTGGGAGCGAAGTGGCAGCACGATCTCGTTTGACAATGCGGGCGTCATTTACTATCTCGACTACGGTTCGGGCAACGGCGAATATACCCAAAGCGTGGCCGGAACGAATCCAACTTGGTCGCCCGACGATGCGAACGTCATGTTCGTCAAATCGTCAAACGTGATCGGCGAGATCGCCGCATTCGGTTCGACGGTCTCGACGGTGACGACAGTTTCCTCGCTCCGCAATGGCGCGGTGAAATCGAAAAGGTAATAACCATGTAGCTCTGTAGGAGCGACATATTTGTAGCCCCCGGCGTAAGCCGGGGGTTCAAATGCAAATTGAATTTAAGCTCCGTAGGAGCGGCATATTCCCCTGCTCCGACGGAACGAATAATATATCGCTCCTACGGAGCTTTGAAACCGAAATAATTCGTTAACCCAGGGCTGACGCCCTGGGCTACAAATATGACGCTCCTAAGGAGCTAATTCCGGTGCCTACGGCACTATTTCCCACGCCGCGTTTTTTCGAGATGATAATTTTATTCTGATCGCACATGCCAAGTAAAAAAACCGATCGAGGTGAAACGGATTCGCTCGAAGCGGCTGCAACCGAAATGCCGCCTGTAGTAGACGAGCGGGATTTCAGGCAGAAGGAATTGCTCAATGAATTGAATGCAATTAATGACCCTGTTGAGGCTATTGCGTTCTGTGAAGCTAAACTCTCCGATCCTACACAATCACCCGAAAGGCAGTTCTGGTATGCACAGCATATGGCATTTAGAAATGGAAGCCTTGTGAAACTGGGTGAGATGATGTCTTGGATTTCTTATTGCGAAGTAATTGCCGAAAGGCTCGATAATAATTTTCTCAGATTCCACATACATGTAAACAAAGCAGATTTTCATCTCCTAAAAAGAGAGTATAATCAAACGATATCCGAGTGCGAGACCGCCGAGATTTTTTTAGCGATGGATTACAATCCCTTTGACGACATGACTATTCGCTGCCAGCGTATACTACTCTACTTTTGGCAAAAGAGGTTCGACGAGGCCATCAAACTTTCACTTGAAGGACTTGCAATTGCTAAGAAATGCGAAAGCAAAGGTAGAATGTCACAATTCTTGAATTATGTCTCTGGGTTGCTGTGGGCATCAGGTGCTGTTGAGGAGGCACTTTCCTATATGTTTGAAGGATTAGCTCTTGCCCGTGAAATTGGGAAATTAACTGACGAGGCATACAATTTAATAAACATAGGCCTTGCATACCGTGATTTAACAAACTTTGGCAAGGCAAGGAACTTCCTTGAGCAAGCCCTCACCATAATTGAGCCTTCCACAGAGATCACGATGCACATCCTTGTGCTATTAAACCTGATAATAACTTGCTTGGATCTCGAGGCAATTGCAGATGCCGAAATATTTTCTCAAAAGGCTCTTCAACTTAGTATTCTAACTGGTGATGCATACCTCATTGCTCGTGCACAAATACATTATGGGGATGTTCTTTCAAAGTCGAAGCGATTTGAAGAAGCCCTTGAGGTGCTTCTGAAGGCGCAAGAATATTTTGGCCCTTGGGAACAACAGGAGGAGCTATACTTGGCAGGATGCTTATCAGACGCCTATTCCGGTCTGGGAAATTATCAGTATGCAATAGAGTATAAGCAAAAGGAAATGGAATTAGAGAAAAAAAAGGCAGGAGATCAGCTCGGAGGCCAGTTAAAATACCGAGAGCACCTCCAAAAAGAATCCGCCGAAAAAACCCAGGAAATCCTCCGCCTAAAAGAACGCGAACTCGCCAACACCGCATCCAGCCTTGCTGCGCAGACGGAATTGCTCGGAGATTTCCGGGCAGATCTGCGGAAGATAGTGCTTCGTCCCGATAAGTACGAACCGGAGGAGATAATCAAGCAAGTGCGCGCCAAGCTGAAGGAGCTTCCGTGCGAGATGATCGACTTCGGAAAATTCGAGGCGCAGTTTGCAACGGTGCATCCGGAGTTCCGCGCCAAACTCGAAACGAAATATCCCGATCTTACTCCGCAGGAAGTGAAGATCTGCCTGCTCATTCATGTAAAACTCCAGACCGCCGCTATTGCCCGCCTGACCTGTCTCTCGGAGCGAACGGTCGAGGATCACCGCGGTAACATCCGCAAAAAAATGAAGCTGGATCGAACAGATGATCTGGGTGAGGCTTTGTCGAAGTTGTGAGCAAGCCCGTGTTGTGAATCGGTTTCTCCGTACCCTGAAGGGTACGGCTACAAAGCTCATAGATACTTTTCGCTAACCATTTTGCCCCGGCGTTCGTTTGGTGCGGCGCGATGAGCGAAATACAAAACACACCTCAGCCCTCTGCTCCGGATGCAGTGCGGAGTTTGACGATCGGAATCCCGAAAGAAATTCACGCCGGCGAGCGCCGCGTGGCTGCTACTCCGGATACTGCACGGAAGCTGCAAAAGCTCGGCTTTTCAGTCCTGATCGAGCATGGCGCCGGCGAGTCTGCCGATTTCCCGGATGCGCGTTATATAGAAGCCGATTGCACGATCGCACCCGACGCCCGCGAGCTTTGGGCCAATGCGAATATTATATTAAAGGTACGCGCACCTGAGGATAATCCTTCGATAGGCGGGAATGAAGCCCATCTTCTTACGGAAGACAAAACGCTGATTTCGTTTCTCGCGCCCGCGCAAAATCCGGAGTTGGTCAACCGGCTTGTTGCGACCAAAGCGACAGTTCTCGCCATCGACGCCGTCCCGCGCATATCTCGCGCGCAGAAGATGGATGCGCTTTCCTCGATGGCGAATATCGCGGGTTATCGCGCAATAATAGAAGCTGCAAATCTTTTCCCAAGATTTTTTACTGGACAAGTCACAGCGGCGGGTAAAATTCCGCCTGCGAAAATTCTCGTCATCGGTGCAGGCGTTGCCGGACTTGCAGCTATAGGAGCGGGAAAATCGCTCGGCGCGATCGTTCGCTCGTTCGATGTGCGGCCTTCGGTGAAAGAGCAAATTCAAAGTATGGGCGCGGAGTTTCTCGAAGTGAAAATTAACGAGAGTGGCGAAGGCGAAGGCGGCTACGCGAAGGAAGTCAGCCCCGAATTCATCAAGGCCGAGATGGAACTGTTCTTAAAGCAGGCGAAGGAAGTTGACATCATCGTCACGACCGCGCTCATTCCCGGCAGGCCCGCACCGAAGCTCATTACGCGTGAAATGGTCGAGGCGATGCGAGAGGGTTCGGTCATCGTCGATCTTGCTGCAGAAAACGGCGGCAATTGCGAGCTGACCGAGCCGGGCAAAGTCGCAGTTCACAACGGCGTTTCGATTATCGGCTATACCGATCTTCCGAGCCGGATGGCCTCGCAAGCGAGCCAACTTTATGGCATGAATCTCTATCATATCTTGAACGATATGGGCGGCGCAGAAAAATTCCATGTCGATCTAAATGACGAAGCTGTTCGCGGCGCACTCATCGCGCAACATGGCGAACTTATGTGGCCCGCGCCAAAGCCGAAAGTCGCGCCTGCTCCTGCGAAACCGGCGCCAGTCATCGCAAAGAAAGAGGTTAAGGAAAAATCGAAGGCGATGAAAGCGATTCCGCTTGCAGTCGCAGCCATTGTTTTCCTGGGACTTGCGCTCGGCGCGCCATCGTCGTTTCTTCAACATTTTACCGTATTCGTTCTGGCGGTATTTCTGGGATGGCAAGTGATATGGAATGTTACTCCCGCGCTGCACACTCCGCTTATGAGTGTAACGAATGCGATATCGGGCATTATCATCATCGGCGGCATGCTGCAATTAGGAGGCAACATTCCTACCGTCGTTTTGGTATTAAGCTTTATGGCAGTCCTCCTAGCGAGCATCAATATTTTCGGCGGATTTCTCGTCACACAACGAATGCTTAAGATGTTTAGAAAGTAACGAATTATGTAGGGACGTGCTGCGCACGTCCTTGTTGGTGAACAGATAATAGTCAAGGAATGAAATAGGACGTGCGCAGCACGTCCCTACAAAACATGAATTTTAGTATCAGCTTTGCAACTACGAGCTATATCGCCGCTATTGCTCTGTTTATTCTGAGCCTTAGCGGCCTATCGCAACACGCGACCTCGCGGCGCGGCAATCTTTTTGGCATGATCGGAATGCTGCTTGCGCTCGCCGCGACGGCATTACTCATTCCATCGAATGGTTATGAGCCGCTCATTGTCGCATTGGTCCCGGGAGCGATTATCGGAAGCATCCTCGCTTCGCGCGTGGCGATGACTTCGATGCCGGAGTTAGTCGCGATGCTGCATAGCTTCGTCGGCGCGGCGGCGGTGTTGGTGGGATTCAGCAATTATCTCGGCGGCAGCGCTGGCCTTTCCGGTTCGGAAGAAACGATACATCAACTCGAGATTTATATCGGGGTTTTTATCGGAGCGATCACTTTCACCGGTTCCGTCATTGCATTCGGAAAGCTGAATGGAAAAATTTCCGGCAAACCGCTAATGCTTCCCGGACGGCATTTGCTCAATCTTGCAATGATCGTTGCGGTAATCGTCTTGGGAGTAATCTTTATGTCAAGCGCGGAGGGCACGGGTTTGATGTATCTTCTTGTGATGACAGCCATCGCCTGCGTGATCGGCGTTCATCTTGTCATGGCAATCGGTGGCGCGGATATGCCGGTTGTTGTTTCGATGCTGAATAGCTATTCTGGATGGGCCGCTGCTGCTGCTGGATTCATGTTGTCGAACGATCTGCTAATAGTTACCGGCGCCCTCGTCGGAAGTTCGGGAGCGATTCTGTCTTTCATCATGTGCAAAGCGATGAACCGCTCGTTCATCAGCGTGATCTTGGGTGGATTCGGGACGGCCGAGGGCGTTGCTCCTGCTGCCGGTTCCGAACAGCAAGGCGAAGTGACGCCAACAAATGTCGATGAAGTGGCCGAAATGCTTTCGGATGCGAAGAGCGTTATTATCGTTCCGGGATATGGTGTGGCTGTCGCACAGGCGCAGCACTCGCTCGCGGAGATGGTGAAGATTCTGCGCGATCACGGAGTGAATGTGCGATTCGGCATTCATCCTGTCGCCGGACGCTTGCCCGGACATATGAACGTGTTGCTTGCCGAAGCAAACGTTCCCTACGATATTGTTTTCGAAATGGACGAACTCAATCATGATTTTCCAACGACCGATGTTGCGCTCGTTATCGGCGCTAATGACATCGTCAATCCCGCCGCGCTCGAAGATCCATCCAGTCCCATCGCCGGAATGCCCGTGCTCGAAGTGTGGAAAGCAAAAACCGCCGTTGTGATGAAACGCTCGATGGCCTCCGGTTATGCCGGCATCGACAATCCCCTCTTCTATAAAGAAAACACCCGTATGCTCTTCGGCGACGCGAAGAAGAATGTCGATGCGTTAGTGGTGAAGCTGCGGGAATTAGTGGCGGCGTAACGATGAACTACGACCGCTCGCACACGGAAGCATTTTACGACGCTTATGGAGAGCGCGAATGGGTGCGGTTCGAGCAAAACGCTGCTTCGCGCGTTGGCCTTGCAATTCATCTCCACTATTTGCAGAAGTACATCAAGTTCGACGATGTTGTTTTGGATATTGGCGCAGGTCCCGGCCGTTTTACGATTGAGCTTGCGCGGATGGGTGCGAACATCACGGTTGGCGACATATCAAATGTCCAACTCGAACTCAACAAGAAGAATGTTTCGGATGCAGGATTCGAATCGCGCGTCCGTAAGCGCGTGCAATGCGACATCGTTGATCTCTCCGTTTTTCCCGACCAAACTTTCGATGCCGTTGTTGCATTCGGCGGCCCAATCAGTTATGCGCTCGACAGGGCCAACGATGCAATTCGAGAATGTTTGCGAGTGACGAAGAGGGGCGGTCGTGTCTTATTCAGCGTGATGTCTCGGCTTGGCGCCTTGCGGCATTTTTTTCCTGCGGTTATCTCGCTGGTCGATACCGTAGGTTTCGAGGCGTTAGCCGATCCCTGGGAAAGCGGCTTGCTGGAGGAACGATTTAGTGCAGGTCACCGAGTCAGACTCTTTTTATCTTCCGAGCTTACCGCCTTGCTGAATCGGCAACCGTGTAGGATCGTTGAAATGAGCGCGTCGAATTTTTTGGGATATGCAGGTGAGAATGTTCTGGAAAACCGATGGTTAGATTCCGAATTCTGGAATGCTTTTTTGAAAATCGAATTGGAAGCGAGCCGGCAACCCGGCGCGCTGGATGGGGGAACGCATATTATTGCTGTGCTCGAAAAGAAATAGTTTATGGGTTCAAACAATACTACTGAAATCGCCCGCTGCGTCTGGGCTACCGAAAATGAGCCGCTCCTTGTCGCATACCACGACGCGGAATGGGGCACGCCCGAACACGATGATGCAAAGCTCCTCGCCAAACTAATTCTCGACGGCGCGCAAGCGGGCTTAAGTTGGATAACCATTCTCAAAAAGCGAGAAGGTTACCAAAAAGCATTTCACAATTTCGATGCGGAAAAAATTGCCCGCTATGGAAAACGCGATTTCGAACGATTGATGAACGACGCGGGCATTGTCCGCAACAAGCTGAAGATCAAAGCCGCGATTGCGAACGCGAAAGCATATCTCGCACTTCGAGAGCGTGGGCAATCGTTCGATGAGTTTTTATGGAAATTTGTGGATGGAAAAACAATTGTGAACCAATGGAAGACCACAAAGCAGCTTCCCGCCGCGACGAAAGAATCCGAAGCGATGAGCAAGGCGCTGAAAGCAGAAGGTTTTCGATTTGTAGGCCCAACGATTGTCTATGCGTTCATGCAAGCCGTCGGAATGGTCAACGACCACACGGTTGATTGCTTCCGCTACGAGGAATGCCTAGAGCATAGCAATGTTCACTCGAAATGAAAAAGACTATTCTCTTACTCGGCTCCGGCGAACTTGGGAAGGAATTTACTATTGCAGTAAAGCGCCTCGGACACCGCGTTATCGCCGTCGATTCTTACGATGGCGCGCCCGCGATGCAAGTGACGAACGAGCGCGAAGTGATCGACATGTTGAGCGGCGACGATCTCGATCGCATCGTGCAAAAGCATAAGCCCGATATTATCGTTCCCGAGATCGAAGCCATTCGCACCGAGCGGTTTTATGATTACGAAAAGCAAGGCATCCAAGTAATTCCGAGTGCGCGAGCGGCGAACTTCACGATGAACCGCAAAGCCATTCGCGATTTGGCCTCGAAAGAGCTTGGGCTTAAAACCGCTCGTTATGAATATGCAAAAACAATCGAGGAATTTCGCAAGGCTATTTCGCAAATCGGCATTCCATGCGTTGTGAAACCGCTGATGTCATCGTCCGGCAAGGGGCAATCCTACATTCGGAATGAGAATGAGATCGAGCACGCATGGGAGATCGCAATGACGAAAAGCCGCGCCAAAGTGGGCGAAGTTATCGTTGAAGAATTTATTTCATTCGATTCTGAAATTACACTGTTGACTGTTACGCAAAGGTCGGAAGAAACTTTATTCTGTCCGCCAATCGGTCACAGACAAGAACGCGGCGATTACATGGAAAGCTGGCAACCCGCGACCATCAACCCCAACCACCTCGCCGAAGCGCAGCGTATGGCGGCGGCTGTTACGAAATCATTGACAGGTTTTGGTATCTGGGGTGTCGAGTTCTTCTTATCCGACAAGGATGGCGTCTATTTCTCCGAACTCTCTCCGCGACCGCACGACACAGGAATGGTAACCATGAGCGGCTCCCAAAATCTCACTGAGTTTGAACTTCATGCACGCGCTATTCTCGGTCTTCCGATTCCCGAAATCACACTTGAAGGTAGCGGAGCAAGTGCAGTCATTCTTGCACCGGATGCTTCAACGAGCGAGCCGCGGTACGAAGGTATAGAAAATGCACTCTCTATGTCGCGAGTTGATGTGCGGATATTCGGTAAGCCCACGACGAGGAAGTACCGCCGAATGGCGGTCGCGCTCGCGCATGATATGCTTGGCGCTTCGACGGATGGGGTGCGGGAGCTGGCGAAGAAAGCGGCGGGGAAGGTGAAGGTCATCTCGTAGATTCATTCAGGATTGAACCTTGGAAGAAACTTTCACTCGGATTGCCTCGACAAAAGCTACGAATTTCTTCGGGAGGAGAAGCAGGTAGATACCTACCAAGATTCGCGGTAATGACGAGAATAATAGCATTGTATCAGTGATGCTATACCATGGTTCATGTGGAGAGCAATCGTGTGAACGGATTTGACGGTGTGGGTGCGAGCAACGTTTGTGGCCCGCGTAATAAGAATCTGATCTCTTCAAGAATTTCAAGGACTGCCGAAGGAATAGCTGACATGAATAAGTAGGCTCCCAGAACTGTTAGTGCAGTCACCTCAACGCCTTGGATGTTCAAAGGCTCGTTATGTAGCTGATTCTCTTTTGGTGCAACTTCTCGCCAACTACCTAAATTTGCGTTGGTCTTTTGGTTATCCGTTTCGCGAGAATCAACTTGACTAAATGTTGAAAGGGAATCACTTTCAAGCGAAGGCGAACTGAAGATTCTCTGCATAAGCCACTCAGCACGACTCCAGAGAAGCCATATCACCCAACCGGGAAGAACCACATTCAAAAGCAGCCCGCTGATAAAGAACCATGACATCCCAATAAGTGATCCGAACGTTCTGATAAACTCTCCGATGGTGCTTAGGAGTTGGAGACTCAGAAACACTGCGAACAACCGGAATACGAGAACAGTAAATTGTCGCTTAGTCATGGTCGAAGAAATTTAGATAGAGACAAAATGAACTTCACGTACAACAGAATCACCGCACTTTCATTTCGCGATGAGAAAGCGCCTGCGGAGGATTCCCGCTGCGCTTGCAAGTTCCAAATAATAACATCCCTCGGCGAGGCTACTGGCGTTGATGCGACAACATGAACCATATTCAGGTTTCAACGCCGGTAACGAAAGCACAACATTTCCAAGCGCGTCTCGGACGACGATGGGAATTGCACCGAAGGTGCTTTGATCCATCGTAAAAGCAATCTCTCCCCGCGCCGGGTTTGGATAGATGGCTGATACTTTCATAAAATCACCTGGTATAGGAAATACTCCCAGCGATCCGATTGTGAAGTTCCAAATCGTCGACCAGTCCGTATCCCCCGAAGCATCATGGACGGCGATCCGGCAGAAGTGCGGCCCTTCGATTGCATGCGAAAATGTCGCAGTAGTCCCCGAAGCGATAATCGTATCGAACTCCATCAGATCGAAGTTCGGTAGCCGCGCGAGTTGTACTCGATAAAAAGCGATAGGAGCAACTGGATGCCATCGAAGGATAACAGTTGGTTGCAAGGAGGGAAGAGTCGCGCTGTCTGCGGGAGATTCAAGCACAACTGGCGATTGCGCGTGGGCGGCGACAGACATTATCCATAAAGGAATGATGACAAAACCCAATACTTGATAAATTGAACGGAGGGACATGCTATCATTGATTCTTCTTAGCTTCCAAACCAATACGCCACTACCGCGCACCATCCAATGAAGAACACGATGAAGCCAAGCCACACGAAGACAAAAATCTTCTGCTTTTCAAGCGGTGCTTCCGCAGGAACGGCACTAATACCAATTGCGGTGTGAATCCCACGGAAAAAACGGGCGAGTGCTAAGATCATGAAGAATGAATGGAAGTTCGTGTAATGTGTGCGGCTCTCCGAACAGGACAGGAAGAGAAGAGTTCACCGCACACGTGCGAGATTCGGGGTACTGCTAGCACAAGCGGTCGTTCGAGTTACGAAACAGTGTCGTGAATATTAAATCTGCATAATTATGCAACTATCTGCATAGTAGAGCGTTTATGCGCTCGTGAAGCAATTACGAGCGGCAATCTTTGGGGCATCGGGGTATGCGGGCGGCGAGCTGGCGCGCATTCTCGCGCGGCATCCGTCCGTCACGCTGGAGAAGGTGTTCGCGCAGTCAGCCGTGGGTGCGCTCGTGAGCGATGTTCATGCGTGGCACGATGACGAGAATCGCACGTTCGAGGCATTCGCGGGTGTCGATCAAACCGACGCGGAGATTTGCTTTCTCGCACTCCCGCACGGCGAAGCGATGGTGCTTACTCCGTCGCTTCTCGATGCTGGAAAAATTGTTATTGACCTAAGCGGCGATCATCGATTGCAAAACACGACACTCTACGAGCAATTCTACGGACGGCCTCACAACTCGCAGGCGGTTCTGAAACAAGCCGTCTATGGCTTGCCGGAGTGGTCGTTCGACGAGATTGCAAATGCCCGGTTCATCGCCAATCCGGGCTGCTACGCAACGAGTGCCATTCTTGCTCTCGCACCACTACTTGTCGATGATCGGATCGATCCCACATCGATCATTATCAACTCGATGTCCGGCGTCTCCGGCGCTGGAAGGAAGGCTGCGGTCGAATATTCCTTCGCGGAAGTCAATGAGAATGTCAAAGCGTATCGCGTTGGAGATCACCAGCACACTCCGGAAATCGAGAGTGTGCTTTCATCCCTATCGTCCGAGGAAGTGAAGGTCACCTTCATTCCCCTTCTCATTCCGATCACGCGAGGGATTTACACGACCATCGTTGCGAACGTTAAACCGTTCAATTCGGAGGAGAGTCTGGTAAACTCCTTCACCGAACATTATGCGAACAAGGCTTTCATCCGTTTCTCCGCTGATCGCATTCCGGAGATTAGGCGCGTGGCGCACTCGAACTTCATCGACATCGGCATTCGCTATCTGCCGGAGCGTGGACAAGTTGTTATCATTTCGACCATTGACAATCTTATTAAGGGAGCGGCAGGACAGGCCGTGCAAAATATGAATATCCTCTGCGGATTCGCAGAGACTGAGGGACTACTATGACTATAACGGACACCATCGAAAGCGAGCCAATGCTCATGAATAAAACTGCGAACGAGTTCGAGGAGATCGTGGGTGGCATTACCGCGCCGCAAGGCTTTCGTGCTTCGGGAGTTTATTGCGGGATTCGAAAAATCAAGAAGGACATTGCTCTCATCGTGAGCGATGTGCCCGCAAACGTTGCTGCGGTCTTTACACAGAATAAAGTCGTCGCTGCACCTGTGGTTGTCGATAAGGAGCTTCTAAAGCGAGGCTCCGGTACATGTTCAGCCATTGTCGTTAACAGCGGAAACGCGAACGCCTGCACGGGCGAGCAAGGCATGAAGGATGCCTGGGCGATGGTGAGTGCTACGGCGGCTGCTTTGCAATTGCCTGAGGAAGAGGTGCTCATTTCCTCGACAGGCGTTATCGGCCAATACCTTCCGATGGAGAATGTCGTCAGTGGGATCGCACAGTTGCCCGCTCTTCTATCGACAGAAGGAAGCAACGATGCGGCTGTCGCAATCATGACGACGGATACGTATGTGAAGGAAGTCGCGGTTGAGTTTGAGATTGGTGGAAAGCCATTGCGCATCGGTGGCATCGCCAAAGGCTCCGGAATGATCGCGCCAAACATGGCAACGATGCTCGCATTCCTTACGACCGACGCATACATGGCTCAACCTTTGCTTCAGAAGACGTTTGGCATCTTGGTGGATCGCACCTTCAATCGTATCTCCGTCGATGGCGATACGAGCACGAACGACATGGCTTCGCTTCTCGCAAACGGCATGTCGGGAGCGCCCGCAATCAAAGAGGGCACGCAAGAGTATGTCCGTTTCGCAAACGCGCTCGAATTCGTACTGGTGAAGCTTGCAAAAATGATTGTACGCGATGGGGAGGGCGCGACGAAGCTTGTGGAAGTGATCGTTAACGGAGCCAAGACAGAAGCAGAAGCTGTGAGGGCAGCACAGTCGGTTGCGAATAGCAATCTTGTGAAGACTGCAATTCACGGGGAAGATGCAAACTGGGGCCGTATTATTTGTGCCGTTGGATATTCGGGTATAGACTTTGTGCCGGAGAATGTTCAGCTTTCACTTAACGGTCTTCCAATACTTGAAAAGAACTATGGCATCGTCATTGACGAAGTGAAGGTGAAGGAAGCATTCGCAAACGAAAATATCACTATCACCATCAATCTCAATCAAGGCTCCGAAAGCGCGACGTTCTGGACGTGCGATCTCTCGAAAGAGTATGTGCACATCAACGCAAGTTATCGTTCATAAATGGAATCCAGCAAGACAATGATTCAGACGAAAGAAGACATCCTCATCGGAGCGCTGCCCTATATCCAGAGGTACGAAGGCAAGACCTTTGTCATCAAGTACGGCGGTGCAGCTATGACGGACGCGGCGCTCAAGGACTCCTTCGCGAAGGATGTAACACTTCTAAAAAAGATCGGCATCAACGTTGTTATCGTTCATGGTGGCGGCAATGCCGTGAGCGAGCTTTCGACGAGCCTTGGCGTGGAGCCGCGTTTTGTCGGCGGTCAACGCTACACGGATGAAGCGACGCTCAAGATGGTCGTGATGACGCTTACCGGCACTGTGAACAAAGAGGTTGTCGGGCTCATCAATCATGCTGGTGGTAATGCTATCGGACTTTGTGGAATCGACAACAATCTTATCACCGCTAAGAAACATGCGCCGAAAGGGATCGATCTCGGTCTTGTCGGTGAGGTAGAATCGGTGAACTCCGAATTTCTTAATTCTTTGATTTCGACAGGGATCATCCCGGTCATCGCTCCGGTAGGAGTTTCCACCGATGGTGAGGTCTATAATATCAATGCGGATATTGCCGCGAGTGGTATAGCGCAAGCACTTGGCGCGGAGAAGCTCTTCTTCTTGAGCGACACAGAAGGCGTCATCGTCGAGGGCGAGCTTGTTCCGACGCTGACTAACGCGCGCGCGCAGCAATACATCAAGCAGGGGATTATCTCTGGCGGGATGATACCGAAGGTGAACGCCGCATTTGAGGCACTCGCGAACGGTGTGAAGAAAGTCCACTTAATCAACGGCGCGGCGAAGCACTCGCTGTTGCTTGAAATCTTCACACATGAGGGTGTCGGCACGCAGATAATCCGAGAAGAGCGAGTTTTTGGGAATCGGAATGCTGGAGAGCGAGCGGCGAAGGGCATGGTTCCAAAGCAAGACCTCCTCGATTTTTCGAAAATGTCGAAGCAGGATGTCGAAGACCTTCTGCACTTGACCGATGTACTAAAGAAAACCGATGCGAAGCCGCTTGCGGGCAAACATGTTACGTTGCTATTTCAAAAGCCATCATTGCGGACACGAGTATCGTTCGAAGTTGGCGTCTCGCAACTTGGCGGAACATCACTCTATCTTTCGAACGAGGGCATAGGCCTTGGCGAACGCGAGTCCGTCAAAGATGTTGCACGAGTGCTTTCCTCTTATTCGGATTGCATTGTCGCGCGGCTCTTCGATCATAACGTGATTCTCGGGCTTGCCGAGCACTCCACCGTTCCGGTTATCAATGCGTTGACGGACTTGTCACATCCATGCCAGATACTTGCGGATATGTACACCGTTCGTCAATTCGGCAAGCTTCGTCCAGGACTTAAGGTTGCGTTCATCGGTGATGGCAATAACGTGGCGAACTCGTGGATCGAGATGGCTGCGATTTATCCTATGCACCTTTCGATTGCCGCGCCTACGGGCTACCATCCCGCGCCGCAATTGCTGGAAGCTGCGCTTCGAAGCGGCATCAGTACCATTGAGATTGTCAACGATCCACGCATAGCCGCCGATAGTGCGGATGTGATTTACACCGACGTGTGGACGAGCATGGGCCAGGAGGAAGAAAAGCAAGCGCGGCTGAAGGCGTTCAAGGATTATCAAGTGAACAGCAACCTTGTTCGTCTTGCGCATCCGAACGCACTTATCATGCACTGTCTTCCGGCGCATCGTGGGGAAGAGATTACGGAAGAAGCGATGGAGTCGAAGAACTCTGTCGTGTATGTGCAGGCAGAGAATCGTCTTCACGTACAAAAGGCGGTGCTCGCCACGCTGTTATCGGACACTTCCATATTGACGGACCCCGCTGTAGATGAAGCGGCCTTAGCTGAGGCGAACGAATATTCGCTCGAAAATTATGAACAAACAGAAACGACAGTTTACCATTCGTGAGATTCTCACGCAGAAGCGTGTCAGTTCGCAAGAGGATCTTGTTAAGGCTCTTAAGCAAGCTGGAATCGAAATCACACAGGCGACACTTTCGCGCGATTTGAACGAGATGGGCATCGCTCGCATGAGCACACCCGACGGGCCACGATATGTCAGCCAGGAGGCAGATGATCAACGGGTGCGTGCATTGGTTAGTTATGAGATCACATCGATTCAGCATAACGAGTGCCTCATCGTCGTGAAGACACTCGCGGGCCGGGCGCAAGGCGTGGCACAACTCATCGACTCAATGAACTCCCCGCATATACTCGGCACACTCGCCGGAGATAATACCATCTTCATCACGCCGCGCTCCTTGAAGGAGATTCCACGGCTGATCAAAGAATTACGAGCGTACATCACAACAGCATAACTCATCGAACACATGGCTTCAGTTAGCGGCCTCCAAGGCCTTGAAGGGGCGCGCATCGCGCTTGCTTTTTCCGGCGGACTCGATACATCCGTCATGGCGTATTGGCTTCAGAAAGAATTCGGCGCAGAGATCGTAACGGTCTCCGGCGATCTTGGTCAAGAGAAAGAATTGAACGGGATCAATGAGAAGGCGTATTCGCTCGGTGCGAAGGCTGCCTATCATGTCGATCTCAAAAAAGAATTCGCGGAGGGGTATGTCTTCCGCGCGCTCAAGGCTGGCGCGCTCTATGAAGGTGAATATCCGCTTGCAACTGCTCTCGGACGCCCATTGCTCGCAAAGACGCTCGTGGAGATAGCGCGCAAGGAAGAGTGTACCGTCGTTGCGCATGGCTGTACGGGAAAAGGCAACGATCAGATTCGTTTCGATGCAGGTGTGTGGGCGCTTGCTCCTGATCTTCGTGTAATCGCACCTGTGCGTCATTGGGAGTTCCATTCGCGCGAGGATGAAATTGCATACTGCGAGGAGAATGCAATCCCGGTTTCTGCGACGAAAAAGAATCCGTATTCTATCGACGAGAACTTGTGGGGAACGAGCATCGAGTGCGGCGTTCTCGAAGACCCGACGGTTGCGCCGCCGGAGGATGCTTATCAACGAACTGTTTCTCCATTGGTCGCGCCGAATACTCCAGAAGAAATTTCAATTGCGTTTGAAAAGGGCGTACCGGTTGCCTTGAATGGTGAAGCGATTCATGCTGTCGAGCTTATTGTGAGACTCAACCATCTCGCGGGTGCGCACGGCATCGGCAGACTCGATATGATCGAGAACCGATTGGTCGGAATTAAGTCGCGGGAAATCTATGAAGCGCCGGGTGCGACGTTGTTGCACTATGCCCATCGCGAGCTGGAACGCCTGACGCTCGACAAATGGACTGCTCACTACAAAGCGAAAATCTCCCAGGACTATGCTGAGCTAATCTATAATGGTCTTTGGTTCTCGCCGCTTCGTGCAGCCTTCGATGCGTTCGTTGACAGCACACAGCAGAATGTGAGCGGGACGGTCGTGGTGCAGATGTATAAGGGGAATCTCAGTATTCTTTCGCGCACATCGCCATTCTCCCTTTACGATAAGGCGCTTGCTTCCTATACATCTGAAGATACATTCGATCATGCCGCCGGTGAAGGCTTCTCGAAAATCTTCTCGTTGCCATTGCGGACGATTGCGCGAGTGAAGGAGAATTCCAATCAAGCGATTTCGGAATTAGCGTAGTGTCAGAAGTCAACTCCGCTCTCTGGGCCGGTCGCTTTTCAGAAGCGATCGCGGATATTGCACATCGCTTCTCGTCGAGTATTGCGCTCGATGGGAAGCTGTGGCGTGAAGATATTCGCGGTTCGATTGCTCACGCGCGGATGCTGGGCAAAACCGGCATTATTGCGATCGAAGAGTCCGATCAGATCATTGCTGGGCTAGAAGCGATTGCCCAGGACATCGAGACTGGTGCGTTCGTATTCGATGCTTCGATGGAAGATGTGCATCTTGCCATCGAAAAGCGGTTGACGCAGCAGATCGGTAGCGTAGGTGGAAAGCTCCATACAGGACGCAGCCGCAATGACCAAGTTGCACTCGATGAGAGGCTCTATCTGAAACGAGCAATTCCCGAGTTGACTGGCAAAGTTTCGGAGGTTATGAATTCGCTGCTTGCTGTTGCCGAGAAGCACATCGAGACAATTCTGCCGGGCTACACGCATCTACAACGGGCGCAGCCTGTTCTGCTTAGTCATCATCTGCTTGCGTATGTTGAAATGTTCGGGCGCGATAGCGAGCGATTGAACGATTGCCTTCGCCGCGTGGATCGCTCGCCGCTCGGTGCCGCTGCGTTTGCGGGAACATCCTATCCGATTAGCCGCGAGATGACTTCTATTGAATTAGAATTCGCATCAGTTCTGGCAAACTCCATCGATGCAGTGAGCGACCGCGACTATCTCATTGAACTTGTCTCCGCTTGTAGCATCATCATGATGCACTTAAGCCGGATGGCGGAGGAGTTGGTGATTTGGTCCACGAAGGAATTCGGGTATGTCACTATGTCAGATGCTGTGACGACAGGATCAAGCATTATGCCACAGAAGAAGAATCCGGACATGGCGGAGCTGATTCGAGGCAAGGTGGGACGGGTCTATGGCTCACTCATCAATCTTCTGACGACGATGAAGGCGCTTCCTCTCGCATATAATCGCGACATGCAAGAGGACAAACAACCGATGTTCGATGCGATCGAAACCACGGGCGGCTCGCTTGAAATGATGGCCTTCCTCTTGCGCGAGACAACGTTTCATTCGGCGCGGATGCTCTCGGAAGTTCAGAATGATCTACTCACCGCTACTGAAATCGCAGACTATCTCACCCGAAAAGGTGTCCCGTTCCGGGAGGCGCATGGGATTACGGGAAGCATTGTTGCGTATGCGGTTGATCACAACTTACCGCTCATCTCAATACCGCTCGATGTGTTGCAAAGCTATTCGCTCCAGTTCAAGGAAGACATCTATGGTTACCTCAATCCGATGACCAGCGTTCGGGAGAAGACGACGGTTGGCAGCACGAATCCCGATATGGTTCGAAAGGCAATTGCGCGCTGGAATGTGAAGCTTGGGAGAATGAAGTAGCCGGATCAGAATCGAACATAGTTGCTCACAACTGAGTCCTTCACCGCCTGGAACGCAACAGCGGACTCCGCACCCCAATTGATATTGAAAATAAGGGTTCCGTTTGCGTCGGACTTCAGTATAGCTCCGTTCACAGTAACGGTATCGAAGATCCCATCCGGTGCGAACAGTGCCGTTAGTTTGGCCCCACTCAGAGGAGTTCCATTCTTCGAAACCTGAAGCGTAAAAGACTCAATCAGACTGCCGGGCGGTCTGTTGTAATTTGAGACGGAGAGTTGCAACGGGTAAGTCTGACCCGATTGAGATACGGAGTCCGAGCAGCCGTTGGCGAAAAGGCAAAGTGCGAGGCAGAGTAAAATTCGTTTCATAGATTTCCTAAACCCATGAGCAACAGGAAGGATTCTATAAGTTTGGTTCATCGCGCTTCTTTGGAAGCGATTCAATCGTCTTTCGGGTTGTACCGTCATGTCCGACCAAAGCCCCGTTCTTGCTCCAAAACGATTCATACTGAAGCGATCGTCCGAGGTCGCGCGCGTCGATGAATCGAAATTCAAGGTTCGGTACGAACAGGAGCTAAACGTCGGACAGTTCGAGGCCGTCAAGCACCGCGATGGACCCGCTCTCGTCATTGCGGGAGCTGGGACGGGTAAGACACGAACCTTGACTTATCGCGTCGCTCGCTTGGTAGAACAGGGCGTCGATCCAAAATCAATTCTACTGCTTACCTTTACACGGCGCGCATCTCAAGAAATGCTGCGGCGTGCCTCCGCACTCCTGCATGATCGCGCTGCGGAGAACGTTTCGGGCGGGACATTCCACTCGTTTGCTAATATCACGCTCCGCCACTATGCGAATCTGATTGGTTACACCAACGATTTCTCCATACTCGACGGCGGCGATTCGCAAGATGCGATCAATCTGTTGCGGACGCGGATGGGCCTTGCAACTGCTCGACGTAGATTCCCGAAGAAGACAACGCTGGGTACAATGTTCTCGCTTGCCGTGAACAAGCTGATTCCGCTGGAGCAGGTCGTTGAAGAGAATTATCCGCATTTTATGGATGATCTCGGTGAGATCATCCGGTTGTCCGAAGGTTATCACGCCTACAAGCGCAAGTCGAACGCGATGGACTATGATGACTTGCTTACAAATCTCGTCCTGCTCCTCGAAACCAATGCTCCCGTGCGACAGGCACTTGCGAAGAAATATCGCTACATCATGGTCGATGAGTATCAGGATGTCAACCGTTTACAAGCGCGAATTGTAACACTACTCTCAGGAGATGATCCGAGCAGAGCGAACGTGATGGTAGTGGGTGATGATGCACAATCCATCTACAGGTTTCGCGGTGCGGAAGTCGAGAACATCTTCGAATTTCCTTCGCAGTACCCTGGCGCGGTCGTCATTCCGCTCGAAGAGAATTACCGCTCGACGATGCCGATTCTCACACTGACAAACCACATCATCTCGATGGCGACACGGCGCTATGAGAAGATGCTCTATTCGCGTCACGCGAACGGAGAGATGCCGCAGATTGTCTGTGCGGAGAATGAAGCGCAACAATCGCTTTATGTCGTAGAGAAGATCCTCGAATATCGAGAGATGGGTGTGAGCCTCAATGACATCGCGGTGCTCTTCCGCTCGGGCTATATGTCGTTCGATCTCGAATTGGAATTGCAGCGTGCGAATATTCCGTTCCAGAAATTTGGTGGAATGAAGTTTATCGAAACTTCTCATGTCAAGGACTTGACCGCGATGCTTCGCGTGTTGCAGAATCCGCAGGATGCCATTAGTTGGTATCGCATATTACTGTTACACGATGGGGTAGGTCCGAAGACGGCGGAGAAAATCGTTCAGGACATCTCGGATGGCAAAGTATCGGTTAAGCAATTCAGTGAAGGAGTGATCGAAGGTACTGTACCTGCGCCATTCGAATTCGCGAAGATGCCGCGAAACGTTGTTGATCTCTTTGCTACGCTGCGATACGTTGCGAACGATAGATTGACACCACCGGAGAAGGTCGAGCATCTCATCGAATACTACAAACCGATTCTGCGCCGCAAGTACGACGACCACCAAAAGCGCGAGAAAGACATCGAGACCTTCCAGCTTATCACGGAGCGGTATCGCTCGCTGACATCACTCTTGAGTGATCTCTCGCTCGACCCTCCGACGGAGTCGATGACGGAGATGCAGGAGAGTACGCGGGATAATGAGATTCTGACGCTGAGCACAATACATTCCGCGAAAGGGCTTGAATGGAACTCCGTCATAATCACAAATTGTCTTGATGGCCGTTTCCCATCGATTCATGCTGCTCGTGACCCAGAAGATTTGGAAGAAGAGCGGCGGCTGATGTATGTTGCTGCAACTCGCGCGAAGGAGCATTTAATTATCACCTATCCGACGAATCTGTATGATCGCGAATCGGGTATCGTACTCTCGAAGCCAAGCCGGTTTATCGATGGGTTGGTAGATAAAGAACTCGCCGAAGGGTGGGTGATAGCGGAGGAATAATGACAAGAACAGGTGGCATGGAATCGAACTTTGGAGATTTGGGATGGATCGAATGAAAGCGTACATGTTCGAGATTCTGAGGAAGGCACTTGTCGCGACTACTGGTCGTGGCTATGATCGTACGCCTGCGATAAATGATCTGCACCACAAGCTCGCGTACCGTCTGCATAAGATGCTACCGTTCTTCCGCATCCGCGGCGTGCAGAAAATATCCGTGCCGGGATTGCCTGACAAGTTCATCTATGTGCGAGCCGAAGATGGGGGAGTGGCGCATCAGTTCATCATGTATCATCAGTACGAGCCTTTCGAAACGGAGATCGTTCGGCAGGAGTTGAAGCCGGGGATGAAGGTCTATAATATCGGCGCTAACGTAGGATATTACGTGCTTGTGGCGTCTGAATGCGTTGGCACGAATGGCATCGTGTGTGGATTTGAACCGGCGCCATCGAATCTTTTTCTGCTCCATAAGATGGTTCAGGAGAATCATCTCGCCAATGTGAGGATATTCGGTGCCGCACTTGGAGATCGCGATGGCATTGCCGGTTTGGCCCTGAGCGAATCCAACTCCGGCGATCACCAGCTGCGCGATTATCCCGACCGCGAGCAAGTCCCAGTGCCGATTCACTCTGTCGATGGACTCTGTGCGCGCGGAGTGCCAGAACCCGATGTCATCCTGATGGATGTGCAAGGATCGGAGCTTGAGGTGTTGCGTGGTATGCGAGGATACATTCGCTCCGGCAAGCCGAGTATTATCTTCACCGAGTTTGCACCCAAAACCTTGAACGAACGAGAAGAAAACGGTGCAAAGGAATTCCTCGATCTACTGACATCGAATGGATACTCTTTGACGATCTTGGACGAGAAGCAGAAGCGTCTTATTCCTACAACGACCGAAGAGCTACTCCGCGATACCGTTGGATACGAAGAGAAGAATCTGCTATGCAAACGATGATGATGTAAAGCCTTAAATTATGATGGTACTACACTAAGTTCTTCGCTTTGGGTTTCTTGACATCCTCTCTTAACATGGCATTGATCTCGCTTACGACATCCTGTGCGAGTGTTATCTTCGAGACCGACAGATTTTCCAGAACGTGCTGCTTCGATGTTGAACCGGGGATCGGAATAATTGTGGGTGAAAGTCCACGCAAGCCAAGGAGTGCCAATTGATATGGCGTCAGCGATCTCTCTCGTGCTGCTTGATTGAACCGCTCGGAGAGTGTTTCAAGCATGTAGGGAGTAAGATGGCCCGTTAGTGGGCCATAGGCAATGAAGGCAACATCATTGGCTTCGCAGAAACGGAAAATGGGATCGTCCCACTTTGCTTGGTAGCCCAAGACCGAAAGCTGGTTCTGAATAGAAGAGACATCTACTATCTCTTTAGCCAACGTCAGTTGTTTAAGGCTCGCATTGGAAATTCCGATGTGCTTTATCTTGCCTTCCTCACGCAGTCGCGCGAGTTCCCCCAAGCTATCGGCATACGGGACGGTCGGATCCGGTCTGTGATATTGATACAAGTCAATTGTTTCGGCTCCCATATTTTTGAGACTGGCTTCGCACGCTGCGCGCAAGTAGGCAGGATTGCCACATGGCTTCCAAGCTCCTTCCGGCCGCGTGAATCCGCCTTTCGTTGCAACGATAACATTCTTGCGCCCCATGAATTTCGAAACGATGCGGTCTCCATAACCAAATTCTTTCTCATTCAAACAATAGGCGTCAGCAGTATCGATAAAGTTCAGACCTGCTTCATCGATCAGTTCTTCTATCATTCGAATGGATTCTGCTTCCGTGGGTCGGTCATTCTCGATGCATAACGACATGGTGCCAAAGCCAATTGCTGTGCCTGCGAGTGGGTTGTTAGACATGAGTTAGATTCGTTACAATTATGTGGATGTTCAATCTGGAAGTATTGTAACACGTCAATACATTCTATGTGGTTTCCTCGAAACTCGCGATTTCAGATTATGTTCGCAAGTATATTTTGCTCACACATTCCACACATAGTATTCCACAGTGATTCTATCACAACTGCTCACAACGGGAGTTGATCGGTAACGCGTACATGTATCTCCTTCGCTAAGGCGAAGAGCGTTGATTCGTCGAAGTGCTTCGTGATAAGCTGCGCACCAACCGGCAGACCGTTGCTGTCAAGCCCGACAGGCACACTCATGGCAGGCACTCCGGCGATGTTTGCGCTTACGGTAAAAATGTCGTTAAGATACATCGCCAGTGGGTCGCTGACCTTCTCGCCAAACTTGAACGCAGTCGTTGGTGTCGTTGGTGTGAGAAGTGCATCGCACTCGCCGAACGCGATCCCAAAATCCTGCGTGATGAGGCGGCGTACCTTCTGTGCTCTGGTGTAATACGCATCGTAATATCCCGAGGAGAGCACGTAGGTCCCAAGCATGATCCGCCGCTTCACTTCGCGACCAAATCCTTCCGAACGAGACTTACGATACGTGTCTTCGAGCGAAGTCACACCTTGTGCTCTTCTCCCGTACCGAATTCCATCGAAACGAGCAAGATTGCTCGATGCCTCGGCAGTCGTCAGGATGTAATAATCAGCCACGCAATATTTGGAGTGGGGGAGTGAGACATCGACGATCGTACATCCCGCCTTCTGTAATTTTGCCTTCGATTCTTCCACGAGCCTCCGAACATCTGGCTCTATTCCTTCTCCAAAGTACTCCTTTGGAATTCCGATTCTCAGTCCAGCAACATCTCGCGAAAGTGCATTCGAGTATTTCTCCACCGGCACTCTCGAACTCGTCGAATCCATCTCATCGAAGCCGGACATGACTTCGAGGGCGCGGGCCGTGTCCTCCAGAGTCCGGGAGAAGGTGCCGACCGTATCGAAGGAGGAAGCGAATGCGGTTAGGCCATACCGGGAGATGCGACCATACGTCGGCTTCATACCTACAACGCCGCAAAATGCTGCCGGTTGCCGGATAGAGCCGCCGGTGTCTGTCCCGAGCGCGACGGTACAGGCCCCAATAGCTGCAGCAACGGCACTACCGCCGCTCGATCCACCCGGCACGCGAGTAGTGTCCCATGGATTTAGCACCGGTCCGTACGCAGAGTTCTCGTTCGACGAGCCCATCGCGAATTCGTCCATATTCGTCTTGCCGACGATGCTGGCACCGGCATCCATCAGGCGCTGGACGCACGCGGCGGTATAGAGCGACTGGAATGGCTCCAGGAATTTCGATCCGCACGTTAGCCGCGCATCCTTCAGCGCCAGCACATCCTTTACCGCAACGGACATGCCCGATAGGGACCCCTGGCGGGCGGCGTAGCGGTCCTCCTCGAAAATTTCGAGGAAGCAGTTCAGTTCAGCGTTCTTGGAGCGGGCTCGTTCGAGTGTTGTCATAGTTGATGCAAAAATACGGCTATTCGCACCAGCTTCCATGGAGACCATACTCTTCTTACGTTTGTGCTTCAAAATTTTTACCAAAAAGAAAACGGATAGGCATAAATTACTCGTTACCCGTTACTCGTCCATCGTTGCTGCAAAGAAGGATGAATTCCTTTTGAGGAAAGTATGGTTACTACTCCTCAATCGGAACACCACCATGCTGAATTCTCTCGACACCCCCCCATTTTTTACCCCCCAGGAAATTGCGAGTCTGCGCGAGATCGGGCTTTGGCAGGAGTCGCACACGACACCTGCGAAGCTTGCCTACGCGGGTCTGATCCTATCGCCGATCATGCAACTCGTCATGGCCGACAACGCCACGACGACCGCCGAGTTCGAAGCGGTGCAGAAGTTCGTGACGACGATGGAACGATCGTTCGAACTTGCAACGCGAAGCGACATCGAATCGATAGGCACCGACATGGGTTTACTCCCGATGCTCAAGAGCACCTGGGATAATGACCGCTTCATGCGCGCCCGCACGGTGCTTGCCGGTACCCTTGACCGCCTAACGGAAGTGGATGCGCATGATGTCCGCACCGAGATTTCTCGGGCCGTCCTGAGTGTTGCACGGGCCGGAAGCTCTCACATGATTAGTCTTCACATGCTCGACAAGAGCGAGCGGGAAGTTATCCATCAGCTCGTGCATGATCTTCATTTGGAGAAGTGCGCCGAGGGGTTGACCCTGATGGATAAGGCGGGAGATTGATCCGGGAGTAGGATGTCCTAAGTCCTGAGTGGGATGCTCAGGAATTAAGAAGCCGAATTGAGGAAGCGCTCAACCTCTTCCACATTCTTCGGACTTCCGACGATGAGCGGTGTACGCTGGTGGAGCTTCTCCGGTTGAAGTTCTAATACACGGCTTCGTCCATCACTGGCGCGTCCGCCGGCTTGCTCAACTACGAACGACATTGGATTCGCCTCGTAGAGTAATCGCAGTTTGCCTTTGTAACTCTTGATATCAGCAGGATAGAGGAATACACCGCCATAAAGCAGCGTGCGATGAACATCCGCCACCATTGAGCCGATATAGCGCAGGCTATATGCCTTCTTGTCCTCTTCGGGAACGTCCATCTTCGCCCAGTCGATGTAGCGCTTCATCCCGGCGTCCCACTTGTGATAGTTGCCCTCATTGACGCTGTAGATCGAGCCATGTTCGGGGATGCGGATGTCATCGTGTGAGAGGAGGAATTCACCGACCGATGGATCATACGTGAAGCCATACACGCCGCGACCCGCCGTATAAACCAGCATCGTTGATGGACCGTAGATCGTATAGCCCGCAGCAATCTGTTTGTATCCCGGTTGAAGAAAATCTTCGAGTTCTCCTGGTGTATCCTCAGGCGTTACGCGCTTCAATATGGAGAAGATCGTGCCGATCGAGACATTCACGTCGATGTTCGAAGAGCCATCGAGCGGATCGAAGAGCAGGACGTACTTGCCGCACTTGTACTGCTTCGGTATGGGAAGAATCTCCGCGTTCTCTTCGCTGGCCATGCCGCAGAGATGTCCACCGTGATCCATTGCGCGGTAGATGACCGTGTTGGCGAACTCATCGAGCTTCTGCACGATCTCACCCTGTACATTCTCCTGCCCCGTAGCGCCGAGCGCATCGACGAGCCCTGCTTGCATCACTTCGCGGTTGATGATCTTGAAGGCGAGCGCCATGTCACGCAAAAGCGCGGAGAAATCGCCGGTGGCCCCATCGGAGCGCTCCTGCTGCTCGATGATGTGGCGCTCGATGGTGATGACTTTGTTATGGACTAATGGCACTTCGGAAAATATGTAAAATGGATTGAATCGTTGTAGTCGTGACCTTTAGGTCACGGTGTATTATGCGGATATCTACGCTTCGCGACCGTGACCTAAAGGTCACGACTACAACGGCGTGACTCTAAATGTCATACCTACAACGTACAGCTATTTTGTCCCCGTATGCCCGAACCCCCCAGCAGCTCGAACGCTCTCCGCCAACTCCCCGGCCTCAACGACATTTACCTTCTCATACTTACTAATAATAAGCTGCGCAATCCGCATCCCACGCTCGAAACGAACGGTTTCTTTCCCATGATTTATCAGGATGATTTTTAACTCGCCCCGATAATCGGCGTCAATAGTGCCGGGGGAGTTGAGGCAGGTGATGCCGTGCTGTGCGGCCAGTCCGCTGCGAGGTCGGACTTGCCCCTCGTATCCTTCAGGGATTTCGAGGGCAATGCCTGTGGGAGCGAGAAACACTGCTCCAGGAGCAATTTCTATCGCGGCGTTGACGCGAATATCGAGTCCGGCGGCGTGCGCGGTGGCGTAGCCCGGTAGAGGAATATCGGCGTCGGAATCGTTTAGTCGTTTGATCAGAAGTTCAGTCATAGCCCCCTTTAATCTTTTTCGATGGGAATATATTCCCGGCAGCCGATGGTTTAGTTACAAATGAACCTCCCAGATCCCAAAGAATACACCGACGGTCTTCAATTTTTTCGCGATACGCACAAGCTCATTTTGCACAACTGTGCGGAGCTTGAGCGGCTTCTGGCCGATGCGCAGAAGAACGGAGTCTTCGCGAGTTTTGCCGCGAATAAGGAATGGAATTCCGTTCTCGATTTTTTCCTAAAGTCCGCGCCGCAACACGAGCGCGATGAGGAGAAATACTTGTTTCCTCTAATCGCTGCCAAAGTACCGCGAGTGGGATTTCAGCAGCCCGGCGCAACCATTCGCTTCTTAATTGAAGGCCACGAGGTACTGCAAATCGCGACGATCAAATTGGTCCATGACTGGGACGCATTTCGAAAGCAAAAACGTGATCCCGCCGAGCTTGTTGCTTCGCACTCTGCCCACGAAAAGGAAGACGCCGATTTTATTGCCGGTGGCACCGAACTCGTCAAGCTTTATCGCGAACATGCCGCGACGGAGGAAACGCAGGTGTACACCGTGGCTGATAAGGTGCTAAACGGGAAAGATAAACTGCAACTCGCAGACACCTTGCGGGCTGAGTATGATAATCAAGCGACTACGCCTGTTCCTCAATTTGAAGGACAGCAATTCAGCAATTCCGGCTACATTGTCAACTATGTCAATGCCGAAGCGAAGCCCGAGGATGCGAGTGATGGTGAATACGCCGGGAGTGATTAGATTCCAAAATCTAATTCTGCCTGCTCACCTGGATAGGTGATTCTGCCATCCTCTTGCACGACCGCATTCGCGTTGATTTCTGCTTCGTCCGTTTTTCCGTGTCCCATGACGTGCTGCACGTCCCAGCCTTGTGAGAGCAGGTAATCCGTAATAATTCTTCGGTGGCATCTCCACCACACAGCTTCGGCACACATATACGCCGTTCGTTTTTCATTCGCAATCAGAGAGAGTTCGCGGAGTCCTGCGCGAAATGGCTCAGTCTCGGCATAGTCTGCGTAGTTGAGGAAGCTGGAATTTTCCCAGGCAGTGTTATGCGAGGGCGCTGACTCTTTCTTCTTTCCTCGAAGTCCGCCGAGTGTGGGCAGGTGGATATACTCGATGCTATGTGCCTTTAGCGTAACCGCAAGTGTCTCCTTGTTGAACTGCGGATTCGTCCTCGATTTTGGAACAGTGCGAACATCCGCCACAAGTTCGATCTCATTCTCTTCGAGGAGTTCGAGGAATGCCTCGATCGTTCGATTGGAATGACCGATGGAAAAGATCGTTCGATTACCAGGCATACGCTTCCGGTGCTGTGCCGCCCGGTCCGGGGAAGATTTCGTCGAGTTTATCGAGTGTCGCTTTGGAGAGAGTTGTCGATAGTGCAACGAATGCATCGTCGATTTGCTCCACCGTTCGCGGACCAATGATCGGCGCAGTTACTGCTGGTTGGTGAAGCAGCCATGCAAGGGCGACAATTGCAGGCTTAACTCCGATCTCGTCGCATAAGGATTCATATGCTTCGATCTTGTTTGCTGTGCTCCCATCTTTAAAATTGATACCGATCTTTGCATAGTTCGCGAGACGCTCTTGCACGTTTGGCGAGGATCTTCGTCCGCCTTCGACGCCTTTTAAGACTCCACCGAGTAGTCCGCCGAATAGCGGAGAGTAGGGGATGAGGCCAAGACCATAGTGCTGACAGGCCGGAATGACTTCCAGTTCAAGCGTACGTTCGGCGAGATTGTAAAGGCTCTGCTCCGAGATGAGTCCGAGATAATTCCGCCGCTTGGCTGCTTCGCTGGCTTGAGCTATGTGCCATCCCGCGAAGTTCGAGGAGCCGTTATACACAATCTTCCCGGAAGCAAAAAGTTGTTCGAATCCCTGCCAAACTTCCTCCCATGATAACTCTCGAACAACGTGGTGCATCTGATAGAGATCGATGTAATCGGTCTGCAGTCGCTTGAGGCTCGCTTCACATTCGCGGCGAATACCAAGCGCGGAGAAGCGTGCATTATTCGGCCACGGGTCCATTTGCCCGAAGAGCTTCGTCGCAAGCACGACCTTCTCACGGCGACCTCCGCCTTGCGCAAACCATCGTCCGATGATGCTCTCGGTGGTACCAGTCGGCGCAGGGCGAGCATAGACATTCGCCGTATCGAAGAAGTTGATACCGAGTTCGAGCGCGCGGTCCATGATACGGAATGCTTCGGGCTCGTCTGTCTGAGAGCCGAAGTTCATCGTACCGAGACAAAGGCGACTGACTTTGAGGCCCGAGCGGCCGAGATTTTTGTATTCCATTTTTTTGAACCTGGATTTCGCTGAGGGGGGAGGATTACGCTGAAGGTAGAAGTAGTTGAAGAGCGCCTAACGTATGAAGTGGAAGAGTCATTTCTCGTCAGTTGATTCCACAAGGACAACGAATAGAAAAAAGGGCCGCTCCGTTATTGTCATTCCCGCGAACGCGGGAATCCAGACCCTTCGATTGGGGTGCTCGAACCTGGATTCCCGCATTCGCGGGAATGACATAGTGGGTCTAACAAGTTTATGGAAACACCTGGGGCTGTCCCCATCCCAAAAATCCACTCAATCCCATAAATTCCGGTTCTGACTTATGCAAACCCTCATCTTCGACATAGAAACCATCCCGCTCGATTTCGGATCGTCTTTTGATGATGCGCAGAAGGAGTATCTGCTTCGAGGTGCGGAGAGCGACGAGGATCGCGAGAAGCGCAAGGACTGGGGCGGACTGAATCCGCTGACGGGGAAAGTCGTGTGCATCGGAACGCTGGTGCATGAGACGCAGAAGGGGAGTGCGCTTTATCTCGCTGATGATGAGGAAGAAGACATCGTTGAGTCCGGCGGAATGACGGTGAAGTACAAGACATTCCCTGATGAGGAGTCGCTCTTCGAGCATTTTTGGAACGGATTGCCGAGCAAGTATAATGCAGTCGTCACATTCAACGGTCGCGGATTCGATTGCCCGTTTCTTATGCTGCGGAGTGCGGCGCTCGGCATTCGCCCCTCAGTAAACATGATGGCGGGCACGAAGTGGGATTTCAAGATCGGTGGCAGTTCGAGCGACCGATATGGCGGAATCGAGCATATCGACCTGCTCGATAAACTCTGCTTCAATGGTGGCTTCGATAAATTCGGTGCGACGCGCAAGTTCAATCTCGATTTTTACACGAAGGCATTTGGCATCGCGTCGCCGAAATCGGAGACGATTGCCGGTGATAAAGTCCCAATCTTTTTCGCCGAGGGAAGGCAGAGGGAGATAGCAGAATATTGCATGAGGGATGTTCGTGCTACAAGTGAGTTGTACGAGAAGTGGTTGACACTGATGAAGTTCTAATTAACAATTCGCTTCTTTAGTACGTCATTGCGAGGAAACCCCGATAGGGGTGACGAAGCAATCCGTTGTGGAGGAGCGCGTGTCTCCGCACGGAGGGATTGCTTCGTCGTCCCTCTGGGACATCCTCGCAATGACGGATATGGGGACTCGAACATTTCTCTCCTTTTGTGTGAATTTCTTGCTTTTTCCACAGTCACAATTGAATGTTAGGAGCGTGCGATAACTCGGCACTAATCTTGCCATGAATTTATCCATTTACCAGCAAAACCATTATGAGCCAGAAAACACGAAGCGATAATCAACAGGAAGACGAATTTAATCAGGCACGCTACTTTGCCGAGCACGGTGCCGACGTTAACGAGACAGAAGTGCCGGGTGATGAAGGGCCCGAAGTCGAGCAGATCGAACTTCTTGAATCCGAGAATAGAGGGGGTGAGCAGCCACCAGGATTAGATGTCGAGAGCGAAATTGCAGACCAAAGTCCGTTCTATGGTCAGGGATTCGGCAATGGAGACGACACCGGAATCCGCCGCGGTCCGAAGCCAACGGCGAAGGCAGATAGAGCTTCCCTCGGCGGATAATATGCGGGAGGGAATGTGTGGTAGGTAGTTCAGGCGATCTTTGTCTTGACAAGGCTCGCCGCCTCTTGCATTACAGCTTCCTCCGGCATCTCTCCGCCGGGTGAAAATTTGTCGATGATTGTCGGTAGTGTGATGGCGAGTTCTTCCGCAACTTCCACTTCTGGCAGTCCGGCTTTGGCTGCAATGGATTTGAGATTCTTTGCTCCGAGCGTTATCTCTACTTCGCGAGCAGTGATCGTCTCATTCTCACCGACTCCGATCCAGGACTTAGCGCGGTCTCTCAACCCGGTCTGGTTGAGTCGCTCCACCAGCGAATGCAATTCAATTTCTCCGTCCTCGATCATCTCAAGGACGATACCCATCAGTGCACTTTGCGTGCTGGAGGTTTCGATTCCGTGCGTTGGACTTCCGATGCTCTCTTCTACTCCGGTAGCTATCTGCTCCCGAGTTTCGATTGTTCCGATTTCGTTGTTCATGGGGATACTCAAGCACAATAATTGGGCCGGGAGAAAAAGCCTGTCGTGTGTTCGGAAGGACTAATTTCGTAAGGCTTCTGGCAAACCGATTGGTAACAGAACGGTAAAACAGCTTCCTATTCCCTTTGTGCTCTCGACAGAGATCGAGCCACCCATGATCTCGACTAATCGTTTGGAGATTGTGAGTCCCAGCCCTGTGCCTTCGTGGAGCCTCGCAATACCGCTCGACTCTTGCTGAAATTCGCGGAAAAGCTGGGGCAAAAACTCCTCCGCGATTCCGATGCCTGTGTCTATGATCTTGATACGTGCTCTATCATCGTCCGAATTCTCGATGACGATGCGGACCATCCCGAGTTCTGTAAATTTAATCGCATTGCCGATCATATTTAAAAGAATGCGACCCAGGTAGTGTACGTCCACCATCATTTGAACCGGCTTTGCCGCTTCGACGAACAATTCAATTCGCTTCTCGTCGGCTTGTGCCTGGAGCAGCGTGGTTACTTTCTTTACCTCTTCCTCCAACGACACTAACTCCGGATTGAGTGTAACAGTGTTCGACTCTACGCTCGCAAGATCGAGAATCCCTTCAATTGTTTTGTATAGTCTCTTTCCCGCATTTTCAATCGTTGTAGCGAATTCTACAAGCTCTGAACCTTCGAGACTATCAATCAGTACCGAGGAAAATCCGAGGATCGAGTTTAGTGGAGTTCGGATTTCGTGACTCACATTCGCGAGAAGACTTGTCTTGAGTCGATTCATGTCTTCGGCATGTTCCTTGGCGGCTTGCAAGTGTTCGAAGGCGCGCTGCACTTCTTCCTCCGCTTGCTTGCGGCTGGTTATATCCAAAAACGCGGCGAGCGTACCCGTTATATGTCCTTCGCTGTTGCGGTAGGGAGAAATGTTCACATGAGCGCAAAGGAGAGAGCCATCCTTACGGGCTATGGAGATTTCATACTCTTCCAGATTACCAAGCAGCCATTTCTCTTTCTGTTGCATGAAGATCTCCCACGCCTGTTCTGGTAGGAAGACTTTATATGATGGCTTACCAAGAATTTCCGTTACTTCATATCCCGTCATCTCACCCATGCGCTTGTTTGCGTAGAGGATTTTGTCCTGCGTGTCGGTGATAAGCAGCCCTTCTCCCAGGCCTTCTACGACGGCCATAAAACGCGCTTCGGAATCGCCAAGCCCACTGCGGTGTGCCTTACCATTCGCTCGGTCGGTGATGTCACGAGATGTGACGACCATACGCCTTCCGCCGCTTTGCTCGATGATGGCTTTACCAACGGCTTCGAGCGTCCGCCATTTTCCGTTTTTATGCTTAAATCGAAATCGAGCCGAGTGCGGAATTCCCGGATTGGCAAGGGCCACCATGAAGACCGGCATCACGCGCGGAACGTCGAGCGCATGAATGAGCGCGAAGGCGTTGCGGCCAATTAAATCCTCTTGTGAGTAGCCAAGTAGGGGAGTGATAGACGGGCTCTCATACAGGATGTTACCGGTTATGTCAAGTTCGGTGACGAGATCGATCATATTGTCGATCAATGTTTCCGCCGATGGCTGTCTTCCATTCGAAGTTCTCAGTTCGAAGGTTACTGGCTCCCCGGCGTGATGCCCATTCGTCTGTGTGTGAGGTTCGACGTGGTGGTCGCGGAGAGCAAGAAAAATTGAGGGAGCGAGGCGTTGCAGTTCTGTTTCGAGCAAATAGTCCTGAGCGCCACGCCGGACCAATTCCATTCCTTCGATTTCATGTCCGGCTTGGAGTATGACAATCAATGGAATGTCTTGTCCAACGCTCCGAACAACATGGAGCACCGCATCGAATGTCATCTCAAAATGCCGTTGGACAAGCAGGACCGCATCGGGCGAGCGGCGATTAAGATGAGAGTGCAATTCGACTTTGTCTGCAGCGTAAGAAAATAGCACGAATAACTGCACGCGACGTAAATCGTCTTGCAGCGATTCGAGGCCGATGGAGCGGTCCTGTAAAATCAGTATGTTGGCTTCGCGCCGCACTGTGCCTAAGAGAAGAAAATATTACGACAATTCCAGACCATTGTTGGGGACAGCCCAGAATTCAGAGTCCGCTTTGAAGGGTCTCCCCGATGAACTTCGGAAGAGTGCGAAAATCGTGCCCTAAGTTCCCTGACCGCCAATTCCGGCACAATTGCCACTAATTCTCCGCCCTACTTGTTCACGCGCTTTGCAGTCGCAGAATCCAGCTTAGTTTAGTCGCTTTCGGGCTGGATACGGGCAAAAGCTCCGCTTTCTTACATAGTAATTTCGTTTAGAGGATCGATGGCCAAGTCAGGGAAGAATAAGGATGTTACGAATGGTACGGCTGTGCTCGCACACGTCGAGGAATCCGGTTTGGTCGCGACGAATGGCTCGGCGAACGGAAGCGTCGCGGCCGGAGCGGAATTAACCAAGAAAGTTGGCACGCCGGGCGATGCCGTCTCGGACAAGCAACTCACCGCCCCGACGGAAGACCGCAAAATGAGCGGTGACGGAGCGATGGATAACTCCATCTCCAACACGGATTCCGAGATCGAACTTATCGCCGAAACTATCTCCCCGCACATCGCGCCAATTTCCCTCCAACGAATGCCGAATGGCGCCGAGCTTCGCGGCCCGCTTCCCGATGGAGCGCGCTCGTTCAATGGCACATTCGAGCAAGCGGGCGTCGGGAAAGAAAAGTTGATGGAGTGGTACCGCCTCATGGATTTGGGGCGCATCACCGATATTGCCGCTGCAAATTATCTGAAGAAGGCAATGGGATGGAGCTACCATGCTCCTTGCGCCGGGCATGAGGGCATCCAGCTTGCAATGGGTGTCAGTTTTCGCCAGAAGAAAGATTTTCTCTTCCCCTACTATCGCGATCTGATGACCTGCCTTGCGGGTGGAATCACGGTGGAGGAGTTAGTGCTGAATGGACTTTCGAAGGACACCGACATTGCTGGCGGTGGACGACACATGTCGAATCACTTTGCGAAGATGTCTATCGGCATTCAGAATGGCTCTTCTCTCACAAACAATCACGCGCAGCATACGACCGGTTGTGCGCGTGCTATCAAGTATTACAAACTCGGTGCGGTCGCCATTTTTTCGGGTGGTGAATCCGGAACATCGGAAGGATTTTTCTACGAAGCGGTCAATGGTGCCACGCGTGAAAAAGTCCCAGCCATCTTCGTTCTCCAGAATAACAAGTACGGAATTTCCGTGCCTGTCACCGATCAATCTGCGAACACGCGCGTCGCGGATAACTGGCGCGGATTCAACAATCTTCTCATCACCTATTGTGATGGCACCGATGTTCTCGATAGCTACCGCGCCATGCAGGAGGCCTACGATTGGTGTCTGAGCGGTCGCGGCGCGGCGATGGTCCATGCCGATTGCGTGCGTATCGGCTCGCATTCGAATTCGGATCGCCACGATCTCTATCGCTCAACCGAAGAGATGGAAGCTGTCAAGATGCGCGATCCACTTGTGCTGCTTGGCGATTGGCTCATCAAGAACAACGTTGCAACCGCGCCAGAACTGAAGACGATTCACGAGGAGAACAAGAAACACTTCTCAGAGTCTGCCGACAAAGCCGAGGCTGCACCGCCAGCCGATCCATCGACGGTGTTTGACTTCGTGCTTCCTTCAAATCAAATCGTCAGCACGAATTCCTACACCTTCCAGCCGGATGACATCGACACGAAGTTCTACCCATTCACCATCCCAAGCGGGAAGGATGAGGGGATGCAGTTTATCGAGGGCATTAATCGCACGTTGAAAGAGGAATTCCATCTCAATGCCAACACCTTCCTTTGGGGACAGGACGTGGCTTCCAAGAACAAGGGCGGCGTCTTCAATGTGACGAAGGGGATGCTGCAGGAGTTCGGCAACGAACGCATCTTCAATGGACCGATCGCCGAGGACTTTATTCTTGGAACAGCCACGGGTTTTTGCCGCGTCGATCAGCAGCATATTTGGGTGTGCGTCGAAGGCGCGGAGTTCGCCGATTACTTCTGGCCGGCAATGGAGGCGTTCATCGAGATTTCCCACGAATACTGGCGCACACGCGGGCAGTATTCTCCGAACATTTTGATTCGTCTCGCCAGTGGTGGATATATCGGCGGCGGGTTGTATCACTCCCAAAATCTTGAAGGTACATTCACAACGATCCCCGGTATTCGCGTCGTGGAGCCATGCTACGCCGATGATGCACAAGGGCTTATTCGCACCGCCATGCGCACGCGGGGTGTGACAATGTTCCTGGAGCCGAAGTATCTGTATTATTACCCGAAGGCCAAGGCGAATCCGCTCCCCGATAATGAGCTGATCCCGTTCGGCAAAGCCCGCTTGCGACGAGAGGGTGGCGATCTCTCCATCATCACCTATGGCACAACCACGCACTTCGCGCTTCAAGCCGCAGAAGAGATTGCGAAGGAGAGTGGAGTTCAGTGCGATGTTCTCGATCTGCGTTCACTCTATCCATTAGATTTGAACGCGATTCTCAAATCCGTCGAGAAGACGGGTCGCGCTCTCGTCGTTCACGAGGATAAAGTGACTGGGGGGTTCGGCGGCGAGCTATCGGCGTTGATAACTGAACATGCGTTTAAGTCGCTGGATGCACCCGTGATGCGCGTTGGTTCGATTTTCACACCGGTCGGATTCGCGAAGGTGTTGGAGGATGTGATTCTCCCGAACCCCGCGAAGATAAAAGATGCTGTGGGACGGTTGGCGAAATGGTAGGGCTGATCCACTTGACCTCCTTGTAGTAGGAGTATGAAGGATGAGGATCTTTGAGTGGGTTTCTCGCATTCCTCGAATTGCAAAACTGTAACAGTCTCCTCATCCGTAAGTTTTTCTTACGATTGAATTGCTTTGAGTCGTGGTTTTGAGAACGGGCAAGCTCAAATCAAGATTATTTAGCTTTCAGCTCCTGGTATCGGAACTCACGCGAAAGCTTAGCGTTGCAATACCGGGGAGTAACATGTTGCGTTGTCTTGGATTTACCGTCTAGCGTTACTACTAATGAAATTCGGGAGATTTTTTTGCCAGATAGTTCTGCTGGCGACGATTCATATCTGTTCGCTACCTTCGGGGGCCAAGGCCCGCGTTTTGGTGGGTGAACCATGTTCTGCTGTGCGGACAGGTATTCTGCGCCAGTACCCAATGCCCGGTGCGGTTGAGGTATCATGCGGTACAGGTATCGGCATTACAGCCGCTTCGAGATTCAACCTCGTGAATCGCTACGCCGCAGACTTCGATGTTGTCGGATCCCGCTCCGGTCGTCATGGTGGAAGAATGTGCCTATCGCGTGATGGAAGCACTATCCTCTTCCGTCCGTATCGTGCTTTCGACCTTTCGGATACCGTTCAGGTGACATTTTCGGGGAAGTTGGATGGTGGTGTCATGTTGACTGATACATTCCAGTTCATTACGGAAAAGAATCGTCTCGTCACACCTCCCACGACTGCCGTTAGCAGCCCAGCGTCGCTATTGCCTCTTCTCGGAGTTACTGTTGACAGCGCCCCTTCTCCGGGACGGTTGTTCCTCAATTCGACAGGACAGCCCGACTTGGGTAACCTTTTGATCCTCAATGAGGACGGGAGGCTGCTCAAGTATTTTCCCGCAGAGACGATGGATTTTGGTGCCCAACCCAATGGGCTCTGGACGTACTTTGTCAGTCCCGATAGTGGTTATGCTGCCGTTGACTCGAATTTCACACCTATCCGCTTCTATCAGTGCACAAATGGAGTAAGCACCGACCCCCACGACCTGGTCTGTTCTTCGGACGGTAGCTACACCATGCTCGGGGTCATCAAGACCACTGCCGATATGCGGCAGATTGTGGCCGGAGGCGATTCCAGCGCGACTGTCCAGAGCAATGTGATTCAACGGTTCGATGCCTCGGATAGTCTCATCTTCGAATGGCGGGGGTTGGACCATTATGAGATCAAGGACGCAATCCACGAAGATCTGACGGGTTCTCTTATTGATTTCGAACACGCCAATTCCATCGACATCGATTCCGATGGTAATTATTTGCTTTCGAACCGTGCTCTCAGTGAAGTTACAAAGATAGACGGACGAACAGGAGCGATCCTGTGGCGATTTGGTGGTTTGCACAATCAGTTTGCAATCCAGAACGACTCGGTAGGCTTCAGCTATCAGCACGATGCCCGCCGCCTGCCCAATGGGCATATCACACTCTTCGATAATGGTAATTTCCGCGAGCCTGCCACGAAGCCGGAAAGCCGAGCAGTCGAATACACTCTGGACACGAGCACGATGACGGCACGTTTAGCGTGGCAATACCGACACACTCCTCCAGTGCGGGCAGCCGGGATGGGTTCCGTTCAGAGACTACCAAATGGAAATACCCTGATCGGTTGGGGTGTGAATCTAACTGTGGATAGCAATGGAAACGGACAAACGGCCACCGCTACCGAGGTGACGGATTCCGGCAAGAAAGTTTTCGAGATGGATTTTCAGAATCCAGGTCCTCCTTTGATATCCTATCGCGTTCGCAAATATCCGTACACTGCTCGGTCTGCAGTGGCTGATTGGCCTCCCATCAATCCGCAGCAAATCAGCACGATACTTCCCACTATTTTTGAAGCAAGTGACGACGACGGTATCTCGTTCGAGACCACAAAACCAGAAGAGATTTCCGTTACGCTCCATGACATGCTCGGAAGGACTATTGAACGTGTTTATCAGGGCATGTCTTCCGGTGGTCCCCAACAATGGAAGTTGCCAAAGTCTGCTGGACTTTCGAACGGAATCTACTTTTGCGTCATTCAGTCCACGAGCGGGATGGTTGTCCGGAGCTTCGCCGTCGGGCGGTGAGAATTCGTGGCGGTAGCGTAGATAATCTCTCTGTCTCTGTGAGCGCAGGATCCTCCGATGTGGTTTTCGTTTTACAGCCAAGTCTGAAGACTATGCATCCGTTAACTTTTCTCATGTTGTCTTTTCACTGAGCTATGATTGAGACGATTGAAAGCTCCGCTCCTGTTTTTTTTGATTTCAGCATCGGAATACGGAACGGATGCTCTCCCAGCGCGTTGCAAACAAGCTCATTCGTACGGGCGCAGTCTTTGACTTAGCTTCGAGAGTTAATCCATGAAGTTCCGGGTCTTGCTTTGTTCATTTTTGATGTTGGCGTCATTCCTTCTTCGTCCAGAAGTGGGGGTGGCTACACCATGCCTTGCGGGAGAGGCACATACCTCAAACACGCGAAGTACGGTTTTGAGACAGTATCCAATTCCGGGTGCGATCGAAGTGTCGTGCAGCACGGGTATTGGTATTACTGCTGCTGTTTGCTTCGACCTGGCAGCTGCAACTGACTCCGCCAACTTTGAGGTGATAGGATCACGCTCCGGTCATCATGCGGGAAAGATTATCCTTTCGTCAGATAGAAGTACCGCCACCTTTCGACCGCTGGCTGCATTCGATCTTTTCGAAACGGTGCAGGTTCAAGTATCCCTAATATTGTTAGGCGGGGGCGTGGTCTCCGACACGTTTCAGTTCGTTACGGAGCAACGCCATCCGGCTCCTCCACCGAAAGGCCCACCAGATGGTGCCACGTCGCTCCTGCCCGAGATCCTTGTTACGATCGACAGTAATCCCACACCTGGACGCCTCTTTCTTAATTCGATGGGCGTTCCCGGTATGACCAATCTTCTGGTGATGAATGAAGACGGCTTGCTGAAGAAATTCTCTTCCGCCGATGCGTGGGGTTTTGAGTCTCAACCAAACGGGCAGTGGACCTACTTTAGTCAAATCGAAATGACTTTTGTTGCTATCGACTCCAACTTTACGAGGATTCGTTCCTATCAGACTACCAATGGTGCAACCACCGATTTGCACGACCTGATCTGCTCCTCCGATGGTAGCTATTCGCTGATGGGTCAGATTCAGACGACCAAAGACATGAGGAGTGAGGTATCTGGCGGAGATTCTGTTGCCACGATTATTAGCAATGTGCTCCAGCGGTTTGATGATTCCGATAATCTCGTCTTCGAGTGGAGAGGTATTGATCACTATGATGTCCGAGATGCGATTCATGAAAATCTCACAGGTCCTACGGTGGTATTCCAGCATGCCAATTCTATCGACATAGATTCGGCGGGCAACTACATGCTTTCGAATCGCTACCTCAGTGAGATAACGAAGATCGATGGACGGACAGGGGCGATCATGTGGCGATTCGGTGGCGCCCACAATCAATTCACTGTTCTGAACGATTCGCTCGCATTCAGCTATCAACATGATGCTCGATCACTGCCGAACGGACACATTACTCTCTTGGATAATGGTAATTTCCGATATAATGGAAATCTGCCTGAAAGCCGCGCCGTGGAATATGCTCTTGACACGAATACCATGACAGCAAGGTTGGTCTGGCAATACAGGCACTCTCCGCGGGTATGGGCTTCGGCGATGGGTTCCGTCCAGAGACTATCCACTGGCAACACCCTCATCGGCTGGGGTCAGAATATAGCATTAGGCGTTCCGGGAACGGGACCAACCGTCACGGCCACTGAAGTAACAAACGATGGCACCGTTGTTTTTGAGTTGGCCCTCGATAACGGGGATGCTCCCATCTTCTCCTATCGTGCGCGGAAGTATTTGCCGGTAGCGCAGCCAGTGGGAAGGCTGCAATCGTCCGCTAATCAGGGAGCGAGTGCCTCCGCTGAGCCTTCCTTGATGGAATCATCCGGCGGTTATGAGCTTTCATTCCAAACGTCCGAATCCGAGCGCATTTCTGTGACTGTACGGGACGTGTTGGGAAGGGTTGTCGAACCCCTCTTCGATGGCATATTGCCAGCAGGTGGTCAACGACTGCATTTCCAAACTACGGGACTTTCGAATGGTGTCTACTTTTGCCTAATTCAATCCGCGAGAGGGGCTGTTGTTAGGCGATTCGCAGTTGAATGGTGAATGAGTGGTATCACATTAGGGAAATATCCGCACGGAGAAAGAATTCACCGAGCGCGGGGTAACATTCGTCCCACCCTCGGTGTCGCTAAGGTAGTGGAATTCACCCTCCCAGATGGACTTCACCGAATTCATAATGAATTTTTGTAACCGGAGGATGAATTCGCGTTCTTGTATTCCAGAGATGTGCCTTCTGAATCGGCATATTAATGGGAGTTCACGACGCAATTGTCTGCAATCTCGCACACTGTCCATTTTCGTGATTACGAGTTAACGCAAAGTCCATGAAAACCAAAAATGGGTTTCCGTTCGGTTCACTCCTACTAATTGGGGTGTTCTATGCGTTTCCCGTTTTTGCCGATTCTGGAGGCGGATACACCATAATCAGGCGATATCCGGTCGCCGGTTCAAGTGAAGTCTCGTGCATGACAGGTATCGGCATTACCTCCTCAAGATCCTTCGATTCATACAAGGTCTCAGCGGCGGAATACCATGTAATTGGTTCTCTCTCAGGGTCACACAAAGGCTCAGTGTCGCTTTCAGTGGACGGATTGACAGATGTTTTCCAACCGGACACGAAGTTCGCTCTTGGGGAAACGGTGCAGGTCTTCTTCTCTGGAACGCTATCTGGGGGATACATCGCTCGTGACACGTTCGAGTTCAGGATTGTAAAACGGTTTCTTATCCCTTCTCCAGAGTCCCCATCAGGCACGTTAGGTTCTTTGCTTCCAGATGTATTGGTTTCGGTTGACAAGAACCCCACACCTGGGCAAATATTTCTGGCCTCGTATGGAGTTCCGGAAGAAGGAAATCTGATGATTCTCAATCAGGATGGGATTCTACAGAAGTCTCTTCCTGCCTCCGCAATGAATTTCGAACAGCATTCCAATGGTGAGTGGACCTATTTCGATGGAATCAAAAACGCGTTCATGGCACTCGACACGAATTTCCAGACGATTCGGGAGTATAGGTTTTCGGACACAACCATCACTACCGATCTCCACGAGCTGATTCTTTCGTCTGATGGGAGCTATACTATGATGGGTCTCATCAAAACCACGAGCGATCTGTTCAAACAGGGTGTCGTCGGTGGTGATTCTGAAGCAACCATACTCAGCAACGTGGTCGAGAGATTCGATGCTGCCGGTAGATTGGTTTTTCAGTGGCGAGGCATCGACCACTACGACGTGCTCGACGCAATCCACGAGAATCTCGCCAGCACGGTAATTGACTTCGAGCACGCTAATTCGATCGACATAGATGGTAGTGGCAATTACTTGTTATCCAATCGAAATCTAAGCGAACTTACGAAAATCGACGGAACGACAGGTCAAATAATTTGGCGATTCGGAGGGGTTCACAATCAATTTACCTTCCAAAACGATTCGCTTGGATTTAGCTATCAGCACGATGCCCGATGGCAGCCTCACGGGCGAATAACGATGCTCGATAACGGCAACTTTCACGATAGAGGAAAAGTCATTCCTCCTCCAGAAAGCAGGGCTGTTGAATACTACCTCGATACATCATCGATGCAAGCGTATGTCGTTTGGCAATACCGGCATAGTCCCCCTGTCTGGGCACAAGCCATGGGATCCGTCCAGCAGCTCCCGAACGAGAATTTCTTCATCGGGTGGGGACAAAATATGGTGCTTGGTGGGCCTCCGGGGATGACGACAGCGGCGGCCACCGAAGTGACCTTCGACGATAGTCTGGTTTTCGAGATGGGCTTCAAGAGTCCTCCCACGATATACTCGTATCGCGCGCACAAATATCCGACGCAGGCTTCGTTCGCTGTCCGGACTGATCAGTCTGGGTCATTCCATGCCGAAGTCACAGCAACGCAGGATGGGTATGCTATCTCCTTCGACACACCCCAGCCGGAGATGATTTCCGTGACGCTTCGCGACGTGCTTGGCAGAACGATCAAACACGTATTTGACGGGCTCTCTTCAGGGAGTTCTCAACGATTGCAACTTCCGTTAACAGGACTCTCAAGTGGGGTTGTGTTTTGTACCGTGAATTCATCGCAGGGTAGCGCCGTTCTCCCAATTGTAATAACCCATTAACTCTCTTCCCATGAAAACCAGAACAGGACTAATTTTCGTGACGATCTTCTCGATCGCCATAATCTGCTCGATCTCCGCAAGGGCAGGCACGGGAGATTACGCCGTCGTTCGACAGTACCCGATGGCTGGTTCAAAGCAGGTCTCGACCCTTACGAGCATTGGGATTACATCTCCTGTAGACTTCAATCTGCAGAAAGAGGCTTGGGCTGATTTTCACGTTCAGGGATTCTCTTCCGGCATTCACTCCGGTACGCTTACACTCTCGGACGACCGGTTGACAGCGATATTCAAACCTACCCTCCCATTCGACGTGCATGAGATGGTACAAGTTCAGTTCACTGGCAGTTTGATAGGAGGCGGTGTGCTTGCTGACACGTTCACGTTTGTTACCGAAAATCAACATCTGTCATATCAGGCCCCGCACTTTGATCTCAAGCAGACTGCACTCGATCCGCTAATTCCATCGAGTTCGGTCTTGATTGACAACAATCCAACCCCCGGTCGATTGTTTCTCAATTCATTTGGCACTCCGGAAATGGGAAATGTGATGGTTATGGATCAGGATGGCTTGCTACTGAAACATCTCTCCGCGCAGGCGATGGACTTTCAGATCCAACCCAATGGACAGTGGACCTACTACGATGGAAATAAGCAAGTGTTTTATGTTATCGACACCATTTTCAACGTGATTCGAACGCTGCAATGCGTCGATAGCATCCAGACGGATCTGCACGAGTTGATACTCTTACCCGACGGGACATACACAATGCTTGGAATATTCCAGACGAAGGCGGATGCGCAGGAGCACATCGTCGGAGTGGACTCGGGAACCACGATCCTGAGCAACGAAATACAAAGGTTCGATGCATCGGGCAAGTGTGTCTTCCGGTGGCGCGGATTAGATCACTATGAGGTGCTCGATGCGATCCATGAGAATTTGACTGGGAAGACGATCGACTTCGAACATGCCAATTCTATCGACATCGATTCGAATGGCGATTACCTGTTCTCGAACCGAAACCTGAGCGAAATAACCAAGATCGATGGCAAGACAGGTGCAATCCTCTGGCGATTTGGTGGTGCGCATAATCAATTTGCGTTTCAAAACGATTCACTCGGATTCAGTTATCAGCGCGATGTGCGCTGGCAATCGCACGGGCGAATTTCCATGTTCGATAACGGGAATTATCGCCCCTTAAGTGCTCATCAGACTGTTGCAGATAGCCGTGCTGCCGAATACCTCTTGGATGAAAAGACCATGCAAGCGTGGTTGGTAAGGGAATATCATCATAACCCTCCGATCGTCGCACAATCGATGGGCTCTGTCCAGAGATTAACGAATGACAATCTCCTCATCGGATGGGGCACAAATATGACCGGGGATTCCCTGGGGAATATGTACAGTGTTGTTGCAACGGAGATCACGGGCGATGATAGCATCGCCTTCGAAATGATATTCGACCTTTCCGGTACTCCTGTCTTTTCGTATCGTGTACGGAAATATCCAACTCCGCAGCAAGCGTCTGTGGTCGAGGGATCATCCAGCCCAACGCCTTATTCGGTCTCGGACTATCCCGCTCTCAGTGAATCAGGCGATGGTTTCGACGTTGCCTTCATATCGGATGGACAGGTCTCGGTAATTCTTAGGGACATTCTCGGCAGGGAAGTTGAACATGTTTTCGGAGGCACGTCATCAGTCGGGCTACAACACCAGCATATTCCGACGGCCTCACTCGCAAACGGAATCTACTATTGCGTGCTCCAGTCTTCTCGCGGAAGTTCTGTGCTGCCACTACCGGTTGTTCGTCGCTAACGAGCTACGGATCGGTAGAGGGGAATGATTTCTACTATTCCTTCTCTTTAGGGTGTTAGTATGTCGATGATTCTCCAACTGATCGGTGGGATCATTAACGCTCGGATAAGGTATCGCATCCGATATTGCTCTATTAACGCACAATAATTTGGCTTATCAATTGAACGGGGAATCACGACAGACTAACCGTACTGCGGGTAATCTCATATCGGCAGCAGCGCCGAAAGTCGATCCACGGGAGAAGCTAAAGGGCGTTCCTCTAAAAAGTATTTTCGTTTTTTTTGTTACTCTTCTCATAGCGGGTTTTTTGCGTTCCCCATTCCTTTTCACTCTGTGGCTTTCCCTATGGTCTGGCTTCATTCTCGTCAGGGTTGGACTGGCGGTAAAGCAAAAAGTCGAAGCCGGTCGGCGGTGATTCATCTCCCTGGTGTCGAACCGGAACCTCTCATTATGGCATGTCCCATTGTTCGTCGAATGGGTTAATAGGGTCTGTTTTAGCGGTTGGATAGTTTCTTGCACTAAGCTCTTCTGTACTTAATCCGGATATTCAATCATCCGAGTTAGATCGTTGACAATAGACTGTGGTGCCTATCGGATAAAACTCGTTGTTCGGGTATCGTCCGCTCCGGACTTTGTCTGATCCTTGTCAACGCAAGGCATTCCTTCGACAGAGACAAACGTCCATGAAATTGAAATCCGCACTCGTTCAACCACCCATCGGAGACACACTCCCAGTGGCAATCGCCACCGCACTCGAAAGCATTCCAAGCACAGAAGTAGCAATTGGCCCGGAAACCAACGGGAAAGCGCATCTACCGGTAATTCCACTCACTCCACTTCATCCCTCAGCGGATGATCCCTCACCTGTGAACGAACAGCTTGATTCATTTTTGGTTCGTAGGCTGCTTAGCACATTGATTTCCATCCGCAAGGGCGATTTCTCAGCGCGATTTGTGCTGGATGAATCCATAGCTCCAACTACATCACTTACCTATCGGCTCGCCGAGGAGCTAAACGATGTTATCGAAATGAATCAGAATCTCGTGCGCGAGTTGGAGCGGACGAGCACTGTCGTCGGCAAAGAAGGCAAGATCACACAGCGTGCCGCACTTCCCAATGCGGCTGGAGCATGGGCCGTCGCCATCGAAGCGGTCAATTCTCTTATTAGCGATTTGGCGCAGCCTCTTACTGAAGTAGCGCGGGTCATCGGTGGTGTCGCGAAGGGCGACCTTTCTCAGACAATGGCGATGGAAATAGACGAGCGTCCACTGAAAGGTGAGTTTCTCCGAACGGGAAAGGTCGTCAATACGATGGTTGAGCAGCTTTCCTCGTTCGCCTCGGAAGTAACGCGCGTTGCACGAGAGGTGGGCACGGAAGGCAAACTCGGTGGACAGGCGCAGGTCAAGGGTGTTTCCGGCACATGGAATGACCTGACGGACAATGTCAACTTCATGGCTGCGAATCTGACTACGCAGGTGCGTAATATTGCCCAGATCACGACCGCCGTTGCTAATGGCGATTTGTCGAAGAAGATCACTGCGGATGTTAAAGGCGAGTTCCTGGAGCTGAAGAACACGGTTAACACGATGGTCGATCAGCTTAACAGCTTCACCTCGGAAGTTACGCGCGTGGCTCGTGAAGTGGGCACGGAAGGTAAGCTCGGTGGTCAGGCTACGGCGAAGGGAGCAGCGGGCGCGTGGAAGGACCTGACGGACAATGTGAATTTCATGGCTGCGAACCTCACCACGCAAGTTCGTAACATCGCGCAGATCACAACGGCAGTTGCGAATGGGGATCTATCAAAGAAAATTACTGCGGATGTAAACGGCGAGTTTTTGGAGCTTAAGAACACGGTCAATACAATGGTTGATCAGCTGAATAGCTTTACGTCCGAAGTAACCCGCGTGGCTCGTGAAGTGGGGACCGAGGGAAAACTTGGCGGTCAGGCGATGGCAAAGGGAGCAGCAGGTGCATGGAAGGATCTAACGGACAATGTAAACTTCATGGCCGCGAATCTTACCACGCAAGTTCGTAACATCGCGCAGATCACAACGGCAGTTGCCAACGGTGACTTGTCGAAGAAGATTACGGCGGATGTGAACGGCGAGTTCTTGGAGCTGAAGAGCACCGTCAATACAATGGTCGATCAGCTTAATAGCTTCACGTCGGAAGTCACGCGTGTGGCGCGCGAGGTTGGCACAGAGGGTAAGTTGGGTGGTCAGGCTATGGCTAAGGGGGCTGCCGGTGCATGGAAAGACTTGACAGACAACGTGAATTTCATGGCGGCGAACCTCACTACGCAGCTTCGAAACATCGCGCAGATCACGACAGCAGTTGCGAATGGTGATTTGTCCAAGAAGATCACGGCGGATGTAAAGGGTGAATTCCTTGAGTTGAAAAATACGATCAACACGATGGTCGATCAGCTTAACAGCTTCGCTTCGGAAGTAACCCGCGTGGCCCGCGAGGTAGGTACGGAAGGCAAACTGGGAGGTCAGGCCACCGCAAAGGGTGCAGCGGGTGCGTGGAAGGATTTGACCGATAGTGTGAATTTCATGGCGGCCAATCTTACGACGCAGGTTCGTAACATTGCCCAAATCACAACTGCTGTTGCAAACGGTGACCTATCGAAGAAGATCACGGCGGATGTTAGCGGCGAGTTCTTAGAACTAAAGAACACGGTCAACACGATGGTTGATCAGCTTAATAGCTTCACATCAGAGGTTACGCGCGTGGCTCGTGAAGTAGGCACGGAGGGTAAGCTCGGCGGGCAGGCAATGGCGAAGGGTGCTGCCGGTGCGTGGAAGGACTTGACGGATAATGTCAATTTCATGGCCACAAATCTTACGACCCAGCTTCGAAATATTGCACAGATCACCACCGCTGTTGCCAATGGCGATCTGTCGAAGAAGATCACGGCAGACGTGGAAGGCGAGTTCTTGGAGCTAAAGAATACGATCAACACAATGGTCGATCAACTCAATGGATTCGCATCCGAGGTAACGCGCGTTGCGCGTGAAGTAGGAACCGAGGGCAAGTTGGGCGGACAGGCCGAGGTGCCCGGTGCATCCGGCACATGGCGTGACTTGACGGACACGGTAAACCGACTTGCAGCGAATCTCACAACCCAAGTGCGCGCCATGGCCGAAGTAGCCACTGCGGTCACCAAGGGTGATCTCTCACGAACAATCACAGTCGAGGCTGCAGGCGAAGTCGCATACCTCAAGGACAATGTGAACGAGATGATTCGCAACCTGAAGGATACGACTCGTAAGAACATGGAGCAGGATTGGCTCAAGACCAACCTCGCGCGCTTCACCAGGCTACTGCAGGGTCAGAAGGACTTGTGGACAGTATCTCGCTTAATTCTAAGTGAGCTTGCCCCACTCGTAAACATGCAGCATGGTGTCTTCTATGTCAGTGATACAACTGGCCCAGAGCCGGTGCTTACGATGCTCGCGAGCTATGCATACCGAAAGCGTAAGGACCTGTCGAACCAATTCAAATTTGGCGAGGGAATTGTCGGTCAATGCGCGCTGGAGAAGCAACAGATCATTATTTCAAACGTCCCAAGCGATTATATCAAGGTAAATTCCGGCCTGGGAGAATCGGCGCCGGTTAATATCGTGGTGCTTCCTGTGCTCTTCGAGGGGCAAATAAAGGCGGTCATCGAGTTGGCGAGCTTCCATGAGTTCAACGATATACATCTTGCATTCCTGGATCAGCTTACGGAGTCGATCGGTATTGTGCTCAATACCATCGAAGCAAACATGCGGACGGAGTCGCTGCTGGCTCAATCGCAGTCGCTCACGCAGGAGCTTCAGACTCAGCAACAGGAGTTAACGGAGACGAACCGCCGACTCGAACAGCAAGCCGACTCGCTTCAGACTTCTGAGGACCAGCTCAAGCAACAGCAAGAGGAACTCCAGCAGACGAATGATGAATTGCAAGACAAGGCGCGTCTTCTTGGGGAACAGAAGAGTGAGGTCGAACGCAAGAACCAGGAGATCGAGAGCGCTCGCCGTGCCATTGAAGAGAAGGCCGAACAACTTGCACTGACCTCGAAATACAAGTCGGAATTTCTTGCGAATATGTCGCATGAGTTGCGCACGCCGCTAAACTCGATGCTGATACTCTCGAAGATGTTGGCGGACAATTACGACTTGAACCTTACGCAGAAACAGACCGAGTTCGCCACCACGATCCACTCGTCCGGGGCGGATCTCCTTGCGCTCATTAACGAGATTCTCGATCTTTCGAAGATCGAGGCGGGAGCGATGTCCGTCGATGTTGGTGAAGTCCAGCTTTGGGAAATTGAGGAGGACATGCACCGAACGTTTGACGCACTCGCTTCTGAGAAGGGGCTCACATTTGAAGTCAATCGATCCGAGGGTGTTTGTGAGTATATCACAACAGACTCAAAGCGATTACAACAGGTCTTGCGGAATCTGTTATCGAACGCCTTCAAATTCACACACCAAGGGCGCGTATTCCTCCAGATGTTCCAGGCCTCGAAGGAGATGGTCTTCGATAACGAGAGCTTGAAATCTGCTTCGAAGGTGATTGGCTTCGCTGTGAAGGACACAGGAATCGGCATCCCATTGGACAAGCAAAACGTCATCTTCGAAGCATTCCAGCAAGCCGACGGCACAACCAGCCGCGAGTATGGCGGCACGGGACTTGGCCTTTCGATCAGCCGCGAAATCGCGCGATTGCTTGGCGGGGAGATTCGGCTCACGAGTTCACCGGGTCAGGGAAGCACGTTCACCCTCTATCTACCTGAGACTTATGTGTCTGCCACAGCGCCTGACATAGTAAAACCTGGGATAGCTTTCCGGGAGAGCAGCAATTCCTCACCCTGGATGGGGAATCAAAAACGGACTCCGATCTCTCTTCCGACGGCTGTGGAGCGGGGCAATGTACCGGGCCTTTCGCAGGAGTCCTCACCCGAATCGCCGCTGGTTGCACGCAGAAGCCTTGGAGCCCGTGCATCGCGGACGCTCCAATCCTATTACAATAATGTCGTACCTTCTGACATCGACGAGATACCCGATGATCGCGACCTAATTCAGGCGGGCGATCTTGTGCTGCTGGTCATCGAGGACGATCCTCGCTTTGCTCAAATCCTGGTAGACATGGGGCGAGAGAAGGGATTCAAGGTTATCGCTGCAAACCGAGGAGAAACGGGTCTGGCGTATGCCCGCCGCTACAAGCCGGATGCGATTACGCTTGACATTCAGCTACCCGGCATTCACGGTCTTGTCGTACTGGATTGGCTCAAGCACGATCCGCTGACCCGGCACATTCCCGTAAACATAGTCTCTGTTCTCGACGAGCTTCCGCGCCAAAAGCGGAGTGGTGCGGTTCGGCATATCCAGAAGCCCGTATCGGCCGATGAGATGAACCGATCGCTGGAACAAATGCGTAATTTTGCCGAACGCCCCAAAACGGGGCAGAACCGCCGACTCCTCATCGTCGAAGATAATGCCGAAGCCAGAATGAATATCGAGCAGCTGATGGATGGCGACGGTGACGTAGAAATGACTGCCGTCGGCACAGGTGCGGAAGCGATAGAGAAGCTTAATACGGAGAAATTCGATTGTGCCATCGTTGATTTCGGGTTGCCGGATATGTCCGGTCTCGACCTGATTCAAACGATAAGAAAGGATTTGGGGCAAGACGATTTGCCAATTATCGTCTATACAGCCCGAGATCTTACGACGCGGGAATCAGCACAGCTCAATACCGTTGCCGAAGCCGTAATTCTCAAGGATGTGACGTCCATTGACAAATTGCTTGATGAGACATCGATGTTCTTGCACCGCGTTGAGACGAATCTGCCCGAGGATAAACGGAAACGCCTACAAACCATCCACAGTACCCAGGTATCGCTCGCAGATAAGAAAGTGCTCATTGTCGATGATGACATTCGCAATATCTTCGCAATAAATAGCTTCCTTGAACGATTTGAAATGTGTACAATTTATGCCGAGAATGGCCGCGAAGCGCTCGACATGATCGCTGCAACGCCGGACATCGACATCGTCCTGATGGACATCATGATGCCCGGAATGGACGGGTATGAGACCATGCAACAGATTCGAAGCAATCCTCAATTTAGAAAGATGCCAATTATTGCAGTGACAGCGAAGGCCTTGCGCGGAGACAGAGAGAAGTGCATCGAAGCCGGAGCTTCGGACTACATCACGAAGCCAGTCGATGTCGATCAATTGCTATCGCTATTGCGCGTGTGGCTCTTTAAAGAGTAACAGTTTTCGACAGTTGAGTCAAAACCGCGCGACATTTCTGGAAGGGAGTCCGATTGGGTTGTATGGAGGTGGGATCAGTCAAAACGGCGGGATCCGAAATTATTGGCTCGTCAAGTGAGATGACACGAAGTGGCAGGGCAGAAATTATTGCCCTGCTTCCGGCGTCCCGTTTAGGAACTGAACAACTCGCCAAAAACTTAGAGGGTTGCCACGATCGCAAGGCGGCCTGAATCAGGGACTCGAGGGCCGCCGAGGGTTCATTCAAGGGTAATTACCTCCAAGAATGTATTTACCGAATTTGAAATGGATCGTGCGTGGAAGTACTTTCGCTAATAACTATAACGCATTGATAATTAAGTATTTACGTCTGACTCGATTTGCTCCACGCTTCGTGCTGCACAGGCTCCGTTGTCAGATAGCCGCCATCGCACTTTCCTTGCTCATTGGCACAAGTTCAGCCGCGTTTGCTCAACTTACGACGAGCGAGGTGTTCTCTTCCTACCAGAATAGGATCGATGTTGCGGACACGATGACGGCCAAACTCTATGCCCAGCGACAGTCGCTTCCAGCCAGCGCACAGGACATACAGCCATTAGAAAAGACGGTCGATCCTAACACCTACGTACTTGGACCGGGTGATGGTCTTTATCTGAATGTCTATGCAATCCACTCTCTTGATCAAAATCTGTCTGTCACTCCAGAGGGCAGGCTACTGATCCCGAATATGGGCCCGGTGGATGTCGCGGGACTGACGATATCCGAAGCGCAGAAGAAGGTCATTGACTTTTTGAAGCGGGACTACAAGTCGCCGGATGCCTCTCTGTCGCTTCGGAGATTGCGTCCGATCAAGATCAGTCTCCTTGGAGATGTGATTTCCCCTGGTGTGCAGTCGGCTCTGGCGTTGCAACGGGTCAGTGAAATAATCGACCGTGCCGGGGGAGTGCGATCCACGTCTTCCCTTCGCAACATCGAAATCAGGAATTTGAGTGGAGCGGTTCGTGCAAAGGCGGATCTCTTCCGATATTATGCATTAGGGGATCTGTCAGCAAACCCAGTCGTAGAGAGTGGCGATGTGATTGTCGTGCCATCGGCAACACGATTTGTCTCTCTTTCCGGGGGCCTGACACAACCGCAACGAATGGAGTATGTGGATGGCGAAAAGCTCGGAAATGCAATAGCCCTTTGTCGAGGGCTGTTGCCAGCGGCCATTACGGACTCTATCGAGATCGTCCGATTTGAAGCAAGTGACCCATCTGTGCAAGATCATCGGTTTGTTAATTTCCGCGATGGCGAAAACCCACCCCTGCGCGATGGCGATGTGGTTTTCATCCGGTCGATGCTAAAATATCATGTTGCGAAAATGGCGGGCATCGGTGGGGAAGTGAACTATCCCGGTCGGTATCCCATCGAAGTCGGCACGACGCGCATTAAAGATATCCTTCAGCGTTCCGGTGGCCTACTCTCGACGGCATCGATCGAGCAGGCGGTCCTCATCCGTCGCGTAGGAATTAATACATGGGAAAACGATCCGGAATTCCGGCGTTTGAATACGCTTGCTCCACTGCGGAAAGAAGGGCTTTCGGAAGAAGAATACACATACTTACTTGCGCGTTACAGTCAGTTCAGCCGTTCAGTGATGGTCGTGGATTTCAAAGCACTCCTCGCCGGGGACGAATCGCAAAATCTTCTGCTCCGAGAGGAGGATTCCATAGCTGTTCCCCGTGCTCTGGGGTTCGTGACGGTTTCTGGCAGTGTCAACAGTCAGGGAAATATTGAATACATTCCTGGCGGTTCGTACGCGGACTACATCGCGAAGGCAGGAGGTTATGCCTCGACCGCGGATCGGTCTGCAGTTCGTGTGGTGAACCCGAAGACAAGCTCGTACATCGATCCCCGCTCGGAACACGACTATAAGATTGCGCCTGGCGATCTTATTATTGTGCCGCAGGAACATTCGGAGTTCTGGAAAGACGTAGGAACGGCGACAATATTTACAGCTCAGATCCTCTCGATCATTACAGGGCTATATTTGTTTTTCAAAAAGCCTTGATTCGGTTGAGAAATGGTGCTAGACCCAGTTCTCATCAAAACGAAACACACTTGAGCCACTACTCCCCAATTCTTCATTTTTCAATTCTTAATTTTTAACGGATGACAGTGCTCCTCGCACGACAATGGAAGGTAATAATCGCCGCTGGTATTGCCGGTGCGCTGCTGCTCTACGTGTATTCGCGGCTTTTACCGATCAGCTACCTTTCCATGGCAACCGTCTTGCCACCAGAGCGACAAGGCATGGGTGGCATGCTTGCGTTTCTCTCGAATTCGCCAGTGGGTGATTTATTAAAGGGAGAAGCAGGCTCTAATCCTACGACAGATCTCTTCAAAAGCGTGATCGACTCCAGGAGTGTTGCCGAGGAAGTAGCGCAGGAACCCAAGATCCACGCATTCCTTATGCAGAGCGATACGTCCTTCAAAAGCCAGGTCGAACGCCTTCGAGGGAGCATGGCGAGCGACCCTGTCCGAACAGGTATTTTTACAGTTACTGTAACGCTCAGAACCGGAAGGATGCCATCAGGGCGCGAGATGGACTCTACGAGAATCATGACTGCATACATTGCGAACAAGTATGTCGATGCGCTGGACCGTTTCAACCGCGACCGCTTGATGACAAGCGCGCGCAACACACGTGTTTTCATCGAGGGCGAGTACGCAAAGAGGGCGAGCCAATTGGATTCCGCCTATCGCGCGCTTCAGGCTTTCCAGGATGCACATCAAGCAATCTCGTTACCGGAACAGCTTACCGCGACGGTCTCGGCTGCTGCGAAATTGACGAGTCAAATTCAGGAGCTCGAAACTGCGATAAGTATCGAAGAACGCGAGCTTGGTGCTGCATCACCGAGGATAAAGCTTCTGAATGCAGAACTGGATGCCGCGAGAGCGCAGCTCTCGAAATACGATGAGGGCGGCGCGGGAGAGTATATTTTGGCACTCAAGAACGCACCAGAATTAACTCGCGAATTAGCACATTTCGTTCGGGAGGCGAAAGTTAATGAGCAATTATCTACATATCTTCGAACAGAGCTTGAGCAGCAGCGCATCTCCGAACAACGCGATCTCCCCTCGCTCCAAATTCTCGATCCCGCACTACCGCCGACGGGTCCATCCGCACCGAACAGAAAGTCCTGGACGCTTTGGGGGGCAATTGCCGGCCTCTTCGTCGGCGTACTCTTCATCCTTATTCGGAGATTCGTCCAGGATGTTCGCGCACGACCGGAAGCACACTATCGACTCGTGAACCTCATTCGGTCGGTCCGATATGGAAAAAAGGCGGCGCTTATTACGCCGCTACTTCCCCATGTGACTGCTAAAGAGATTCCACGCCCAACCACTGAGGCGTGGCGCCCATAATCAATACCGTCTCATGCGGACCCTCATAGTCAATTCCATGTTCGCGAACGCACTCTACCGGCGTTGCGCGGATGAACTTGGCCGCATTTCCGATGTCGATCTCACTATGTTAACCGTTGATTCCTGGACAATGAATGGCCGACCAATGCCGTTCGAGGAGTTGCCTGTCGGTTCTCCGTATCGAACCGTGGTGGGTGAAGTAGGATGGAAGGGGAAAGAGAATCGCGGATTCTACCGTTCAGGAATTGCAGAAGCATTCAAGCAATCGAAGCCCGAAGTGCTCTTTATCATGGAAGAACCATTTTCCGTTTTTGCGGCAGAAATACTTCTGGCAAAGGCTCGCTTTGCGCCCAAAAGTCCGGTTGTCTTCTTCACATGGAATAATCTTTCGCTGACAGAATTCGATTATCGCCCCTCGATCTTCTATCGCAACGTCGCTCGTTGGACGCTCCCGAACATGCACTTCGGCCTAACCGCCAACAAAGACGGCATCCGGGTACTCCGGGAGGCAGGATTTGATCGTCCTGTGAAGACCGTAGGATATGGCGTAGATACAGAAGCCTACAGTTCACCAAGAGAAGATCGAGCAGCGGAAGTGCGACTATCTCTATCTATTGACAAAACCGATAGTGTCATTGGGTACGTTGGGAGGCTCATTCCCATGAAAGGAGTCGATCTGTTGGTCGAGGCATTCGCAAGTCTGGTGAAGAGTAATCCGAACATCCCGCTCAAGCTATTGTTAGTGGGAAATGGCGGTGCCGAAGAAGAGATTATTCAGCTTACAAAGGACAGAGGCATTGCTCATTTGGTGCGACATGTTCCTACCGTACTTCACGGCGAGGTTCCTGATTACATGCACGTACTTGATATACTCGTCCTCCCGAGCCGTCGAGTCGGCATGTGGGCCGAGCAATTCGGGCGTGTGCTCGTCGAAGCTATGGCGGCGGGGAAGTTCGTGATCGGGTCGTCATCCGGCGCGATACCGGAAGTGATAGGCGATGCGGGATTTGTGTTTCAAGAGAACGACGCCGTTGATCTAACCGCACAAATTGACCGTGCTCTAAAATTAAGCCCAACCGAAAAAGCGGAATTGGCAGCGCGAGCAACCCATCGCGCAACAGTCGATTATAGTTGGCAGAGATTTGCAAAGGACGCTTACGAATCAATTGCCTTCTGTCACGAGAAATACAACATCAAGACACGATGAGTGCTTTGCGTGTCTCGCGCGGATTTGCATGGACGCAACTGTACAAGATGGTCGAGTACGGCGCGTTGGTCCTCTATGGGATTCTCGTGTCACGGCACTTTGGTCCGGAGATTGGCGGCAACTACGCAGTCTATCTCGCATTCACCGGGACGCTCGGTATCATTTCTGCCTTTGCAGTCGATGGAGTGTTGCTTCGGTATGTGCCGCGCGTCGCGAGAGGTGAACTGGAATTCGGGCATTTGAAGGTTGAAGGGGTTCGCCACTTCATGCTTAACCTCTTTGCTTTTAGGTTACTCGTTACGCTCGTAATCTGCGTTTTTGTCGCGCTTCTCCTCGGAGTATTGCCAAATTTGTATGTAAGTTTCGGCGCTTCACTCGGTTCGATCCATTTGCTGTGGCCGTGGATTGTCGTCTTCCTGATTGGTCAATGCGCGGTGTCGTTCGCGACCTTCACACTTATCGGACTGCTTCAGGTCAAGTGGGTATTCTATGCGAGTCTCATTGTGCGATTCACGATGCTCGGCACCGGACTGCTGCTTCTACAGATTGGCAACCTCTCCGTCGAGTGGGCTGTCGCGCTTCACGCATTGGCGGCAGTTCTCAACGGATGCCTATTGTTGTATTGGGTCAATCATCATGTCGAGCCACACACAAGTCCGGGTCTGCGAAAGGAGATTCGACATCTTGCTGGAACAGTGAGACGGTTTGTTCGCAAACCTGGCTATCTGCGCGTCTTCGTCGGTTTGCCGTTTATGGTCTATGGCATTACGACATGGGGGTCGGATATTCTCACAACGGTTATTGGCCGACAGCCGGACATTCTCATGCTCCGCGCAATACTCGGCGAGAATGCGAGGGATATTGGATTATACAATACCGCAGCCAGCATCGTGCTGATGGCAGAGTATATATTCCTGTTTGGGCTGGGGGGCACACTGGTGAGTGTCTTCAGCGAACTGGCGCATCAGGATGAAGCGGGTGGATCAAAGCCCGGCGGACATTTTCCGCTTCTCGGCAAAGCCCGCAAGGATGTCGCAGGATTTCAAGCGGTAATGACTGCCCCGCTGTTTGGCTTTATGCTCGTCTTTACACCGCTGATTGTTCAGGTTCTGTACGGCTGGAAATTTGCGGGTGCCTCGCCGATGGTGATGCTCGGGCTTGGCATCACGGCGTGTAGCGTAGTTATCTTCGGCGGTGGAATGCAGGTCACATCGCTGGTGGTCATTGGCAAGGCAAGTGTCGTATTTAAGAATCGGCTCGCGTGGGGAGTGATGAATCTTATCGCAAATTATTTTCTTATCCGGCGATTCGGTGGTATCGGTGCGATGCTTGGGTCGCAGCTTGCAAATGCCGGGGCATGTGCAACAGAAGGTGTGCTTGCGAGGAGGTGGATCGGATCGAGTTTCAATCCATGGCGCATCGCAGAAATTCTGCTTATTGTTTCCGTATCGGTCTTGTGCAGTTACGGGGTTGAGCAAATCCTTCCACACGAGACTCCGGCACTTGTCCGCTTGCTGATAGCGGCAGCGATCATGGTTGGACTCACAGCAGGAGGATACATCCTCTTCCGTATCCCAGATGCGCGGCAGGTCTTCGATAGAATGCGTGCTCTGTTTATGTCGAAACGAGAGCGGCGGGTTAAGCCACAAGGATAATGGCCAAACGATTCACAATCCGCGAACTCCGCATCGGCGACATCGGATGGATCATCCATCGCCACGGAGTGATCTATGCCGAAGAGTATGGATGGAACGAGCAGTTCGAGGCGCTCGTCGCGGAAGTTGCTGCGAAGTTCTTGAAGCATCACGATCCCGAACGCGAGCGATGTTGGATTGCCGAGATAGATGGGGTGTTTGCGGGATGCGTGTTTCTTGTCAAGGAACCAGAGAATGTTGCGAAACTGCGTCTGCTACTCGTCGAACAAAAGGCGCGTGGTTTCGGCATTGGTCGCCGACTCATTCAAGAGTGCATCGACTTTGCTCGCCAAGCCGGATACGAAACAATCATCCTCTGGACGAACGATGTCCTCCACGCCGCGCGCCATTTGTATGAGGAGTTCGGATTCGAGCTGTTGCACGAAGAGACGAATGATTTGTTTGGGCCGAAGACGATGGCGCAGATATGGGGAAGAGGGTTGTAGGGCAATTATTCGTCCCCATGCAATCGTTTGAACGGCGGAGCCGTTCAAGTCTGAAGTAATCGAATTTGAACGATGATAAAGTCTCTTTGGATTGCGGTTCTGCTATTGTTGCCAAGCCTCGCGTTCGCGCAGCGGGATGTTGCGATGGGTGGTGAGGATACGCTACTGAGCCAAAAGTTTTCATTTTCTTTCCAACTTCACCTTCGATCTGTCTGTGAACAAGGCGGACCGAATCGAAAAATGTGGGACCAGACTGTTACTTGGCAGGGCAGGCAATTTCTCTTTGACCCCAATATGTATCGTGTCGATCAAGATGGACTCAATTTTGCCATCCATCCTCGATGGGAGCCGGTGACGCTTGGAGGAGACAGCATAACGTTTACTCTTGATACGGTTCGGAAGCAATTGAATAATTTCACTGTCTTGGAATACCCTGGAACTTACGGACCGAGCCAATTGACAATCGATCATTTTGCCTACAGCATCCTTTCAACACGCCATCTCAGTGCTTCTTGGTTTGGGAAACAGGATACATTATCAAAGTTGGGTGCAGTATTTTATTGCGCTTGCCCGAATTGTGAAACCGACAACATAGGTGGTGGCATTAGCGGCGGAGTGATTTTTGACTCGATTAGCTACATTCAGATCGATGCAGGCCTGCCAATTGTTCAAGCTGTAATTCCAAGCGATCGTACTGCACCTCCCGCAATGATGGCCGACTATGCAGTGGAGAGGAGCGTAGTGCGGTCAAGATTTCGCCTCTTTGATTCGAGGAGAGAGTTAATTATCCGTGACGCGCTCGGGAGATTCGTTACTTCGAAGCCAATTCTACCCTACGAAACAGAAGCAGAGTTCAATGCCTTCTCGTGGCCAGCCGGTGTTTACTTCTTAACTTTGAATGGTGCTTGCGTGAAGCTGCTCATTCCGTAAGTAGTTCGAAGTCTTGTTCGGAGCATTTCCCCACCCCATGCTGTTCCATCCCCGTTCCAAATCCACTCACCCAAACGATCCAATCCCATGATCACCCAATTCAAAGAATTCCTCACGAAGAGCAACGCGCTGGCGCTTGCCGTCGGTGTTATTATTGGGGCGGCGACGGGGAAGTTCGTTAGCTCGATTGTTGCGGATTTGCTCATGCCTCTAATATCGTTCGTCCTCCCTGCGGGTGATTGGCGCGATGCCCAATTGGTGTTGAAGCGCAGCGTCGATGCGGCGGGGAAAGAGTCGCTCACAGCCATCAAGTACGGCGACCTCGCTGGCACCACCTTGGATTTCCTCATTATCTCATTCGTCGTGTTCTACATCGCGAAGGCGTTCATCCCAAAGAAGGCCGATGCACCGACGAAGGTGTGTGCTGCATGTAAGGAAACGATTGTGGCGGATGCGACGAAGTGTAAGTTCTGTGGTTCTTCGGTTTGATTTGGAGCATTTCCCGCCCCCTCGCTGTTTGCCCCGCCTAAGAACACAAAAGGCAGGTACGTTTGACTCTCGACAGAATTCGGAATTTTTGTATCATCGCGCACATCGACCACGGGAAATCCACCCTGGCCGATAAGCTCCTCCTGGAAACGCATACCATCGAGGCGCGCGAAATGTCGAATAACCAGGTCCTTGACGACATGGCGCTCGAACAGGAGCGCGGGATTACGATCAAGCTCCACGCCATCCAAATGAAATATCTGGGTTTGGATGGCAACGATTACACCTATAACCTCATCGACACCCCCGGTCACGTCGATTTCACATACGAGGTTAGCCGAAGCCTAACCGCATGTGAAGGCGCCCTGCTCGTCGTTGACGCATCGCAGGGTGTGGAGGCGCAGACCATCGCGAATCTCTTTCTCGCGATTGATGCGGGGTTGGAGATCATCCCGGTCTTGAACAAAGTGGATCTCCAATCAGCAATGATTGACGAGGTATCGCAGCAGATCATTGAGCTTATCGGCTGTAAGAAGGAAGATATTATTCTGGCGAGCGCGAAGTCGGGGATTGGGATTACCAATATTCTCGAGGCCGTTCGCACACGCGTTCCAGCGCCGCAGGGGGACATCACCGCGCCTCTTCGCTGCCTCATTTTCGATTCCGTGTTTGATTCCTATCGCGGTTCCATCGTTTATATGCGCGTTTTCGATGGCACAATCAAGGAGGGCGACGAGATCTTCTTCATGGCGACAAAGCAGAAGTATCGCGTCGAAGAAGTGGGTACACTTCGGATGGGCCGCGAGAAGAAGACGCAGCTTTTGGCGGGTGATGTCGGTTATCTGATCGCAGGTGTCAAGGATGTGAAAGACACGCGCGTTGGTGACACTGTAACGCATTTCCGTGGTGGTGCGCCGGAGGCGATTTCGGGATTCAAGCTTGCAAAGCCGATGGTTTTCGCAGGGCTCTATCCCCAATCGGCGGAAGACTTTGCGATGCTCCGCGATTCGCTCGACAAGCTTGCTCTTAACGATTCGTCGCTCATCTACGAGCCAGAAAGCTCCGTCGCGTTGGGCTTTGGATTCCGCTGCGGCTTCCTCGGGTTGCTCCACATGGAGATCATTCAGGAGCGATTGGATCGCGAGTTCAATCAGAATATCGTTACGACAGTCCCCAACGTAGAGTATCGCGTGGTGACTACGAAGGGTGATACTGTGATCGTCGATAATCCATCCTCGATGCCGGAGCCGGGAAGGATCGATTACGTGCAGGAGCCCTATATCAAGGCACAAATCATCGTGCCGACCGAATACGTCGGTGCGATCATGAAGTTGGCGAACGATCGACGCGGTATCTACAAGACGACGAGCTATATTGATACGACGCGCGCCGATATTCACTATGAATTTCCGCTCTCCGAAATCATCTTCGATTTCTACGATAAGCTGAAGTCCATCTCGCGCGGATATGCGTCGCTCGATTATGAGTATCTCGATTATCGCGAGAGCGATCTCGTGAAAATAGACATTTTGCTTAATGGCGATCCTGTCGATGCGTTTTCTACCGTCGTTCATCGTGATAAAGCGTTTGAATGGGGCAAAAAACTTTGCTCGAAACTTCGAGAGCTGATTCCACGTCAAATGTTCGAAATCGCTATTCAGGCGGCCATCGGGGCAAAAATTATTGCGCGCGAAACCATCAGCGCGATGCGCAAAGACGTGACAGCAAAGTGTTACGGCGGTGACATATCGCGCAAGCGCAAACTCCTCGAAAAGCAAAAGGAAGGCAAAAAGAGGATGAAGCAGGTCGGGCGCATCGAGGTGCCGCAGGAAGCGTTCATGGCAGTGTTACAAATTTCGGATTAGCACTATGAACTCACCCAAAACCACCGGACCAATCGATCGAACAAAACTCAAGACACCCAAGAAGGATAGCTGGCTTCGCTCGCTGTTTATCGCGATGCTGCTCGCCGGACTGATCCGCACGTCGTTCGCGGGAGCGTACCGCGTTCCGAGCGGTTCGATGAAGAACACACTGCTTGTCGGCGATTATCTTTTTGTCAACAAGATCGGCTACTTTATCGAGACTCCGAAGTATATTCCGTTCACCTCCGTCGAGATTCCGCATCTACATGTAAAGACGTGGGATGTGAAGCGCGGCGATGTTGTCGTCTTCGAATATCCCGGCGATCGCGATGAGGTCGTTTCGCACAAAGGCGATGAGAATTACATCAAGCGGTGCGTCGGTTTGCCGGGGGATGTCGTACAAATCGTGAATAAACAGCTTTATGTGAACGGCAAAGCATTCGCGAATCCGCCGGAGTCTATTCTTTCGAACGATACCCTCCGCGCGGGTCTTGTCGATCCGAGAATCTTCCCACGCGGCGCGAAGTGGAATATCGACAACTTCGGCCCGTTGCGGATTCCAAAGAAGGATGATGTCGTGGCAATATCGATGGACAACATCGACAAATGGGAAGTCTTCATTGAGCGCGAAGGGCACAAAGTTGAACGCGGAATGAACGATCAGATTTTGATCGACGGCAAGAGCGCAAGCGCATACAAAGTGCAGCGCGACTACCTCTGGATGATGGGCGACAGCCGAGATAACTCCGAAGACTCACGCATTTGGGGGTTCGCGCCGATGGATAATGTCATTGGTAGCGGCTCGATTATTTATTGGTCGTGGTATGATCCTCCGACATCGGGCGCGGCAGCGATAGGGGATGGATACGATCCCGATGAAGTGCAGAAATTTCAGATCCGATGGGATAGAATCGGTCGGCTCATTCATTGATTTTTGAAGAACACGGATAATGGCAGATAATACCTCGGGGACGAAGACGTATGCGGAAATCCGCGCCGGGCGAGACGCGAAAAAGAGCGGTGGGCAGGAAATTGTCTATGAAGGAGGCAACAGCTTTCGCCGACTCTTCGCGCGCGATCCAAACAAGAAGGATAGCTGGGTTCGCTCGCTCATCTTCGCTATTCTGATCGCCGGAATTATCCGCACGTTCTTCTTCGAGGCGTTTCGCATCCCGACGGGTTCGATGAAGAACACACTGCTCGTTGGTGATTATCTTTTCGTCAATAAGATCGGATATTTTCTTAGTACGCCGAAGTACATTCCATTCACCTCCATCGAGATTCCGCACCTGCACATGAAGACGTTCGGTGTGCATCGCGGGGATGTTGTCGTGTTTGAATATCCGGGTGATCGAGATTTCGTAATCCCTCGCGAGAAGAAGGTCAATTACATCAAACGCTGTATCGGCGAGCCGGGTGATGTGATTCAGATTATTAATAAGCAGGTGTATGTGAACGGCAAGATATTCAAAAATCCGGCGGAGTCAATTCTTGAGAATGACACCGAGAAGGCGGGATTTGTAATGCCCGGTATATTCCCGAAGGGGGCGCAGTGGAACAAGGATAATTTTGGTCCGCTTAAGGTGCCTAAGGCTGGTGATGTCATCGCGATCAACAAAGACAACATCGAGGGATGGGACGTATTCATTCAGCGTGAGGGACACAAGGTTGATTACGGTTCGAATGGTGAAATTCTTATCGACGGCAAAGCCGCAACCGAGTACAAAGTTCAGAAAGATTATCTTTGGATGATGGGTGACAACCGCGATGACTCCGAAGACTCACGCTTCTGGGGCTTCGCACCGATGGACAATGTCGTCGGCAGCGGGATGATAATATACTGGTCGTGGTACAATCCACCGTCACAAGGGACTGGCGATGGTTACGATCCCGAGGAGGTGCAGAACTTCCACATCCGGTGGAATCGGATTGGGAATCTCATCCACTAAACAGTATTTTCCTGAATTTGCAATCGTGCCTATGGAGACGGAAATTCGCTGGAAGCAGCGTTTCGAGAATTATGCGAGAGCCCTCGGATTGCTGCGAGAGGCTCTCGATCAGATGGATCAACTCTCTGCATTAGAAAAGGAAGGGACGGTGCAGCGCTTTGAGTTCACTCTCGAACTGGCGTGGAAAACGTTGAAGGATTATCTGGAATTCAATGGCGTGCTTTTGACGCAGATGACCCCGAGAAATGTTATTCGAGAAGCCTTCAGCGCAAAGATCATCGAAGACGGTCAACTGTGGATCGACATGCTTGATTGCCGAAACAGGATGTCCCACACCTACGATGAATCGGCCTTCGGTGAAGCCGTTCAGGAAATTGCTACTCGATATCTGGATGGGTTCGAGCAGCTTCACCACTATCTTATTTCGCACTCGTGAATCTCTATGGCTTATCTGATCGAGAGCGCGAACTCATATGTGGCGTACTGCGCCATCATGCCGAGGTGACGGAGGCGAGAATTTTCGGCTCGCGGGCCAACGGACAATTTCGCCCAAACTCCGACATCGATCTCGCCCTCTGTGGAAATATCCCGTTGTTAAAGCTTGCCTCCATCGCTGGTGAGTTAGAGGAGTTGCCTCTCCCATATAAATTCGATGTGGAGACATACAGTACTCTGTCCTATCTCCCGCTACGCGAACACATTGATCGTTTCGGAAAAACGTTTTACTCGCGATGAACGAATCGCCACTCAGCGCCTATCTCCACATTCCCTTTTGTGAGCGGAAGTGCGTCTATTGTGATTTTTATTCGATTGAGAATCTCTCTTTGCGCGAAGAGTTTGTTGAGTTGTTGACGCGAGAGATAGATATGAAGCTCGCGGCATATCCACAACTCGCCGGTCGTATGCTTCACACGATATTCTTTGGTGGCGGAACGCCATCGCTGCTTACGCCGCATGAGTTAGAACGCATTGTCGCAAAGCTCTCAGCACACTTCACCATTGCTGACGATTGTGAGTTTACAATGGAGTGCAATCCCGGCACCGTTACACTGGAGAAATTGCGTGGCTATCGAGTGCTTGGTGTAAATCGCTTGAGCTTCGGGGTGCAAAGTTTCGATGCAGACGAACTGAAATTTCTCGGACGTATTCACGATGCAGACCAAGCGCGTGAGGCTGTGCGACTCGCGCGGGAGGCAGGATTCGACAATGTCAGCATAGATCTGATCTTCTCGCTTCCGGGACAGAAGGAAGCGTTGTTGCAGAATACGCTGGATGAAGCGATTGCGTTGGAGACGGATCATATCAGCGCATACAATCTAATCGTCGAGCATGGGACACCACTGTATCGACTTGTGCAGTTGAACAAAGTGATCGAACTCGATCCAGAACGCTCTGCGGAGTTATTCTCGATTGTTCAGCAGAGATTGGCTGAAGCGGGATTCGAGCAATATGAGATTTCAAATTACGCTAAGTCGCCAGGGACGAGAGCCAAGCACAATCTCGTTTATTGGGATGGCTTCAAAGATTATGTCAGCTTCGGTCCATCGGCGCATGAGTTTGTGGCGGGGGAGCGTGCATGGAATGTCTCGTCGCTCGAACAGTATGGTCGGATGATTCGCGAGGGGAAATTGCCTCGAATTAATCGCGAGGTGTTGAGCATGGAGGAGCGGCGAACGGAAGTGCTGTACCTACAATTGCGCTCGACCGGTTTGCGGATCGCGGAATTCAACAGCGTGTTTGGCGAAGACCTTCTGTTAAACCCTGAAGTGACCTTTTTAATCGAAGACGGGATGCTCCGCCACGAAAATGGGTTATTGCGTCTGACGGAGCGAGGCTATCGCTTTTGCGATGGGATCGTGACGCGCCTCATGCCTTCGGAAGTATCCTACGTGTTGCAATAGTTTTAGAATTTCTTCAATCAGAGATTTTCATGCCCCAGCAGTTTAAGCGCATCCATTACGTCACGGCGGGAATCGCCTTCTTCGTCGCGTTCATCACGTATGTTCTCACGATGCAGCCGACGATCCCGTTTTGGGATTGCGGTGAGTTTGCCGCTGCCGCAAGCGCGCTGCAAGTGCCGCATCCGCCGGGCGCGCCATTATGGACAATCGTAGGGCGCATTGCGATGATGCTTCCTACCTTTGCCGATCCCGCCGCAAGATACAACCTCTTCTCGGTGCTATCCTCGGCGGTATCGATCATGCTGGTGTATCTCACCCTCGTGCGCCTTATCCGCTTGTGGCGCGGATTCCCGAAGGACACTGCGGATGCAATCATTCTCTTTGGCGGCTCACTCATCGGCGCGCTGGCATATTGCTGGACGGACAGTTTCTGGTTCAATGCGATGGAGTGCGAAGTCTATGCGTTCGGATCGCTCTTCATTTCGCTGGTGCCGTGGCTTTTCTTGATTTGGTACGATCACGCCGAAGAAGAACACAGCGAGAAGTATCTGCTTCTCTGCGCCTACGTGATCGGGTTATCGCTTGGCGTCCATCAGCTTGCCTTGCTCACAATGTTTCCCGGCTTCATGTTCGTCTATTACAGACGACGCGAGAATGTGACTGTCCTGAGTTGGTTCGGGATGGTGGGACTATCAGTGGTGGCGTTCTTCGTGATATTCTGGGTGATCCTTTCCAACCTCGTTGCATGGGCTGGCAATGGGAAGTCCATCCTCGCGATACTTGCACTGGCGGCAATTATCGGAAGCATCATCTATGGCGAGACGAAGAAGAAAGCAAATTTCTCTTTGAGTGGATGGACCCTCATGATGATCTTCTTGGGCTATACCACATACATGTTCGTGATGGTCCGCGGCGCGCAGAATCCGCCAATGAACGAGAATGCTCCTTCGTCATTCTCAAAGCTGGCGGGATATATTAATCGCGATCAGTATGGCGCGATTAGTCTCAAGCAAGAATTCACTGAGCGCCGTGTGCCGAAGGATGCGCCTGGGTATCATCCGGATACGTGGGATGAAACCCGCTATAGCAGCGACCTCGACTTTTTCTGGAAGTATCAAACGAACTTCATGTTCCATCGCTATCTCGGATGGAATTTCATCGGGCGCGACGGCGACTTCCAGGGCGCGGGTGTTGATTTTATGAAGACGTGGGCATTGCCGTTTGTGCTCGGCCTTTTCGGAATATACTGGCATTTCAAACGAGACCCCAAACGCGCCCTGACGTTACTCGGAGCGTTTATTGTTATGGGCTATATTGTCGATTGGTATCAAAATCAGCAAGACCCGCAGCCTCGTGAGCGCGATTATTTCTATGTCGGAGCATTCTATATCTTCGCGATGTGGATTGGGATTGGCTCGGTCGGTATAATGGAATGGGTGCGCGAGAGATATGCCGCGTGGGATTCGCGCAAGATGACATACGCGTTATCGGGTGTCGGCGCAGTCATCCTGATCTTCGGTCCAATCAATCAATGTGTTGGAATTTCCGGAATGCTCTCCGGCGAGCCATTCAGCAAGTCCTCGAAGTGGGCGGAATATTCGCGTCACAACAATTGGATTCCGTGGGAGTATGCGTATAACATTCTGCAAAGCTGCGAGCCGAATGCGATTCTCTTCACGTATGGCGACAACGACACCTTCCCACTCTGGTGCTTGCAGGACTCGTATGCCATTCGACGCGATGTGCGCATCGTGCAGTTGCAACTTGTGACGATGATGTGGAATGTCAAGCAACTAAGGATCGACAACGCATGGGGTGGAAAAGCCATTAAGCTTACGACCTTCACGGATGACTTGCTGAAGCTATCCGACGACGAGGTTTACCGCGCGCTGGATTGGAAACCGAAGCCTGTCGATATGCCGATCAGTGCGGAGACTGCACGATGGATTACGGGTGATAGCAGCGCGACCGCGACCGTATTCGGATGGACTCCGAAGTATGTCGAGCCGAGCGATCAGGTTGTGGCCGATATTATTCGGAATAACTTCGCGGACCGCCCGATCTGCTATTCCGTAACTGTGCCGCAGAACTCGCGAGCGGGATTGAACAATTTTCTCGTCTATGAAGGCATGACAGCGCGCGTCACGCCATTCCAACAGCCTCCCGATCAAACTGGAGTTGGTGGTTCTATTCAGCCCGCGCGATTTATTGCGAGCGCGTTCGATGTGCCAACCAAGACATACAGTGAACCACATCGAGGCATGATTCTCAACACCTACCGCGACCCCGATGCGCACCGAAGCGGTATGGATGACGATTATGCAATGACCTATCGCTCGGAGTTTCTCCGTTTAGCATCGTGGTCGATGAGTCATGGCGACCAGGCTACTGCCCGTCGCGCTCTCGACACGATGGAGGCGCGCATCCCGATTGCGCGAGTCCCGTTGGACTTCTCCTTTGCGTCGTTCATTGCCGATTTAGCGGACCGAGCAGGGGATTGGGCGATCACGCGCAGCTATTCCGCCATCGGCGTGAAGAGGCTCCGCGAGCAGATGAAGAACGCCGAGACATCGGATGACAATGGGGATCAAAAGAGCGAACAGAAGAAAGTGGAAGAAGGCTATGAACTCGCCAATCTCGAAATGCGGTCTGGCGATCTCGCGTCGGCGCGACGGGATTTCAACGCGCTCCGTTCAAAGGTGCCACCGCAGCAAGCACTGTATTTTCAATTGAAGATGGATGAGGTGGATGCCCGTCAGCTCGAAGCAGACAAGAAGTATGATTCAGCTTATCGGAAGTTTACGGAGATATTGCATTCGTATGGTCCCGCCGAAGCACCCGGCGCGGACTTGCAGGATATCAAGAATCACATTAGTGCCGATTCCGTTGCGGCACGGAAGTAGCTATCGTAGCATCCTTAATCCTTCCGTACTTATTTATTGTCATTGCGAGGATTGCCTTTAGGCAATCCATTCGTGAGAACAAGTTTGCCGTTTTGATGATAAAGTCGCTGAAACCTTTTAAATTCACCCTTCTCTGGCACCAGCACCAGCCGTATTACCGCGCGGGTAATCGCTTCCTGATGCCATGGGCGTGGCTCCATGCGACGAAAGACTATCTCGAAATGGCGCAGCACTTGGAGCGTCATCCAAAGATGCACGCGACGATCAATCTCGTGCCGTCGCTCATCAAACAGTTGGAAGAATATGTAAGCGGAGAAGCGGTCGATCCCGTGGTGGAGCTTATGACGAAACCCGCTGCGTCGCTTACCCCAAAGGAGCAGGAATTTATGCTGCTGAATTTCTTCCGCGCCAATCAACATACGATGATCGAGGAGTCGGAGCGGTATCATGAACTGTATGAGAAGTTCACGAGCGGCGACATTTCGCTGACATCCTCCTCCATGGAAGGTGCTAACGTATTAAACGAGCAGGACTTACGCGACCTCGCTGTTCACTATTCTCTCGCATGGACCGGCGCAATCACGCGACAATCCGAGCCATTCAAAAGTCTTATTGCAAAGGATAAGAATTTCTCGGAAGAGGATAAGCAGCGACTGCATGAAGCGCAGCTAAACAATGTTCGGAATATCATCCCGCTGCACAGGAAACTTGCCGAGCGCGGTCAAGTCGAACTCACGACGACGCCGTTCTATCATCCGATATTGCCGCTGCTTGTTGATTCGAAATCCGCTCGCGAGACGATGCCAGACGTGTCTTTGCCGGTCCATCCATTCGCCGCGCCTGAAGAGGCCGACGATCAGCTTCGAAAGGCACGAGACTTCTTCAAAGCTCATATTGGACATGCACCGAAGGGAATATGGCCAAGCGAAGGCAGCGTATCCCAGGACGTGCTTGCGCTCATTCGCAAGAATGGATTCGAATGGTCGGCGACAGACGAAGGCGTGCTGATGAACTCCATTGGAGATAATCCTATCAAGGTGGGAAGCACTCCCATCAAGCCGGAACATGCAAAGTATTTCCCGTGGCGATATGATACAAGCGAAGGCCCACTGACAATCTTCTTCCGCGATCACCGCCTCTCGGACGATATTGGATTTACATATCAGTCATGGAAGGGCGCGGATGCTGCGGCGAATTTCATCGAGAACTTGCACAATATCCGTTCATCACTCATTGAATCGTATGGGGAGAAGATTCTCGACGATGCTTGTGTATCTGTTATACTCGATGGAGAAAATTGCTGGGAGTATTATCGGAAGAATGGTTTCGATTTTCTCAATACCCTATACGGCGCGTTAGTCGAAGATAAACTTGTCGCTCCGACGACATTCAGCGAAGCGATTGCGTCTTCGAACAAGAAGAAGTTGCCTGTTCTTCCCCGCGTCGTCGCTGGCTCGTGGATCAATGCGAACTTTCGCATTTGGATTGGACATCCCGAGGATAATACTGCGTGGGATGCGGTCGCAACAGCGAAGGAAGCGCTCGATCAAGCGCGAGAATCCGCACAGCATCTCAAGGGTGCAGGAAAGGAAGCCGCGATGAAACGCCTCGATCTTGCCCACGAAGAACTGATGATTGCCGAAGGAAGCGACTGGTGCTGGTGGTATGGTGACGATCATCACAACGCGCAGAAGGACATTTTCGATGAGCTATTTCGCATGCACTTGCGCGCGATGTATGTCATTCTTGACAAGACAGTACCTGCGGACTTATCCAGACCGATAAACCAGCGACCCGAGATCTACGAACTCTACCAGCCCAAAGCCGCAGCACGACCGGTTAGTACCGAACCGCCATCACTGACGGGAAAACTCCTCAACGACTCCTGGATCGACATTCCGAATCAAGCACCAACGACCAAGTACGGATCGATGCACCGTTCCCATGTATTTAAGCTGGACGACCTGCGAATCGCGCGCGTGGGTGAGGAAATTATTTTCCGCATGATTATCGAGCCGATTGTACCGGGTAGCAGCACAGTCCGAGTGACATTCGAAGGGTTTGAGGAGGAAGTGATTACTATCGAACACGCGGTCTCTTCGCACAAGAAAAAGAAGGCGGCGAAGACATCGCTCCGGAGCGTTATCGACGAGACAGTTGGATTCGCGCTTTCGAAAAATTACTTCGATTCACCTGCCGGTCAGGAATCGGGCGGAACGAACCCACTGCGTTTTTATATTGAAATCATTCGGAAGGAGCATCCAATAACCCGCATCCCGGAATACGGTTCGATAGAGTGTACGATAACGCAGCCTGTAGAAGTAAAGAGTTGAGACATCGCCGTTATGTGGCGTTGTCTATTTTGTTGTGCTCGCTATTTGTTGTGCTCGCATCGAATGCCTGTCAGGCCGGCCCGATTGCCAAGCTCCTCATTCAAGGCAATACTCATCTCTCGTCAAATCAGCTTTTGGATGCTGTCACCGATGGAGACGACAATCCTCTCAAGCTCAACGTCTCGAATTCTTCGGAGCTGCTTCTGGCAGTCCAGCATATAGAAGACAGGGTGCGAGCGGTGTATGTTCATGAGGGCTACCTTCATGCTGCAATTGACTCCTTCCAAACAAGACTTGCTGCTCCGGCCGATTCAACAAAGGGCTACCAACTGACACTCTTCATCACAGAAGGACCGCAGTACCACATCCGCTCGATTGCAATTTCCGGCTCGACTCTCGTTTCTGAACGTGAGTTGCTTGCGTCCATTGCCACAACTACTGGAAGCATCTTGGATGAAGCAGTCCTCAAATCTGACATAACTGCATTGCTGACGCGCTTCGATCATTTCGGCTATCCACTCGCAACGATTGCGATTCAGAATATCAACCCATCCATTGATTCAGCAACAGGGAAGGGCCATCTCGATATCCGACTTCGCGTCGAAGAAGGGAAGCGCGCAAAGATAGGGAAGATTATTGTGGTTGGAAATACCACGACCTCGCCAGAAGTAATCATCCGCGAACTACGATTACCGCTTGGTTCATTCTATGATGAGGATGCACTGACTGCGGCAAAGGCCCGTGCAGACAGGCTGGGCTACTTCGAATCCATTGCTCAACCTGAAGTCATTCTTCAGAATGACTCGACCGTCGCTATTGTCTTCACTGTCAAGGAAGCGACTACGAGTACGATAGATGGTGTTCTTGGATATAATCCGCCTCGAAGTAATTTGGAGAGCGGTTACGTCAGCGGCCTTGTCGATCTGGGATTCCGAAATATTTCAGGTACTGGTCGGAATGCATCACTTCATTACGAACGCACCGATCCATCTTCGCAAACGCTCGAAGTCCATTACCTTGAACCGTGGCTGTTCGGATATCCGGTGAATGTTGCGCTTGGGTTCGTTCAGCGGCAGCAGGATAGTACCTTCACGCGAACGTTAGGGACGGGTGACCTTTCTCTTATCGTAACCGAAGATTTAAGACTCATCGGCAATCTCTCCATCGATCGCGTTGTGCCGAATAATCAACTCGAGATGGGGTTCTCGGTTTATGATAGCCGCACGCTCAGCACCGGACTATCTGCTCGCGTCGATACCCGCGACGATGCACTTGCTCCGCGCGGCGGTGTGCTCGGTATCTTCGGCGCAAGCTATGGAGTGAAAGACATCTATGGTCCAGCTGCTTTCATCGACTCTTCTACACCGGCCTCTATCAAGCTCCGCACACTCGCGCTTGATTTTAGCGGATTTCACACGCTCTTCAGTCCCGTCATTGTCGGAGCCATCGGCCTTCATGCGCGAAGTGTTTCTGCATCAGCCGGACAATTCGATCAGAGCGACCTGTATCGCATCGGCGGTATATTTAGCATGCGGGGCTACTGTGAAGAAGAACTGCTCGCGTCGCGCTATGCGTATTCGAATCTCGAAGTGCGATTAATGGCCGGACATCATTCCTTCTTTTTCGGCTTCACGGATGTCGGCTACCTCTTTCGGGATAGCACAAAATCCTCGCTGGTGGAACAGGTGCTCTATCCTCTCAGTTACGGAATCGGCACGCAAATCGAGAGTTCGCTCGGCGTGCTCTCTGTTTCTATCGGGCTTGCGCGCGGCGAACCGATCGACCAAGCCAAGTTCCATTTCGGACTTATCAAAGAATTTTAGCTTTCGCATCTTCTCATGGGAGCCACTGATTCGAAGATTTCCCCGAGGCGCAAGCCGCTCTCCTGGAGCACGGAGCGCATCCACTGGAAGCGCGGGATATTCTCGATCATGGGCGTCGATGAAGCCGGGCGCGGGCCGCTCGCGGGGCCAGTTGTGGCTGCTGCTGTTCACTTCGATTACGACACCTGCCGTAACTTTCCCAAATCTCTTCGCGAACTGAACGACTCCAAGCAACTACTTCCCGACGAGCGTGAACGACTCTTCGCTCTCATTCTCAAACACGCGAAGAGTTGGGGTGTTGGAATCGTCTCACGGGAAGAGATCGATTCAATCAACATTCTCCAAGCGACGATGAAGGCGATGACGCTTGCTGTGGATGAAGCCGCCACAAAGCTTGCAATAGAGGAAGTGCTCCCGGAGTTGCTCCTCGTCGATGGAAATTATTTTCGCACCACGCTGCCGTATGAATTCCAAACGGTTGTCGATGGCGATGCGAAGTCTCCGCTCATCGCAGCGGCGTCAATTCTTGCGAAGGTGACGCGCGACAGAATCATGGTTGAACTCGATGCTGTTTATCCAGCGTATAATTTCAAATCACATAAGGGCTATAGTACGCCGGAACACCTGCGATTATTGAAGGAGCATGGCCCGTGTCCCGAGCACCGGCGTTCGTTTAGGCCGGAGCGGTTCAACCAGGGAGCATTCGTTTTTGAATGAGTATCGGATGAACGAAGATCAAGAACCCAAATCCAAAAAGCAACTCGCCAAAGAGAAGGCGATAGAAGGGGAGGAGCGCGCGTGCAAGCATGTGGCATCGCTCGGGTATCGCATTGCCAAACGCAATTTCCGGTTTGGAAAAGTGGGCGAGATCGACATCGTTGCGTATGATGATGAAACGCTCGTCTTCATCGAAGTGAAGACGCGCTCCGATTACAGCTTCGGCGAGCCGGAAGCATCCGTCGATGCGCGGAAACAAGCACAACTCAAACGCGTGGCGAAGATGTATTACTATGTCAATTCGCTGAGCGATGTTGTCTGCCGCTTCGATGTTGTCGCCGTAGAGTTTTTGAAGAATCAAGTGGAGATCAGACATCATAAGAATGCGTTCTTTTAACAAATGCCCATCATCTCTCTCTCCGACGTAACCGCAGGCTACTCAGCCTCATCACCTGTTCTCACCAACTTCAATCTCTCCATCGAGAAGGGCACGATGACCGTTCTCTTCGGCAAAAGTGGATCGGGAAAAACGACGCTGTTTCGGCTGCTCACGGGCGAACTCTGTCCGACCGCGGGCGAAGTGACGGTTGCAGACATCGCGGTTAGCACGCTCGGACAAAGGGCACTCGCAAATTATCGGCGATCTATCGGCATTGTATCGAGCGACGTGAAGCTGATCGAGAATAGAACAGTCGAAGAGAATTTGGCGCTGTCGCTGGAGATCGGTGGAATGAAGCGGGCACGCCTTGAGGCGCAATTGGATGTGGTCATCGAGCGATTCAACTTGCGAAACGCTCGCACATCCTATCCCCCCGATCTTTCGATGAGCGAGCGCCAGCGCACAGCCATTGCGCGGGCGGTCATCCAGGAGCCGCTGGTCCTGTTCGTCGACGAACCGACCGCGCATCTTGACACAACCGCCTCGCGCGAGATCGCCGAGCTTTTGTCGCACGAGAATCTCCGTGGCATGACAATCCTCATCGGCACTAGCGATGAGCGGTTTGTCTCAGCGTTGCCGCAATCGAGCATTGTTACGCTGTAATGTTGTAGTCGTGACCTTTCGGTCACGGTGTGTCGGCCATACGCTCCGCGACCGTGACCTAAAGGTCACGACTACAACGTTTCGCGATTCTAATTGCGAGGCGATCAGGTTTCGCAGCAGGCACCTTTCCAGCCGCGAACGCCGTTCGAAGATAAACCAATCTTCATGGTTATGAAGCGACTCCTTTCCCTTAGTGTCTTCGTGGCGCTCGCGCTTGCGGCGGGCAGTTCGGTGCGTGCACAGTGGGTGGCGGCAAGCGGATTCTCCCCCTGCCAAATTTCTGCTTTAGGCGAATTGAAGAAGGAAGGAGAATTCGTTTCACCACTCTTCGCCGGAACGTATCGCGGCGATGTTTATCGCTCGATGGATTACGGAGCGAGTTGGGCTTCCAGCGATTCTGGTTTGCCGAAGGGGGAGATAGTGGAATTTACCCAGCTAGGGTCAAGAATTTTTGTGGCGATTCACTGGTGGGGCGTGTACGTTTCAACCAACGATGGTGCAAATTGGAACGCTGTGAATACCGGCCTGACAAATTCGAATATGAGTTCCCTTGTCACCTGTGGCAAGAATCTTTTCGTTGGCACTTACCTTGCAGGAACTTACAGTGGCGTTTTTCGATCTACCGACGGCGGTACAAGTTGGGCTCTAGCAGACTCTGGTCTAGCAAACCATTCGGTTTCCACGCTCTGTGTGAATGGCACGAGCCTCATTGCTCCGACCTACGACGGCCCTGTATTTCGTTCAACAGACGACGGTGATAGTTGGACTCAGACGGTCAAAGGAATACCAAGCAGCAATGTCTATGGATTGATCGTTTCGAACACAAATCTATTTGCAGCAACGCCAGACGGCGTTTGTCGTTCCACGGACAATGGAACAAGCTGGACATGGGTGGTAAACGGCCTGACTAATGGTTTTGTAAATACGATAGTTGTGAGAGACTCAACCCTTTTCGTCGGAACCGAAGGCGGCGGTATTTTTCGGTCGTCGGACAATGGGGAAAGCTGGACCCACGCGAGCGCAGGGTTGGGAGATGGTTACACTCGCGCTTTGCTTGTCACAGGGTTCGGTCTCTTAGCAGGTAAACTTATCGATGGAGTTTATCAATCTACCGACAACGGTGCAAACTGGGCTCCGTCAAGTACATGCCTGCCAGATTATCGTGTCAGCTCTCTTGCCATCTCTGGGACGAAGTTCTTTGCCGGAACTCTTAACGGCAGTATATATCGTTCGACCGACAGCGGATCAAGCTGGATCAACACGAGTTCCGGCTTGGCAAATCCGTTCGCCAACGCTCTTCTCATCAAAGGGTCGAATGTTTTTGCCGGAACGAGAGGAGGCATCTTTCGTTCAACTGACAGCGGCACTTCTTGGACCGGTGCGAGCAATGGGTTAAGTAACCTCTACGTACATGCTCTTTTCAATACGGGGACAAATCTTTTTGCGGGGACTGATTCTGGTGTCTTCCTATCGACTGACGGCGGCGCAGACTGGGTAATAGCGAGTGCGGGCTTGCCTAACCTTCATGTAAACACCTTTGCCTTCTTGAACTCGAATCTTGTTGCAGGGACTAACTCCGGAGTTTATTTAACGACCGACAATGGTGTAAGTTGGAATTCTGCTGGCGCAAGCATGACGGATAGTCAGGTTAACTGTCTTGCTGTCTCTGGGTCAAATCTCTTTGCGGGCACCACTAACGGTGTCTTCCTATCGTCGAATGGGGGCACAAGCTGGGAGCCGGTTAAGACCGGTTTGCCGAAAGGAACTATATTGTCTCTTGCCGTTTCGGGGACTAAATTACTTGCTGGGACTGGTGTTGGAGTTTATCGTTCTTTAGACAACGGTACACTTTGGAATTATGAGAGTGACAGTATGGGGACTATTGCTGTCTATGCTCTCGCCAGTTCCGAATCGAAGCTCTTTGCAGGCACGAATCATGGATTATGGAGACTGCCTTTGTCGGTGTTGAGTGGGGTGCAATCGCAAAGCTTAACGAAGAACGATATTCGCTCCTTCCCAAACCCCCTCTCCCAATCAACCCAAATCACCTTCACGCCCGAGACCGCAGGCCACGCTGAAATCTCCATCCTCAATCTACTCGGCACCGAAGTCGCGCATCTCTTCTCCGGCGAGTTAGCAGCAACCGGCGAGCACACCTTTACATGGAACCCCAACCCCGCGCTGCCGGATGGAATGTACGAGTGCCTCATCCGCATGAATGGGCGCGTGGAGCGGGTGCCGATGATGTTGGTGCGATGAAGCGGTGATTCCATCCTCCCGTAATATAACCCACTTTCCCCGGAATTGTTTGGATTCTACTTTGGTTTCGGTCTCGCGCGAAAAAGGGGGATGAAATAATATAATATCCGCTCTTAGAAAAGCGCAGCAGAGGAAAGACTTGGGTGCTGGTCACTCGAAAACTGCCAAAAACCGTCTGTTTTGTCTGAATTTAGCCCACGGCGATACTGATCTCGCCGTAATGGAGAAGTTCAGCGACAGGCACAATCGTTACCACATTGATCCTACACACCATCAATAGGACCGGTGATTCCTGTTCCCCGACGATTTTTTCGCGGGTGAGCACGGGTGTCGCTGGCGTTTTTGCGTCGCTTTTCCTCTCTTCCGGGCCCACTCACAGGCTCCATCCGTCAAAAATCAATACAATTTCAACCGCTACGGCGGTATAAGCCCCGCTTTTTTTCAAAGCGTGGCTTTTGCGCATTCTATTTTTGCGCGCTGGCACGAAGATCGCGGGCGAAAGCTGCCCGACATCAATAGAAAAGACTTACGAAGTCCATTAGCTCGAACAAAGTTTTAGGAACCGAACAAACTCATGGCGAAAGCAACAAAGACATCGAACGGAACGAACCTGCTTAACGGCGCTCACGTAGTCGAGAGCGGGCGCGTGTCGTTCTCGAAAATTCCCCGCGACTACGAATTGCCCGATCTTCTCGACGTGCAGCTCAAGAGCTTCTATGAATTCCTGCAAGAGGGCATCCCGCTGGCCGACCGCGCAGTGATGGGACTGGAATCGGTATTCCAGCTTAATTTCCCCATCGTCGATTCGCGTGAGACGTTCATTCTCGAGTATCTCGATTATCGTCTCGAAAAGCCGCGTTACAGCGTGCAGGAGTGCCAGGAGCGCGGGCTTACGTACAGCGTGCCGCTCAAGGCTCGTCTGCGTTTGGCCTCGAAGAATCAGGAAGAGGGTTCCGAGGATTTCGTCGAGACCGTCGAGCAGGAAGTGTTCCTCGGCAACTTGCCGCAGATGACCGAGCGCGGTACGTTCATCATCAATGGTGCCGAGCGCGTTGTCGTTTCGCAGCTTCACCGCAGCCCTGGCGTCTTCTTCGCCGAGAGTCTTCATCCGAACGGCACGACCATCTATTCCGGTCGCGTCATTCCATTCCGCGGAAGCTGGGTGGAGTTCACGACGGACATCAATAACGTCCTCTGGGCGTACATCGACCGCAAGAAGAAATTCCCGGTGACGATGCTCCTCCGCGCTCTCGGATATTCGAGCGACGAAGACATTCTCCAGCTTTTCGGTCTCATAACCGATATGGATGTCAAGACCGGCGATCTCGCAGCGCAGGTCGGCAAGCTCGTCGCCGCTGACGTCATCGACATGAACACTGGTGAGATCTTTCTCTCGAAGGATTCAACATTCCTCGAAGAGCATATCGAACGCCTCAAGGGCGCCGGCATCAAGAAGCTCAAGTTTATGGATTTGGAGAACACGGGTGGCCGTGTTGTCCTGAACACCATCGCCAAGGACCCATCGCGCTCCACCGACGACGCATTCGAGGCTATCTATCGCGTCATGCGCTCCTCCGAAGCACCGGATATGGAAGCCGCGCGCGGCTTGCTCGAAAAGCTCTTCTTCAATCAGAAGCGCTACGATCTTGGTTTGGTCGGACGAATCCGTCTGAACCAGAAGCTTCATAACGATCAGGGCGGGATTCCGAACGAGATCACCACACTGACGAAGGAAGATATTGTCGAGATTCTCAAGTATATCATCCGTTTGCAGCTTGGCAAAGCGGCTGTCGATGACATCGATCACTTGGGCAATCGCCGCGTCCGCACAGTTGGCGAGCAGCTTGCACAGCAGTTCAATATTGGACTCGCGCGTATGGCCCGCACCATCCGTGAGCGCATGTCGATCCACGATGAAAAGGTCGGCCCCGCCGATCTCGTCAATGCGCGTACCGTTACGAGCGTTATCAATACGTTCTTCGGCACGAACCAGCTTTCACAGTTCATGGACCAGACCAATCCGCTTGCCGAGATGACGCACAAGCGACGTATGTCAGCCCTCGGACCTGGTGGTCTTACCCGCGAACGCGCCGGATTCGAAGTCCGCGNNAAGGCCCGAACATCGGTCTTATCTCATCACTCGCCGTGTATGCTCGCATCAACGAGTTCGGCTTTGTCGAGACGCCATATCGTATCGTGAAGAACGGCAAGGTCCACAGCGAGATCACGTATCTCTCTGCGGACGACGAAGAGGATAAGATTATCGCTCAGGCCAATCAGGAGCTTGACGAGAAGGGCCACTTCGTTGGCGACCGCATCAGCGCCCGCCAGTATGGTGACTTCATCGTGATCGCGCCGGATGTCGTGCAATATATGGATGTCGCGCCGT
>PLYO01000031.1 GCA_003151825.1 Ignavibacteriota bacterium
TTCTGCCGCTTGGCGCCTTCGACGAGGCCGATCATGCGATCGATAAAGGTCTCGCCGGGATTCGAGGTGATCTTTACTTTGATCCAATCGGAAATAATCCGCGTACCGCCGGTCACCGCGCAGCGGTCACCGCCGCTTTCACGAATGACCGGTGCGGATTCGCCGGTAATGGCTGATTCATCAATAGAGGCAATCCCTTCGACTGCGTCGCCATCTCCAGGAATGGTATCACCCGCTTCCACCATAACAATATCTCCTTTGCGGAGCATCGTTGCGTTGACTTGCGAAACTGCGGAATCTTTCCCGATGAGCTTCGCCATCGTATCGGTTTTCGTTTTGCGCAACGCATCGGCTTGTGCCTTGCCGCGGCCTTCGGCCATCGCTTCGGCAAAGGTCGCAAAATAGACCGTGAACCACAACCACGCGGAGATCAAACCTGAAAAAAGTGGATTGCCAGAATTCGTGGCAAGCTCATTTATCCACGAGCCGGTCGTGAGCACCGCGCCCACTTCAACGACAAACATGACTGGATTTTTCCAGAGTGCTCTCGGATCGAGCTTTTTCAAAGCATCGAGAAGCGCGCGATTGACGATCGCCGGATCGAATATCTTTTTTTGTTGACGTATTTCGTGTTTTGCCATTATTAAAAGACCTTTCCAGCTCCCATGAGTAAATGTTCCAAGATCGGCCCCAGCGATAGCGCCGGAAAAAACGTCAGCCCACCGACAATGAGAATGACCATCACCAGCAATGTGCTAAAGAGCGGTGTGTTCGTCAGAAACGTCCCTTGCGATGGCGCGATGGGCGTTTTCCTCGCCATGCTGCCGGCAACGGCGAGCATGGGAATTATTACGAAAAATCTTCCGAACAGCATCGCAATGCCAAGGGTGATGTTAAAGAATTGGGTGTTCGCGTTGAGTCCCGCAAAAGCGGAACCGTTATTGCCCGTTGCGGATGTGAAGGCGTAGAGAATTTCCGTCAGCCCATGCGGGCCGGTATTGGCGAGGCTTTTCAGCGCATCCGGTTTTACGACCGCCCACGCAGTAAATCCCAAAATACAAAAGACGAGCGAGAGCAGCGCCAGCATCGAAAGCTTCACCTCTTTCGACTCGATCTTTTTGCCTAAATATTCCGGCGTGCGCCCGACCATGAGGCCCGCGATAAACACCGCGATGAGCACGAAGACGATCATGCCATACAGCCCCGAGCCGACGCCGCCGAAAATCACTTCGCCAAGCATGATGTTGAAGAGTGGAACCATTCCTCCGATCGGCGTAAAGCTTTCGTGCATGGCGTTCACCGCGCCGCACGAGGCGTCCGTCGTGACCGTTGCGAACAGCGCGCTCTGCGTAATGCCGAAGCGAACTTCTTTTCCTTCCATGCTGCCGCCCGGCTGCGAATCGGTGGCAATGCGTTCGATGCCAAGTTTTTCCGTGATTGGATTGCCGGATTGCTCTGCCGTGTAGCAGGTGACAAGTCCGGCCAGAAAAAGGAATGTCATCGCGCCCCAAATCGCCCATCCCTGCTTCTGGTCTTTCGCCATGCGGCCAAACATGTAGGTCAGCCCGGAACCAATGGAAAAAATCAGGATGACCTGAATGAAATTCGTCAGCGCCGTCGGGTTTTCGAAGGGGTGCGCGGAATTCGCGTTGAAAAACCCTCCGCCATTCGTTCCCAATATCTTGATCGCTTCCTGCGATGCCACAGGCCCCATCGGAATGATTTGCTTTACCCCTTCGAGCGTCGTGGCCGTGACGTATGGCGATAAATTCTGGATCATGCCGCCCGCGACAAAAATTATCGCGACAATAAGAGACATCGGAAGCAGCACATAGAGCGTGCAGCGCACGAGATCGACCCAAAAGTTACCAATCGTGTGAACGGACGCTCGCACCAGGCCACGCACAACGGCAACGGCAATCGCAATTCCCATTGCGGCGGAAGTGAAATTGTGGAATGCAAGGCCGGCCATTTGCGTGAAGTAGCTCATGGTCGATTCACCCGAATACGCCTGCCAATTCGTGTTCGTCGTAAAGCTCACGGCGGTGTTGAAACTGAGATCGGGAGCGAGCGCGCCCAAACCCTGCGGGTTCCAGGGAAGTATTTGCTGCAACCGCAAGATGCCATAGAGCACCATGCAACTCACCGCGCTGAAAATCAGCATGGCCGCGCTGTACGCCGTCCATTTCATTTCGGCCTTTGCATCGACGCCGCACAATTTATAAATAACCCGCTCGATCGGCCCTAAGACCGGCGTGAGAAACATCCGCTCGTTCGTGAAAACCCGAACGAGATACACGCCCATCGGCTTCGTGAGGAGCACGAGCACGACGAGGTACGCGAGTAATTGTAAAATGCCGTTCGATGTCATAATCTTTCGAGTAACGAGTAACAAGTAACGAGTAACGAGTGAAATACACGATACTCGTTACTCATTCACGCATTAAAATTTTTCCGGATACAGCAGCGCGTACATTAAATATGCGATCGCCGCGATGACTAAAAGGAGTAAAAAAATTCCGCCCATGTTATTTTTAAGCTTCGAATCAAATTTTTTCGCAATACATTTGGAACGCGATGGAAATCGCGAAGAACGCGAGGATGATTGCGATGTAGAGAATATCGTTCATAGCGTTGGTTAAGCTTTTGGTAATGGCAGCGCAATGGTAAAAGTCGATCCGTGGCCCATGGCGCTTTCCGCCCAAATACGCCCGCCATGGGCGAGCACGATTTCCCGCGCAATCGAAAGCCCCAGTCCCGTGCCGGAACCAAATCCCATGCGGCCTTCTTCGACTTGCACGAACTTATCGAAAATGCGCAAGAGATCGCCTTCGGGAATCCCTTTGCCTTTGTCGGTTACGGAAACCCAGATTTCGCGGTCGATGACGCGCGCTTCGACCATGACGGAAGAACCGCGCGCGCTGTAGCGGATGGCATTAGAAAGTAAATTCGTAATAGCCCACGCCATCTTGTTCGGATCGACGACCGTTTCCGGCACATCTTTCATAACCGCAATATCGATCGTGACGCCAGCTTCTTCCGATCGCAGGGACACTGGAAGAATTGCGCTCTCGATAAGCGTTTCGACATCGGTTTCGCGCGCTTGAAGTTGAAGCGTGCCCGTCTCGAGTTTGGCAAGATCGAGTAATTCTCGGACGAGATTGAGCAGCCGGTCGGACTCATGCCGGATCGTTGCCGCAAGCTCATTTTGTTTCGGACTGAGCGGACCGGCAATGCCATCGGCAAGTAGGCCGCTCGTCATTTTTATGGCGCTGAGCGGATTTTTGAGTTCGTGAGCCGCCGTCGCGACGAAATTGCTTTTCGCTCGATCCAATTCCTGGAACTCCGCAAGATTCCGGCGCGACACCGCGACGGCCAAAAAAATTGCGACTGCTACCAGCAGCACCGTTATGCCAAGCGTCGAATACCGCGCGAACTGACCTTCGGCTTTCACCGCCTCGGAGCGCGCGAACATCGCCCGCTCGTTCAATCCGAGAACAGCTTCGCAGTCAGTATGCACCGTTTCGGATAAGCCCCGTAACCGTGAAAGATTGTCCGCCGTGGGTTGGGCAGCAGCCAATGCGTTGGCCACGCGATACACTTCATAATCCCGCTCGATTTTTTTCGCGGCGTCCAATTCTCCCGGCTCTGTGATATTCGAGTATTCGAGCGCGAGTTGACGGCGGAACATTGCATCGGCAGCATGACCGTCATTGGCAAGCGTCGAATACATCACAGCATCGTCCATCCTCGCGAGCGCTGACTCCATGCTATGAGCATATTGAATGCTCCGGTAATTTTCGATAAACAGGTGCTCTGCGGCTGATCCAAGCGTCGAAATATGATAATACGACCACCCCGCGATGAGCAGCGTAAGAAAAATGACGAGCGAAAAACCGGTCAGGATGCGGATGCGAAGTCCGCGCTCGATAATACGATTAGCCATGGGGGTTTTCACGTCCAAACAAATAGTTAGAAAGTGTATCCCACTTCGAGCAGGAAGCTATCGCCCGTCCGCGATACATTGGAAAATTGGTACGCGGGATAGAATATCCATTTGCCAAACGGGCCAACGAAGAAGCCTGGCGCTACGTAGCTCAGCGCATTCTGACCGGAATAGCCATCGACGGCCAATGTCAACCAATCAGTGAGCGTAAGCTCCACGCTGCCCAGCGCGCCCAATTTATTTCCGGCGCCGGTTACCGCGTCCGTCGCATAGTAAGCACCGCCATCCAGACGCAGGCTGCCAAAAAACTTATATCCTGTCATTGCGTATCCGAAAATTCCAGCACTCCTGCCCGACGTGAGAGGAAGATAGGCATGGATTCCTTCCGTCAGCGTCCACGGAGCAGTAGTATCGAGGGATTGACTATGCTTAAAAGTTACTATTGCCGTCCAGAGCTTATCACCCACGTTGATGTAACCGGGAAGATTTACGCCGCCCTCGAAATTATAGCCATAACCAATCACGACGCGTGGCGTGAGCGCGTAGTATTTCGGATCGGCCAGCCGGAACGGTGCATCCACTTCGCCATAGACCGTGCCCGGAGCGAGTACGTCCTGGCTCGGCACATTAAAGATGGTTTGCTGTGCATAGGCGTTTCCCGCCATGCAGGATACCGCCAAGAGGATAAAAAATACGCGAGATTTCATATCTTCAATTGGTTATCAAAGAATTATGCCAACTTGCAAAAAGGCGATTTTTTAACCAAATAGGTAAGCAACTCCTTTATTCATTATAGCATTTCGCTATGGAATCATAGCGAAATACCATACTGTCGGACATTCCTTCACTCGATCCCATACATCCTGAGCTTTCTGTAAAGCGTCGTCGTTGCAATGTTCAATTGCTTTGCGGTGAGTAGTTTGTTGCCGCCATTGCGTTCGAGCACTTCGAGAATGTACTTCTTTTCTATTTCATCGAGCGGCGCGATTTCGCGTGGCTCGCGATTCGTGGAAAGCGCGGCGGGCCTTTTGAATAATTCCTCTGGTAAATGTTCGAGTTCAAGTGTGCCGTCGTCAGCAAAAATGAGCGCGCGCTCGATCACATTTTTCAGTTCCCGAACGTTGCCGGGCCAATCGTAGTCCACAAGGGCTTCGAGAGCATGCGGAGAAATAGTATGAACTTTACTTCCAATCTTCGGCGCAAGTTCCGCCAGCAATGCCTGCGCGAGGAGCGGAATATCTTCCTTGCGTTCGCGGAGTGGCGAAAGATGGATTGCAACAACTTTGAGACGGTAGTAGAGATCTTCACGGAACGAATGGTCCCGAATCGCCTCCGCGAGATCGCGATTGGTGGCAGCAATCACGCGAACGTTTACGCTTCGAGCGCGCGAGCTTCCAACCGGCAAGATTTCGCCTTTTTCGAAAAATCGGAGAAGTTTCACCTGCGTCTCCGGCGACATTTCTCCAACTTCATCTAAGAATACGGTTCCTCGATCCGCCGATTCGAGAAGCCCTTTCTTATCGCGATTGGCCCCGGTAAATGCGCCGCGAACATATCCGAAGAGTTCGCTCTCCTGAAGGTCGCGCGGAACGGCACCGCAATTGATTGCAATAAAAGAACCATTTCGCCTCGGGCTATTGGCATGAAGCATTTCGGCGACCAATTCCTTTCCTGTACCGGATTCGCCGGTGATTAGCACACGGGCGTCCGTCGGAGCGACCCTGCGCAGCACTTCATGAAGTTGAGCAATCGCGGGGCTTTTTCCAACAATGCGGCCAAACGCATATTCTTCTCGAGTTTGTTTTCGGAGCCGATCGATCTCGCGTTTCAGCGCGCGTTTCTCAAGCGATTTTTCAACTACGAGCACGATCTCTTTATAGTCTGTATCTTTCGTGAGGTAATCGGCGGCGCCGAGCTTCATCGCTTCGACGGCATTTTCGATTTCCGCGTGAGCCGTGAGCACAATGACTTCCGAATCCGGCGTAAGCCTGCGCGCTTCGCGCAGCATATCGAGACCGCTTTTGCTGCCCATGCGCATGTCGGTAATGATAAGATCGATTCCCTGATTTTCAGAAATGGCGCTCATCGCATCCTCTACGCCGGAAGCCAGCAGCACGTCATGCCCGTAGTGCTCCAAAATCGTTTTGTAGTTGCTGCGCGCGGCGGCTTCGTCGTCCACTAAAAGAATTAAGGACATTGCGGAATGGTATGGGCTAAAGAATCAGCATCGCATCGCCATAGCTAAAAAAGCGGTAATTATTTTCGATGGCGTGTTCGTAACATCGTAGCAGAAACTCTCGTCCCATGGATGATCGGTCATCCATAAATGCGGAGATCATCATGAGCAGCGTCGAGCGCGGAAAATGAAAGTTCGTAACGATGGCATCCGGCACTTTGAATTGGTATGGTGGATAAATAAAGATACCGCTCATGCCGGAACCAGCACGAACTCCCCCACCTCTGGCAAGAGGAGGGGGCTGGGGGGTGGTGACCGCGAGTGTTTCCAATGCCCGGACGGTCGTAGTACCAACGGCAATGCACCGCTTCCCTTCCCGTTTCGCGTCATTGATGATTTCTGCATTCGCCTCATTCAGTTCGAAATATTCCTCGTGCATTTTATGCTGCGTAATGTCATCGGATTCAACCGGACGAAAAGTTCCGAGACCGGTATGCAAGATCAGATATGCGATTTTTATTCCTTTCGCTTCGGTTCGTGCCAAAAGATCGGAAGTGAAATGGAGTCCCGCCGTAGGCGCGGCAACGGCGCCTGGCTGGGACGCATAAACCGTCTGGTATCGCTCCTTGTCCGATTCTTCCGTCTCGCGATGAAGATACGGCGGCAGCGGTACATGGCCAATCCGTTCTATTACCTGCCAAAACGCTGCTCCCATTTTATCGAAGCGAACAATTTTCTCGCCTTCGCCCAAATCAGATTCTACTTCGCATATAAGTCCATCGAATTCTATTCGATCCGCTATTCGCGCTTTCCGAGCGGGCGCGGCAAGCACCTTCCATCGCCCTTGATCTTCTTCTAATTGCTGATGAAGCAGAATTTCAATCCGTCCACCCGTCCCACGTTTTCCGATGAGGCGCGCGGGAATGACTTTTGTTTTATTGAGCACGAGCACATCGCCGGGATTCAGGTAGTCTAAAATATCCACAAACATTTTATCTTCCCACGTCTCGGAATCGCGGTGTACGACAAGCAGGCGCGAGTCTCCACGAATCATCGGTGGATATTTCGCGATTAAAAGTTCCGGCAGCGGATAATTGTAATCGGATAGACGGGTACTCATGCTTTTCGAAGCTTTGTGGCAACTTCGGAGAAGCGGGCCTTGAATAGCTGCGGACGGATAAAATACTCGGTAAGGATGCAAGGAACGAAAATGACAAAAGCAAAAATGACAAGCCGCAACAGGGGGAGTTCAATGCCGATCGCGGGCGGCATTGCCAAGGAAAGTGCTGGCCCGACGCCAAAGCCGATCATCAGTGCAACGATTGCTCCGATGATTAGCGGCAATTGAAAATTCTCGCGCCAGCGAATGCCAACAATGCGCTTCAGATAAACAAGCAATCCAGCATAACCCAATACATTCACCAAAGAAACGGCAAGCGCGATATAAAGAATGCCACCCCATTGGAAGGCAGCGATCAGGATTACGAGCAACACGAGTTGCAATCCGCGAACGACGGAAATTTCCGTGAGCTTCAGCGTAGCACCTAAAATCATTTTGGCATTCTCAAACAGCGGGACGGTCAGCACAAGCCCCGCAAGAGCTGTCAATGGTTCCGAAACACCTCCCCAATTCGAGGAAAGGAATACACGGACAATGTCTTTGCTTTCGAATGCCATAAAGATCGCCGCCGGGATCATCAGCCGCACGAGAAAGAAATTCGTGATTGCAAAGGCGCGCTCGAGCATCGCGCGGTCATGCTGGATGCCGGCATACGTCGCAATCGAAACGCGCGCGACGATGGGCGCAACCGCAGTTGCCGGAAGCAATGCAATCGTAAATGCTTGCGCGTAATATCCAAGATAAAACGAGCCGAACAGAAACGCGACGAGGACATTGTCGATCTTAAAGAGCCAGCTTTCGAACACGCGGTTGAAGAGCACTTTCGTTCCGAATTTCCAAAGCCAGCGAGCAGTTCCCTTATCGTAATATTTCCAGGGATGTTTTTGGAGCGTCGCAAGTCCGGATTTTTTCACGTAATGCCGGTCGAGCCTGTACCCAAAAATCGTGGAAAGTATCGTCGCGAGAGGAATGGCCCACGCTCCCCCGCCCATCAGCGCAAACACGACGGACGAGGCATGAAGAATAACATTTACAATCAGCGTGACGCGCGAAACTTTCGAATAGGATAGTTCCCGTTCGAGGATTTGGGTGTAAAACGTATCGAGCGAGGCAATAAAACGCTGCACGGCATAGACGCCAACGAGCGCGGCGAGAATCACTCCATGCGTCTTCGATAGCGAAAACAGGCCGAGCGCCATCGCAAGAATGGTGAAAAAACCATTTGTGCCTACCGTCAGGATAAAAACATTCTCTTTCAAATTCGGAAGCGGCTCGGTAACAAGATTATCGCGGACATTGATGATGGCGCTCGTAAACGAAAACGCGGCAAAGCTCACCACCAGATCGACAAAACTCATCGCCGCCTGATACAATCCCACCTGCTCCGGCGTGAGCAGCAACGCCAGAGCTTTGCGCGCCGCGATGCCAAGTAATATCGAGAGATACGTCGCGCCGGTGAGCAACGCCGCCCCACGCACCGCCCTTCTTCCGATTGGAGAAGCAACTTCGCTCATGCGGTCCCTAAATACGCAAGTTTCACGTCCTCATTCTGAGCAAGCTCCTTCGCAGGGCCCGAAAGAACAATCGTTCCAGTTTCGAGCACGTACGCCCAGTGCGCGATGGTCAGTGCGAGATTAGCGTTTTGTTCTACCAGAAGAATCGTCACGCCAAGCTCGCTATTGATTTCGACAATTTTTTCGAAAATAGTTCGTACTAATTTCGGCGCGATACCGAGCGAGGGTTCGTCAAGCAAGAGCATCGTTGGTTTGGACATGAGCGCTCGCGCAATCGCCAGCATTTGCTGCTCGCCGCCGGAAAGCGTACCCCCTGGCTGCCAGAGGCGCTCCTGGAGACGCGGAAAAATCGTAAAAACAAAATCGAGATCGCGCTTGATGCCTTCCGCATCCTTTCGGAGATAGGCGCCCATTCGCAAATTTTCCTGCACCGTGAGATTAGCAAAAATCATCCGTCCCTCCGGCGCCTGCGCGATGCCGCATTTTACAATATCGTGCGGCTTTTTATGCGTAAGCTCGTTTCCATGCCAGCAAATCGATCCGTGCCGCGCTTTGTGCAGGCCGGAGATTGTTCGCAGCAGCGTCGTCTTACCCGCGCCATTCGCGCCGATGAGCGTGACGATGCCTTTCTCCGCTACATCGAGCGAAATTCCTTTCAGCGCTTTGATGCCGCCGTAGGAAACGTGGAGGTCGCGGATTTCAAGCATTCGTTCGGGTGATGATTTTACATTGGACTTGGTCTGCCAATATCTGAACGCTGAATACGGGCGGCAAATTTCAAATTCAATGCAGATTCGAAACGATTAATGCAAAGTTACGTTTTTTGCTACATGCAAACCATCGTCATTATCCCTGCGCGCTATGCATCCCAGCGGCTGCCCGCCAAACCGCTCGTCCTCATTCATGGCATGACGATGATCGAGCGCGTCTATCGACAATGCCAGCACGCGGAGGAGATCGATGCCATTTATGTCGCGACCGATCACCCGGCAATCGTTCAGGAGGTCGAGCGATTCGGGGGCCGCGCCATTATGACTTCTCCGGATTGCCCATCCGGCACGGATCGTGTCGCCGAAGCTGCGGCGAAGCTAAATCTTGACAAAAATGATATTATCATCAATGTGCAGGGCGATGAGCCGCTGATCGATCCTGCGGTCATCACCGCGTTAGCGAGTCAGATGCGAGTGCATCCGGAAATACGGGTCGCTACTCCGGTCACGCCGCTTCGGCACGCGGAGGATCTGACAAATCCGAACATTGTTTTTGCAGCGAAGAATAAGAACTGCGACGCGCTGTATTTTTCAAGACATCCTATTCCCTTCCTCAGGGAACTTGGCGCCGAGGCCGTTCTATCGTGGCCAAAACAGCATCTGTACTTTAAACATATTGGCGTGTATGCCTATCGCGCGGAAGTATTGCAACAATTCATCGCGCTTGGCGAAAGCCCGCTCGAACGCGCCGAACGCCTCGAACAACTGCGGTTATTAGAAGCAGGAATTCCGATTCGATGTATCGAAGTTCAGCACGAATCGGTCGCAGTGGATACCATCCAGGATGTGCGGGGAGTCGAACTGCTGATCGAGGAACGGGGACTCGCATGACCATCGAGCAAGCCCGACGCGAATTTCCGCACACCATGAGCGACATGGTGTATCTCAATCATGCCGCCGTCGCGCCGCTTTCGTTCCGCGTGCGTGACGCCGTCGATCGCTACCAAACGCGGCGCGCGCTGAAAGGCATCGAACCGTATCCCTGGATCATGAAAACCGTGCAGGAAACGCGCGAGCTGCTCGCGCAAATGCTGCACGCCCGCGCCGATCAGATGGCGTTCGTGCTTAATACCAGTGATGGATTGAATATCCTCGCGCAAGGCATCGCTTGGAAACCCGGCGACCGCGTTTTGCTCAATGATTTGGAATTTCCCGCGAATGTGTATCCGTTTTTGAATCTTCAGAGACAGGGCGTTGAGGTTGATGTTATTCGTACAAAGGACGCAAAGGTCACAAAGGACGAAATTGCTGAGAATTTGACGGAGAAAACGAAACTTGTTTCACTCAGCCATGTGCAATTTGCTACGGGTGCGAAAGCCGATCTTACTGCTATCGGCAAACTTTGTAGAGAACGCGATATTCTCTTCGCTGTCGATGCGATACAATCGCTTCCCCACTCAGAAATTGATGTCCAGCGCGACAATATAGATTTTCTTTCATCGGGTTCCCACAAATGGATGATGGCCGATACCGGAGCTGCATTTATCTACGCCGGCGACCGCGCCCTCGAACGTATTCATCAAGCCTCGCTTGGATGGACGAGCATTGATGATCCCTTCGACTTTACACTGCGTCCTGATGAACTCCGTACCGGCGCTGCGCGATTCGAAAACGGCACGCTGAATTTCGCCGGCATCACCGCGCTGAATGCCTCGCTAAAGTTCTTCTTTGAATTTGGACTAAAAGAAATAGAACGCAATGTGCTCGATCTTTCTGGCTATCTTATCAACCGCCTACAACAGCGCGGCGTGGAAGTAATTACGCCAAAAGACGAGCGTGAGCGCGCGGGAATCGTTTCCTTCAATTTTCCCGATGCAGAAAAAGTATTCGAGCGATTGCACAAGCAAAATATCATTATCTCGCTCCGCCAGGGCCGCCTCCGCGTTTCCCCCCATTTTTATAATACGGAGGAGGAGTTGAGGAAGCTGATGGTGGGGTTGTTTGAGTAAGAATGACGAGTTAGTGCCACTCCTTGACTTGAAGCATTATCACTTGCACCGAGTCATAAACACGAATGCCTTTTTGCGGATTTAGAAGTTCGATGATCGCATTGTTCCGGTGCAAGGATGGATTTATACCGTAATGCTATGAGTTATGAGATTTAGTAAGGAACAAAAAATATGATCGAGACTCCTGAGGTTAAGCCTAATAAAAAAGGAAAGCGTGTAATCATTATATTACTCGGCTTTTTTCTCTTTCTTTGCATTATTGTGATCTTTGCATCGAATCAGAGCGAAAAGCCTACTCAACCTAATTCTACCACTTCCGCACCACACGCGTTCGTTCCCTACTCACCACCTCCTCCCTCCTCCGAACCAAATCCTACTCCTACGCCGGTTGTTGACGAAGGAAGATGGAGTTATAATGCGAGCTATGATCAGATGCGCCAGATAACGACTGTTTTCGCAACGCTCGAAAGTAGCTCAATCCTAAATTTTGATTTCCCTTATAATGGAGGAGCAACACCATCAATACAGTTAAGGAAGGAAGGCAATGGCAGCAGCGAAGCTATGCTGAAGATTGATAAGGGTCAGTTTATGACGAGCTATGACGGAACTCGCATTGCTGCAAAGGGAGATAATGGGCCAGTTCAATATTTTGAAGGAGATGAGTCAGCTAACGGACGGAGCGACATTCTTTTCATCGAACCTGCATCCAGATTGATTGCGCTGCTCAAAAAAAGTGCCCATGTAACTTTAGAGGCTCCCTTTTATGAAGCTGGGCGCATCCAAATGGAATTTGAGACCACGGGTCTTGTGTGGCCTCCCTAGGCGACTCAATAGTAGAATATAGTTCACCCCATCCCCTGCCGCTTGTGCAGATATTCCAGCCCGCTGCGGCGGGCGCGGTGAAGCGGAACTGTTACGGCTGCTTAATTGCTAAACCATCATGAGATTATCTGTTCAATACGTAAATGACGTGCAGGGAAACGTTCAGGCGGTGCAAGTGCCCGTCGGCGAATGGAAGCGGCTTTTAAAGTCGATGCGAGGTTTGGAGCAGCGGCTGAAGCTGAAATCAGACCTGACGGAGGCGCTTGCGGAGGTCGAACGAAAACGCGCCGGCAAACAGAAAATGGAGTCGCTGGACGAATTTCTCCGTGCCTTATAGCCTTAGCCCGACGGAACGGTTCAAGCACGAAGCGAAGCGGCTGATCAAAAAATATCGGTCGCTGACTTCGGAGTTACAAGAACCCTCGGAATTGCTCAAAAGCGATCCCCATCTTGGGCAAGACCTCGGTGCTGGATTATTTAAGATCCGGCTCGCCATTCAAAGCAAAGGAAAAGGAAAAAGTGGAGGAGCGCGAGTTGTGACTTATGTGATTGATAAAGACAAGGTCGTGCATCTTCTCACAATTTATGATAAAACCGAGCTTGATACGATCAGCACCCAGATTTTACGAGAGATTGCTCACGAAATTACCGAAAAATAATAATTGTCCAATTCCCCAAAAATAAATTAGCGTAATCCATACAATCCGCGTAATCCAGGTTCACCCCATCAACTGCCGCTTGTGGAGATATTCGAGCAGCGCCGCGACGGGCGCAGTGGAAGGAAACTAAGATTTTGCGTAAGTGTTATAAACGGTATGAGCACAAAGACGGTATCTAAAACACGCGGCTTAAAGGAGCGCTCGCGGAAATCTCCAAATGGCCGGAGTCCGCGTACCACTGCCTCGCTATGGGAAAAAATTGACGAATTAATCGCTCCCATCCCCGCATCGGAATGGTCGAAACTCCCTAAGGATGGTTCCGTTAACGTTGACCATTACCTCTATGGCGCTCCGAAGCATCAGCCTTGATGCAGTATTTTGAAGATACCGGCTTTTGGATCGCTCGGCTCTCACGCAGCGACCAATGGCATACACAAGCTGTAGCTATTAGCGGAAGCTTCCAGCCATCCGACCGATTCTTTACCTCGGATTTCGTTCTGCTTGAATTGTTAAATTATTTTTCAACAGCGGGTTCATTGCTTCGCTTGAAATCTTCTACTATCGTTGAGGAGATCGAGAATGATCCTCACCACCGCATTCTTTCTACTTCATCAGAACACTTTCGCGAGGCTCGAAAAATGTATGAGCGTCATTCCGACAAAGCATGGAGCCTAACCGACTGCTCTTCTTTCCAGCTGATGCGCGAACTCGGCATTCAGAATGCTCTCACGTTCGATCATCACTTCGAGCAAGCCGGATTCCGAACGATACCCGGAATATAGAGAGCTTATCCGTCAACACTGCTTGTCCTACAGAAACATACTGCGCTTCTGCCTTCAGTGATTGAATAAACATGCCACTCTCAAGCTTTATGACAGGGTACTGAGGGATTTTATAGCTATTCTATGCGATTTCTGATAGAATAAGGGATTATTTAATAAAAAAGCAAAATTTCTATAAGAAAGCGAAACATTTATCGTTTTTATGCGTATAACCCAATTGCGAGCGTTGAGAGTGTAAACAGACCGCTGCCAGTACAGGCATGTATGATCCCTGCACAATGAAATCAAATGGCGCACTGGGGGCAATTCAAAAAGTCCTGCGCGGGTCTACCCTTAGCTTAGGAGACATTAGTTGCCGTGTTCTTTGAAAATGTATTGTGGCCTGTTGTAGTGTACTTTACGACAGGACTAAAATGATTGGAACGGACTTATCCCATCAACTGCCGCTTGTGGAGATATTCCAGCAGTGCGCGGCGGGCGCGGTCGAAGGGCGTGAACCCAATCCTTGCGCTCATTCGTTAAGTCAAACAGCATGAAACAAGCTTATCGCCAAACGCCTGCGCCAACGCACTCGCCGAAGAATCCGCGAGTGCAAACAGCGCGCGCGGTAAAAGCGAGACGAAAGCAAACTGTTTCGACTCCGAACGGTTCTCTTGCCGTTGATTCCACTATCCCTCGTTCGTTCGTGCCGATCTGGGAGATAAGTGAACAGGAACGCGAGAAAATTCGCAAAGACCTTGTCATTGGCCTCAAGGAGATGAATGACCTTTATCTTGAGGAATCAAAAGCTTGGTATCCACTCGAAGAAGAAGTGTATGAAAAGTCAATTCGAAACGCTGGGCCGGGGCGACCTCATACGAGTCGTCCTCGATCCCGTAAGAGGGCATGAACAATCGGGAATCCGCCCCGCTGTTGTTCTCTCGCCACTACTGATCAATGAGTTTTCCAGTACGATCTTAGTTGCCGCTTTAACCAGCAAGCGGCTCGATCGAATTTTATCTGTTGAAGTTCTGATCGAAGCGCCGGAAGGTGGTTTAAGATCGGATTCCAAAGTGCTTCTTCTTCAAATTCGATCGATCGACAAGAGTCGAATCATCGGCACATACGGCTCCTTGACTCAAGACACCATGAACCGAGTCGATCAAGCCCTCGCCATTGCGACAGGATTGCTGAAGCTATAACTCTCACCCCATCAACTGCCGCTTGTGCAGATATTCGAGCAGAGCGCGATCGAATGGCGTGGTGGTTTCGAGAAGCAGGTAATCAATCCCTTCGGCGATGAGGGAATCTTTCAAAGTTCCGAGGAATGCTTCTACCGATTTCTGATAGCTTGCCTGCATCTGGTATGGCTGGGTGCGAATTTGCTCGCCGGTTTCAATATCAACAATCGTAGCGTCGGCGGTTTCCAGTTCTAAGGTTCGTTCGGCGGGATCGAGCACTTGAAATGCAATGACTTCATGTCCGGCATGTTGCATGAGCGAAAGCGGGAGCTTTATTTGGTCCGGCTCGTCTAAAAAATCGCTGATTACGATGACAAGTCCACGCCGCGTAAGTCGTTCGGCCACGCGGCGGAGCGCGGTTTCGGTGCGCGTGGCGTGCGATGGTTCCGTCGTTTGCAGCACACGCAGCATCTCCCGCAAATAACTTTGCTTGAGCCGCGCCGGCATGAAGGTGCGAAGCTCCTCATCGAAAATCGCGAGGCCAACAGCGTCTTGCTGTCGCATGAGCAAATATGCAAGCGCGGCGGCGAGCATTGTCGCGTACTTATATTTTGTAATGCGTTTCGGATCGCTCGTGTAATTCATCGAGCGAGAAGCATCGACGATAATATGCGCCTTGAGATTCGTTTCCTCTTCGTATTGCTTGATGTAATGCCGGTCGGTACGCGCGAAAAGTTTCCAATCTATATTGCGGATGGCATCGCCCGGCAAATAGGGACGGTGCTCCGCAAACTCGACGGAAAAACCATGATACGGCGATTTATGCAAACCCGTAATAAATCCCTCCACCACGAATTTCGCGACCAGCTCCATCGAGCCGAGATTGGATGCGATTTCGGGTCGGAGATATTCGGTGGATTCGTCGGCCATGGGGAAAGCGCTAAGTGCTGAGTGCTGAGTGCTGAGGAATTCGCGTCATAATTTCTTTCATTGCACGGATTGCCCGCTCATTTTCCTCCATTGTTCCGATGGAAACGCGGACGCAGTCCGGAAGTCCGGAGCCACCCAACGGACGCACGATGATGCCACGGCGTTCCATCTCTGCTACGAATTCGTTCGCCGCTTCAACGGACGCGAATGGAAGCAAAAAGAAATTAGCCGCCGTATCGGCAAACGGAATACCAAGTTCGCGGAACGCCTGTTTAAGATACTCCTTGCCGATCTGATTTATTTCGATGGTCTTGGCAAGAAATTCGTCATCGTCCAGCGCAGCAATTCCTGCGGCTTGCGCGGGCGAGCTTGGTTCGAATGGCAGCTTCACTTTCAGCATCGGCACGATAATTTCCTCCGGCCCCGTTCCGAAACCAATGCGAAGCCCTGCCAGTCCATGCGATTTTGAAAAGGTGCGAAGCGTAAAAACATTCGGGCGAATATCGTCCATCAATGTAAAATAATCCGGCACATCTGAAATTGCGAAATCGTAATAGGCCTCATCGCAAAGAATGATAACGTCTTTAGGAACCTGATGATAAAATGCTTCGAACACCTTGCTGCCAAAAACGCTGCCCGTTGGATTGTTCGGATTTGCGAGATAGATGAGCTTCGTGTTTTCTGAAATACAATTGACAATTGCATTTAAATCATAAGCAAAATCGCGCATGGGAACTGTAATGAGCTTGAGGCCAATCGCATGCGCAAGCACATAGAAACCAGTAAACGTCCCATCGCTCGTCAGGACTTCATCGCCTTTTTCGAGAAACGTCCGCATGAGCGTGTTCATCACGCCCTCGCTACCAGAACCGGCGATTACCTGATTGATGGAGAGCCGATACTTTTTCGCAATCGCTTCGCGCAACGATTTTCCACCGTTCGGATAATGATGGATTCCGGCAAGCGCGTGACTCACAGCTTCCATTGCCTTCGGCGATGGGCCGAGGGGATTCTCGTTCGAGGCGAGCTTAATCACATCGGCCAGACCGTGCTCGGCCATGACCTCTTCGATCGGTTTGCCAGGTTTATAGGCCTGAAGCGCTGCAATATGCGCGGGAGGGGTAATTTTCATCTTTCGAGAACCGTGTTCGGCTCGGAAACGAAGAGCGCGGCGATTGTGTCTCACAAATCATCATACACTTGGCATAAAGAAAAGAAGTGGTATTTCTTGCATTTCCAACCATTATTTTGTATATTTGTGGGGCTTTAGGGATTATTAGATGATTAATTTACGCCGGGCGACTTTTTTTGCCACCCTTTTTTTCATGGGCCTTCTGGCCCTGAGCGGGTGCCGTACCTCTCAGCAGCAAGCGCATCGCGCGAATGCAGGAAAGAATGCCTCGGGCGGTCCCGCGCTTTCGCGGCAAATGGATTCGCTGCTACTCATCGAGCAAAAGCTCATCGAGGTCATCGATTCTATGACGGATCTCGTCAAGGCCGACCATGCCCGCATCCGCGCGCTCGAAGAGCATACGCAGACGATGCAAACGTCCTCCGCCACGCCATTACCCCCGAACGATCCTTACCCGTCCCCTGCAACCGAGGAGCCGCATGAGACTTACGTACCGCCAGCCGCTACCACTTCCGCAGCATTTCAGGAACGCTACAATTCCGCACTTCATCTTTACAACGAAAATAATTTTAAAGAAGCGCTGGGAGAATTTAAATCCCTCGAGCAAGACGACCCTAACGGTACCTACGCCGGGAATTATAAATATTGGGAAGGCGAATGTTATTACGCCGAAAAGCGCTATAACATGGCGGTGCAAACGTTCGGGAAGGTGCTCGAATCGTTTCCTAATTCTATAAAGGTCGCGGCTGCCGAGTTCAAGATCGGAGAATGCTACGAACGGCTGAATTTACCGCAAAGCGCACGCGCGGCCTACGAGCACCTTATAGCCGATTACCCAAGTTCGGAATACCGCGCCCGCGCCGAGGCACGACTAAAAGCTTTGAAAGATGAATAAAAAAAATATGATACGACCCATTCGCCTTTTTTGCCGCATCGCCTTTCCTTTGGCGTTGGCTTTTAGCACAAGCGCGCGCGCGCAGGACGCCGATCAGCCATCCGGCGAGCTTCCGACGCTCTTTAGCGTCAAGGCCAGCGCCGGTTTTGGCCTGGGGCGCGCCACGCAGCTCTATGGCTACGATGGCAATTCCGAAGTATGGTGGAGCACCGGGCAAGGAGCGAAAATGAACATCGCGCTCGATCTACCCATTCTGCCCATCGACGTCGTCGATTCCGCGGGCAGCAATAGCGGAACCGTTCCCGTTGTGGGCTTGGAACTCGAAGCCGCTTCCGGTTACGATCTCTCGACGGGTGGCACAACGAACGATCCCATTGGAGGCGGATCTATTCAAACGACCACACGCACCTCCTCTTACATCCCGGTCACGTTAGGCTTGAACGCGCGCACTAATTTTGGCGGAGGCTTGCCTTCGGTTTATATTGGCGCGGGCGGCGGCGTATGGATCGTGGGAGATTACGAGGAGGACGTTAGCTTCTCGAACAATGCTTCCGGAAGCTTCACGCGCCAAATGCACCCGCCCATCCCCTTCGGGTTGTATGGCGCAATCGGATTTGAATTGCCGCTCGCATACGATCCCGACGCCGGCAACAGCATGTTCGATCTTTTCGCCGAAGTGCGCCTGACGGAAATGACCACGTATATTTATAGCTACGATGTAACCGGAGGGGGTCAGACCTCCACGCTAAGCACGCTTTCGGATCCGTATCTCTCTCTGAAGGACCAAGCGCGTTCGGCTTCGAATGTTTCGCTCTCACTCGGATTCAAATTCAATCTTTATTAAGAGGCGCCCATGCTACCACATAAATCACGCTTTATATTTTTTGGATTCCTCGCATTCTCTTTGGGCTTTGTCTCATGCCGTTCTTCAAGAACGAACAAGACGAATGCGACGCATAATAAAACAACAGCGCCAGCAAATGATACTGGCACGCCGAGCGCACGAACCGTCCTAACTCGAGCCGATAGCGCCCTTGCCCGCGTGAATCAACTTTCGGATGAGGATCGCGAAGCCGCGCCGATGGCTGAGCCATCCGGCGAGCCTAATTTCGCACCACCCCGCACAGCCTGGGGCGCTCCTAACGTGCCGCAGCCAAATCTGACCGATTACGGTCTCTACGAAGCCGCGCTCGGCTCGTACAATGGCCGTAAGTACGACGAAGCCATCGCGCTGTTTTCTCAAATAGTTACCAAAGGGCGTCCGCCCGAACTTGTTCCGAACGCTTATTATTGGATGGGTGAAGCTTTCTATGCCGAAAGCCGCTACGCGGAATCCATCCCCTATTTCGAATACGTTACCCACGTCGGACCGCAATACAAACGCGAGATGGCGTTCTTCAAGCTTTCACGCGCCGCGCTGCATCTCGGCAACAAGCAGGACGCCAATATGTATTACGAGCGGCTCCGCAACGAGTATCCGCGCAGCCAATATATTGCCACGCTGAAGAAACTCGGAGCGCGATAATCTACCCGAATTCTTTCGGGATGACTTCGGGTTGTGGATTAGCCCATTAGGGCTGGTCTTTCCATGGTCTTACTTTTTCGCGAGCGGATCGTTTGCATTATTGCCTCGGCACTGAGCCTTGTGCTGGCTCTCACGCCCACCGTATTGCGTGCGCAACTTATTCCTCACATTGCATTCAACCACACTTATGGCGGCCTTCGGGAGGATGAAGGCTGCGGCACCATAGTCCAGACCGGCGATAGCGGCTTCGTCGTGGCGGGTTATACGGGCGATACTGTCGAACCGGGGCTTCCCGATTATCACGGCGGCTTCGAAGACGCATGGATAATCAAACTCGATAACGCCGGAAACATCGTCTGGCAAAAATGTCTCGGCGGGAGCAAGCAGGAAGAATGCAATTCGATGATCCAGACGAGGGACGGCGGATATTGCCTCGCTATTCGAACGGAATCATTCGACGGGGATGTCGTCGAAATCGACAGCGCTTACGGCGGTGGCAGTGATGGATGGATCGTCAAGCTGACGCCCGATCACCAAATCCAGTGGGCAACGGTCATCGGTGGCTCCAATTGGGACGACGTGCTCGGCATCATCCAGTCAGATGATGGTGGCTATGCCGTTGCCGGGTACACCGAGTCAAACGACGGATGTGTTACAGGTCATTACGGCGGAGACAGTGTCCAAGACGATGACGCATGGATCACAAAACTCGATGATTCCGGCAAAGTTCAGTGGTCGAAATGCTATGGCGGTTTGGAACAAGATTGGGCCGAATCCATCGTGCAAACTCCGGACCACGGCTACTGCTTTGCCGGCTTCACCTATTCGCATGACGGCGATGTTTCCGGTCTGCACGGCTACCCTTTGCATACAAGCTCCGATGCGTGGGTGGTAAAACTCGACTCCGCCGGCAACATCGAGTGGCAGAAATGCTTAGGCGGCGACAGCACCGACTGGGCCACGTCAATCGCGCTGACATCCGATAGCGGCTTCATCATTACAGGCGGCACCTATTCCAACGATGGCGACGTCACCGGAAACCACGGCGGCGGCGATGAGTGGGTCGTGAAACTTACCGCATCCGGAAAAATCCAATGGCAAAGATCTCTCGGAGGAGACACTACGGATAGAGGATGGTCCGTCAAGCAAACTTCCGATGGTGGTTACATCACGGCTGGCATGACCATGTCTAACAACGGCGATGTCTCCGGCAATCATGACGGGGGCGACGCATGGATTGTCAAACTCGATGCGAATGGTACCACCGAGTGGCAGAAATGCCTCGGAGGTACCAAGCTCGATGTCGGCTATAACGTCATTCAGTTGACGAATGACGACTACGCCTTCACCGGCTGGACTGGGTCCTCGAACGGAGATATTCTGTTCAATCATGGGAATGTGGATATGTGGGTCGTAACATTAAGCAACAGCTCCTCTGTCACGAATGGGACCATCCCATTACCTGGCTCGATTTCGCTTTATCCTCAGCCCGCAACTAACTCAATTACAATAGATTACAATATCCAATCGGCAACATCGAATTTACGGATTGAAGTACGTAACGTCCTCGGCATGATCGTCTCTCGCACTGACGAAAACCCAGGCCTATACGGCCCCCATGAAGCGCAGCTCGATCTCACCGGCCTCATGCCCGGCTGCTATTTCGTTTCGATTTCCGGGCCGGGATTTTCCGCGTCCGCGCCGTTTCAGGTTATACCGAGGTAATGCGCGTATTGTATTATAGAATGCGTCAGTGTTGAACTACGAATGAACGTGAAATCTCTTCGCGGGTTTGCTGGAACCCTCGTTCAAGATACAGGAAATATTCCCCGGATGCGAGCGAGCTTACCGAGAGACAGATGGGAGAGGATTGCGTGGCGCCCTGACTCGCTAAAGTACCCCTCGCATTGAATACATACCATCGCACGCTACGGTCGAGCGCGGTGGTATCGAGAGAATATCCTACTTCTATCGTTCTCGCCGCCGGGTTTGGGTCGATGCTTGAGATCGCAAGTATATGAGTTGCCATGAACCTGCTCAAAAGCGAATCGCCACATCCGAGCGTAAGCGCGAAGCGGCTCGCGTTGGACGAAGAAAGAGAATAATCAAGACAGTCCGCAGTGAATGAAGAACTTGCCATCGAAGTGAGCGCAATATCCGTCGCGAGCGAATCCGAGACGAACGGCCTCGCAATAACCCGAAGCGCTTCGGACATGTTGTTATCTTGCGAAGCGGCGAGGAATGTTGCAAGGTTGATCGAAATGTCTATCGTGATCGTGTCGGCAATCATGTTCCATTGCTTGACGTCGATCGCCTGGTCGGACACTTCGACATTAATAGGGGCAAGCACGTCCGTGTTACAAACGATTTTAAATTCCATCGGGAGCGTGCCTCTTTGCGGAGCTTGGGGTATGTTCGATACCGAAAGATCGAGCGGGATTGTCACCGTATCGAGCACACCGGCCGAAAGCGGAATTGGCGGAGCGATTTCCGCGCGGAATGCCGCGCGTGGCAGACCATTCCCGTTCAATTGGATGGTGGTGTCGTGCTCATGACCATTTGCATCGGAATAAAAAATAGTGGCGCTGCCGCTTGCAGCACCGGAAGCAGCGGGAGAAAATGTAAACGGAAGCCTTGCGCTCGAATCATGCGAGAGCATTTGTGGAAGCGTTGCTTCGAGCGGCGAAAAAATGCCCGAGGGTCCTGATTTCATAGAATCGACACGAATCCACGCGCAACTCGAATTCGAGAATGCAACCGAGGAAGTGTCGAGTCCGCAATTTGCGACAGCGCCCTGGAATTCGATCGTCGTTGTAGCGAGCGCGACGCGTGGCGAATCGGGTATGCCGGTCGCGGTGAATTCGATTTGCGAACTGCCGCCATTCGTCGTGATTGCTAACGAAGCGAGATAATTACGGAGCGAATCCGGCGCGCAGGTAAATCGCAAGACTTCCGAATCTCCTCTCGGAAGATTTTTTGGCAAAATCGTATCAAGTCCGAACACGCGTACGTCTCCATGGGGCTGGAACTTTAAGAAGCGAAGCGTATCGCACGCATCGTTGAAGATGGTAAGCTGCGCAGTGCTGTCCGCGCATAGAGCGACGTTGCCGAATGTGAGCGAGGAGTCGGAAAGTTTGAGGTGCGAAGGTATGCCGGTCCCCGAAAATGAGATTTGCGAACCGTTGGCATTGGTCGTGATTTTAAGCGAAGCCAGATAATTTCGAAGGGAGTCCGGAGCGAAGGCGAAGTGGAGCACTTCCGAATCTCCAGGTGGCAGATTTTGTGGCAAAGTCGTACCCAGTCCAAATGCGCTTACGTCTCCATTCGGCTGATACCGTACAAAGCGAAGTGTATCGCATCCATCGTTATAGATGGTAAGCTGCGTGGTACTGTCCGCGCAAACTGCGACGCTTCCGAATGCGAGCGAGGAATCGGATAGCTCGTAATGAGCTGGTCCGGGGCGAATGATACCCGAGATAGCGAGCGTCGTATCATAAGCAACGGTGTCGTTTAATTCAAAAACGCGATAATAGAAATGCAGAACGCCCGATGCCGTGCCGGGAGCGTGCGCAGTAAGCCCTACGCCAACGTCCTTCGATTGAAATTGATCGAGTATCGCTGGGAAACCGCCCGAACCTGACAATAAAAACGCGGAGCCGGAATCGAGCAATAACGAATCGAGGATGAGTGGGTTGCAACCAGGGTTGAGAATCCTGAGCAGCCCGATTCCCGTATCGCAAGCGGTTGCGAATACCGTGTCCATAATAAGGCCGAGGGCCGCTTTCGGCTCGATGGCTCTGGCCGAGATCGGAATCGTATCGTTTCCGTCATTGGTCTGAACGATCAGAATTGCGCTGTTGCCTCCGTTCGTAAGGGGTTGGTATCGTAAAATTATGAGTGCGGTGTCGCCAGCTACCAGTATTTTGGGAGAAGCGTTTGCAAAGAATATAGAAGTGTCTCCGGCGAGGGCAACGCCGTCAAATTCCAGTTCATCGCATCCATCGTTGCGGAGCGTGAGCGTGTCGTAGCCGAGTGCGCCGGGGCATAGCGTTAGCGATCCAAAATCGAGCGAATTTGGAGAGATCGTGCGGCCATGCGGCCCGGGAAAAACAACGAACGTAACCGGAGCCGAATCGTCATAATCCAGCCCACCCCATCGCTGGCGTATATGTAGTAACTCGGTGAACGTTCCGGTTTCGAATGGCGATACCGATGCTTGAATTGTTAAACTGGAGTCACTCGATGTGAGGTTCGAGACCGAGAGGTGTACCCCGCCCGAGTCATTGCCCGTGAGATACATCGTGTCTAACAGATACGCATAGCATGCCGCGGGAATGGTCGCGACCACGAACTTTGAAGAGTCGCAAAGCCCGATTTGAATGGTATCCGGCGATATAACCGGCGCGGGTATTTGAATGTTTGCGATTGCGGTATCGTCGGAAAATTTCCACACATTCCCCAGCGAATCCGAGGCGATGATCGTCGTGTCATTAACGACGGTAAGCGTGCGTGAATCCGCTACGCTCGAAGGCCCGCCAATGACGTTCCAAGTCGCGCCCTGGTCGGTTGAACGGATAACCCCCTCGGTCATCGTTTGGCAATAGATGCCGTGAGTTGAAACCACGATGCCGCCCGTGAGAAACCGTCTGGGAGCAGTGAAGACTGTGTCCCACGACACCCCCCCATCGGCTGACCTGAGAATATAACCATTGAAAAGGTTAAAGGCATAATAATTTTCGTTTGCTACATACAGGATGTTATCGTCACAGGAATCGACCGCCATCGTAAAACAATCGTTACCGAATTTACCGCCAGGTTCCCTCCAGGTTTGGCCGCGATCTGTCGTGAGCCACAGGTCATTTAATAATAATTCCTGTCCACCGGATCCGGTGGACACAAAAGTGTCCACCATATAGTAACACTTGTTTCGATCATGGTTTGTCCTCACGCAGAAAACAGCGTTCGTGGGCGAAACCTGCCATGAAGTGTCAACCGTCGCGCGTTCCGCTGCTCCAGCTCCACCCACCACGAACATCCCTGCATTCTCACTGTCGAGGAGAACGGCGGACCAACTCGGGCCTGCTCCCGGGACAGAGAGCCAATGCTGACCTCCGTCGGAAGTGAGAAAGACGCCGCCGCCATCGCTCACGATTCCATGATTGGTGTCGGAAAAGTCAATATCGGTGATCCCAAACCAGGGCGACGAGGAGTTGATTGGGGGAAGTGAAAGCTGTGTTGTCCAGGTTTTTCCGGTATCCGTCGAAAGATAAAGTTTGTCCCTGCCAAACCACAATTTTCCATTGCGGAATGCGAGGGCTCCTGTCTCGGAAAGATAATTTCCCGGTCCGGCTCGGGCGAGCTGCGTCCATTGCGATGTTGCGTCTTGCGCAGAAATTTGCGTGAGCACGAGCAGTACCATCAGTCGTATGAAATAACGCGCTCGGATAACGAAGCACGACCTGTGTAACTTATGGACTCTCATAACTTTATAGCAATGCAATGAAACCATCATGAAAAGGCAGTAGTAGGTGATAAGGTTGCACCCTATGAGCATTAAAACGACACCAAATCCACCCCCGTCGTTCGGATGCCGAGCATGACATACTTCGCATTGCGAGGGATGGGCGTTTGGCCGTCGTCTTGCCACTGTTCCCACCCGGCGTAAAACTGCATCCGTCCCGCGCGGCCATGTAACTCATAGCCAAGTTCGGCATGGCTGTCGGCAGTGAGCTTTGCAATCGAAGAAAAACGGCTGACGAATCCGCTGTCGCGGCCAAAGGCGGTGAAATTTTCGTTTATCATAAGATAGAGCGAGCTGCGATCCCATTCCATGAGCTTCGATTGAAACGCCGGGCCAAGCGACCATGCGAGGTCCTGAAAATCGGTGCCGATATAATCGTCGCTCGTTGGAATGCGGTAATCCTCGCGGACGAGATAGGCGTCGGCATGCAGCCATGCAGTCGTTGGGCAATCTAATCCGAACAGTTTATCGCTTCGGAAAATGGCCTTGCCGGAAAGCGAGCAATAAATGAGCGTGCGCTGCTGATTAATATCCGAATAGCCGTTGGGATCGATGTTGTCGATGTCATGCCGGCAGCGATAAATGGTTCCGACCTGCCAATCGAATTGGGAATTTTCGTGAACGGCATAAACGAGTCCTTCTTCCCACATCGCTCCGCGCGGCTTGAAGTCGATGTCGTTATGGGTATTTGCAAGAAGTTCCATGCCGGTATATCCGAAAAGCGATTTATCGCCGCCCCACCGCGCAAATTCCCAAATGGCACCCATCGAAACCGACCATCCCCATCGGTCGCTGTCGCTGCCAAATCCGCGCTGGACTTCGGCCCAATAGCCGGCGTGGTCGAAGATGGAAGTGGTATCGGTTTTTCCCGTCCATTTCGGATCGAGCAGGAATCCGCGCGTGGGAAAGATGGGGCCGGCAATCGCGGCATGGGAAAATGTTAGAAAAAGCGAGACGAGAATAATTTTTTTCATAAAAATTTATTTAGAATAGCAAAGCAGACTCCGATTAGAATAACATGTCATCCTGAGCGGAGCAAAACTCCGTCCGCCCCCAGCGGACGGAGTTTTGCGGAGTCGAAGGATCTCGTGTATTACAAGAGATCCTTCGACTCCGTTCGTCCCTCGTTCCTCGGGACGAACTCCGCTCAGGATGACATATTAAACTTAATGAGGGTGGGGTTTTAATATGCCATTGCATACCATTGCATCAGTTCGTTCGTATTTTTGTAGAATAAACGGTGTTTGCTCGATTTACAATTTGAAATTACATGAGTGTTTTAGTAGATAAAAAGACGCGGCTCGTCGTGCAGGGAATAACCGGAAGCGAAGGCTCTTTCCACACGCGGCAGATGATCGAATATGGCACGAAAGTCGTGGCCGGCGTAACGCCGGGCAAGGGCGGGACAGTGCATGAAGGTGTGCCCGTGTTCAATACCGTGGCTGATGCCGTGCGCGAAACAGGCGCGAACGCGGCCTGCATTTTTGTGCCGCCGCCGTTCGCTGCGGATGCCATTCTCGAATCGGCCGCGAGCGAACTCCCGCTTGTCGTCTGCATTACCGAGGGTATTCCGGTGCGGGACATGATTCAGGTTTACGATAAGATTCAGCATTCCAAAACGCGGCTGATCGGCCCCAATTGCCCGGGCGTCATTTCGCCGGGTAAAGCGAAGATCGGCATTATGCCCGGATTTATCCATAAAGAGGGGCGCGTGGGAATTATCTCGCGCTCTGGTACCCTGACGTACGAAGCCGTGAAACAGCTGACGGACGCGGGGCTCGGACAATCGACGGCCATTGGCATTGGCGGCGATCCCATCGTCGGCACACGGTTTCTTGATGCGATAAAACTTTTCGCAAGCGACGATGAGACCGATGCTGTAGTGATGATCGGCGAAATCGGCGGCACGGCTGAAGAAGAAGCCGCCGCGTGGATCGGCAAGCATTTCGGGAAGCCGGTCGTTGGATTTATTGCCGGCCGCACTGCGCCGCCCGGTCGCCGCATGGGTCATGCCGGAGCAATTATCTCCGGCGGCAAAGGCACGGCGGATGAGAAGATAAAAGTCATGCGCGAAAACGGAATTACCGTTGTCGATAGCCCCGCTCTAATGGGTGAAACGGTCGTGAAAGCGCTTGGCAGCAAAGCACGAAAATGGGTTGCAGTGAGAGGCTTGAAAATCGAGAAAATTGCCGTTTCTAAAGAAGGCAAAAAGGCGAATGTTATTATGCTGAAATCGCCTAAACCAAAGGTTTCTAAAAAAGCTGTAAAACCTTTGAGGAAGGCAGTTAAAAAAGCCGTGAAGCCTGCGAAACCAGCACCAAAAAAGAAAGCTACTCCACGCCCAAAACCGAAGAAGCGTATTGGGCGTTAAAGCTGGCAAAGTATTAGAAACATCACGGTAATGCAAGCCCCCCTTCGTCGCTTCGTGGTCGCATTCGTCCTATTTGTCGCATTAGTCCCTTGTAAGAAATTATGCGCTCAGGACTCCGCAAAATACCTCAGCAAAACCTGGCGCGATTCCGTGCTGAATTATCAGGGAAGACTTGATTCGTATCGCCAGGAATTGTACAGCTACGACCTGGGAATGACGTTCGGAATGTTGCCCATTATGGGAGAATCGTATGCCGGCAAAATGGGAACGGGCATTGCCTATTTCGCGGCACGGGTTGCAACGGTTGCGATCGGGGTGGTGGGCGCCGTGCGGCTCATTGAACGCAAACCGAGCTTCGGACTCGACATCGGAATGCTTGTCGGCGGAATTGCTGGATGGATAGGTCTTAAATTCTCAGAGCTTGCCGATATTCGGCATACCGTTTCCGAACGGAACGAGGATCTCGTCGATAAATGGCAAATCGCCACGCCGGACATCGAGCCGCATTCCATTCGCTATCCCGCGAAAGATTGGCCAACGTGGGTAACAAGCACGCCCGAAGCTCGACATCCTGAGAATGCACGAGAAGCGATAGATAAACCGCTCCCATCAAGTAACGAGTAACGGGTAACGAGTACCGAGCGAACGATGTTTAGTGACGCTCATCACTCATCACTCGGTACTCGGTACAATCCACTCAAAAAAATGTCAATAGAAAAAACGCTCTGCATCATCAAGCCCGACGCAGTCACCGCAGGTAATTCCGGAAACATTATCGCGCATATTCAGAAAGAAGGCTTTCGCATTCTCGCCATGCGAATGACGACGCTCTCGAATAAATCGGCATCGAAATTTTACGAAATTCACAAAGGCCGTCCATTTTATGAGGGATTAGTCGAATTCATGTCGAGCAGCGCCTGCGTGCCAATCGCGCTCGAAAAGGAGAATGCGATTGCCGAATGGCGACGCGTTATCGGCGCAACCGACCCCGCCGAAGCTGCGCCAGGCACCATCCGCAAGCTCTACGCCAAGAACAAAGGCGAAAACGCCGTGCATGGCTCGGACTCCGTCGAAAATGGACTGCGCGAGATCGCGTTCTTCTTTACCGAAGGCGAGTTGGAGGATTTGAATTGATGTATGGACCGGGTTTTAACCCGGTCATGTCCCTTGTAAAGGGCGCGGCGTCAAAGGGACGCATTCCCATCCCTCTCGCGTTTTCATTTCCGATGCTCAAACGCCTACGCCGTCTCTCGACGGAAATCCTGCAAAAAAATCCGTGGTGGGAATACCGGCGGGATGAATATCTTCATCCCGATGATTCTCGCGGCGAATTTTTCTATGCCCACACACTTGGCGCCGTCTTCGTGATTCCGGAAATGGAGAAAGGGCGTTTATTTATGCTACAGCAGTTTCGGTATCTCAATCAGAGGGAAAGTCTGGAGTTTGTGGGCGGCGGAATGAAGGATGGTCAAACGCCTGATGAGGCCGCGCAGGCAGAATTAGTCGAAGAGGCTGGTTTTCAGGCAAGCGAATTAATTCCGATTGGATGGTTCAATCCAATGAACGGAGCGACCGATGAGGTGTGTTACGTGTTTATTGCACGCGGGCTAACTGCGATGAACGCCCATCCCGAAGTGAGCGAGGAGTTCGAACTGGTTACGGTCACGCGGAACGAACTCGAAGCCATGATAGCCAATGGCAAAATCTGGGATGGAATGACGCTCGCGGCTTATGCGCTTTATCGAAATTACTCTGGTTGATCGGAAAATAAGATGAATAATTTAGACTCAATAACATGTCATCCTGAGCGGAGCAGACCGACGCGACAGCGTCGGTCTGCGGAGTCGAAGGATCTTTCGTGGTGCGAGCAAAAGATCCTTCGACTCCGCAATGCTCGCTTCGCGAGCATTGCTCCGCTCAGGATGACAGGGATGGTGATGCTTTCGCTGATGGGATTCATGGTTCCCGTTCACGCTCAAACTTCCGACCTTCGCTTGCACTTCCATGAAGGCGAACTGCACCGCGTGGTCACGACGGAAATTCTTCGGCTTGCAATGCACTTCCCGCAGGTGGATGAAGATGATGCGAAGCCCAGCATTCGGACATCTGTCTATTGCTTCACAGAGCGGGTCGATAGCGTCCTTCCCGATGGCTCCGCGGTTATCGCAGCCTCGCTCGATTCGTTCAAGACGGGTATTGATTTTGGCGAAGGGAAAAAAGCCGAAAATTTCTTTCGCTTCAATTCCGCCGGCGATTGGGACCTTACGCACGAACTGCACGACATCAAAGTCCTGCCACGCGCGCAATTCCTCGGCCAGACGATTCGCTTTGTCATGCGGCCCGATGGGACCGTCGCGCGGTTCCTGAACCTGGATGACTTCCACGAAGCGGCGATCGGTCATGGCTATGATTACGATCTCGTTCATGCGATGCTCTCATTGAGCGATTCGTTGCGCATGGGGCAATTGCTCGAATATGGCTCTGGCGGGATTGCTGCCGCTCGAACGGCCTACACGTCACCATCGACTACAGCCGAAATTCCGATTACACGAACCGTTTCAACGACGCGGTCGGGTTCCGAAACGCTCGATGTACATGTCCGGTATTTCGATCCGCCGCAACGCATCGAATATTTGGAGGGCATTGCGATGCCGCTCGGTATTCTCGATTATCACGGCGGCGGGTCGGGGAACGTAACGCTTTCAAAAGGCTATCTCAAGCATTCGTTCTTCGAAGACACCGCGAAGGTGCGGCTACAGGTCGATATCGATACCATTCCAGAGGAGATTACCCGCGCGGTTACCACCGATGTGTTCCCAATCTCTGTCCTGCACGGCAGAGTTTCCATCAAGGAAATTAATATGCATAGCGGTGTCAATAATGACTCCTTGGAAAATGCTTTGAAGGGTGCCATTCCAAACAGCAATCGTAATAGCGATCGGGTCGCCCCGACCGCGAAGCCCGAAGCACCGCCAGCAAAAGACGATTCCAACTCCGGAGCGCACTAATCACCGCATTGAAAATTCTTATTCGTTCACGTATTTTTCTTCCTCCTTTATCCATGCAAACCCTTCGATTTTTCTTCGCGTGTCTGTTCCTGGCGGCGTTAGCCTCGTGCGGCAAAAAGGAAACGGCTCCGCAAACCGCAAGCAATATGTCCATCGATACGACGAAAAAGGCGCAAGCAGTCGCGATCACGGATACCAGCCACCATTTATTTTTTCGGCCCAAGGCGGGTTCCGTCCAGCGGTATCATATTGTGGATCGGCTCTCGATGAGTACGAGTGATTCCGAGCCGGGCGCTGCCGGTGCTGCAAAGCACACGGCTTCGAGCACGACCGAAATTTACCTCCATCAGACGGTAAAAAACGTGCGCCGCGATAGCTCCGTCGAACTTGTCCTCCGTGTCGATTCTGTCCGCCTGACTTCCCAGCGTGACACAACGAAAACAGAGTATTCGAGCACTAATCCGAAAGACACGTCGGCTAACGAATTCGAGGAGTTCAAAATTTTGATGGGAAAGAACTTTTCCATCCTCACGAATAAGAATGGGGATTTGGATTCCATCACGGACGTGAGCAGCCTCACGAATGCGCTTCTTAAATCGGTTCCCGATTCGGAGCGAACCAATCCTCAGGTTCTTCGATATGCGACCGAGCAAGCCGAGCAGGTCGCCAGCGCTTATATCATGCGTGTGCTGGTACACAGTCCCACGCGGGCGCTGATCCAGGATACGACATGGCGCAGCGCTTCGGATGTGAATCTCGATGTCGCGCAGGGATTGTCGTTCCCAGTACATATCGATGCGACCGAGACGGTACGGGGCCTCGAAAAGCGCGATAATCTCGTCCTTGCCGTCTTAGAGGACTCGACGACGACAACGCCTCGAAAGCGCGTCTTCGATGAAGGGCCTACCACCGCGACCATCAGCGATTTCCGAGCGACTTCGCGCAGCGTCGTCCGTATCGAAGACGCAACGGGACTGTTATATCACCGGGCCATGACGGAAATGCGGAATTTCACCATCGTGGTCGAAAGCAAAGAGCACGCCGGCGAGAAGCGAACGGTAACGCAACACGGTTCGGAGGAATTAGTGACTGAACGCATCGAGTGAACGAAAACAAGAAATCGTCTACGGCGAGGAATTCCTTGAGCCTCCGCAAGGTTCGCATAACGGATACAGATAACGGAGTTGAACACCAACGCCGCGCCGGTTGGCATTAGAGAAGCCGATGGCGCGGAAAAATGCTCTCTAATGTTTAGTCTTGGTGCAGCATGAATACTAAGGAACGCGACGAACTCGAACGAGATGGCCCGGTTTCGGAACCCATTTCCGGAGAAGATGACGCTGCCAATGCGGGCCACGGTCCGCAGCGGCTGAAGAAGATTATTTTTGACGATTTTCAAATCTCTCGCGCCGAGCAGCAGGCTCAGGTAGATGAGGAACGCAAAGCGTGGCATGAACGTGAGGAACGATTGGAGAAGGAAAAGCCCGCGCTCCTCCGCTTCGCCGTCCCACGGCTTAAATCCCTGCGCGACGAGATGATCGGCGTACAGAACAAACTTCCTTTTTTTCGAAAACCGCAGCATGAGGAGGAAGTGTCGGCCAGTACCTCGGGTGAACAACCAGACCTGAAGAGCGAACAACCGGAATCGAACGGCGTCTATTTTGCCGAGCACGAGCGCGCGGTCATCCGCGTGACTCGCATCCACCACGAAAAAGCCGAAGTGGCATCATCCCCTGAAGACACGATCGCTCCCCCATTTGATGGGGCGATGGAATTCAACTCGGATCTGCTGCAAAGCGAGTTCGTTCCCGAAGCCCTCGTCGAAGAGTATCGAGAGGAGACGATTGAACCAGAAGTGGATGAAATAGTGAGCGGATATTTCGAGAGATCGGATGTTGTGGTTGAAGAATTTCCTTCCGCTTCGGAAGCATCGGTTCACACTCGAGTGATCGCGCCAGAGATGGAAGAAGAGCTATCCCTCGACGCAAAGATCGAACCATCGCTTCTGTCGTTTCTCGATGCATTGCGGGCCTTCGATTCGTTTCCTCGCCGATCCTACGAATCGCGCGACCCCCGCGCGGATTTTGTTGCTCTCTTAGGGGAACTGCTCGATATTCTTCGGGATGAGCTGAACGCGGCGAGCGCCATGTTCTTCTGGGTCAATGCGAAGAAGCAGCAGCTTGTACTCGAAAGCGCCGCGCTCGACGACCGCTCGTTCCAATTCCTGGCCTCCGGCAAGCGATTCCCCATCGAACTCGACGCCGTAAGCCGCATCGTGACGAAGCGCCGGCCCGAACTCCATGCTTCGATCTCTCCGCAAGCAGAACTCGATCTCATTCCGTACTATCGTGACGCCATCGGGACTGCATCCTTTGCCGGGATGCCCGTTTTATTTGGGGATGGTCTCGTGGCTGTGCTGACAGTCGATTCCACCGTGCCGGATCATTTCAGCGCCGAAACGCTTCGCATTTTAACGAATCATTCGAAGTTGATTTCGGGGCTGATTCGCTCCTACATCGAAAAATACGATCTGCTAGCTGCGGCGCGCACACTGGATGCAGCGCGTAAACTCCACGAGATGGTCAGCCCCGATGCATCGCTCCGTATGCTCCGTGATCAGCGACGAAATCCGGAGTATGTGCTCCGCGCGCTCACGGAGGCAGCGGGAGAAATCATCGACTGGGATTGGCTGGCCGCCGCTTCCTTCGACGATGCGCGTCGGCTTTGGAATATTTCGAGCCTTCAGTCCAAGCGCGCCGGGGCATACGTCCCTCCGATGTCCGCCATTTCGATGGAAGAAAGTCTGGTTGGCAAATGTCTGGCTTCGGGCCGGAGCTTGTGCATCGATGCGCTCGGCGCGCAGAGTATTCGATACAATGTCGAGGAGGACTCTCATGCTGCTGCCGGACATTCGTTTATGGTCATTCCGATACGGACCACGACAAAAAATTATGGTGCCCTTGCCATCGAGCACACCGATCGCGCGCGATATACGGACGCGGACGTGGAAACGCTTGAGCATCTCGCGCGTAGCGCAGCGGCGGCACTTGAAATTATCGTGCTCGGCGAAATGGTCGGCGAGCGAGCGCTCACGGATCTGCTCACGGGCGTGCTCAACAAACGCGGCTTGCTGGACCGCGCCAATCAAGAACTTTCGCGCGCCATGCAATTCGATGAGCCGCTCACGTTCGTGCTGTTCGAGATCGATGGCGCCTCGGAATTTCGTTCCAGATTTTCACAGGAGGATTCGGACACCATCGCTCTTGCGATTGCTCGATTGCTCCGGTTTGGCGTGCGGCCGTTCGATGTCGTGGCGCGCACGGACGAACATACCTTCGCCGTCATCCTCGTGAAAAGAACAGATGAAGAAGGCTATCTTTGGAGCGAAAAGATGCGCAAGATGATCGTGAGCGAAGTGATTGCGATCGGCAAGCGGAGTTACTCGGTGACGTCCTCGATCGGGGTTTCGGGCGCGCGGCGGGATGGTTCCGTTGAAGAATTGATCCAGGGCGCCGAGCTGGCGCTCGAACGCGCGCGTGAATTAGGTGGCAACAATGTTATTGTGTATTAACAGGCTAAAACATTGTTGCAACAATATACGACATTTTTCTTAAAAATCCAAATTTCACTCGGAACGAACGAAAATTACGGCTCGTTCACGGATACACTGTGGGAGAATGCTCCGGGTGGAGCGATTATTTCCACATGCCGAAATGGTCATGCAGAGCTATGGAATCGAACGAGTGACCGCTCGGCGAAAATGGTAAAAGAAGGTTCAGAAAGAAACGAACAACCATAATTTTCCATTGATACCGCAACCAGATTTTATCCTCGTTTCCTGTCGATTCTGTCAATATCGCGGGTGGGCCAGCGCGCGCGCCCACTTCTCGGCTTCCTAACGCTTTAACGCTAATAATTTTCCGAATCCGATTCATCATGCGTATCTCAAAACAATACACGAACCGCGAAAGTCAATCGCTGGACATGTACCTTCAGGAGATCGGCCGGGTCGATCTTTTGAACTCCGAGACGGAAATCTCGCTGGCAAAGAAGATCAAGGAAGAAGCAGTCGATTCGCAGCGCGCGCTCGAAATCCTCGTCAAAGCAAATTTGCGCTTTGTCGTTTCCGTCGCAAAGCAATATCAGAACCAGGGGCTTTCCTTAGGCGACCTGATTAACGAAGGCAACCTCGGGCTTATCAAAGCCGCGCGCCGGTTCGATGAAACACGCGGGTTTAAGTTTATTTCGTATGCCGTATGGTGGATTCGGCAGTCGATTCTTCAGGCGCTCGCCGAGCAATCGCGTATCGTCCGGCTGCCGTTGAACCGCGTGGGCGCGTTGAACAAAATTTCGAGAAAGTTCTCGCAGCTCGAGCAAGAGTTCGAGCGGGAACCGACTGCCAATGAACTGGCTGAAAAGCTCGATATGTCCGCGACGGAAATCGCCGAGACGATGCGCATTTCGGGACGCCATCTCTCCGTCGATCAGCCGTTTGCCGTGGGTGAGGATAACCGGCTGCTCGACATCTTGCAGGACTTGCAGCAATCTCCGCCGGATTCCGTGCTCATGAGCGATTCGCTCAAGCTCGAAGTCTCCCGCGCGCTCACCGCGCTCACGACGCGCGAGCGCGAAGTGATCGAGCTGTACTTTGGCTTGAATGGCGTTCGTCAACTCACGCTCGAAGAGATCGGCGATAAATTTGCGCTCACCCGCGAGCGCGTCCGCCAAATAAAAGAAAAAGCCATCCGCCGCCTGCGCCACACACCGAGAACCAAACCGCTGCAAAATTATTTGGGATAAACGCTTGCAATCTTCTTATTGTATTAATCCCATGAAAATAAGGGTTGCGCTTTTCATCGTCATTCTCCTGTTTGAAGGAACAAAGGTCAGCGCGCAGTGGCGGATCCTCACCCGGAACGTTGTCAGTGGTTATTCTTTCAGCCCTGAGCGCGGTGAAGTGGGTGCACTAACATTCAAGGATGGGGTTGTGTGGGGCGGCTTCGTTGGGCTTTCGTATAGCCTTGACTCTGGCAGAAACTGGTACAGGTCAAGTCTTCCGGCGTATGCAATTCAGGATATTTCTTTTTTGAATAGGGATACCGGTATCGTTGCGACCGATTCCGGTGAGTATCAGACGACGGACCAAGGAGCACATTGGCAGCGAGTTGCGCAGGAAGACCTCTGTTCGCGAGTCTTCTATGCTTCGCCATCCGACATTTATCTTAATTGGTCCTGTTCGCACGATGGGGGTAAAACATTCGAAGGTTATACATGGGAAGGAGACATGCCCTGGGCCGTACCGACTCTCGGAATGGCCATCGGGAAGCATGGTACGATCCTTCTATTGACGGCGGCGAATTCGGCGTCGATCGCGCCTTCGGACTTAACGTACAGCCCGGACGGTATCACCTCGTGGAATACCATGAACGGCATTGTTGGCCCCGATCATTACTCGCTCGATATCGATTCTTGCTATGGATCGACGTTATACGTAGTAAAAGAGAACTATTATGATTCATGGCTCGATGATGAGGATCCACCGGAGGATAAGCTATCCGATATTTGTACAAGCACCGATGCGGGCGGGTCGTGGAATGTAACCTTCTCTCATTCGATTCCATATCTTGCTGGATCGTTCACGGGTGCGAAGCATGCTCAATATGCAGCAACCCTCCACGATGGCACGCTTCGTTCGACCGATCATGGCCTTACCTGGGACAACATCGGCGGTCCGACGAATAAAGCAGACAGCCGCTGCCTATTCGCTGTAAACGATAATCTTGTCTTTGCTCTCGATTCCAACGGCGATTTTTGGGAGACCACGAACAGCGCAGGCGATCCTATTCCAGCGATTGACGACGAACGCCATCTTGCACAAGACACGCTGTTCGAGCAGGACACCGTTTCATGCGGAGGATACATTTGGAGGAAAATAAATTATCAAAGCACGGCGTGTAGCCCCCATGTTACTTCGGTCGATTTCGGTTCGGTTACCAATGATTACGGACTCGAAACGGGCCCGGGCCCCGATTCCATTCATGTGGTCTTTCATCCAACGCGGGTGGGGACGATAAGAGCTTTCCTGCTTCTGGGACTCACGGACGGCAGTACCGATACGGTTTATCTGCAAGGGACGAACGTCGGAACGGTACCGTTTTATGCCAGTCCCGATACCTTGTTTGTTAACGATACGGTAGAATGCGGAGATTCTATTGAACACACGCTCCTCTTTCACTACACTAACTGCGGCTCCCCGGTTAACGTAGCGTCTCTATCGCTTATCGGCCCAGACGATCAACAGTACGAATTCCACGAATTCGAACCGGACTCTGTGACCGTCAGCTTCCATCCATTCAATGCCGCTTCTTCACGAGCCGCGTTACTCATTCAATGCGACGATGGCCGCGTCGATACGGTCTTTCTTCGCGGTTACAACCGTGCGCGTCCGTTCCAATATTCCACATCCCGGTCGTCACTTTTTACCCAAGATACTCTCTCGCCTTGCGACAGCCCGATAGTGGACACCATTGCATTTACCTTTTCTGGATGTATGGCTCAGATCGTATCGCAGCAAATTACTGGGGCTGCCTCGGCTGACTATTCCGCCATAAGGCTGCTTTCCTCTCCTCTCGTAACGAGCGATACGATTATTATCTCATTCAAGCCGGCTGCGGCAGGAGCGCGAGCCAGTGCGCTCGAACTGAGATTTGACGATGGCACAATGGCTACGATCCCTCTGGAGGGTGCGGGTGCGGGAGGCCACTCGCTCTCGCTTTCGACAACGGACGTAGCAACCGATACTTTAGGCGCCATCGTAGCGGTTCCCATTGAAATCGAAGGACTCGATCAGCCGGAGGATGTCGATGTCACTCTTCACTATGCTGGAACTATCGAGTACGTCGGGTCCACTGAGTACGTCGGGTCGGCCTCACCTACCAATCCATCTCTGGATATTCCCGGCGAAAAACAGTCCGGTCGTTCGAAGCTTCATATCATTCAGGCCTCGCCAAATACCATTGCCGGATATTCAAATTTTATCGTCTTTAACGATTCGCTTGCGCTCGAATATGTAACCTTTGACTCGCTCCGTTTTTCGAGCGCGGTGACTCCCTGTGATTATGCGCTTTCGCAAGACTCCGCCGTTTCGAATATTATTGCTCCGTCCGGTTGTGAGATTCCAATACTTTCAAACTATATTCACCTGGGCATAATGCCTCAACTAACGCTCGTTCCAAACCCAACGGCGGGAACCGTTTCCATTATCTCGGACCAAGACCAGGGATTGGCAACCGTTTCGGTCATTGACGGTCTGGGTTCGGTGCGGCTTAAAACGCAATGTATGCTTATGGCTCATACTCCTTCCTTCCTCACGCTCCCGCCCGTTGGTGGCGTTTATGAACTTCGGATCGAATCTGTTTCTGGCAACAGCAGTGCGCGCGTTGTGGTCATTCGATAGTCCGGAGAGAATATGTTATAAAGCGATAACGAGCAATTCCACCAAGTTGCGGATCGCATAATCGGGCTGCAATTCGCGCAGTCGCTCGCCGCCAAAGCCATATAGTGCGGCCACGGTTTTCGTTCCGGCATTTTTCCCGGCCATAATATCCGCGGCGGTGTCACCGATCATGATTGCGCCAGAGGGAAGTATATTCAGGTTCTGGAGCGCCTTAAAGAGGGGTTCTGGATCGGGCTTATGGCGGACAACATCCTCCAACGATACCACAACATCTAAATAATCGGCAATACCATTTTGCTCAAGCGAGAGAATGGATGTGCGATTAGACCGCGTAGTAATGGCAGCAAGTTTCAGGCCGTGATGTTTGAGCGCATCGAGAACGTTTCTCGTATCTGGAAAAAGTTTAGCGAGATGGATATTGTCTTCCTGAAATTGCCGGTGGGTTTCCGCAAGAGAGGCTGCAGTATAGCCGGGAGCCATCTTCGCGTACACCTCTTCGAGTGGCCCACCCATGAGTTGTGAGATTTCTTCACGAGGAAGCCGCGCAATGCCGTAAACGTCGAACGTATGCTCGAACGCGCCATAGATATAGTCGAACGTATCGAGCAGCGTGCCGTCAATGTCGAAGAGGACTGCACGTATCTCGGAAAACATGGTTTCGCGTTCACCCATGATTGGTTGTTAGGTCACGCTCCATCGCAAAACATGGAATCATTCCCATGCCCATTACCGCGCCCGTCTCGACGAAGCCATTGCCAAGATAGAACCCTTTTGCTGTCCGAGTACTTTCGAGTACAACCTTCCGCAAACCAGACGCGCGAGCATGGTCCATCATATCATTTAACATTGCTTTGCCAAAACCTCGGCCAAGATATTCGGGAAGCAGGTAACAAAGAAGAATTTCGCCTTCGATTGTCATGAGGGCCGTGCCTGCGGTAGTATCGCCATCGAGCGCGACGATCCAATAATTGTTCGGGTTCTCGATTCCCCGCTGCATGTTTTCTGGCGTTTTGTTCGCGCACCACGCGGCAAGAACAGCATCATCGTTATTGTAATCCGGTCCACATACCTCGCGGATTGAGCGGACGAGAAGGGCCGCGACGGCTTCGGCGTCTTCGGGTATTGCTCGACGGATCATCAGAAATCGATTCGCGATTAGGAGTCTTTCTCCAATTTTCGCACTCGCCGCTCGATGCCAAACAGGAAGAGAAATAATCCCAGCCAAATGACCGAAGAAATTATTCCAACGACGTAGAGCGAGTTGTGTTCGAGAAAATCCATCGTATAATTTATTAAGCTTGCTCCATTTTTTTATCTTGCAAGCGAAGAATGCGAGTGTAAAGATCTTTAATCCAGAGAAAAACCAACAGAAATAAGAGCACGGAAATCCAGTGCATGTCGAGGAGGGTGGGATCCGTGTGAGTTCTGCCCGAGAGATTAATAATTGGTGCGTCGGCATTGATAATCCCACCTCCACCACCCGGGTGAAGGCTTTGAGTAATCCGCGGCAGAATGAACATTAGAAAAGGAACGGTCACAAATGCAATAATATTATAGACCGCCGCAATGCGCGCCTTTTTATCCTCACTCTCTTCTAAAAGCGAGCGTAGCATGAAATACGCCCCATAAATCAAGAGTAAAATGAAGATGGAAGTCTCGCGCGGATCCCAATTCCAGAACGTGCCCCAGCTAAATCGCGCCCAGATCGAGCCAGTAACGGTCGCGAGCGCGGTGAACAGAAATCCTCCCGTGGAGGCCGCTCGCGCGCGCCGGTCGAAATCGAAATCTTTCTTTACGAGGTAGAGAATCGAATAGATCGTTCCCATGAGGAATGCGATAAACGCCACCATCGACATCGGAACATGAAACAGCATGTTGCGTCCAAGCTCGCCAAGCCCCTGAATCATGGGAAACGTCATGATGGGGTTCACCCGAATGATTTCAACAAGGTCAAAGGCTTTTGCGTGGCGATTATATGCAACGCTCATGACCAGCACATCGCCCACTTTATCAATCGCATACGTCCCATGGGATTTATCCGTCACACAAACGCGCCCGCGCTTCCCATAAAGATCATTAAACAAAGCTCCCGCAGAATCCGTGGAAACCAGCGTCGCCTTGACCGGCGTGACATCCTGCACGCCGTTCATGGAGAGCATCGCCGCATCTTCGAAGCTGCCGCCGATTGGCGTTTCGAAAGCAACGAATACCTGCACCGTGAGCGCGATACCGAGGCACCAAAGAAAAATATTCGAGCGAAAGGTGTTCAATGTTTTAATCCCGCCAGATGACATCGAACAGCACATAGCTGACGAGTACCATCGCAACATCAAACGAAACAAGTATCAAAAGGTCTCCCTGAGTATTTTCGATGGCGTTCGATACTTCCAGCGCGATACGTGTTGCATCCGTCGTGGCAATGACGAGCGGCATGAGCACGGGCAGCGCAAGAATCGGCAGCAGCGCGCCTTTTTGTGAGGCACGGCTAATGAGCGCGGAGAGAATTGTCGATACCGCAGCGATGCCAATCGCGCCTAACGCGAGTTGCACACTAAAGGCCGGCCAGTCGCGAATATGAAAATCGCGCGTGAAGAAAAATTCGAAAAATAATACCGCCGAAATCGCAAGCGCCAGCATCAACGCCAGATTATACACGAGCTTGCCGATAAAGACACTTTCGCCGTTCGCGTAAATGCGAAGCAGCAGCGCAGTTCCACGTTCCTCTTCGGAAACGAACGAACGTGCCAAGCCCGTCATCGCGCCAAAAAATAGGGAAATCCAAAGCAAGGCGCTCAGAATACTTGGCTGAAGCTGCTCGCCCGGCGTCGAATAAAGTATGACGGCGACCGTAATCAGCAAGAACATGATGACCGCGCTCACGCCATAGCGCGTTCGGAACTCGACGCGCAAATCTTTGCGAAGAATGCCTTGCCACGACGACATTTTATTTAATTCCCAATGACTTGAATGCTTGCGGCAAGTGCGCGATCACATCCGTAGCGGTCATGGAATGCGTTGTTTTTTCTTTTGCGGCAAAATCGCCCGCAAGACCGTGCAGATAAACAGCGGCCATTGTGGCTTCACCCGGGCTTTCGGGCATTTGCGCAAGAAGGCTTACAATCATTCCCGCGAGCACATCGCCCGTGCCGGCGGTAGCGAGGCCAACGTTACCGGTCGTATTGATATACGCTGTTTTGTCGGGTGTTACAATGTATGTTGGCGCACCCTTCATAACAACAATGCAGCCCGTCGTTTCAGCAACTTCACGCGCAACGGCAAGTCGATCGCGCACCACTTCGTTCAGGGGCCGATCAACAAGCCGCGCAATTTCACCCGCGTGAGGAGTGAGGATCGTTGGAGCTTTACGCTTTTTAAGAATATCGAGATGCCCCTCCAACGTACTCAGCGCGCCGGCGTCGATCACGATTGGCTTTTCTACTTCGGAAACGATTTTTAGAATGAGTGCTGTCGTTCCCAAGATGACCGGCAAGCCGCAGCCGATGAGCACCACATCCGCACGTTTGAGTTGGCCTTGAAGCTCCTCCCACGCCGGAAGATCCGGGCTGCCGTTCGTTTCGCTTTGCAGACCGTGCGTCATTAGTTCCGGCATCGCCTGCGCAACAATAGGCCGCTCCGATTCGGGAATCGCGACGGTAACCATTCCACAGCCAGATTTCAGCGCAGCCATTCCAGACATGATTGCCGCGCCCGTCATGCCACGCGAGCCGCAAATGGTAAGGACACGGCCTCGCGTCATCTTCGACGCCGTGTAAGGAAAGGTGCGAATGGCAAGCGCAACATCGCGCGCACCCATAAGGAATGCATTGGCTGGTATCGAAGACGATTCAGCGCCAAGCGAAGCAACGGATATATCCCCCGTAAAAATGCGCGACTCGGCCCGATAAAAACCTATCTTCGGCGCGCCCATGGTGACCGTCCTATCAGTGCGGACGATGAGTTGAGAGGATTCGTCCGCTTCGAACGCGCCGTGATCAGCATCGAGTCCGGAAGGAATATCCATCGCAAGCACTTTGGCGCCCAGCGCTTCTTTGAGCATTTGAATGGCTTTTATGCCTTCGGCAATCGCACCTCTTGCCGTGCCGCTTGAACCTGTTCCAAGCAAAGCATCTACGATAACATCAGGGCCATCAACTATCTCGATTATATCTTCGGCTTTTTCGAAGGAATAAATCTCGTCGGGATCGATCAGCTTCGAGAGTGCATCGTATTGCGCTTTTGCATTGGGCGAAAGCTTCGATTCGTCGCCAGCAAGAAAGACCGTCACATTATACTCACGCTCGGTAAACAATCGCGCGAGGGCCATGCCATCGCCACCGTTATTGCCGGTACCACAGATGATTACGATTTCACTCTCGCCCGGAACTTCAAGCCAATCGCTCATCGTATTTAGTGCAGCGCGTGCGGCATTCTCCATCAGCACCGGCGATGGAATGCCGATGTCTTCAATCAGATATTTATCGAACGCACGGGATTGGGCGGCTGTAAAGACCGGTTGCATTACACTATTGGCTGAATAAACTCCAAACGGTTGCCGAATGGATCGCGAGTTTCAAACCGTTCATACCCCGGAATCGGTTCGCCGGTCAAAATGGTGCATCCTGCAGAAGTGAGGATGTTTTGCCAAGCATCAAGGTCGTTCACTTGATAGGCAAGGTGAGTTTTCGTGATTGAGTCCGATTTTTTCTCTTCAACACCAACATGCACCTGCTGGTCCGCGAGCTGAAGCCAAAACCCGCCTCGCGACCGAAGGCTGTCCGGTTTCGGTATCTCTTTGAGTTTCAAGAGATCACAATAGAATGCTCTCGCCGAGGTCTCGGCACCAATCGGGATGGTTATCTGGGCATGATGAAGACGAACGATATGCATGTCAATCACTGCACATAGAACGTCTTGGCAATATTCGTCAAGATCATCGGAAAAATACCGAGAAAGAACAGTCCGACCGCAGCGAGGACAAGCGCAGCCCACGCGCTGATGGTATCGCCCTGAATAGCAACCGCTCCTCCCGGAGAAACAGCAAACTCTTCACCAGCTTCCGGTTCCCTAAAGTACATCACAACCATTACGCGAAGATAGAAATAAACCGAAATAAGCGTGGCGATCATGCCAAGAACGGCATAGACGGTTAGGCCGCTTCGAATGGCTGCAGCAAACACGTAATACTTAGCGAAGAAACCACCGAATGGAGGAATGCCGGTGAGCGAGAGCATCATGATCGACATGATAGATGCCATCCAGGGGCTGCGGCGCCCAAGTCCGGCGAGGTCACTAAGTTCCACCGCGCGGCCACTCTCTTTCTCAAGCATTGCAACCACGCCGAATGCGCCCATTTGCATGAGCGTATATACCGTGAGATAAATGGTAACTGCGGTTGCGCCTTCGCGGTCCATCGCAGCAACACCGAGCAGCATGTATCCCGCGTGCGCGATACTTGAATACGCAAGCATACGCTTTAAATTCATTTGAGCAAGCGCGGTGATGTTACCATAGAACATCGAGGCAAGCGCGATGACCGCAAGGATGGTCTGCGTTTTGTGCATGGCATCGGGATCCAATGCGATTGGCCCCATCGCAATGTTAAATATCAGAATGAGCGCCGCAAACGCACCGGCTTTTCCAGCCGTAGAGAAGAAACCAGCAACGACCGTTGGTGCACCCTCATAGACATCCGGCGCCCATTGATGGAACGGAAATGCCGCGATCTTAAAGCAAAATCCGACGAGCAGCATACCGGTCCCCATCCAGAACATGTGGCTGGCCAAGATGGCATGGGATGAAATGGGATTTTGAAGCGCCTTCGTAATTACATCGAGATTTGTGGTAGCAAACGTTCCATAGAATAATGCGATACCATAAAGGAAGAAACCTGTGGAGAACGCACCGAGCAAGAAATATTTAAGCGCGGCTTCATTCGACTCGCGGCGCTTGCGGAAAAGTCCTGCAAGCACATAAAAAGCGATAGACATCGTCTCCAATCCGAGAAACGTGACAATGAGATCGTTGCCGGAAGCAAGCATGATCATTCCACAAGCGGAAAAAAGCGTGAGTGCGCTGAACTCCCCGACCATCACTCCTTCATCTCTCAAATATCGCTCCGCAAGCAACACCGCGAGAATGACGCCAACCGAAAATAGGATCGCGTAAAAATTGGCAAAGCTATTATTGAGGATCATGCCGCTAAAAATGCGGCCTGTGTTATCAAGATTTAGATAGGCGGCAATAGCGGCGGCCAACGCGCCGAGCACGGTGAGAAACAGCGGAATGCGCAAGGGAATTTTTTCGAAGGCGTCCCACATCAGCACGACGACGCCCGTTCCCGCAAGAATGAGGAGAGGCATGATGCCATAGATGTCGCGGGCGGTTACTTGAAAAGCGATCATATTATTCTTGTGTCATTGCGAGGAGAAAGAAGCGACCTCAGGAGCTTCTTTCGACGAAGCAATCTCGTGAGATGAACGAAGAGATTGCTTCGTCGGAATCACTGCCGCGCATGATCGGTCATGCGCGCTCCGCTCCGTGATTCCTTCTCGCAATGACGTTCCAATGTGCGTTCGTTGGGCAGTCGATACCCCGCTCTGCTTCATCTTCAGCAAATCGTCCGACATCTGATACATCGTCCGTTCGCTCATCTTCATAAAATTCATTGGCTGAATGCCAATCCAGATCATGAACACGACCATTGGCACAACGGCTACGAGTTCCCGCCAGTTTAGATCGGGGGTCGCGTGTCCGCCGTGGTCGGCTTCGGCGGCATGACCGTGGTCGTGTCCGGCGCTCGGCTTCGCGCCTTTCGGCAAACCGAAAACGAAACGCTGGTACATCCAAAGCAAATAAACAGCGGCGAGAATAACGCCTGTTGCGCTCCAAATTGCATAGGACCACGTATTCAGCACGGGAGAATAATACGCGCCCATCATTGTAAGATATTCGCCGATGAAACCGTTAAGTCCCGGCAACCCAACGCTGGAAAAAACTGCAATGCCGAAAAATACTGAGAAGAGCGGCACCATCTTCGCAAGTCCGCCATATTCCGAAATTTCCCGCGTGTGACGGCGGTCGTACATCATGCCAAACATCATGAAGAGCATTCCGGTCGAAAGGCCGTGATTTATCATTTGAATGACCGCTCCCTGCAATCCCTCGCGCGTCATCGAAAAAATGCCGAGCACGATAAATCCCATGTGCGCAACCGACGAATACGCGATGAGCTTCTTCACATCCGTCTGCACCATCGAAACGAGCGCACCGTATATAATGCCGATCACGCCGAGCACAGAAAACAGCGTGGAATAATCGAACGCCGCCTGCGGGAACATTTCGAGACAAAAGCGGATGAGGCCGTAGGTCCCCATCTTCAACAGTACGCCGGCAAGAATGACGGAACCAGCCGTTGGCGCTTCGGTATGAGCATCCGGCAGCCAGGTATGAAGCGGAAAGATTGGAACTTTGATTGCAAAACTCAACGCGAATGCGAGGAATAGATAATGCTGAACGTCTATCGGAAGCTGACGCGAAACGACGAGCAGCTTTGTAATATCAGTCGTGAAATGCCCGGTGATATGCCCTGCTTCGATGCCCAGCCAGATAATGGCAACAAGCATTATCAGCGAACCCGCCATCGTATAGATGAAGAACTTTATCGCCGCATAAATCCGCCGCTTGCCGCCCCACACGCCGATGATAAAATACATCGGAATGAGAATCACTTCCCAGAAAATGTAGAACAGGAAAAGATCGAGCGAGCAAAATACACCGATCATTCCTGCTTCCAGCAGCATGAGCAGCGCCATGAAAGCCGGTACGCTTTTCGTGATCGAATTCCACGTTCCGAAGATCGTCACGATCATGAGGAATGTCGTGAGCAGAATGAGCAGCATCGACATTCCATCCACGCCGACAAAATAGGTGAAGATTAGGCCCGGCAACGCAATCCAGGGCATTTGCTCGGTGAGCTGATACCCGCCCAACGCAGAATTGAACTGCATGTAAACGACGAGCGAGATCACGAACGTGATGATGCTTGTCACGAGCGCGACCCACTTCGCGGCTTCGGCCTTGCGCACCACCAGCGCGGCTAAAGCGCCCAAGAGCGGGAAAAAGATTAGTAGTGATAAAATACCCATTTATACAAAAATACGAAATTTACTCTATACCCCTTAGTAATTCACGAAGTTCGGCATCCGAGATAGAGCTTTTCTCGGATTTATCGTAAATAGAGAGCAAATAGACGGTTGCACGTTCGACATAGATGTATGAAATTACTCGGCCGCCCGTAGATTTGCCCCGGCCTTTCGATTTTATCGCCAAACGGATTTTGTAGCAGTTGTGACCGATAGCTCTCCCAAGCTCCGGGTTTTCCTGCAACTCAGCGCCAAGGTCAAGAAGGTCTTGGCGAAGAGAGCGGTATTTTTTCGCTAATACTTTAGCTTCGCGATCAAAATGAGGGGTGGTTCGGACTGAATATGCCACTGTTATAGCTTCTTCAAAAGCTCTTTCAATTCAGGAAGCTCTATCTCGCCACGTTTATGACGTTTCACGTCCTCAACAGCATTGCGTATTCCCTTGATGATCTCCGCTTTTTCAGGCGTCAGCCGAAGGGTTTTCGCGCGAATATTTCGCATCAGTTCAAAAAAGAACGGTGCCCGCTTATCGTCCACTTCTACGAGAACTTTCATGCTACGAATAACGCGAATGCAAATTGATGGTTCCTGAATGACACAAAACAAGTAAAACCCGAAAACATCTTAAAATAAATTGTATCTATCAAAGAAACGGATTTACAATGCGAACTCCTTCGATGATTTGATTATGCTGAAAATCTTCAGAGTAAAGCATAGAGCACTCCGCTTCGATGGCTGAGGCAAGGATGAGGCTGTCGTAATAGGAATAACGATAGCGAGCGGGCTTTTTTGATTGTTGCGATGGAGACGATTAAAATATCCACCGCGCTAACAACTTCATCGGCTATCGCGTCAATCTCTGGCCAGGAAAAACGGAATTTACCAGAGGAAAGCACATTCGAGAGTTCCGAAAGAACCTGAGTGCTACAAACTCTACCAACTCCTAAAAAAGCATCGCTCGCCTTCCGGTATTTATCCGGCTCAACTCTGGCGTAGTTATAGACGACAATGTTCGTATCGACGAAACGTTTCATCGGCGGCGGTTCGCTTCCTCTCGATCGAACTTCCACCCGCGAGTGTCGATGCTAACTGCGTTGAAATGCGCATGAACCTCCTCGACCGTCGAAAAAACGCGATTGCCGGGGCTTGTCTCGCCATTGGCTCCAAGATCGGATAATATCACTTCAACCGTGTGCCCGCGAAGCTCTTCGGGCACTTCGAGCACGATGGTTTCTTCCGTAGGTGTAATAATTTGCGTGAACATAATTCCTCCTGATACCCAGAACAGGGTTGTCTCTACTTAGTTTCACATCGCGTGCCAAGCAAACCCTTCGGAATGCGAATATTCCGCATCCGTTCAAAAAAGAACGGTGCCCGCTTATCGTCAACTTCTACAAGTATTTTCATGCAAAGAATAACGCCAGTACATTAAGCAAGTTCCTCTCGGACTTGCGCACAAGATGTGCAACAAGCGCGCCGAGGAACGGGAAAAATATGAGGAGTGAAAGTATGCCCATTAAAGTCTATCTTTAACTTATTCGCTAACGATGTACGATGTGTCTATTTATCACATGCTCTCCGGCCCGGACGACAACGAAATAGTCTCCAGAAGGCAGTGAGCCATTGTCGAACAGAATAGGAATTTCATGGTCTCCAGCGGAATAATAACCATCAATCTGGGACAGAAGCGTTCTGCCCAGGAGATCGACCAATTCAAGCGAAACCTGTTCAGGCTGGCCCAAGGAAATGCGGATCGTTGTGACGTTATCGAAGGGATTCGGATAATTCTGGACATCAAAATCAGAAGACTCCGGGGCGGAAATGCTATTTACTTGCGAGTTCACTCGAATCTTGTACATAGATCCACCAGCGCAGTAGCCAAGCGTATCGCCAAAGAATCGAAAGCGATTGGCATACGTCGATTGATTGCCGAACGACCATGTTTCGCCGCCATTGGTCGTCGTGTAAACGCCGCCGACGGCCAAACCCCCTGCCCAGCCAATGCTATCCGTAATAAATCCGATGCCCTGTAGATCAAAAAAGTTTGGTGTGATGACCTTTCTCACCCAGGTCAGACCGCCATCGGTCGTCTTCAAAAAGGTTGTATTCTCGGTCTCATCTTCTGATTCGATGGAGACATATCCGACCGATCGAGATGGAAACGAAATCTTCCAGCACCAGCCATCCGAATCCGGGGACTGGTATCGCTGGCTCCAGCTCTCGCCGCCATCGGACGTGAAGAGCACGATCGCCGACGAATTCCATTCCGGGTATGATCCACCCACCACGATTCCGGAATCTCTCGACCAAAAATAAATATCAATGAGCCGCGTTGCGTAGGCGTTCATGTCGATTGATTCCCAACTTGTTCCGCGGTTTGTCGTCTTCAGAATGTAGGGTGGTCCATCCCATTTACCGCAGATGTACACCACGTCGGAATCGCAGGCCCACATGCCACAAAGACCGGCAGGCTTTTCGCCTTCGATCTTCGAATCGGCGACGGCCCACGTCGTTCCGCCGTCGGTCGTCTCGTAGAGGATCGCCGTATCGCTACTGGAGAACGCCGCTTCGAGGCCGAGTGTCCCGACCCAACCATGGAGCGAGTCCGAAAAACGAATCGAACGAAGATAGCCTCCCATCGAATCGCGCACAACGGTCCACGTTGTTCCACCATTCGTCGTCTTGTAGATCTTTCCAAATTCAGTAATTGTATCGGATGCGACGGAAAAAGCGTGGACCGCCCATCCGAGTTCGGGCGTGAGAAAGAAGACATCGTCGTACCGTTCACTCGACCAGGTGGTGCTCGGATGGGTAGCGGGCCATGAATCGGGATGAAGATCCTGCCATATAATCTGCTGCGCATGGGCACGATACGGTGAGAGTAGGAAAAGTAATGTAAGTAATCGTTTCATCCACTATCAAATCTTAAAACATCACCAAATACCCCACTACCGCTAAAAGCCCGACGACGATCAGCACTGCGTAATTCTGCGCGATGCCGGTTTGAATGCGGCGAATCGTTCCGGAGCCGATCTCCGTGATATGCGCCAGGCCGTTTACAAAACCATCGATGATCTTCACATCAACGATCTTCCATAAAAAGCTATTGCTGAAATTGAACATCGGCTGAACGATGGCCTTATCGTACATTTCATCGACGTAAAATTTATTATGCAAAAGCTGGTATCCACCGCCGAGCTGCGCTTCGTCCTTCGCAAGCGTCAGGCGCTTTTTGTAAAAACGAACCGCGAAACCTATGCCTAATACAGCGATGCCAACGGAGACAGCCATCAGTCCCCATTCGAGTCCGGCGCTATCTGCTGCACCTGCGACAAGCGAAATTTGCTCGCCGCGTTCGAGCACGGGACTCAGCCAGCTTTCGAACGCATTTCCGGCATGGAAAACGGAGGGCATTGCGAGAAATCCGCTAACCGTTGCAAGCGCGGCAAGCACGACGAGTGGCAGCCACATTTTCCAATCCACTTCGTGAGGCGGATGATGCTCGGCATCGAAGCGTGGCTTACCATAGAATGTCAGAAAAACGAGGCGGAACATGTAGAATGCTGTCATCAGCGCAGCAATTGCACTGATAAGCCATAGCACAATCGAACCACGGCTAAATGCTTGCCATAAAATTTCGTCCTTCGAGAAAAATCCGGCGAATGGCGGAATGCCTGCAATAGCAAGCGTGGCGAGGAAGAATGTCCAGAATGTGATGGGGAGATATTTTTTCAGTCCACCCATTTTCTGCATATCCTGCTCGTGGTGCATCGCATGAATGACCGCGCCAGAGCCTAAGAATAAACATGCTTTGAAGAATGCGTGTGTCACGACATGAAAAACTCCAGCCGTGAACGCACCCACTCCAAGCGCGAGGAACATATATCCCAACTGCGAGACGGTCGAATACGCGAGAACTTTTTTAATATCATTCTGGAAAATACCGATCATCGCGGCGAAAATGGCGGTCACCGCTCCAATGGCCGCCACCACGCCAAGTGTTGTTGGTGAAAGCGCGAAGAGGATATTCGATCTTGCAACGAGGAAAATACCACTCGTTACCATCGTCGCCGCATGGATAAGCGCGGAAACGGGCGTTGGGCCGGCCATGGCATCCGGTAGCCAAACATACAGAGGAATTTGCGCGCTCTTGCCGCAGCAGCCTAAAAACAACATTAGTGTTATTAATGTGACGTATGGGTCGCCATTGGACACATGGCTGGCTGCGCCAGCTGTTTTTACACCATCAATGATATTGCCGCCAGAGCCGAGGACATCAAGATAATTTAGTGACTGAAACAGCCACAGCATAATACCCATCGCTACCAAAAATCCGAAATCGCCAATGCGGTTTACGATAAATGCTTTTTTTGCGGCATCGTTATTTTTATCTTCATCGTACCAGAATCCGATAAGGAGATAGCTGCAAAGGCCGACTCCCTCCCATCCTAAGAACGTCCACAAATAGTTATCGGCCATGACAAGCTGGAGCATCATGACGATAAAAAGATTCATATAGACGAAGAAGCGCCAGTAACCACGGTCGCCCTTCATATAGCTGATGCTGTACAGATGGATGAGCGCGCCTACACCCGTAATAACCAGCATAAACACGATCGAAAGCTGATCGATGAGATACGCGATATTCACCTGCACGCGCCCGACGTGAATCCAATCCAGCATCGTGTAATGGATCGCGCGCTGATCGGCGGGACGGGAGAGCATGTCGAGGAACAGCCCCGCCGTGATGATAAAGCTGATAAAAACAGCAATGGTAGCAATCCAGCCCGCCATCTGGCCCTTCATCCGAGAGCCAAAAAGCGTATTGATCACGAACGCCGCGAGCGGAACGAGAACGATATATGGAATTAGGTCAGTCACGAATTACCACTTCAAAATATTAACTTTCGTTACATCCACGGTCTGCTTATTGCGGAAGAGCGAAATAATTATTGCAAGGCCGACCGCTGCCTCCGCTGCTGCAACGGTCATTACAAAAAAGACGAGAATCTGTCCGGTTTGATCACCTAAAAATTGGGAGAACGCGATGAGCGTGAGGTTAACGGCGTTCAGCATCAGCTCCACGCTCATAAAAACGACGATCGCGTTGCGCCGAAAAAGCACGCCCGCCGTACCGATCACAAAGAGGATCGCCGAAACCGCAAGATAATGACTTAGAGGCGCCATTTAATAGGCAATGATGAATGATGAATGATGAATGATGAAAATTCGCTTTGGCCCATTTGTCCCAAAAGTCCCATCCGGCTCACTGAAAAGTTAAACAAGTTTTTTCTTCGCCAAAATAATAGCCCCCACCGCTGCCGAAATAAGTATCAACGAAGCCATCTCGAATGGAAACGAATATCCGGTATAAAGCGCGCGACCAATGGATTCCGTAGTGCCAAGCACACCGGCCATCGGACTGATGGATTTCGGCAGCTTATCCTCCGACATGAAGATCATCGCAAGAATTTGAGCGAGCACGCCGAGCACTGCCAGAATGCCGACCATTGCCTTCCAATTATTAGTGATTCGAATATCCTCGCTCTCGAGATTGAGCAGCATGATAACGAAAAGCACCAGCACCATAATTGCGCCGGCATAGACCGCAACTTGAACAACAGCAAGGAATTGCGCCGATAAGGTCAAGTAAATTGCAGCAAGGAAGCAAAACGTGAGTACGAGCATCAGCGCGCTGACCACGGCGGATCGGCGCGTAATCGTAAGCAGCGCGAAGATAATCGCGCCCGCGCTCAAGACATAAAATGCAATTTCAGGCAGTGGCATTCGGAAATTTGTAGAACGAAGTCTTACAAATTTACGAACAATTAGGACGAGATGCGAAGATTAAGGACTTTTTTCAGACGTCATTGCGAGAAGTCCCGGAGGGACGACGAAGCAATCCATTGAGATTACGCTTGCTCTCACGAGATTGCTTCCCTCGTTCCTCGGGACCGCTTCTTCGCATCGCCGACGATGCACGCTCCTCGCAATGACGTTCTTGAAAATCTTAATGAGGTGCTCTCTACCTAAAATACCCCACAAACCCGATCGAAGGTGTGGGAAGTATGTCGCCTGATGGCATGAAGGCGGTGAACATGAGGTTCAACGTCATCCCGACATTACGTCCATAAGGAATTTCATATCCTAAGCCAAATCCGAGACGGTACGGCGAATTAAGCTCATTCCCGCTCGCATTATTGGTATTCGAATTATTACTATTCGAGCCATAACGATTCGAGTTATCTTCATTCGAGCCATCGTTGTAATAATAATACCCTCCGCCGGCGACGAGATAAAGACGAGTCACTCCTAAAAATAGATCGTACTGAAGTTCCGCGCCGATGTCGTACATCCCGACATTGCCATCTTTGAATGGCATCCCGGTGATCTGAATTGCAATCGGGCTGTATGGGAGATGATCTTTCAGCGTCAGCCCCACGCCGGAGACAAAGCTCGCGCCGAAACCGACGCCATAATAATTATCCGCAAAGACGTGCTGAACGCCGGCCTCGCCTGCGGTGATCGTCGTTTGACCGAACGCCGGACCGCTCGAAAGCGAGATGACGAGAATGGGAATTAATAATGCACCGAACCTGAATGACTTAACAGTATGCGATTGTTTTTTTATGTTCATCATGGCCATATTCTTGTTAGCGTCCTCGGAAATGGAATCGCTTCACGAATATGCTCCAGATCGCAGACCCACATGACTAATCGTTCGAGTCCGAGTCCAAAACCGGCGTGCGGAACGCTTCCATATCTCCGAAGATCGAGATACCATTCAAAGACGGATTCCGGAAGGCGATGTTCCACTAATCGGGCCTGCAACTGGGTTAAATCGTCTTCACGCTGGGAACCGCCGATAATCTCGCCAAATTCGGGGAAAAGTACGTCCATTGCAAGCGCCTTATCCGGCTCGTTCGGATCGCGCTTCATGTAAAACGCTTTTACAGCGGCGGGATAGTGGTGAACTATTACCGGCACATCGTAGAGTGAAGTAAGTGCGATTTCATCATACGCGCCGAAATCATCGCCGTATTCGAATCGCTTGAAGGTTGGCGGTAATGGGTCGCCGGACGCAAGTTTTTCATCCCAATATGTGTCGAGAATTTTTGCGGCCTCATCGTAATGCATTCGGACGAATGGTTTTAGAATACTTCTGCATCGCGCTTCGAGCCGGCCTGAGTTTTCATCTAAAGTTCCAAGCTCGGCAAGGCGCTCTGCGAGAACTTTACCTATGACATAATGAATGAACTGTTCCGCAAGCTCCATGTCGCCTTCTAAATCCATGAACGCAACTTCCGGCTCGACCATCCAGAATTCGTTGATGTGACGCTTCGTCTTCGACCGCTCTGCGCGGAAGGTTGGGCCGAATACATAAACCTTCCCGAACGCCATCGCGCCGGCCTCGCCATAAAGCTGACCGGATTGCGAGAGATAGGCCATCCCTTCATCGAAATATTTGGTTTCGAAAAGCGTGCTGGTTCCCTCGGCAGCATTTGGTGTGAGAATCGGTGAGTCAAAGCAAATAAAATCCCGCTCATGAAAGAATTCCCGAATCGCCCAAATGATGGTATCACGAATTTTCATCGTTGCCCACGGACGCGAATGCCGTAGCCACAGATGCCGATGCTGCATCAGATATTCGATCCCATGCTCTTTCGGCGTAATGGGATAATCGGTTGCGATTGAGATCGTTTCGAGCTTGGAAACGAACAGCTCGACATCGCCGGGAGCCTTCCCTTTCGCTTCCTGCACTTTACCGGTCACGGCAAAAGTCGATTCCTGCGTCAGCTCATTGGCAAGAGCGTAACTGGCTTCGTCCACCGCGTTCTTCATTACGACGCACTGGCACACGCCGGTGCCGTCGCGGAGCATCAAAAATTGTATTTTCCCGCTCGATCGCTTATGCGAAAGCCACCCGCGCAGGGTTACTTCTTCGCCAACTTGCTTGCTAAGATCGCCGATATAATCCGTTTGTATCATGCCCGTTAAACCCTGATTCGCGCAAAATCCGTTCAAATAAAGAATGTCTGAACCATGATTTATGAGATTTAAGGGATTTTTGAGAGAAGAATCACGTTTCGGTGCCGCTTGGCAGTACGAATTTTCATAATTCATAATTCATCATTCATCATTGCCATCAGATCCCGTAGCTCAGTGGTAGAGCATCTGACTTTTAATCAGAGGGTCGTCGGTTCGAGCCCGCCCGGGGTCACAAAAATTTGTGGAATTCACCATGAGATTAGACCGTTCTATCGAATATGATAAGTGATAAAGAAGCCATTGAAAAAGCTGCCGATTATTTGAAATCGCTGTCATCAGAGTTGCCAGGTGGTTTGTTAGACCGTCCCGAACGTGTTAGGCTTGAATCCATCAAGCAAAATAATGGGGGATGGGAAATTGTTTTAAGCTATTTTACCAAAGCTACCAAACGAAAGCCGGAATGGGTTAATGTGCTTGAAGGCGTTAGACGATTTAAAGAATTTACCGTTAATGCTAAGGGTCAGATCGTTGCAATGCAAGATCCGACATTAGTCGCATGAATTACGATATTCGTTTTGGGGGACGCGATATTCTTCTCGATACCAATCTTTTGGTGATCCTCGTCGTTGGTTATACTCATCCGTTATTACTACAAAAAGCTCGATTTTCTGGATATACTATTCTTGATTTTGAATTGCTTCACTCGATTGTGAGTGCATGCCGTAAATGCGTTACTACCCCTCATATCATTGCTGAAGCAAGCAATATTCTTAAAAAAGCTGGAGGGCACGCAGACGATTGCCGGGAAACGCTCGGAAGAATTCTTGGGTCATGGAAAGAACGTTATTTTGCCAGCGAGTCGTTATTAATGGGGTCTGATAATAAGATTTCGCTCAGACTTGGAGTCGCCGATGGAAGTACCTTGCAGGTCGCAAAAAAAGGAACTATCATTTTAACGGCTGATGCACCACTTGCTGCGTGGCTCAAGCACAGCGGGCACACCGTTTACGAATATTCCATTCTTCGACAACTTCAAGATAAGCTAATTAGATCATAGCCAAAGAATGATCGTTACCGTCGATAAAAATTCGGGATTTTGCTGGGTCGTCGGTTCGAGCCCGCCCGGGGTCACAAAAATTGGCTTTTTAGAAGCTTACGGTATTATTGTGTTTTTATTTGATTTTGCTGGCGGAACCCATTTCCTTCGTATTTTTGTATCATGGTGAACCAATTAACCGCGAAGTACCTAATGAAAATAATCGTCATTCTCCTGCTCATCGTTGCGACGGCATCATCCGCCTCCGCTCAATCTTCGACCCCGGAGACTAAGATTCTTGGCCCTTACGTGCTCAAGCAGCAAAAATCTACACACCTGTACTCCGGTCTTACGAATACGTTGTTTGTGTCGGTAACTAAATTCGTCGGAGATTATCGCTTGGATTTCTTCGTCGGCGGCGAGAAAACTAATTTTTCCGAGAATGATCCGACGATTAAGGTCACACCCGTGCTCGGTAAAGATGAAGGCAAAACAGGAATACTCAAGGTAAGCGTTAAGAAACCCGGTCAACATTCATTTGCGGTTATTCGTGAGGACACTTTCAAAATTGAACCACCTCCATTATTTGCTGTTGCTGAAGGCGACCTCGAAGAGGGTGATCCACTTCTTATTAAGGCATGGCTTGGTACTATGGACAATCCGATCGAACTTCCAAAAGGACTACAAATGGAAGCCGTTCCGGGCTTCTTCGATGGAGGTGTCGCCAATATTACCGACAAAGGAACTATGGAAAATGGGGGCGATTCCTTCTTTGGAGGGGATAAAAGGAATGATTCCCATCACACGATTGCAACAGGTGCCGAGCCAGCAACAACTGGACATCATTTCTTCTTTGATTTTATGCCATCGCAACAGCAAACAAAAGTAGTTCAAAAGATGGGAAAGGAGCTTAACGTCACTGTGATTGATCCCCTCACCGGCCAAGCACGCACATTCCAAGTTGCAGTATACCCGAAGAGAATGGGCGTGGAATCGGATGCGCCTGAGAAGTGAATTGGGGCGTAGGAACGGCTGAGACTTGCTGCTCGTTCGTCACGATGTCATGAATAAAAAGAATGTTCAAGCCTTTGCAAAATGGTTTTCGGCGAAAGGAATTCGTCCCGATTGTCCCCAATGCGGATGGACTAACGTTAACTTTGATCTTCTAACTGTAATAGCCCATGAGCCTTCACATGAAGAGAATACGCATCACCACCATTTGCTCGCACTTAGGTGTCCAAATTGTGCAGCAGTGCGACTCTTTGATGCTGAGACGATGGGGATAGTTGTACCGGGTTAAGATTGAGCTCTTCAATCTTACGACATACGTACGGGAGGCCTGCGAGCAAGCCCAATTTTCAAGGCTCTAAAAAATCGCGTATAGCCACAGGCGGCACAACTAACGGCAATAAAATCGCTGTCAGGAAATTGCATTTCTCCTCGCGCATAATCAATTGCGGGAATAGAAAACCTCGCTGATTCCGTACCCGCTTCTTTGCCACACTGCGAACAAACTCGCGGTACGGTTGAAAGGAACTTCCCTAAGATTTCATGCTCTTTTTGAGTAAGAATGAAATCGGGCTGCGCCTCATTCTCTCCGTAGGGTTCTCGTGTGCCAAAATTATTCATAATCATCAAACGAAATAGAGAGTTCTTAGCCCTCATTTCAAAAATAATCCGATAACAGTTTCCAACTCCGAAATTGAAAAATTTGGTTCAGAGTCAATGCGAAGGATGAGTTCCCATCGGCCCTGAACCAATTGGTTAGTGTTTCCCATAAGTTTCCGTCTGCTCGTGGCAGGGGATACAAAGAGCCTCACAATTAGAAAGCCCATCATGCCCCAAAGAAGCTTGAGCAGTCTTATGATGAGCGTGCCAGTTTGTTCCATACAACTGAGTGTTGCAGCGCCCAGAATGTACGTGTCCCAAACGTGTGCATTCGCAACGATTGCCAGCCCTCTGTAGAGCTTGCATTCTTACACTTTCACTAAAAGCCATGTTTTTATGGTTTACCCATTCACTCTCGGTGTAGATCGGTGTTTCCGATTCACCCCAATATGCCGCGGGTCACAGCACACAGTGCAATATAAAACACTGGATTGTGACATAAGTTCATGCTTCCTGCCATTTTGGCATGAAAAATTCCACCCTCATTTCGGCTCCCATAACTCGATGGGATTGCCCTCCGGATCGTTCAAACGAGCGAACCGTCCGTAGGGAGTCATCTCCGGATCGAACGTGACTTCGATCTTGGAAGCGCGAAGCTGATCTACCAGCGTGCCGAGATCGCGGACACGAAAATTGATCATCCACTGCTTTTCGGCATTCCCAAAATACTTGGTATCCTCCGGGAACGGTGAGAAGACGGTTGTCCCTGCCTCCTGCGTCCACGGCTCCTGGCCTTCCCCTGTCGGAACAGGATCGATACCGAGATGTTCCTTATACCACTGAGCGAGTGCGGGTGCATCCTTCGCACGGAAGAACAGCCCACCAATTCCAGTAACATGTTTATTTGCCATATTTTGGAAACCAGTTTGTCAAAATAAAAAGTTGCTTTATTTCGGTAATGGTGTCATAATTGGCGTGGATGCCGCAATTTCGCATGTCGTTGGCCCCTAACCATTTCACATCTCTTAAAGGCTGAGGATGCTGTTGAACTTGATCCTACGAAATTGACGATTGATGGGCACGTTGAGCGAGTGTACGAGTTGGCAAAAGCCATGCTGGAATTATTGAAATAGCATAATGCTTATTAGACTATGAGCAAAACTGCGGTCGCACTGTTTTTTCTGACTATTGCAGTTCCGACAATGAGTCAGACTGTCTCGCGAACACCGGTCGCTTCAAAGGATAGCGCGATAATAGCCACTGAAGATTCGCTTGCAATAGTTGAAATGTTTGCTCGGCGGCATCCAGAATCACCGTTTCTCAAAAGAGATATTGCAATCGGTGGGTCGCTTGGAACTCCTGGCATTGTGAATTTTATTGCTGAAGGATATTATGACCGCGTGGGTCTGCGCATTGAAGGAGGAGCTATGTTAGTATTACTTGCATTTGGCGCTGGATGGCAAGCCGATGTTAGCTATGTGCTGTTGAGAGGCTCCGATTACCTTCTGGAATGCTCGGCAATATATTTCAAAAGCATTTTTACAAGCTTCGATGCCGGCGAGACAACATGGTACAACGGAATAGGCGTAGGCATGGGAGTAACTTCAGGACCTATTTTTCTCCAATTGGGAATCGGGCATACTCGTTCGGGAGACCAGTACACCGCGGAGAATCCCAATAAGATACTTATCAATGGATTGCCAATGAGTGGGCAAGTTGGCCTTATACTTCCATTGCATTAGCTGACAGGTGACACCTTAACGATTTTACAGCTGTGCTTGTTTAGATTTATTAATGATCGTAACCGTCGATAAAAATTCGGGATTTTGCTGGGGCGTGGTTCGCGCGGTGAACTTCGCCGAGGCGGAGCTTGCCGGACAGTCCGGCAACGGGCGCGCGCCTCGGCTGTATTCACTTGGCGATATTATCCATAATCCGGTGGAAGTGGATCGTTTGCGTTCGGAGGGCCTCGAAACGATCACGCACTCCGATTTCGAGCGCATTGCTGAAGAGAACCGCGCGCTTGGTATCGAATCCAAAATTCTCATTCGCGCGCATGGCGAACCGCCGTCAACCTTTGCAAAGATGCGAGAACTTGGGCTTGGTATGGTGGATGCTACCTGTCCCGTCGTGGCCAAAGTGCAGGAGCGCATTTATAAATTCTACGAAAAAGGTTACCAGATCGTTATCTTCGGGAAAAAAGATCATGCGGAAGTGATCGGACTTCGCGGCGTAGTCAATGACGAAGCCATCGTCATTAAATCTGTCGAAGAAGCATTGGCGAAAATTAAATTCGACCGGCCAACCGTCGTGTTCTCGCAAACGACGATGGATCGCCCCACTTTCCGCGAAATCCGCGACCGATTGAAAGAACGCATCGCCGATCTCGTTGTCGATACGATGGAAGAAACCGCCATCGAATTTCAAGCGAAAGATACCATCTGCGGACAAGTATCGGGGCGCGAAACGAAGCTCGTCGAGCTTGTGCGAACGCAGGATGTAATCGTCTTCGTCGCCGGACGGAACAGCTCGAACGGCGTTGTGCTCTTCAACATCGCGCGCGAAGCCAACCCGCGCACGCATTTCATCGAAGACGAGCGGGAACTGGATATGGCGTGGTTCGATAATGCAGAAACGGTTGCCATCACCGGTGCAACGAGCACCCCGCAATGGCTGATGCAGCGCGTCGCCGATGCGATCTACAAAATGTGCGGCGAACCGGAGAAAGCGGAATTGCTACCTATCCTCGTGTAAACCGGGTTTTAACCCGGTTCAGAAATGCCCGAGTTGAAACCCGGGCTACACCGCACTTGCTTCTTTCAACGCCGTCTTAATCAACTTCTCGACGTTCGCAGCCATTTCCGGCTGGTCGCGCACCACATCTCGAATTGCTTTCTCTGCCGCGTTGCGTTGATAGCCTAAGGCAAGCAGTGCTTGCAGCGCATCGTTGCGAACTTTACCGCCACCTTCGGATGGCGCAGAATAAATTTCTTCTTTCAATAATTTATCACGTAATTCTACAATAAGCCGTTCGGCGGTTTTGCGGCCAATGCCGGGAATTCCGATGAGACGGTGAACATCGCTTGCGCGGATAGCTTCGCGCAGCGGAGCTTCGCCGATTCCGGAAAGAATCGCGATCGCGCTCTTCGGGCCAATGCCGCTAATGGCCACCAGCTGATCGAATAGCGCGCGCTCGGCGAGCGAGGCAAAGCCGAAGAGCGTCATCGAGTCCTCGCGAACGACAAGGCGCGTCCAAATTTCGTATTCCTTGCCGATTATCACGGCACGGTCGTATGCTTCCTGCGTGCAGAGCACCTCATAGCCCACTCCACCCGCCTCGATAACAAGCGTGTAGGGAGTACGAAAACGCAGCTTTCCGCGAAGAAGGGCGATCATTTCAGTATATTTGTAGTGTCAATGATAAGCTCCAACAATTGCTAATAAATAAGAGTTAAGGTGAGGCGGTCATACTGAGCGGGGTTCGGCGCAACGAGCATCGTGGCCAATACGGCGGAGCCGAACGAAGCCGAAAAAGCTCATGCGTTAAACAAAAGACCGCTTGACTCCGCAAGACTGCGCTTTGCCCCGGTTTGCTCCGCTCAGAGGGTATGAAATGCAATTGCACCAAATCGGTATCATCCTACTCATGGAAATTCGGCTAGGATGGTCTCACCTGCGCGGACTTTATCGCCATTTTTAACGGAAATCGATGCTTCGAGCGGAGTAAACACATCCACGCGCGAGCCAAATTTTATCATTCCGAAACGTTCGCCGGCCTCAATACGATCTCCCACCTTCGCTTCGCAGACAATCCTTCTGGCAATATAACCCGCGACTTGAGCAAAAAGAATTTTGCGGCCATTCATTGCAAGACCGATAAGCGCCCGTTCGTTACGGCGCGTTGCTTCGGAATCGCTCGCGACGAGAAATTCGCCTTTGACGTAACGGAAATACTCCACGATCCCGGTCATTGGCGAACGATTGACATGCACATCGAGCGGCGACATAAAAATCGAGATGAGTGTTGCCCTCGCCTTCAGGAATTCCGGCTCCTCCACTTCGCTGATGCCCACGATTACTCCATCCGCCGGAGACACAACCAATTTACTAACATCGATCCCATCCGTCCTAATAGTCCTATCCGGGTCACGAAAGAAGTTTAAGGAAAAAATAGAAAGAAATAATGCTACAGCGATGAGGACGACCTGCAGCCACGCTTCATCCGTCCACACCGCAAGGCCGATCAGCAGGAGTGCGATGACGAAGATGGCGACTAATACGTCCCTACCGTAGCGTGTGAGTGACACAATGTGTGTAAATAATCACGGTGTGGCGCGGGCTTCAGCCCGCAGCCAAAAGCACCGGGCTAAAGCCCGGGCTACACCATTTCCGTTACCCTTCTGAGCATCTCGGCATAAGCTTCTTCCACCCCACCTAAATCTTGCCGAAAGCGGTCCTTGTCGAGCTTCTTGCGCGTCACGGCATCCCAGAAACGGCAGGTATCCGGCGAGATTTCGTCCCCTAAAAGTATTTCTCCCTTATGCCTGCCAAATTCGAGCTTAAAATCGACCAAAATAATCCCCCGATCACGGAAAAAAGCTTTTAGAATATCGTTGATTTTTAGCGCCGAATGGCGGATGAAGTCGATCTCGTCTTCGGTTGCAAGGCCCATCGCAAGGGCGTGGCTGTCGTTGATGAGCGGATCGCCGAGCGCGTCATCCTTATACGAGAATTCGAATGTGGGATGCTTGAATTCAAGACCCTCCTGTACGCCATACCGCTTCACGAACGAACCAGCAGCGATATTGCGGACGATCACTTCCAGCGGAACGATTTCGAGGCGCTTTACGAGCATATCGACGGGCGTTTGCTGCTCGACGAAATGTGTGCGGATGCCGCTTGCTTCGAGCATTTGAAAGAGAGCGCTCGACATCGCGCAATTGACTTCGCCCTTGTGCGCCCAGCTACCCCGCTTGAGCGCGTTGAAGGCCGTCGCATCGTCCTTGAATTCCTGAATAACGGTGTCCGGCGAGCCTTTTACCGTAAAGAGTTTCTTCGCTTTGCCTTCGTAAAATTGTGTTTCTTTTTCTGCCATGATTAATGATTGTCTGAACCTTGATTTGGGGCGGTTTTTAAGATTAATTAGATTTGGATTCCCATCTCCGAAATCTCCTTAATCGCCCCAAATCATGGTTCGGCTTATTGAAATAACCCTAAAAACGCGCCGAGACTGACGACGAGTCCCGAGCCATTGATGCCGGTAAGTCCGGTTGAACTACCAAGGGTAATGCCCTGGTCTTTTGTCCAGGTTCCCATCGAAGTTCCCTGATACGCGGCCGTAAGCCGGAACATCAGGTACCCCACCGGTGAGTACTCGAATTGCAACTGCGGCATGTAAAGGAAAAAATTCGAGGAATAGGTATGCGTGGTATATGGCGAGGAGCCGTTAAACTCTTGAGCTATATCGAAATCAACTCCATTGACGTCTTGCCGGGCGTAGATGTTGACCGCGCCATATCCGAGCGCGATGCCCGGAACGATGTGGAAGCGGCCCGTGCGAAGCGGCAAAACATAATCGATCGTCAGTGCGGCGTACCCAATTTGATACGTCAGATAGCGGTTCACCGAAGTGCTGTCTGCCCCGACCGTGGTATTGGTGCATCCGCAATCGACGCTCGTGCCGCTATAGCCCATGCCGCCAATTCGGAGATTTTTGACCCACGGAAGCGTAATAAATCCTTGTCCGCCAATCATCCACACTTCCTGACGATAATTCTTTTCGACGAACGGCTGCGCGACGTTCGCGTTGAAGACCGTGAGGTTCGGAGTAAAATACGCCCCCAGGATTCCTCCACCCACCGAAAAGAACGATGGAGCGCCCTTATCTTCGTCCTGATACAGCTCTTCGTCGTTCCAGTGCGTGGTATCGCGCTGAATTTGAGCAAGCAGGATTCGGGGGAATGTCATGCTGGCCCCGAAAAATATCAGCAAAATCAAAAAATTATATCGTTTTCTGAGAATCATGGTGTGTGGTCTATTCATTTATTAGACAAAATTACGAACTTTCGGAGCGTGGGGCGGTGATTCCTTCTCGGCCAGCTTCACAAGACCGAGAAGTAGTGCGTTTTTTTTGAGGAGCCAGATGCTTTCTTCGCTTGCCAGACGCATAGCGCTATCAATTTTGATCTGATCCAGCATCTTCTATTGAATATTGAAAAACTCACGGGTTAAAAGCCCTCGGACAGGCTAAAAGCCTGTTCTACACGGTCGGTTGAATTCAGGTTTGCATATTCCATCTCGAACTCCGCCATTGCCGCGTACTCTTCGAGCGTGAAGCGGTAGCGGAATTGCGAGAGATAATCGGATACTTCGGCTTCGCTCATGCCAAGGCGCGCGCCGTGCTCGCGGCCAATTTTGCCGAAACGATTTGCGGGTTCCGCAAGCGAATGCTCCAGCGACTGCAAAATTTCTTTCCTTGCGTTTTCCGTCGTGCCTTTGCGAATCGCCCAGACTGCAAAAACAAACGGCATTTCTTTCCACGCGTACCACTCTTCCGCAAGATCGAACACTTTGCCGAATCCAGGAATGCCGCCGCCGTAAGCGCGGCGAAGGGCTTCATCGCCAATGAGAAGGATGGCGTCAAAGTTTGAATAGTCATGTGACCCATCGGTCGGATGAGTCCTATGAAAAACAAAATTGTTAATTCCAAAGCGATTCTCAAGGAGCACACGAAGCAATTCAACGCTCGTGGAAGTTTCAGCGGTAATGCTAATTTTTTTGCCCGAAAGTTCTGGCCAATCGTACTTGCTGAACAGCAGCACGGAATTCGCTTTGCCCTTCACGGCCACGCCATAATCGAGTCTTTCGAACTCATCGCTCATGGACATATAATCTCGGAGCGACATCGGGCCGGCAGCCACGCTCCCCTGCTCCGAGAGTTTGCCAAATACTCGCGGAGCAAGCGGAGCCAGCTTTACAATTGTTGAGTATTCCGGGAATGAATTATAAAACGGCACGGAATTAAGATACGGCATTTTGCTAACCACTGACCATTCCGGTTTCGGATAAACCGCAATGGGATTATACCAGACATCGCGCTCGACGGGAAGCTTTCCGGCATCGTGGATGATCGAGATAAGCTTGCCTTTCGCAAGCTCCATTGGGCTGATCGCGCCGGCATCGTGCGCGATGCGCTCTTCGCCGACGGTACCGTCCATATCGTCCGCGCCGAAACTTAGCGCGATCGTCGCGACTTCCGCCGTGAGCATCACCCAATAGGCTTTGATGTGCGGCACATTATCGAGCATGAGCCGCGAGACAGCAATGGTTTTAAGATCATCTACAGCGCTCGTAAAATCATTCCGGGTTTTGATGCCCGTGTCGCCCGGTTGGAACGCGAGTGGAATAAACGAGAGAAATCCATTGGTCTCGTCCTGACATTCACGAACACGGAGCATGTGTTCGACGCGCTCTTCAATCGTCTCGATGTGACCGTAAAGCATCGTCACATTCGATTGAATGCCAAGGCGATGTGCGGTGCGGTGAACATCAAACCACGTTTTCGCGCCGATTTTTTGATGGAAAAGATGTTTGCGAACGCGCTCAGAAAAAACTTCCGCGCCCCCGCCGGGCATGGTGCGAAGTCCTGCTTCTTGAAGCTCGCGCAACACTTGTTCATGCGATTTCTTGAACTTCTTGGAAAAAAAATCTATCTCGACTGCGGTGAATGCTTTTACATCGACATTCGGAAATTGCGTTTTGATTTGGCGCACCATGTCGATATAAAACTCCCACGGCCATTTGGGATGTAGGCCGCCGGTAATGTGAACTTCGTGCAAATCCGGGCGCAGCTTGGAAAGCATTTCGGCAATCGTCATTTCATACGCTTCCGGCGAATCGGGCTTGACAGCGAAATCGCAAAACTTGCACGAGAGCACACAGATATTCGTCGGTTCGAGTTTGCGGTTGAGAACGAAATAAACGCTGTCGCCCGATTTCGCGCGCGCGACGGCGTTGGCCATGCGGCCAACTCCGATGAGATCGTCAGAGGCGAAAAGCCCGAGGCCATCCTCTTTCGAGAGCCGCTCGCCCACACGGATTTTATCCCAGAGGGGATAAAGTGATTTATCGCGGAAGGTAAAATTATGGGGAAAAGTCATTAGGCCAGTCTGAAAAGTAAGTCGGCAATACTAAACACGCGCTTGGTAGATTATGCTCCATGCAGCAAATGAAACTCCTCGGCGCATGATCGTCGTTCCAGCAAACAATTCCTCTCTTTTCATCATCTCATGCGCTATTTCTTTTTCTCTGGGCTGTTATTGCTGAGCCTTACACCACATGCACGGTGCCAGACCACCGCCGGCAAGGATTTCTGGCTCGGCTTCATGTATAACGATTCGGGCATTCGCAATCCGATCGAACTGACCGTCTATCTTAGCTCTCCGCTCCATACGAGCGGCACTATTTCCATGCCCTCGACACATTGGGAACAACCGTTCGAAGTTGAGCCGGGTAAAGGAACTTCGATTCGAATCCCATCGGATATTGGCATGGCTCGCGTTTCGGAAATTTCCGAACCGAAGGCCATTCATATCGAATCGCTCGACACCATTGCTTGCTTTGCGTTAAATTACAGCGCGCAGACCTCGGATGCCTCGGTCATCCTGCCGTCCAAAGCGCTTGGAAGAGAATACCGTGTCATGGCTTACACTCCCGCCGGGTATCCAAGCGAGAGTATGATCGTGCCTGCATGGGACTCAACTTCGGTCGAAATCACTCCATCGGCGGAGACATTGAGTGGAAAAAAAGCACAGATTCCTTTCACGGTCACGCTTTCACGCGGAGAAGTGTATCAAATTCAATCGACCGGCGATCTGACCGGCTCGCGAGTTATTTCCACGAAACCGGTCGCGGTGTTTGGAGGATCAGCATGTGCGTCCGTCCCAGCCGGCTCGGATTTTTCCAATCATCTCTTCGAGGAAATGTATCCGCTCCCCGCATGGGGAAAACAATTTGTAACAATTCCCCTAAAAAGCCGCAAGGGAGATACATACCGGTTCCTCGCCTCAGAAGACAGCACGACGGTCGAGATTGGAGAGAAGCAAGTTCATCTGAACTCTGGGCAATTTTTCGAATGCATGCTGAAAGCGCCCACGTCCGTTTTTGCCTCGAAGCCAATCTCGATCGCGCAGTTCAGCAATAGCTCCTCCTTCGATAAGAATGAGAATTCCGACCCCTTTATGATCATGCTCAGCCCAAACGAGCAAATGCTGCATAGCGTCACGTTCAATGCGTTTCAATCCAAAGTCATTACGGCTTATTATTTAAATGTGCTTATCCCATTCGCCGGCCACACGCTCCTTCAGCTTGATGGAAAAGTTGTCACGACAAAGGCTGTCCCTGGCGACACGGAATACAATTTCGCACAGCTTGCGATCGGCGCGGGCGATCATACTCTTTCCTGCGATAGCGGCTTTATCGCTTATGTCTATGGCTATGGCGTTGCCGAGTCCTACGGCTATTCGGCGGGTGCATCGATCAAAGCTATTCAGCATTTCGTGCTTATTCATGGCCGTGCCATCGATAAAAAGACTGGTAATCCCGTGGCGGCGCGAATCGTCTATCAAACACTTCCCGAGGGCCGTGAAGCTGGAACCGTCAATGCAAATCCGACAACGGGAGACTACACCGCTGTCCTCCCGACGGGATTTACGTATGGAATCCGCGCGGAAGCTCAAAATTATTATGCAATCAGCGATCACCTGGAAGCACTCGACACCACAAACGATATGCGTGTTTCCCGCGATTTAGAACTCGCGCCGATCGAAGTCGGGCAAGTCATTCGGCTCAATAACGTGTTTTTCGATCTCAATCAAACGGTACTCCGTCCCGAATCGTATCCCGAATTGGATCGCGTGGTTAAATTGCTCAAAGAGAATAAAGATATTTCCATTGCCATTAGTGGCCACACAGATAATATCGGATCGGACGAAGATAATATGAGGCTTTCGATTGGCCGCGCGGCCGCCGTTCAGGATTATATCACTCACTCTGGCATCGATTCGAATCGTGTGACCGCCAAAGGATTTGGCAAAACCCAACCCATCGCTACCAACGACACCGAGGAAGGACGGCAGCAAAACCGGCGGGTGGAATTTGCGATTGTGAAATAATTCGCATCTACTCGCTCCTTTACTTCCTTATGACTCTTGAATTGAGAGATCGGGCGGAACTAAAACATCTCGTCCAGTCCTGAAATACCGTTTTAGCCTGAGAAAATGCTTCTCATAGAGATGCCAGCTTAAGAAGGCCGCGAGAGAACACGTTCCAAAATAGAGAAAGAATAATTCCACCTCGGCAACGATGCGATGGCTTGAAATCCAGCCGGGCGGCGAAATGAGAACGAAAAATGCCAGCGGAACATGAAGTATATACAGCGCATAACTATATTTCCCAAACCACCTCAGGACGCGATGAGAAAAAAATCGGACAATGCGTGTTTTCCGGTTCCCAATTGCCGCGTAAATCAGCCACATAAAAAGGATGGCAAGTAGTGGAAGCGCGATAAAATTTCTTCCGATTGACACAATGGAACTTTGCTCCCATTGCGCGCCGAAACCATCGTAATTCGTAAGCAGATACGCCGCAACGATAAGAATTGCCGCAAGAAAGCGCGGCGGCCGTAACCCTTTCCATGCGCCCGAAGAAGTACTCCGAATCGACAACGCCAAATACCCTCCCAGAAGAAGCCCATCGCAGTGCGTGGCCGAGCTGAAAAAGAGCGCGCTATAGCTCATCCCGCAAAAATGAAGGATGATTCTCAACATCGAAACGCCAACGAAAGCCCAAAGCAACCCTTTTCGAAATCCTTCTAACGTTCGGGCAAAATAAAGAATCAGCGGCCAGAGAAAATAAAATTGCTCCTCGATCGCAAGCGTCCAGAGATGGGAGAGAAAATTCACTCCCCAGCCATAGCGCGCGAAATAAAAATTACTGGCATAGACCCAAAAATAGGGTCCGGAATCCGGAATGCCCGTTTGAATTCCCATGCGGGGCAGAATGAGCAGCACCACAACAAGCACAGCATAGTACAAGGGGAAAATGCGCAACACGCGCCTTGCATAAAAAGAAGAAAAATAATGCTTGTGAAATTTTGCATCGGCAAGGATGCCCGTAATCAGAAATCCCGAAAGGACAAAAAAAAGATCGACGCCAACCCACGCGAATCCCCACAATGCCGCGATATGCGTAAGCCACCGTTCGCGGATGGGAGCGAGCTGCAAGAAATGATGCAGAACGATGAGCAGCGCCGCTGTACCGCGCAATCCATCGAGGGCGGGATAATGGCGAGGCGTCGATTGCGAGTTCGACCAATCCGTCATAACATCATTCATGACTTGGTCGCAAACGTCTATTTCGTTAATATCTCTCCACCACCGCGCCGCACGACAACCGTATGCTCGAAATGCGCGCTCGGCTTGCCGTCGGCGGTCAGTACGGTCCATTTATCTTTCGCGGTTCGTACTTTCTCGGTTCCCATGTTTATCATCGGCTCGATGGCGAACGTCATGCCTTCTAAGAGTTCGAGATTGGTAAATCCTTCTTTGGGGCTGGGAATGTAATTCGGAACTTGCGGGTCTTCGTGCAAATGTTTCCCGATGCCGTGGCCAACAAGTTCCCTAACCACGCCATAGCCATGCATCTCGCAATAATCCTGTATCGCCTCGGAAATATCGAAGAGGCGTCCACCCACCCGCGCGCGCGCAACGCCCAAGAGCAGGGATTCCCGCGTGACATCCATCAGCTTTTGGGTAGCCGGCGCGATTGCTCCCACCGCAAACGTCCACGCTCCATCGCCGAACCAGCCATCTTTTTCGGCGCCGCAATCCACCGAAACAATATCGCCTTCGCGCAGCGGTTCCCGAGATGGAATGCCATGCACGACTGCGTTATTGACCGAGACGCACGCCGCATATTGAAACGTCTGGCGTTTGACCCGGTATCCTTTGAATGCAGGATACGCCCCGCGCTCGGTAATGAAGCGATCGACAGCAGAATTCAATTCCATCGGTGTCACGCCGGGGCGTATTAACGTCTCGACGTAATTCAAACACTCCGCAACGATATGGGACGCCTCGCGCATTCGCGCAATTTCAGCTTCGGTTTTGATCAAGCGCGACATGGATTGAGGGATTGAAGATTATAATCCTAAAATCGTCCGCGTAATCCGTTTAAATCCGCGTAATCCAGGTTCTGTCCCTTAATAGCCCCCCACTCCCACGCGCCCCTTGATGCGTCCGGCTTTCATAAGGCCCTCATAGTTGCGCATCGTAAGGTGGGATTCTATTTGCTGCAGCGTATCCAGCGCAACGCCGACCATAATGAGCAAACTCGTGCCGCCGAAGAACTGCGCAAAATCGCTCGTCACACCAAGATAGCTCACAAACGCCGGTAAAATTGCTACGATGGCGAGGAAAATAGCTCCCGGAAGCGTGATGTGCGTCAGGATATTATCGATATAATCCGAGGTATGCTTACCGGGACGTACGCCGGGAATGAATCCCCCTTGCTTCTTCATCGTGTCGGCAACATCGCGTGGATTGAACGCAATAGCGGTGTAAAAATAGGTGAAGAATACAATCATCACCGCAAAGACAATCGAATATCCCATCGAGCGGTAACTAAAGAAGCTCGAGAGGAAATCGCCGAATCCCGTATTGGGGAAAAATTGCGCGACCGTCGTTGGAATAAAGAGGATCGACTGCGCGAAAATGATCGGCATAACGCCCGCCGTATTGATACGCATCGGGATATGCTGCGTAACGCCTCCATAGACTTTTCTACCGATTACCCGCTTCGCATATTGCACCGGAATCTTTCGAATCCCCTGCGTCATCAGCACCACGAACGCAACAATCCCCACAAAGAACGCCCACAGCACTAATTCCACAATGATATTGTGCTGCCCGGTTTGCACCATCGTGACTTCCGTAAAAATCGCGTTCGGGAACCGCGCCACGATCCCGATAAAAATGATGAGCGAAATTCCATTGCCGATTCCGCGCTCCGTGATTTGCTCGCCAATCCACATCATCAACATACATCCTGCGGTAAGGCAGATGACCGTCGAGATAAGGAAGAATGCCGGGCTTATTCCAGCGGCAACGATGTCCGGTTGTTTTTGGAGATACACCGCCATGCCGGAAGCCTGCCCGATCGAGACGAGCACGGTTCCCATGCGCGTCATTTGCGTGATCTTCTTGCGGCCGTCCTCGCCCTCTCTTTGAAGCTTCTGGAAATACGGAACAACCGCGCCCAACAGCTGAATGATGATCGACGACGAAATGTACGGCATGATGCCAAGTCCGAAGATGGCGGCATTCTTGAACGCGCCGCCGACAAACAAATCGTAAAGACCGAAGAGCGAGTTGCTCGACGCGCTCTGTTTATCTAAGGCGGCAAAAACGATGCCCGGCAGCGTAATATGCGCTCCAAGACGAACCGCCATCAGGCACACGATCGTAAAAATGATCCTGTCCTTCAGCTCTTCGATCTTGAAGATGTTTCTGAAACTATCGGTTAAACGACTCATTATTGTTTTCTGGTCTTTGCTTTTGTAGCCGTGACCTTTAGGTCACGGCGAATCGCGTTTCGTTAGTTAGGTCACGGTGAATCGCGCTCCGCGACCGTGACCTAAAGGTCACGGCTACAATCATTTATTTTGCCATTAATTGCTCTGCGGTTCCCCCCGCTTTTTCGATCTTCTCGACCGCGCTCTTCGAAAGCTTGTGCGCCTGAACGCTGACCTTCTGCGTCAACTCGCCATCGCCCAAGATTTTCACCGGCATTCCCTGCCGATTGATGAGGCCAGCCTCCCAAAGCGTATCGGGGGTAATGGTTTGGCCTTTTGGGAGACGACCATTCGATACGCATATTTCAAGCGTATCGACGTTGATGATCTGGAACTCGGTGCGGTGCGGGGAATGAAACCCAAATTTCGGGACCCGGCGAGCGAGCGGCATTTGTCCGCCCTCGAAGCCTGCTCGATATTTATTACCGGAGCGCGACCCCGCTCCGTTCGACCCGCGTGTCGAGGTTTTGCCGTGACCCGAGCCTTCGCCCCGGCCTACGCGCTTTCTGTTCTGATTCGCCCCTACCGCCGGGCGTGGATTGCTGAATGCCATTGTCAATTACGTTTATTGTTAACTTAAATCGCACCTATGGTGCGCTTTTCGCGGAGTTTTCACTCTCCGCTCGCTATTTCGAACGGCTCATAACAGAAATGGAGCCGGTTTGTTCCGGGATGATAGCCCACTGCTCTTTATCATAGAGCTTTTCTCAGCCAGCACGAAAAGCAAATAATAGTCTATCTATCATTTAGTTAGTCCTGCTATAGAGTACACTACAACAGGCCACAATACATTTTCAAAGAACTCCGGTGATCGATGTCCCCTAAGCTAAGGGTATACCCGCCCAGAACTTTTCGATCGCCCCTAAGTGCGCCATTTGATTTCATTGTGC
>PLYO01000017.1 GCA_003151825.1 Ignavibacteriota bacterium
AAACGTTACATTAGTGATTCGATTTATGCGAAGCTTCTAATGCTTCGAGACGGCGCTCTAAGTTAGCATTGATTTTTTCTTGCTCTTCGGCTCGCGCATGTTCCTTCTTCAACTCTTCCAGCAAGAGAACCGAAAGCATCGGATATTTCACTGCGTCCGGTATCATTTCATCCGAGGAAGAGCCGGGGATTACATCTTTCGCGCGGGCATATTCTGCAAGATCGGGAATTACTTTCGCAACATCTTCGGCAACAAGACCGAAATATTCCTTCCCATCTATTTTCGAGGTGTAACTGACGGGGCGTAGATCGTACAGCTTGTCCGTATTAATGTCGAGATCGTGAATATCCGTTTTGTACCGCGCCGAGGAGGTGCTACGCATGATTTGCCCGTTAGATGCTACAACCATATTGGCTGAGGAGGCGGTCGTTGCAGCATAAGCGCCCTGGCAATAAAGCGAAGTTACATTTGCATTGCCAAGCACCACTTCGTTACTCGCGGTTGGCTGTGCGCCACTGCCGAGCGATATAGTGTTATTGAGATTCGAGGACGTTGGCCCGGCGCTCGAACCAATGGCGGTGTTATCGTTACCGGTCGCGTTCTGATTCAGTGCAAGGTAACCGAGTGCTGTATTGCGATAACCTATGGAATCAGAAAAGAGTACATGGTACCCCACGCCTGTGTTATAGGAACCGGTAGAATTCGAGAATAAGGAAACATCTCCTACGGCGGTGTTGGCCGTACCGCTATCAAGAGTGGCAGGTCTATTCAATGACCTGGACCAACCATCCCGGTAAAGCGAGGAATCCCCAATAGCGACGAGATGTGACCGCTCCCATGAATACCAGAGTGCCGCATAACCAACACCGACATTGAAGGATCCTGAATCGTTGTTTAGCATTGACCCATAACCCAATGCCGTATTAAAGCTCCCAGTCCTGTTTTCAACCAAAGCAGTGCTTCCAACTGCGACATTGGATGAGCCTGAATTGTTGTACAATGTTTGTCTACCGAACCCTGAGTTATCTGAGCCGGAATTACTATAAAGTGCCCAAAGTCCGAATGCCGAATTATATGTTGTAGTGAAACCGGATCCCCCGCCGCCACTATACATGGCTTCGAACCCGCACGCTGTGTTATCACTGGCAGTACCCGTCAGACCCATCATCGCCTGAGACCCTATCGCCGTGTTTCCGCCGCCCCCACCTGCGCCTGCCGCGCCCATGCTTTGCAAGGCATTTGTTCCGACTGCGACATTCTCACCTCCGTGCCCCCCCCCTACGGCCATATAGTTATAGTTTTCGAGTGCATTCATCCCAATTGCGACATTATAAGCCCCAAGCGTATCACGAGCAAGCGCACTGTCCCCCATAGCGGTATTATCATAACCGGTGGTGATCGCGTGAAGCGCTCCTATGCCCAATGCCACATTGCTGTTCTTGCCAGAATTATTTACACCCGATCCCGCTCCAAGAAACACGCTGGAACCATCGTCACGCGCATCTTGCAGGTTTTTAATGGAGTCCACCGGCAAGGAATCCGATAGTGTTGCCGGTTTCCATGTCGAGCCGTTCCATTCTAATACCTGGCCTGAGGAAGCATTTTGATGTCCAAGGGATACAGTAGCAATCGGGCCGCTTCCGTTTGTGATCGTAATGGAACTATCGGAATTCTGCATGGCCTGAATGCCCGTGCCACCGGTAAACGTGGCGGAATGAATCGTGATGGTAGTCCCCGTATCTGCAATCGTCGTTCCTCCCGAACCAACCAACGTGATTTTTCCGCCCGCTGTATTGACGGACTGCACTCCCGTCGAGCCGATAATAATATTGGGAGGGTTGTTGTTTGTAACGGTAATTCCATTGGTTCCCGAAAGCGAAAGCGAGCCATATAACCCATTCACGCTGGTTACCACCCCTCCCGATACGGTGTTGGCGATGGTTGCGTGTGCGGCCGTGGTGGAGTAGCTTGCGGTATCCGCATTCAATGCGCGAAAGGCATACGGGGCAAAGCCCACTTCGGAACGCGGGGATAGTTCCGGAGCGCTATTCACCGAAACCGCGAGATAATATTGCTTGGTAAAATCGAGCGCGGGAATGAGTGGCGTCACCGCGCCAATCGCCAGATTAAAAATACCGTTTTGAACTGGGACGATTTGCGTTTCGGAATAAATCGGGGAACCGCCGGTTTGAGCGATATAAATTAGAATTTTAAGCGTGTCCGTACCATTGACGTTAGCTCCATTACTTTGGAGCATTCCTTGATAGGAAATCGTCGGCGCGGTCTGCGCCGATGCGGTTGAATGAGTGAGAGAAAGCAGCATAATCGCCGCTAATGCCGAGATAGTGAGGTAGTTGTGTTTCATTGTTGATTTAAAAAATGCGTTAAATAATCCGAAAATCACTTATTACTCCATTTGTATGACACGCCAGATAGTCCAAACGTTACATGAGTTCACTGAAAAAGCCCCCTCCTCAAGAAGGAGGCTTTTTCCGTGACCTCATTTTTCTCATTTTTGGGATCCCACTAATAATAAAATTACTTGATCGCGCCTTTATCTGCATGACTCCCACCACTTTTCGGAGAAAGTCTTTGATGGATAAATTTATCTCCCGCCGGTGTTCCTGCCGATCTGAAACTCCATTCCATTATAGAATTCCTTGCGCCTACCTTTGTCTGTTAATTCCAATCCATTCTCGAAAAAAATCATAGCCGCATGGGCGAGCTTCGATTTTGCGATGAGTTCGTTTTCGGGCATCATGGTCACGTTTGTGTTCCCGATTTATTTTATCAATACCATCGTGACCGACGGTCATGGTGACAAATACTGGGGTTTTACGCTTTCCGCCTCGATGCTGTCGGTCGCAATGCTTACTCCATTATTGGGCGCGATGGCCGATGTGCTGCACAACAAAAAAGCATTTCTTGGAATCTTCACATCGGTAACGATTGTCTGCACCCTCCTGCTGTATTTCATGCAGCCGGGCATGGCGCTTGTTGCCGCCGCGCTTTTTATACTCGCCAACATCGGCTATGAAGGGGGAACTGTTTTTTACGACGCGTTCATTCCAGAAATAACCACTCCGCAGACGTTTGGCCGGGTCTCTGGCCTTGGATACGCCTGCGGATACTTTGGTTCCCTTATTATTCTTATCGTCAATTTGCCGTTTTTCGAGACCACGCCAAAATTCACGTTCGTCGTCACGGCCGCATTCTATGCGGTCTTTGCGTTACCGATGTTCCTTGTCGTCCCGGAGCGGCGAAGGAACGCAAATTTATCGTTCGGCGAGCTTACCAAGCGCGGCTTCGGGCAACTCGCCACGACCGTCCGCCACATTCGTGAATATAAGGACATCACGCGGTTTCTCACGGCGTTTTTTATCTACAACGATGCGATCCTTACGGTGATCCTGTTCGCCGGCATCTTCGCCAGGAAGACGCTGCACTTCAGCATGACGGACCTTGCGATCTGGTTTGCGATGATACAGATAGTTGCCGTTACCGGCTCGCTCGTCTTCGGAAGATTCGCCGACAAACACGGCCCGAAGCTCACTATTACGATTACGCTTTTTATCTGGATAGCAGTTGTTACGGCGGCTTACTTCACGACAACGGCAGCAGAATTTTATTTTGTCGGGGCGCTCGCAGGCGTCTCGCTTGGGTCGAGCCAGGCCTGTTCTCGCAGCTTCATGGCGCTGCTCACTCCGCCCGAGCATACGGCGGAATTCTTCGGCTTTTACGACGGCTTTTGTGGCAAAGCAAGCGCGGTGATCGGGCCGGTCGTGTTCGGCGTACTTTCCGATCTGTTCGGAAGCCAGCGCCCTGCCATTTGGGCAATGGCGGCGTTTTTTATTATCGGATTAATACTTCTGCGCCGGGTCAATGAGCACCACGCGGAGCGGGTAGAAGAACAATTGGAAGTTGTCGCAAGATAAGGACATGCTCCGCGCGCCTACCGAAGAAGCCGTTTCCTCAGCATATCCAGCGCGGCTGCGGCGGCGCGCTCGCGATTGACATGCCGGCCAAAATCGCCTTGAAGTTCTTTGGCTGTCGTTGCCGCGCCGCGCTCGGCGAGCGCGATCCAGATGGTGCCAACAGGTTTCTTTGCAGTGCCGCCATCGGGTCCGGCAATGCCGGATACGCCGAGCGCGAAATCGGTTCCTAATGCGGAAAGCGCTCCCTCCGCCATCTCTTTCGCTGTCTCCTCGCTCACGGCGCCGTCTCGTTCGAGTACCGATTGTTTCACGCCGAGCAACTCGGTCTTGATACGATCGTTGTAGGCGACCATCGAACCAAGAAAAACCGCGCTCGCGCGGGGTACATCCGTAAGCTTTGATGCAATGAGTCCGCCGGTGCAGCTTTCGGCGGTCGAAAGTGTCTTACCGCGTTCGGTGAGAAGTTTGACGATTGCGGCTTCGAGCGTTTCGTCATCGACGCCGAAAATAGATCCTCCCACCCGCGCACGGAGCGTTTTTTCGACGCGGGCGATCTCCCGGTCTGCCGCGCGAGCCGTCGCTCCCCGGCTCGTAATACGCAGGCGGACGGCGCCGGGCTTCGGCAAAAATGCGAGCGTGGTGCCCTTGCGCAGGAACGTAGCGGGGTCGCCGATTTTTTCCACGAGCACCGACTCGCCAATGCCGGACGTAATGAGCGTATGGTGCTTTATCACTACGAGATGTTTCTTATAGTTCTTTTTTAGAAAGGGCAGAACTCCGGTCATCATTATGTATTCCATCTCGGTGGGTACACCGGCCAGAATGATGAACGTCTTGCGGCCTTGATGATAGAGCAAGCCCGGAGCCGTCCCGCGCTCATTTCGAAGCGGCTTGAAATCCTCCGGCACCATTGCCTGACCGACATTCACTTCCGGCATCCTTGCGTAGCCGAGCTTGGTGAACCATTCTCGGACCGCGGTGAGCGTTGGCTTATGGAGCACAAGCTTCTTGCGAAAAAATTTCACGACGGCGGCTTTGGAAATGTCGTCATGCGTCGGGCCGAGGCCGCCGGTGACGATCACCACGTCATTCTCTTTCCAGGCCTGGCGAAACGACGCGAGTAATGCCTTCGGGTCGTCGCCCACGGTCGTGACTTTGCGAACGGAGAGGCCAATCTCGCCCAGCTCGCGGCCCATCCATGCGGCATTGGTATTGACGATATGGCCCAGGAGCAGCTCGTCGCCGATCGTAATTATTTCAAGGTTCATGTTTTCCTATTTCTTTTTTATGAGATTACATACATACATAAGCGCGCGGCGATACCGGCATATATTCCCGCGACGCCATCGTCGAGCATAATACCCGTGCCACCCGGTTTGCGTTCGAAATATCTCGCGCCAGGGGGTTTTAGAACATCAAAAATACGAAAGAAAACGAATGCAAGTGCGATAAAGCGTAAATCCGGCCCGCATGATCGGTCATGCATGCATGATGGGTCATGCGGGTATCCGAAACCGAATGCGAGGGCGATCCATTGCCCAAACACTTCGTCGATGACTACAATGCCGGGATCCTGCACACCAAGCGCCCGCTCGATCACCCCGCCGGACCAAATGCCCGCCACCAGCACTACGATACAGCCGACTGAGAGCACGACAGGGTTCTGAAATCCCGGCACAAAATAATAAATCGCAACCCCGGCGAGGCTGCCCACGGTGCCGGAGGCGATCGGCGAAAGCCCGGTGAAAAAAAATGTCCCTGCGATCAGCGGGAGGGTCGGGATGCCTTTGATCTCCGGCGCGGGCGACCACACCCGCGAACGAGCTTTTCGAAACCACTCGAATTGCGATGTTTCACCCATGGTCAGATCGTTTTCTGACCCGTACGCATCGTCGGCGATGCGCGGCGGAAAATATAGCGCATGGTAGTCGCGCGCAAGACCGACCAATTATCGTAGCTATAGATCAGCGCGGACGAGACCGTGAGCAACGTAACCGCGGCCATCGCCCAGAGTAAAACGTTCCCAGATGAAATGCCTCGCCCAAGCGAAGCCAGTGAATTGCCAAATGTTCCCGTCGCGCAGATGAGTGCTGCAAGCAGAATGGCAATGAACGTCATCTGCACGAACGTCTTGCCCTTTGCAAAATTTGTCGTCCGAAGCGAAAGCCCCATCGCGTCCGCCACGACTCTGAAATACGTCAGATACAGATCGCGCGCAAGAATGACAACGACCATCCACCACGGAATGTATTCCAGCCACGCGAATGCGATAAACGCCGCGCCCGTGAGCAGCTTATCGGCTAAGGGATCGAGGAACGTGCCAAGCGGAGAGACGAGGCCCATCCGGCGCGCGATGTGCCCATCCCACCAATCACTCGCCGCAGCAACGGCGAAGACCATCCCCGCCCAGGACGCTTCGTGCAATATAATAAGCACGAAGAGAACGGGCGCAAGCACGATTCGAAGAACCGTCAATTGCGTAGGAAGTCTCACGTAAAAACACAAACACGAAACGCGGGGAGAGGGTTTAGGGCGCAGACGTTACCAAACTTCTCAGCCGCGCAACAAAAAATCCGTCGCAGCCATCCAAATCAGGGCGGGTGCGCATCGTTTCTTCAATCATAAATTCGGGATGCTGGCTGACGAACCACTCCATTTGCGCTTCGCCTTCTTCTTTGAGCAGCGAGCAGGTGGCATAAAGCAGCGTGCCGCCGGGCTTTACAAAATGTACGTTTTCCTCCAGAATCGTTCGCTGCTTTTGGGTGAGTTCTTCAAGCATTTGCTCGGTGAGCAGCCATTTAATTCCCGGATTTCGGCGGAGGGTTCCCGTCCCGGTGCAGGGAACGTCGAGCAGGACGAGATCGAACCATCCGGTTTTATCCGCGCCCAGCATTTTTTCTTTTTGATCGGGAACAATAATTCTGATATTCTGCGCGCCACTTCGCCGCGCGCGAACTTTAAGTTCTTCGAGCTTTCGGCCATCGACATCGGTTGCAAAAATCTCGCCGTGGTTTTTCATCAACGCCGCAAGATGCAATGTTTTCCCGCCGGCGCCGGCACAGGCGTCGAGCGCTTTGATCGAAGTCTTTCGAATGTGTGCAAACGGAGCGACAAGCTGGCTCGCTTCGTCCTGAACCTCGAACTCCCCGCGACGGAAGGAATCCAGCCCAAACACATTGATACGTTTTGCAAGACGAAGCGCGTCCGGCGCGATCGAAGAGGAAGTCGTTTCGAATCCTTCCCGGCGAATGTCTTCCTCTACCTTCTCGCGCGTGGCCAGAAGCGTATTCGCGCGCAGCGAGATGGGCGCTTCCTGGTTGAGCAATGATAAGATAGGTTCCAATGCGTCCATTCCGTATTCCGCGCCCATACGAATCGCAAACCAGGTCGGAAACGAATGCAAAATGGCAAGCCGCTCGATATACGAAAGCTTTTCGAGCCGTTGGCGCTCACGTTCCGTATCGGCGAGCTGTTCGATGGAGCCGTGGCGGAACGATATTCCGATGTCCGCAAATGTGCCGTACACCACGGCCGGCTCACTGCCACGGATGAGCATTAATGCCGCGACCATGTGCGCCGGGACAATCTGCTCTTCGGGGAATGCATCGGCTGCTCGCGCTTCCAATCGTCGCGCGTGCTTGATCGTGGCATAGTAATAATCTCCGATCGCGCGGCGATCCTTCGCCCCAAGATATTTTCGTTCCTGAAAAAACCGTCGCAAAATCGCATCGGCGGGAATGGCGGGATGTTCGCGGAAGATCGAGAACACTTCGATGACATGACCGGCAATACTGGAAAGTCGCATTACGCGTTCTCCTTTCGATGGACGAGCGGTAAGCGCGGCATCGCCAATAACGAAAAATCGCTCGACTGCCCTCGCGCGTGCTTCAGTGCGCCGAGCATGGCGATCATCGCCGCGTTATCGGTAGAAAACAGCGGTCGCGGAACGTAAAAGCGCATTCCGCGGCGGGTGCATTCTGTTTTGAATCGCGCGCGCAGCTCCGAATTTGCGCTTACTCCGCCCACGCAGACGACCTCGTTTACGCCACGCGCTTCGGCGGCGCGAAGCGTTTTCGTTACTAATACATCCACCACCGCGCGTTGAAAAGAGGCGGCGATGTCTGCCCTCACCATCCCCCAGCCCCCTCCTCTTTCAGAGGAGGGGGAGTTTTTTTTCATCCAGTACAATACAGATGTCTTAATTCCGCTAAAGCTAAAATCATAATTCTCCTCATTCATCAACGCGCGCGGGAATTTAATAAATTCTGGATTTCCCGTTCGCGCAAGCTTATCTATTTCGGGTCCTGCCGGGTAATCCAAGCCCAGCATCTTGCCCACTTTGTCGAAGGCTTCGCCAGCGGCATCGTCTAAGGTTTCTCCTAAGAATTCATAGTTGCCTACGTCGTTAACAAGAGCAAGCAGCGTGTGGCCGCCCGAAACGACTAAAACGACAAAAGGGACCTCTGGCTTTTCTTCTTCAAGCAATGCGCTGAAAATGTGGGCTTCGATGTGATGAATTCCGATGAGGGGAATACCCAAGCCAAGCGACAAACCCTTTGCAAAATTTAATCCTACAAGCAACGATCCCATAAGACCCGGAGCATACGTCACGGCCACGCCGTCCACTGCGTCCAAGCCAATGCTGGCTCTATCTAAGGCTTCTCGCATAATAGGAACAATGCTTCGCACATGCGCGCGGGAAGCAAGTTCGGGAACTACGCCGCCGAATTTATCGTGAAAAAATTGCGACGACACAACGACCGAAGCAAGCTCGCCATCTCGAAGAATAGCCGCGCTCGTCTCATCGCAGGAGGTTTCGATGCCGAGGATACAGCCGGTATGAGAAATCGCTAAACTCACCCGATCACCTCCACGACGACTTCATTTTCTTGTTCCTGACCCGTAGCGTCCTCCGCCGATTCCGCGAGTGCTTTGTCCTTGAAATAGTTCACAATCGCTTTCATAGCCTTGAGTCCAACAGCCGTAACTAATTCCGGCTCGCTCGCCGTCTTTACTCCTTCGACGGAGCCAAATCGTTCCAGAAGCTTGAGCGCGGTCTTTTTGCCGACTCCGGGAATTTCGGTCAGCTCGGTTTGGAGCGTTCGCCGGTCGCGGAGTTGTCGATGGAAGGTGATGGCAAAGCGGTGCGCTTCGTCGCGAATATGCTGGAGCAATCGCAAACTGCTCGAAGAACGGGGAAGGATTAGCGGATCTAACGATGAAGTGGTAAACACTTCTTCGAGCCGCTTGGCAAGACCAAAGACCGGAGTGCCGGCAAGATCGAGTTCGGAAAGCACTTCATACGCGCTTGAAAGCTGGCCTTTACCGCCATCGATGATGATAAGATCCGGCAGATCGGTTTTCTCCGCGAGCGCGCGCGAGTAACGACGCCGGACAACTTCGCGCATCGCGGCGAAATCATCGTTCCCCTCGACGGTTCTGATCTTATATTTTCTATACTCCGATTTCTTCGGCTTGCCATCGATAAACACGACCATCGAACTGACATATTCTGTTCCCTGCAAATGCGAATTATCGAAACATTCGATGCGACGCGGCGGACGTTTCAGATGCAGATCGCGCTCGATCGCTTTCAGCACATGCGGAATGTGATCGGCCTCCTTCATTTTTTGCAGCTTGATCTCGCCCAGCAAAAACCGTGCATTCGAGCGGACCATCTCCATCAGCTTTGCTTTTTCGCCGATTTTGGGATGCACGATGTTCGGCGGTTTCATCGCGCCGGCTTCGTCATCCACAGACAGTTCCCGCGCGCGGCGGCCAAGCCATGCTTGAAGCGTATCTTCATCTTCCAATTCGACCGGTAGAAGAATTTCTTCAGGGATATAATCGGCGACGGAATAATATTGCTCGATCAATGCAGAAAGAATTTCCGAATCCGATTTGCCCTCGATATTGGTGAAGAAAAAATGCTGCTTACCGATCAGCTTGCCATCGCGCACTTTGAAAACGATCCCACAGGCATCGTCATCTTCATGTGCGAGCGCAAAAATATCGCGATCGATTTCTTCCTCGGTCACAACTTTCTGCTTGCTGGCATACTCGGACAAAATTTGGAGTTGATCTCGGATTTTGCCGGCCTCTTCGAACCGCATTTCTTCTGAAAGCCTTGCAATATCGGCTTTTAATGCAAGCTGGACATCGCGTGTGCGGCCCGAAAGCAGCTTACGGACTTTGTCGATCATCGCGCGATAATGCTCCTGCGTGACCAATCCTTCGCACGGGCCTTCGCATTTTTTGATGTGGAACTCAAGGCAGACCTTCACCTTGCCTCGCAAAATAAGTTGCTCGTCAATATAATAATCGCAGGTGCGAATGGGGAAAATATCGCGCAGTGTTTTTAGCAAATAGCGCAGATACCCGGCTTCGGTATAAGGCCCATAATATTTCGAGCCGTCGCGTTTTTTGTGGCGCGTGGAAAAAACGCGCGGATACGGCTCGTTCGTCACGACGACATAAGGGTAACTTTTATCGTCCTTGAGATTGACGTTATAGCGCGGCTTCAGCTTTTTTATCAGCGTGTTTTCAAGAATAAGCGCCTCGACATCGCTGTCGGTCAGAATCACTTCGACATCGGAAATCTTCGACACCAACGCGCGGAACTTTCCATCGCCTACGCCACGACGGTAATTCAGAAAATACGATCGAACGCGATTGCGGAGCACTTTCGCCTTGCCAACATAAATTACTCGGCCCGCGCCATTCTTGAATTGATAGACGCCGGGGTCGCGTGGCAGTGAATCAAGCTTCTCTTCGAGCGTCAGGTCATCGGCAGTAACGGCAAGATGCACATGCGGGCCAAAGGTCGCAATATCGATCGCATCCTCCTCCTGCTCGAGTTCATCATCGTGAAAAGGAATCTGATCGAACTCGTCGGGATTCGATGGCGAATGCAAATCGTCCATTGGGACGGACGTGCCAGAATTCATCATACTCCCCCTCCTCTGGAAGAGGAGGGGGTTGGGGGGTGGTGTGGTGTCTCACACAATTCTATGAGTACCCCATTCGTCGATTTCGGATGCAGGAATGCGATCGTCATTCCGTGCGAACCTTTGCGCGGCTTCTCGTCAATGAGTTGAAAGCCCTGCGCTTTCAACCGCTCTAATTCTTTTGCGACATCCTCCACTTCCAGAGCAAGATGATGAATACCTTCGCCACGTTTTTCGAGAAATCTTGAGATGGGCGAATCGTCACTGGTTGGCTCTGTCAGTTCAACGCGAGCATCGCCAAGCTGGAACGAAGCAATCCGCACTTTTTGATCGGCCACTTCTTCATGATGAATGCGCGCATCGCCGAGGAGCTTTGCAAAAAGCTCCTCCGCGCTCTTGAGATCGCGCACGGCAATGCCGAGATGTGAAATTTTCATCGAAGAGAGAACAGCGAGAAGGGGAAAAAAGCGCGAAAGTGAATACCTTAACTCGCTTCCAACTCCTTGCGAAGATTTAAGAGTTGCTGCAAAAGTTGAGGAATATCTTCTTCTATTGTAAGCAAGATTGCACTATAATCCAAATCATCATAGCCATGAATAAAGCGATTTCGAGTATCCGTAGCTTCCACCCACGGAATTTCCGGATGAGCTTTTTTAGTCTCATCGCTTACTTTGCTCGCAGCCTCTCCGAGTGTTTCGAACAGACGCAAAAGAGCAAGCAATGTCACTTCTGGCCAGGGATCTTCGGATTCCTTCGCTATTGCCACAATCTTCTCGCAAAACGAGATCATGTGGCCAATGCGGTAACGGTCGTTATCCCGCGTAGATAGGTTTGGCATCGTTGACAACCTGAGCACGAAATGATTTATCGAGAAATCCCGCTGTGTTGAGATCAACCGTTCGTCCAAAAACCTCTCCGAGCGATCTTTGGAGCCGCGCAAGTCCAAAAAGGCCTACGCCGTGTTCGGGCGAAAATTCCACCAGCAAATCCAGATCGCTCGCGGGCGTATCTTCTCCGCTCAATACCGAGCCAAAGACGGCAAGGCGTTTCACGTGATAGTTCCTACAGAGCGCTTCCAAACGCTCGCGATCGTAATCAAGCTGATTCATGTCTGTAATACAATTATTTGGGCTAAAATGTTTGGGGAATGACTAATTCGAGTTATTTTTGTAGCGAAACGATGCCATCCACCCGCAAAATATCGATCGTTCCGCTGATGGCCGTGAGCTTTATTAGTATGCTCGGCTATGGGATCGTGCTCCCATCGCTCGTGTATGTGGTGCAAACGTTTCATGGGAGTAATTTTCTTTATGGCGCGCTCGGGGCGAGCTATTCTGCGTGCCAGTTCATAGGAGCGCCGATGCTTGGCAAGCTCTCGGATCGATTTGGGCGCAAGCGAATTCTATTCCTGAGTGTATTTGGCTCGGCGGTTGCATGGGTGCTGTTTATTGTTGCGTTCCGACTGCCGATGACGATGATGGGCACCTTTACCACATCGATGACAGGCGCAGTGTCCATCACATTGCCGATGCTGTGCATCTTCATCGCGCGCAGCTTCGATGGATTAACCGCCGGTGATGTCTCCGTCGCAAATGCGTATGTGGCGGACGTAACCGCGCACGAAGAACGCAAAGCCGATTTTGGCAAAATGGGTGTCGCGGGAAATCTGGGATTTATTCTTGGCCCGGCACTTGCGGGCATTTTGGGCCAAACGCCGCTGGGACTTAATTTACCGATCTATCTCGCGCTCGGTACTTCCATTTTCGGACTTCTGCTAATTGTTTTCGTTTTGCCGGAATCGCGTCCACGCAACGTGAAAAAAAACGTGGAGAGTGTGAGCGCGCAAAATATTCTGGGGCATGGGCCGAAAGAATCCTATGAACCCGAAAAACCTGCCAAGATGACGCTGCGCAAAGCACTCAGGATGGATCACATTCCTCTGCTGCTTGCAATTTATTTCGTGTTTTTTCTTGCGTTTAGTTTATTTGTCGCGTCGATGCCGCTGTATGCGACGGAATCGCTGCACTGGTCTATCACAGAAACGGGTATCTTCTTTTCCGTTCTTTCCATCGTGATCGTTATTACGGAAGGGCCGATCCTCACGTCGTTCAATAAACGCGCGAGCGCAGAAGCACTTACGATCTGGGGAACATTCATCGTCGTGTTGAGCTATATTTCATTGCTCGTGCCAAGCCCCGTTTTCGCGTATGCTGCTGCGGTACTCTATGCACTCGGCAACGGCCTTATGTGGCCCTCGTTTCTTTCGCTGCTCTCGGATCGCGCAGGAGAAAACCAGGGCTATATTCAGGGTCTCGGTAACAGCGCCGGCGCGCTGGCCTCGATTGCGGGACTGCTCGTCGGCGGCATCCTCTTCACCGCGATGAAAGGCGGCGTGTTTATCGTGCCGGCGGCGTTGGTGGCCATTGTGTTTGGAATGACGTTCTGGCTACGCCGTTGATGGCCGATACATCATCACATCTACTTTTTCCAGTGTAACCATTCCGCCGCCGATCATTTCTTCCAAATCGGGCATGACGGCGCGAATCTTCGATTCGCGATCTACGACTTCCATGACGATCGGCAAATCGCTCGAAAGATATTCCGAGAGGATATTTCGTGCCTTCGCGCTCGCGCCAAAACCGGCGATGGCACGAATAACCGTGCATCCGGCAAGCCCGCGTTCCCGGAAGTCATTCAATAATGCTTCCCACAGCGGCTTGCCATTGAATTTTCCATGCGCGGCTTTATCGGACTCGCCGATGAAGATTCGCATGAGCACCCAGGGATCGTTCGTGTTTTCCATAAATGTTTTTTTATTGTCATTGCGAGGGAAATCAAGCGACCAGAGGCGCATCGCCGACGATGCTTGCTTGATTTGACGAAGCAATCTCTTCATGATGAGCACGTCAACCGTGAATGAAGGGATTGCTTCGTCGAGCCTCAAGCGGCTGTCGCCTCTTGAGGCTCTCCTCGCAATGACGATGTATAAAAAAATGTTGAACGTATCATAAAGCCATTTCGGCCAGGGCGAAACCGGCCAAACATGCCAGTGGCGCGAATAGGATGGTCGATGAAAGATAAAGAAACGCCAGCCCGAACTGCCGCTCGGTGAAGAGCGAGACAAGCTCGTAGGAAAAGGTGCTCATCGTCGTATAGCCGCCACAGAAGCCGGTCGTCAGCATGAGGCGCACTTCCGGTGAGGATGTCACGCCTGTTAAATATCGCATAAAAAATCCCAGCGCGAGCGAGCCGGTCACGTTGATCGCGAGCGTCGCCCACGGAAAGGACGTGGTGTTCCAGTCCGAGATCCATACGCCGAGTTCGTAACGGGCTATGACGCCGGCCACGCCGCCGAGCGCAAGAAACAGATATTTCATTCCAAAAAAGATTGTTCCATGGATTGAAATGCGCTACATCGCATTATCATTCCATCGAACAAGTTTTTTAGAAATGGTACGCCAGCGTCACTCCTCCGATGGTTGGCTCTATCACAAAGCTTGTCGGTTTCGGATCGTTGGTTTTCAAGTCGTAATGATCCGGTTGATGCGCGACCCAATAACCGGAACAGATCCCGATCACACCGGCGAGGAATGTATCGCTAAGCCAATGCTGATCCGAATACATGCGGCTGTATGCCGTTGCTGCGACGAACGAATAAAGACCAATGGATACCCAGGTATTATTGATGTCGGAGGCGAGAGATTCGCTTAGAGCTGCGGCAACCGTTACGTGACCTGACGGCATAGAATTAGAGATATTGGCCAGATCGAACCCATGGTAAATGAACGTCCCCTGATCGAGAATAGGCCGGTTCCTTCCTACCAACGTTTTCAGTACCGTCGTGGTCAAACCCGCGTAAGCAAAGGACTCAATCACATGCAGGCCCATGACGCGCAGCTTTTCGTTGTCCGTCGAAAGCCCGACGGTGTAAAGCGACACAAAAGTAAGCGCTGTCGCGTAACCGTTACCATAAAAATTGTTGCCGAATTGCGAAAACTGATTGCCAAATGTACTTTGATTTTTTTGAAAAACAGTGCGAACCGGCCGGTCGTCGGCAAGTTCGAGCATCGCCGTGAATGCTACGCCTGTGCCAATAATAGCCCACTCGCGCAAGTCCCACTGGAGCGGCCGCAGTAAGTAATTGCCCAGATCGCACCACCCATCCTTGATATCGTGCCAGATGATGTGTGTACCCGATGAGGAGGCAAGCACGGCCTTCGTCACCGAATCGTTATAAATAAATACGGTGTCGGGTTTCGGATTCGGCAGAGGGAGAATGGGCTTCTGAGCGGACGCCACCGAGCCGATCGAAATGAGAATTAGAATAATAATAATACGTATCATAAGTGTCCTGCGTTGAAATAATTCTCAATAATAAAAAAATTAGGATTTAGTAACGAGTTGTCTGGCAGATTGTGATATTTGATACAAATCGAACATTCGTCATTCATAATTTATCTCGAATTAATTCATTCTGCCGTTATTTCGCCTCGTCTTGCTGTTTTACTTGTTCCCGGTGCTTCACGCTGGACGTATGCGTGCCCTTCGCAGAAGGATGAATGGTATTATTATAACCCTTACTGACTGCTTTTTTCGTCCCGCTCCATGCCTTCCCGGTCGCTTTGGCGGTTGCGTGGTAGCCCTTACTGACTCCATGTTTCGTTGCCTTCCACGCTGTCCCCGTCGCATGGGCGGTTGCGTGATAGTCCTTCGCGGTTGTCTGTTTCGTGTCGCTCCACGCCTTTTTGACGACGTGCGTGCGGTGCGCGCGTTCCGCCTTATCGGATTTGTTGTCGTCGGGCGTTTGGCTCATGCCGCGAACGGGTACTAAAGAAAGAAAGAGAACGATGCCGAGGAGATAGTGTAGTGTTTTTGACATTGTGTTACTGGTTTATACGTGATCGCTTAAAATTGGTGTTGAGTTCAGAGCATTCGCTTACTTCGAAGCCATATTCCACGTTAGCGTCAGCCCGGTGCTTGTGGGTGAGGAATACGCTCCCATGGAAAGATTCTTATCGCCGATCTTATGCAGCTCGGGAATGAGAACGCCGCAAAGCGTCCCGACCGCATATCCCGTAGCGATGTCCGAAGGGAAATGATTGAGCGACATGAACCGGACATACGCCATTACGAGAGGTGGTATAGTCGCGGCTCCGTAAACGAGATATTCGTTCGCGTCCGGATGATAATCGCAATATACCTTTGCCATAAAATAGGATGCAGCGGCAGCGCTGGCCGTATGACCGCTGTAAAAAGAATTCTTCTGATTGCCATCAGTTCTGTTTACGGGAGCAGTCGGGTAATAAATCACCGGTCTGTATCTCGTTTGGAATAGTGGGCCAATCGGCGAGACTGCAAAAATAGCCAAAGCAACCATATTTACTTCCAGCCCCATCACCATCACAGGCAGCCAATCGTGACGAATGTCATTATCGATTAGAAGCGTTAACGGAAGAGCGGCCATACCAATTTGCATGATCCTAGAATAATTATCGAACGTAGAAACGAGCGCCGGGTTCTGATGAAGCGATATGCGGTCGAAGCTGGGTACGTTATTCGTATCCAGATTAGCGAGATCGGCGGAACTAATAGCATCCTTTCCGAATGAGTTCAGCGGAAGCGTGTAGCCCGCGATTGCGCCGGCAGCGATGATCCCGCCGCTTATCCAGTAATTTACATGATACACGGGCGCGTGAGCGTCATGAGTGGCGGATGAAGAATCGCTTGCCGATGATTGGGCATTGACCACGCCGCCCTGCGACAATGTAATGCCGAGCATCAGACTAAGTGCAATCCAGTATCTATTTATTAAATTCATTATGTTTGGGCGATTGGAAAATGTAGTAGTCATGGTGTGCGGAATCAATTATAATGCCCGCCCCGATGCGAGTCTTCGAAATAGTACATGAAAAATATTTTTTGCTCGGTGCTCACTGTATTGATGGTCGGAAAATCGGAAGATTCTCGGACGCTGGAATAGATCGTTTGCTCGATACCGACGCTGAGATTGTCAAAGATGCCAACCGTCACCCTCGGCTTTAGCAGCGCGATAAAATTATTTCCCGGCTCTCCGACATACGTGTGAAACCAATAATAATTAGCGACCAACTTAATGCTCGCCCTGTCTCCAAAATTCAATGTGGATTCTAACTTTCCCTCCGCGCCGCCGCCAAAATTGAAATCCCTGGTTTGCGAGGTGTCATTGGGACCAAAGCGGGTATTGTTCCCCCCGAAGGGCACCAGATCGAGATTCAACGTCGAATACCACCACGCGTTTGGGAAGATGGGGTGACGCGCTACCAGTCCGTAGCCGAAGCCCAGGGTTGTTAGTTCGTAATTCGGGTTATCGTAAAAATCGTAGTTTTGGAATAGACCCGAAAGAAAATCGAATTTTCCGACTCTACTATTATCGCCACTAAGAATGCCATAGCCGGTCACGTCGTTGATGATCTTTCTGCCCAGTCCGATATCCGCTTCCCCGATGATTTTGAAAAAATCATACGGTTTACGATCGATTCGTTCAAACGGATTACCGTAATCGAGCTGGAGGTTCAGCAACTCACTGGTTCGGCCTGTCAGAAAGTTATTGTTTTCGTTGATTTGGTGAATGCCTGCAAAGAGCGTGATATTCAGCGGTTCCTTTTTATAAACTTCCTGATCGGTCACATGCGAGAGCTTGCCATCGAACAATCTTGTGGCAAATCTCGATGGACTCAAAATCCCCGCAACGATCTCGCGCATAGTTCTTTCGGCGCCGGTCGTTCTGTCATCGAGAACGTTCGAACTAAGGCGGTACATGATCTCGCCGCCGAACATACCGCCGAGCGTGGTATAGATGAGACTGTTTCGTTCCGGCGGTCCATTTTCGCCGAATATTTTCCATACATAGCTCCCGCCGAAGGTATAGATAGAAGATTCCCAAAAATCGTAACCCGAAGCCCTCGCCGCGTCGAAATAGTTTGCGCCCGTGTAGGGATGAAGGAACATATCGTTAGCGAATCGGGTATCATCCCAGATCCAATCGTTTCCCCATGGTGGCCCTGCCGTGAGATTGCTGCCCCATGAACGAAAGCCGACACGCGCCCAGTTGAAATCGAGTAAATAGTGATCGGCTACGTTCAGAAGAATTTCCTGACCGACGATATTCAGCGCCGGCACATACCAATAATCCTTCTTATTAAAGACCGGATCGTCCACACGTAAGTTGCCGTACATGTCGAACAAAACGGTGTCGAGATCCTGTACTTTTTTGCTCGTGTCTAAGGGAACCTTATCCTCGTGTTTCGGAGTGTCCGTCATACCGCACGGTCGATTCGAAGCGATAGAGAGCGCAACCAATCCGCGATCGCGTGGAAATAAATTAAGGGAACCCTTCCTCAGAGCCGCGGGAACCCGCGCGTTCGAGGAAGTCGTAAAAAGCAGCATTAGAATGATTAGACGGATGTTCATTCTCACCAAGCCAACATATTTGGCCGGTAAAAGAATGTCACCCTAATAATTTAAATTTAATGATTTTCTTGCATAACAAAGAATGTGCCAATCGCCGCCGCTGCTGGAATCATCCATCGAAATAGATACGCATAACTGTTAGAAAAGTTGAGATTCCTGCTCAAAATGGGTGAATTTCTACATCCTCTAATTATAATGCCCACCCCGTTGCGAGTCTTCGAGATAGAGGATGAGAAATAATTTCTGATGGGTGTTTACCGTACGGATGGTTGCGAAATCGGGCGAGTCTCGAACGCTCGAATAAATCGATTCTTCTATGCCAACGCTCAGATTGTTAAAGATTCCGACGGTAACGCGCGGCTTTACGATTGCAATAAAGTTATTGCCTGGCTCTCCGACAAAAGTGTGAAACCAATAATAATTGGCGACCACCTTAAAGCTCGCTGTGTTACCAAAACTGAGGGTGGATTCAAATTTTGTCTCCGCGCCACCGCCGAAATTGAAGTCCCCTATTTGCGAGGTATCGGGACCCGCCCGTTTGCTGTTGCCGCCGAAGGGAACCAGATCGAGATGCAACACCGAGTACCAAGTAGAGTTTTTAAATACCGGCAGGCGCGCAACAACGCCGGGGCCGAAGCCCAGTGTTGTAAGCTCATAGACTAAGTTGTCCCAATAGTCGTAGTTTTGAAATATGCCGGTAAGCAGCGCAAATTGTCCTTTATGACTATTTTCGCCCGTGAGAAGCCCGTAGCCGGCGATGTCCTCGATAAACTTTCTTCCCTCGCCGATATTCACTTCCGTAAGCACTTTAAAGAAATCATACGGCTTCCGGTCGATCCGTTCAAACGGATTTCCGTAGTCGAACTGGACGTTCAGTAATTCGCTGACGTTTCCACTTAAAAATTTGGTGCCGTCGTTGATGACGTGTGCTCCGGCATAGATCGTGACATTCAGCGGCTCCTTTTTATAAACTTCCTGGTCGGTCACATGCGAGAGCTTGCCATCGAAGAGTCTCGTCGCAAATCTGGATGGACTGAGTAATCCCGCAAGAGTTTCACGAGCAACGCGTTCGAGGCCCGTGGTACGGTCGTCGAGTATATTCGAGCTTAGGCGGTACATGATTTCGCCTCCGAACATACCGCCGATGGTCGTGTAAACGAGACTATTGCGTTCGGGCGCCCCGTTTTCGCCGAATATTTTCCACAAATAGCTTCCGCCGAAGGTATAGACAGAGGACTCCCAAAAGGAGTAACCCGAGGCCCTCGCCGCATCGAAATAATTAGCGCCTGTGTAGGGATGGAGGAACATGTCATTTCCGAACCGGGTGTTGTCCCAAATCCAGCCGTTTCCCCATGGCGCTGCGGCCACCATGAGGTTGCTGCCCCACGAACGCAGGCCGACTCGCGCCCAATCGAAATTAAGCAAATACTGATCGGCCAGGTTCAAAAGCACTTCCTGACCTACGATGTTGAGCGCCGGCACATACCAGTGATCCCGCTTATTAAAGAGCGGATCGTCCACCCGCAAGTTGCCGTACATGTCGAACAACACGGTATCGAGCGACTGGACCTGCTTGGTCGTGTCCACGGGGAGCAGGAGTGAGGATGAAAAGCGCTCCGGCGCAGCCGCGCGTTGGTCTTGCCAAGTGGCGACTTGAGCGTGTAATGGATTGTTCTGAGCGTATATGCCTAAATAGAATAAAATCACCATAAAAATGGTGGAATGTTTCTTCATAATATTAAATGGATTCACTATGAGCAAAAATACGAAGAAGCATCCTGAAAATTGTTACATAACTTTGGGAATAAGTTACATCATTCACACATTTTGAAGGGCGTTAACTCGTTTAGGCCTCATTTCAGAGAAAATGAGGGGTGCGCTTGACATTCACCTCTATTGGCATTTCGCGAGAATGACACGCTGAAATCGGTAAAGAAGGGTTAGGAACACAACGCTAAGTTTTTACTACCCGCAGTGGCCGAAGGAAAAAAATGAGTATTGCACCCGCAATCGAAAGCACCGCGCTATAGCCAAACGCAATCGAGGTGCCAAACGCCGACCATAACGCACCCACGACAATGCTCGAAGCAAAATCCCCAATGCCGTTCACTGTGGCGAGTGTACCGAAGGCCATGCCGTGATGTTCCGGAGCGACAAGCTCGGCGGAAAGCGAATTTTCCATCGTCTCTTCGAGCGCCACGTTCGTCCCGCCGAGGAAGAAGATGAGGGCCAGCGTGCCAATACTTGCAGGAAGCACGATGATACATAAGCACATCATGGACGCCATCAAATAGCCAACAGCGAGAAGTAAATGTTTTGGCATCCGGTCGCCAAGCCATCCACCTATAAACGCGAATGAGGCATAGCACACATTATGCAAAATATACAACCCGATGGCTACGCTCGCCGCACCGGCAGCACCGAGCGTTGGCGTTAGCTCCTGCGCTGCAAGCAGAATAAGCATGGAGTGCGCGAACGCGCCCAAGCCAAAAAGTCCCACTCCAAGAAGCATTCGCCGAAATGTGGTTGGCAACAGCTTCAGCCGAGCGCGGAGCGAAATATGCTTCACGGGCAATCGCTCTTTTTCTTTCACGGCAAATGCGATAAACCCCGCAGCAATGAGTCCGGGAATTAATGTGAGCACAAACAAAATCGAATACTTGTGGTTGAGCGCGCCGATCAACACAAACGCGCTGATCGGCCCGACGATCGCGCCAACCGTATCCATCGTGCGCTCGAATCCGAAGGCGCGGCCATACGTCTCTTTCGTAACGGCGGAAGCGAGGATGGCATTTTTTACCGGACCGCGAACGCCGCGCCCGAACCACGCGAGCGAGCGACCGATCAGAATATGCCACGCTTGTGTTGCAAATGCGAAAGAAGCGGTTCCCAGCGCGGTGATAATATACCCAATCACGGCAATGGGCTTCCGGCGCTGGAGCTTATCCGTATAATACCCGGAACCCATTTTGGTAAAGCTCGCAAGCCCGTCCGAGACGCCTTCGATCATGCCGAGCCACGCCGCAGCCACACCCATCGTCGCCAAAAATGCCGGCAGGGCCGCTGTAGCAATCTCATGCGACCAATCGGAGAACAGCGATGCCAGCCCGATGCCAAGCACCGTGCGATTCAGCCAGCGGGATTTGGATTTCATGTCCGTCATAATGTCATTGCGAGAAGCATTTGGCGACCGAAGGGAGCCAAAAGCGACGAAGCAATCTCCGCTTTACGTCGAAGAGATTGCTTCGTCAAATCGAACTCCCTCGCATGAACGCTCATGCGGGTCGTTCGATTTTCCTCGCAATGACGGGTAAAACTAATTTGATCAGAGATTCCTTTAACACATATGCAAATAAAAGAACTCGGCCATGTCGTGCTGTATGTGAAAGATGTGGAACGCTCGGCAGCATTTTACCGGGATGTGCTCGGCTTTCGGATGATCGCGTCCGAGCCACGTATTGCGCTCTTCTCTTCCGGACGTACGCACCACGAATTGCTCCTCATCGAAACGGGACAAGACCCTGCGCCGAAGAAAAGTTACAACGGGCTGTATCACATCGGCTTCAAAATCGGTGATACAGTCGAAGAATTAAGCGCCGCGCTGGAAGAACTTAAGAAAGCCGGAATTACTATTATCGGCGCGACCGACCATCATGTCACCAAAAGCCTCTACATTCTCGATCCCGACGGCAACGAGCTGGAACTTTACGTCGATCAATCGACCGACTGGAAGACCGATCCAACCTCTATCCTGTCGCGCCCGCAGCCGCTGACATTATAGCCACTCGGCACTCGCCGTTCGCCACTATCCACTACGATAAAGTAGCCTCGGCAGGACTCGAACCTGCGACATTCAGTTTAGGAAACTGACGTTCTATCCAGCTGAACTACGAGGCCGCGCTTCAATTAAGAATGAAGAGTTAAGAATTAAGAATGGGGAACAGTGGTGTCGTCTATATTGCTCCATAGGTTCGTAGGGACGTGCTGCGCACGTCCTGCCCCCTAAAACGCGAAAGGTCGATACAGAAAGAGGACGTGCGCAGCACGTCCCTACAGCGCATTCAGGAAATTACTCAAACTCTGCTTGGTTTCAAGCTTCAGCTTTTTGCGGATGTTGAAGCGGTGCGTTTCGATCGAGCGCTCCTCTAAGCAGAACAGCTTCGCGATTTCGTGGCTTTTTAGGTTTAATCGCAGGAGGGTGCTTACGCGAACCTCCATTGGGGTGAGTTCCGGGAAGCGTTCCAACAGCTTTTTCACAAATTCCGGGTGCGCGGCTTTGAACTGCGCATCGAATTTCTCCCAATCAATGGACTGGCACGGCAGGTTCTTCACCCGCTCCCGCAGTTCCCGAGCCGCCGGCTCCGTGGGCGGTATCTTCCGCGCGATTTGCAGCAGGTCACTCCGAAGATCGGAGAGCAGTTCCGTTTGGGCGATGAGTTGGAGGGTGGAGTTGGTGAGCTGCTGTTCTGAATGCTCGGCCCTGAGGCGTTGAAGCTCCTTTTGGCTCTCCATATCTGCAATGGCCACGCGCATGTTGAATTTCTCCACGCTCTTTCTCGATTCTTCGCTGAAGATTTCTTTATCGAGAGCAATGTATTTGGATTGATGCTCGAAGGCTTTTGTTATGTCGCCCTTCTTTGAACTGGCATCGGCTAATGCCTTATGTGCATCTTTCGCTGTTGCCTTGTCTCCTAATTCCTCTGCCAATGTTAGCGCTTCTTCGAGCCGCGCAAGTCCCTGGTCTGTCTTGCCTTGCTCGATCAGAACCTGACCCAAATGAAATAGCGTGGTGGCAACATTCTCCTCCGACTTTAGCACATTGCGCCGATAATTCAGCGTATCCATAAAGCCCTGATAGGCTGCATCAAGATTGCCAAGCAAAAATTCAGCCTCTGCGATATTGTGCTTCTCATCTCCTACTGATCTTCGATCGCTGATCTGCTCGCTCAGTTCAAGAGCGCGCTTGAGATATTCCAGGGCGCGTGGATAATCTGCAAGCCCAGAATATGTATTCCCAATGTTGGAAACGGCTGCTGCGACGCTTCTTATATTGCCTATCTCTTCAAAGAGTGCTAGGGCTCGAGTAAAGTATTCCAGTGCGCGTGGATTGTCACCATACATCCCTTGAACAGATCCGATATTGCCGAGAGCCGATGCAATGAATTCTTTATTCCCAGTTTCTTCCGCGTATGCAAGGGCTCGGGCATAGAATTCCAACGCGCTCGAATAGTTGGCAAGGTTAGTATGGATAATCCCAATCAGGTTGAGAAGCAGATAAGTGGAATATTTATCGCCGGTTTCTTCCGCAAGTGCCAAACCCTGCTGGCTGATCTTAAGCGATTCAGGATAATCTCCTAAGTCTACGAAAACGGAAGCAAGATTTTTTAAAGCCAAAGCCTCAGAAGCACGATCTCCGGATTCCCTGGCTAACTCGATGGCTTTACTGAGGTAATCCTTTGCCTGAGCGTGGTTACCTATGTCTCTCGCAATAACTCCACCATCATTCATAACGAGTAGCTCAATTGCCCGATCGCCAGCCTCTTGTGCCAGACTGATCGCTATATCCATTTCCTCGACAGCCTCTTCAATTCTTCCCACCCAATGATGTCCGCGCGCGTGAATATCGTGTGCATAGGGAATGTGCCGTTTGTAACCAATGGTGGCAGATTGTTCGATGATACGCTCCGCAAGCTCGAAAGCAAGCATCGGCTCCGAGCGGCAGATTTCCATCATCTCGGCATAAAGCCGATCAATCTCTTCGGGTGTCATGGGAAGTTACAACATGGTTATGTGCGAAAAGAAGCGGTGGCCGAACCGTTCCGGCCACAGCCTGAATCTAGAGTTATCGTTCAAGTATTATCGGCGAGCGCGCTATGTCGTCGTTCATGTGCACAATGCAGAAATACGTTCCCGGCGATGCGTCCTTCGCATCCCAGGTGAAGCCGTGCTCGCCAGCGCTGAGCGGACCCTCGAACACCCGCGCAACTTCTTCGCCAAGAAGATTCACAACCGTAACCTGCGCCACCCCGCTCTCAGCCGATGTAAAGCGAATGGTGGTGGATTGGGTGAGGGGGTTGGGGAAGCTTTGGATTTCAGGTGAGGTCGATGCCGTTTCCGCAACGCCGGCAAGTAGTTTCGATGACCCGATTAAAGTAACCTGAATCACGCTATCGGGATTCTCGGCGAACGGTACTCGAAGTGATGCCTGATCCGTTTCGGTACTCGATGGAGCGCTGTATGTGATAGTGATACCAATCGAATCTCCCGGTTGTAATTGGTAAGGCAAAGTGGCTTGTTTCGAATTACTCTTAATTGAGAAATCCTGAGCATTCGTGCCAACGATCTCATCGGAGTCGATTCCCACTGCAACCCCAGAAGGATTGTAAAGCTCGCACGTAAGCGAGCTATCCGCGCCATAATTATGCGTTCCAAAGTTGAGGGAGAGCGATCCCGATTTGACCGCCGGTACGAAGTACGAGAGTGGGCAGCGCCAAACACCTGAATCAGTCCCAGCCAAGAGATACGTGCCGCTCACCGCGAGGGAATAAACAAGTGTGTCCGTCAATCCAGAATAGACGGCGGCCCAGCTTGTGCCGTTGTTAGTCGAGAGAAAAACGCCGCCACCATTGCCACCATCCACGTTGCCTATTCCAGCAAAGAGATTCGTGCCGCTCACAGCAAAGGCATCCACACCAGCGAACTGCGGCAAACCGGAATCGACCGCAGTCCAACTTGTGCCGTTGTTGGTCGTGAGAAAAACACCGCCAGCGCCAGCTCCTGCAAACAGATTCGTGCCGATCACCCCAAAAGCTGCGACCTGTCGTTCCGGTAGGGTACTATCAGTCGTCCAGCTCATGCCGTTGTTGGTCGAGAGATAAACGCTAAGGCCGGCCCAGAAATCCCCTGCAAACAGATTCGTGCCGATCACCGCAAAGGGTAAACTATCATAGGCCTGGGCGCCGGGCAAGCCGGTATAGGCCGCGTCCCAGCTTGTGCCATTATTGGCCGAGACATGAACGCCATGAGGGACAATATCTGCAAAGAGGTTCGGCCCGCTCACCGCAAAGGAATAGACCCAAGAGTTCGAATCCATGCCCGTGCCGGCAGTGTCCACAGTCCAGCTTGTGCCATTGTTAGTCGAGCGAAAAACGCCGCTGCCGCGGTTGAAGAAGAAGCGGTTGGTGTCAATGAAATAGTAAGCTCCAGCAAAGAGATTCGTGCCGCTCACCGCAAGGGCTGAGACTGTCCAGCCAGTCAACCCGACCGCAGTCCAGCTTGCGCCGTTGTCGGTTGAGAGAAAAACGCCGCCACCAGCCCCAGCGAAGAGATTCGTGCCGCTCACCGCAAAACAGTTAGCCCACCCGGTATCAAGCGGCGTATGGACCCATTGTGCGCTCGCGCGTGTGGCGCCGAATGCAAGGAAAAGAATCGAAGCGAAGAGCGTAAGTTTTGTTTTCATATTGTTATTCATTTCACAACCACTAATCGCTGGGGGTTGCTATCGCCTTTTTCGGTAACGATTTTATAAAAATACGAACCGCTCGGAAGGTCCGATTTTGAGAGGAGAATATCGTTGAAGGCATTTCCGACTCTATAGCTCTTCACTTCATGTCCCTGCACATCGGTAACGACAAGTTCGCCGGTAGCCACGCCAACGGGTAATGTATATGCGACGCGCAGCTGCCCATTCGAGGGGTTCGGGTACGCTGAGGTCGGAATCGGTCCACTGCCGCCCGCGATCGAGCTTGGAATCACGCCAGCCTGTGGCGTGCGCATCGGGCTGGGGAGCTTGCCGGGCAAGGAATACACGCTCGTACCTGACGAGGAAAATTGAACATATTGTGAAGCACCCGGAGTTGACCACTGTGTTAAAAGAAGCTTTGTACCGCCTTCGGTGTTGAAAATCGAAGATCCATTTGCACTGTCGCTCGAAAAAAGCTGCTTGCCATTTTCGTCATAGCTTCGAGTTATGTATTCTGTTGTAACCCAATAGGCACTTCCTGTATCCGGTGGCTGGGGCGTAAATTTGGTGAGTTGTTCAATCACGACGAGATAGTCGTAGAGTCCGTCGAGATCGAACAGTTTCTTTGAAATGAATTGCGGTGCATCGTAAATTTGATCCGATGCCAATGCCGGCAATTGGATCGTCTGATCGAGTGTATGATTGAGATTGTAGATTGAAAATCCGGTATATGTAGTGATGGGAGCGCCGTATTCGGCTCCATACGCGGAAGCCGCAGAGCTCAAGAAAATATATTTTGATAGACCGGAATCGACCTGCGTGAGTGCTGGAGTAGTCGCGTAAGTATGCTCCAGCGTAATTTGCGCGCGCGATGATGCCGCGACGAGAACCAAAAGGAAAGCGATGTAATATTTCATGTTCGTTGTGTTTAGAGTTTTTGAAATTATGAATTAATTCTGCCGCCAATCAAGGTTGCCACCGATCCCGCTGGCCGAACTCAGGACCGTCGTCGCCGTTGTGGTGTTCGGGATGACCTTCAACATTGCGCCGCCATTGAGATACATAATCCCGCTGTTGTTTGGCGACCAGGTGCCCGTGCTGCCGGTAATGCTCTCCGAGGTCGGCGAGGAGCCGGGCGTCAAATAGTACATCGGATTGGTGCCCCCGGAACCGATGACAAGTTCATTCAACCCGCTATGCGACCATCGGACCGGGCGGTTGGTGGAGGTCGTTGCCAGGGGCGTGCTGTCCGTCACCGCGCCGGTCATGTCGAAGACGAGAACGGGATCCGGTCCTCCGGCAAAGACGCGCGCCGCGATATGCGAATCGTCCGGGCTCCATGTGGGAGCGAATAACATATCGGCCACACCATTATTGCTGGGTGTACGAGTGGCAAGCATTGTAACCGTTCCGCCAGCCTGCGGGATCGTACAGAGATCGGTCCTGTAATGGTTTGGAGAACCAGACCAGTTTGTATGATAGAGCAGGAAAGCGATCTTCCCCGTCGTCGATTGTTGGCACCAGGCCGGACCGCAGTCGTCGTCGTTGTTAAACACTCCTTCCGAGTCGGAAGCAGACCAGGATGCTATCGTCCGCAGGTTGCTACCGACGGCGACACCGCTCGAGTTTACGCTCACGTCGATCACCTTGATCGCGCTCACGCCGAGGCTAAAATCCGATTCGGCAAACGCAATCGATCCACCCGTGGGCGACCAGGTCGGATTGTACACAATATAACCCGTGGAAGGAGTGTAGATAACAGTCTGGTTCGCGCCGCTGGTATCCATTACCGCGATTCCCCACGTTGTGTGGCCATGTGAGGTCGTTGAAGAGATATACGTAATTGCCGGATTCGCGGGAGTTGTGCTTCCGCCGCCGCCGTGGCCACCCTGAGCAAGCGGCAGGTTCGGTCCGTTAGCCGATTGAGGGTCCTGCTGGCACGAAGCGACAAGAAGAGCCATGGAAATAAGAAGAGAAAGAGAACGTAGTGTTTTCATTGTTGTAATAAATAAGTTGTTGTCACCCAAAGCCGAAATGTGGGACATGCTTTAGCTTGTCCTCGAAACCGAGAGCAAGCTAAAGCATGCTCTACACTCCGGCTGCGATTGAATTAACGATACAAAAATACAGGCCTAACTCCAACATCCGTTACGCAGAAAGTACGTAGATGAGAAATAAACTCGGATTTATTGGATTTTGATATGATTGACAGGATTTGGGCTCACATCGTAGAAATCCTGAAAATCAATCCGCGTAATCCGCATCATCCGCGTAATCCAGGTTCTGATTGGAAGGCCGCTTCCGCCTCCGCCACACTCGAAAAAATCTGGAACACAATCGGGAAACCGAGCAGGTCGAGTACGTGGAAAATCTTTTCTGGCAACTCGGCGAGCTTCATGTCGCCGCCGGCAGCGCGGACTTCTTCGATGAGGCCCATGAGCACGCCAAGTCCGGCGCTCGAAATGTATTCCAAGCCGTGGAAATCGAGTACGAGCCGGTGCTTGTCGTCATCGCGGACGACCTGCTCCAAGAACCGCTCGAATTCCGGCGCGGTGTGCGCGTCGAGTTGGCCGGAAAGCGCGATGATCGTGACGGGGGCACTGGCCTCCGATGTTTCGGAGACGGAAAAACGTGAAGAAGAATTTTGCTGTTGCATAATTAATACTCGTTACTCGTTACTTTTCCAAACATCGCATGACGACAAGCGTTGCGTCGTCATCGAAATTACCGGACTCCGTGAACTCCGCGACGGACGCCAACACCCTGAGCGTCACGTCACGAGAATCGGGAATATCCCTATTTTCCCGAACGTATTGCGCAAGCCGATGGTAACCAAGCTCTTCACCCATCGGATTGCGCGCATCGGTGATTCCATCGCTGAAGAGAATAAGCATATCGCCCGTGTGAACATCGAGCGTCACTTCTTCCGTCGCTTCGGTAAAAATGGCTTGCCGAATAAGTCCGACGGCCATGCCGCGTGGCTGCAAAAACGTATAGGAGCCATCCGCGCGAACATGCAGCAGCGGCGTATGTCCCGCGCGCGCATAGCGCACTCCTTTCTTGGTAAATGCAATCAGGCCGAGCGTCACGAACGAACGGCGGAGCGAAGTGAGCGAGGGCGAATTATGCAGCAATGCGCCGTTGGTGCCTTCGAGCAGCTCCGCCATGCTCGCCATGACGGGTGCAAGCGCCTGCACCACCCCTTTTGTTTCGGCCATATAGAGCGAAGCGGAAATGCCCTTGCCGGAAACATCGCCGATTGCAATCATCGGCGAGCCGTCCCACAGCATAGAAAAATCGTAATAATCGCCGCCGACATCGTAGGCCGGAATGCTGATCGCGTAAATATCGAAGCCGGGCACATCTGGGAACCGTTCCGGCAGCAAGCTTTTTTGCATGATGCGCGCGGCGCGGAGTTCGCCGTCGAATTTTTGCTTTTCGACCGAGTCCTGCACGAGCCGAGCCGTCTCTAAGGCGAGCGATGCAACATCGCTGAAGACCGTGAGCACGGTAAGATCGTCGTCATCGAAGCCGTCTTCGCGGTGTTTGGCCACATAGAGTCCACCGCGTACTTCGTCCTTGCGCATGAGCGGCACGGCGACCATCGAATGCAGCTCTTTGTTTTCTCTCCCCTCGCCAGAAGGTGGAAACAGATATTGCCGCGCACTGATGCGGCGCCGAATAAGAAACGGCTTGCGCGAGCGTTCGAGCTCGCCGCGCGGCGAGGGAACAAGCCCGCTTGCATCCGCAAAGCCTTCCGCTTCTTCCATGATGCGCTCGGCTGCTTGCTCGCCGATGCGCGTATAGGAGCGTATGATTTCCTCCGCTCCTGCGGCAGAAACAGTCGATCGTCCGTCCATGGGGTTCGACCGCAGTTCGAGCCATGCGCAATCGGATTCCGTCGCCTCGGCGGCGAGCGCGGTAATTTGTTCGGCAAGCTTCGGAAGATCGAGCAAGAGTTCGCTCGATAGAATGTTTGAAGAAAATCGTGTCAGCCGTGCCAGCGATTGCACTTCCGCCGATTTTCGCTCGACCAGTTCCGTCGAGGACAATGTAAAGAGCGCGCTGAAAAAGACGAGCGCAAAATAAATCGCAAGCGTGGCGAACGCCGCAAGCGCAACGACGTGCCAAAAAAGCGCATACCGCTCGAAGAGCGCGTCCGCCGGAAGTTGGCCGCCGCCAAAAGCGAAGAGTGCAGCAAGCGCGAGCATCGTATTCAATGCGGAGAAAAGAAGCAGGCGGCGCTTACCTTCGCGCGTCACACGCGGAAGCCAGGGAAGACGGTAACCAAGCAAAAGAGCCGAGATACCCACCAGCAGCGCTGCGGAATAGAGTATCGCGGAAGTAAGCGCGGTACTTGGAATCACGTTCTCCACGAGCCATAAACTGAAAAGGCTCAGCGTGCCAATGGCCGCACCCCATCCGATAAACCGGCGCCGCGAAAATCGTGGGGCCTGCCGCACCTGCGCGATCTGCCAAAAGCTCATCAGCGCCACCGTGAGCATGACGAGCCACAGAAATCCCATGAGGTCGATAGAGATGACGGTCGGAAATTTAGCAGGCTCGATTTTGAACGGTTCTGGCGTCGTCAATCTGCGAAGCGATAAGTTGAAGAGATAGGGCAAGAGCGCAAATAGCACCGCTCCGGCGAGCACCGCCGCAAAACGCTGTGTGAGACGGACGGGCCAGTCCGCCGCACGGCGAATCTCCTCCGTGCGGCTGATCGAGGACGTTCGAAAAAAGAGCACTTCCATTGCGCGCGCGAACCAGAGCATGGCCGCACCCTGAACGCCGGCACGAACGAGTTCGAGCAGCGCACCCTCCATCGCCGAATACGCATTCGCAACGATGTCGAGCACCACCAGGGCCGATAGAATCAGCCCTGCAAAGACGATGTAAAATAGTGCTCGAGTGCGCATGAAAGATGTGTAGCCGTGACCTTCAGGTCACGGTCGTATAGCTTGGCAACACCGTAGCCTAAAGGTCACGGCTACAATCGCCGATTACCTCGAACAGTCTTTCTCGGAATGAGGTTTGAAAATAATCTCATGCGCGCTTTCGATCCAGATATTATTCCTTACCACGAAATTCACCGCTTGCTCGTGGGTGGCGTTGCGCCGCGGCCCATCGCGCTGGTTTCTTCCATGGATAAGAACGGCGCGAGCAATCTTTCCCCGTTTAGCTTTTTCAATGTGTTCGGCGTCAATCCGGCAGTGCTATGCTTCAGTCCGGCTTATTCCGGTAAGACGGGACAGCCAAAGCATACGATGCTGAACATCTTAGAAACGCGCGAATGCACCGTCTCCATCGTGACGTATGAGATGGTTCACCAAATTTCGCTGGCCTCCGCGCCGTATGAGCGCGGTGTCGATGAGTTTACCAAATCGGGTCTTACCAAACGGCCAAGCGTGAAGGTCGCTCCGCCGGGTGTGGCGGAAAGTCCGTTCGTGTTGGAGGCTCGTTTGCTGCATCACATTGATTTTGGCAAAACACACGGCAGCGCAAATCTTATGATCTGCGAAGTTGTGATGCTGCATGTGAGCGAGGCGGTCCTAACGGAGCAAGGCGGAGTCGATCCGCTGCTTATCGATCAGGTGGCGCGTTTGGGAGGCCCATATTATACGAGGGCCAAGCGCGGCATCTTCGCGCTACCGCAGCCGGGAAAGCCACTTGCCGGCATCGACCGCCTGCCGGAGGAGATTCGTTCCAGCCCCATCCTCACCGGCAAACATTTGGCGCAGCTTGCGAGCTTAGAAGAGATTCCCGAGGTCCCGAATGATTTATCGAACGACGAAGTTCGCCACATCGCAGCGCGGGAACATTTAGAGCAGGGCGATGTCGAAGGGGCCTGGCGAGCGCTCGGAACATCGTAGACGTGCTGCGCACGTCCGAGGGCTTACAGGACAAAACCGTTGATACCATTCCTGCGGAGCTACGGGGATGATTTAAAACACCTGACCCCGCCGCTCCGAATTAGAGCGGCGGGGCCGGTGTGAACTCTCTCTGACGTTGGTTAATAAAACTTGCGGGACCGCTCCAAATCGGAGCGGACCCTTATCACAAATTAGTGATTGATGATAATGTAGTTGATGTACTGCGGATTGGGACCGAGCACAGGGGATGTGCAATTGATCGTGAAGCTGCCATTAGTGACCGATCCCACACCTATCGCGTAGAGTATTCCGGGAGCATCACCGTTGTCATCTAACGTGACAATAATGGTCGATCCCGTTCCGTTAGCAATATCGCCCTGAGCGAGATTGTTTTGGATAACCATCCCGTTGCCAGTATAGACCACGCGCCCAGCAAACTGATTGCTGGGATTTGTGTTGACCGATTGAACCGCAACCGAGTTCCGAACCTCACCGGATGTTACATTGAGCGACGATCCGTTACTGGAGGCATATCCGCCAGATCCAATGGAACCGCCAACCGAAATGCCAGTGGAACTGACGCCACCTGCACCAACGAGAATCGCTGTTCCAAGACCAGTATTTCCATCAATGGAAATTCCTGTTCCGGTCGTGGATCCGTGCATGGCAATACCTGCCGCAGACCCAAGCGCGACGATTTGGAAGGCTGTCCCGGCTGTTGTTGTTGGATAATTGATACCCACACCATTCGTCATAGCGATCTCGATACCATGGTCGGTCGAGTTCGCAATGTTCTGAATGTAAATCCCCTTATTGCTGCCGCCAATCCCATTTGCCATGTTCAAATTAATAGAAGTGGTATTCGATACGCCCAGACCGCCATTATTGTTTAAGGTTATGGCAACGCCGTTTGAGCTGGACGAAACACTATTTATCTGAATACCATTAGCCGTCGCGCCATTGCCTCCGGCGCCGTTGCTTCCATCGATCGAGATGCCCGTAATGGCATCGTGTTCGATCTTGACGCCAGTGGAACTGGCACCCGTAGCCGATATATCTTCGCCTACGTTCTGGGTTCCGCTGCCCGAGATGGTAAGCACTTCGCCACGGTTTCCATTCGCACCTCCGCCGCCGCTCGCTATCGTAGTGCTGATACCCGTGTTCGTTGTGCCGGAGTTCGCCGTGATCGAGATGCCCGTGTTAGCCGGAGAAGCAGCCGTCGTGGTGATGCTCGCGCCAACGTCGCCAACGGTCGATACACCGCTTGCAGTAAGCGCGAGAGCGGTGTTCGTTGCGCCCGTACCAGTAGCAGTGAAGCTGGCAGCGTTAGCGTTCGTACCCGCAGCAATGTTACTCGTCGCTGTTACGATGATGCCCTGCGCATTAAATAACCCCGGCGCCGCCGTAATTCTTTCGCCCCACGATCCCGCCACATTCTCCACGTTCTGAATGGTCAGGACGTTGGCAGCCGGCGCTGCGGTGGTCTGATTCGTGCCATCGAGGGTAGTGAGGCCCGAGATTAAATTGGTGCTACCATTGAAATTACTACCAATGGTATTCGCAACCGCCGCAGCATTTCCGTCCGTGCCAAAGCTGTTGGTTGTTGCACCCGGCCCAATTGCAATGGTTGCATTGCCGTCGTTGGAAAGCACACCCGCAGCACTCACGCTCCAGCCGCTGGTCCCAGTAGGCGCGGAAGTAATGGCAACAGAAGTCGTTCCGGCTCCGCCGCCGATCGTGGTGCTGGCTATTGCACCGGCAAAGGTAGCAGTACCGATGGTATTGCTCGTTTGAGCCGTCGCTGCCGTCGATGCTATGCCGATTTGGTTCGTTGTGGTCGTCGCTGCGGTAGCATTATTCCCAAGGCTATTGGTCACGGTCCCACCGCTGGTGTTCAAGGTTGTTTGCCCCGTCGTTGAAAGCACGCCGTTCGCCGTTACGCTCCAGCCGTTACCGGCGCTGGGCGCGGACGTGATGGCTACGCTTGGTAAGCCAGTCCCGCCGCCAATCGTGGTAGAGGTGATTGCTCCAGCCGCAGTAGTAGCACCGATGCTATTGGTGGCAGTTGCGCCTAAGAAGGAAGAAGAACCGATGGTATTGCTGGTCTGAGCCGTCCCTACCCCCGATACCAAGCCGATTTGGTTGGTTGTGGTAGTAGCGGCGGTAGCATTATTTCCTAACGAATTAGTTACGGTTCCACCGTTGGTGTTCAACGTGGTTGCTAACGTCGATGTGAGCGTGGTAAAGCTTCCCGCGCCACCCGCGACGGCGCTAAACGTGCCCGCGCCCGCCGCAGTGACATTCCAGCTATTAGCAGTGCCGCGAATGTCGATATTCGCTGTGTTATTGTTCGCGACATTGAGCGCAAGACCAATATTCTGACTGCCTACCCCAGCCACGCCAGCACCGGTCGAAGCTAACCATAAGCCCGTAGCCGTTTGCGTTGTTGGCGCAATGGCTGTATTGGATATGCTGGCTGCTGCACTGCCGATGACGGCCGTTGCGGCCGCATTCGAGCCTGTCGCCGTGATTGCCGTCGTCGGAACTGTCGTCTGACCAATCGAAAGACCCAGCGTCGCGCCATTGATGGTTTCGCCCGTGGGAGCAACAACCGTGATGCCCGTCGTCGAAGGAGCGGTCGTTGAACCGACCTTGATTCCGGTGACGCCGCCATCAACCGTTTCTCCGGTCGTGGTCGATACTATACTCTCGCCCGTCGCCGGTGCAGTCGTTGCACCGATCGTAAGACCCGCCGTCGCGCCATTGATGGTTTCGCCTGTGGGAGCAACAACCGTGATGCCCG
>PLYO01000011.1 GCA_003151825.1 Ignavibacteriota bacterium
CATACGAAGAGTCGCTGAAACGGAAGCCGTAATACTAGGTTGCCTTTTTCAATCTCGTTGTTGCCTGCAACAATGCGAAGGAAGAGGAAAAGCAGAAGCATTGGTCCGAAATTGCAATTCCACTTTATGAAAAGCGCCTGAAGCTCTTTCCGGACGAGGAAAATAATCGGGTGAATCATGCCTTGCTTCTTCATTATGCCGGCCGGGATGACGATGCCCGCGCCGCTACCCGAAAGCTGGAAGATCTTCGGGATGGAACTGGGCTCTACAATACCGCCTGCCTGCAATGCATGCTGAAAGACTATTCCGCCGGTATCCTCACGTTTCGCAAAGCGATCCAGACGGGATTTCGAAGTATGCGGAACATAAAATTATTTCTGGACGAGGAGGAAGACGGCATTGGCACGCTCACAGGCACGCCGGAGTGGGAGGCGGTGCGGGGGTTGGTGGAGAAATTGTCGGAACCCACAACCACGGTGTAGCGCAGACTTTTAGTCTGCACCCGTGCTTTCCAGCCCGTCGGGCCTGGAGGCCCGAGGACAGGCTGAAAGCCTGTTCTACACGCGGGATTACCCCGACCGCAGCGCATTGACGATGTCCAGCCTTGCCGCGCGAAAACTGGGAAGGAATCCGCCGACGAAGCCCATCACCGTCGCAAAAACAAGCGTGGAAATGACGATGCCGCCCGTCATCGTAAAGCCAAACGCAATTTCGGTGAAGGAACTGAAATCGGTGGTGGAAATAGTTAGGAACGAAAGCAAGGTCGCGCACACAAGCCCCACGCCCGCTCCCAACAAAGCAATAAACAGCGACTCGATGAGGAATGCGCCAAGCACGCTGCTCCGCTGAAATCCTAACGCGCGCAGCGTGCCGATTTCGACGGTGCGGTTTGCGACCGCGGCGTACATGGTTATCATGGCGCCGATCATGGCGCCGAAACTGAAGATAACGGTAATAACGATTCCCAGAATACGAATAAAGTTACCAAGCGTTTCGGACTGTTCGGCGTAAAATTGTTTTTCCGGCTCGACCTTCAGTTCGTTCAAGCGCGGATCGTTTTCGAACTTGGATTTGAGCGAGTTGAAGTCGTTTGGGCTGTGTAGACGCATCACAATGGATGAATATGCTTGCCGATTGAACGCCTGAAGAATTTGGTTTTGGTCGCCCCAGATGTCGGACGCGAATCCGCTTCGGCCCGCATCGAAATGCCCGACAATCTTCCATTGTCGTCCCGCGAATTTTATCGACTGTCCGATCTCCATGCCGTCGAACCGATCGGCAATCTCATTCCCAATAATAAGTTCCGATGCTCCGAAGTTGAACATGCGGCCCGAGGAAAGCTTTACTTGTGGCCGGAGTGAAACACCATCCGGCGTTACGCCGCGTACGGTTACATTGGAAAGATCGCTCGGTCCAGCGCCATGCTTGCGAAGATTGATGATCGTTAGCACTTCCTTCGTCATCAGTGGCTTGCCGTCACTACCGACGGCAATTTCGGGCTGCGTACCGATGACGCTTGCCTCATCGAACGTGATGATGCTGAGCGTCTCGCTCTCGGCCGATTTGCGGAGCACGATAGCGTTATCGTCCGAGCCGGTGGCAACGAGTGTGTCTTTCACGCCATTGGCGAGCATAAGCACCGCAGTAAACACGAACGCAACGAGCGCCACGCCGGCGATCGTGAGGACGGTCGTGAGCTTGCGCGTCCAAAGGGAACGAAAACTATAGCTTAATGGAATTTTCATAGTGGCGTTATCCTACTTGTCTCAGCCCATCGACGATTTTCATACTCGTCGCCCGGTTTGCGGGAAAGATCGCGGAAATAATTCCAACGAGGATGGCGAATGCGGCCGCCAGAATGAGCGTACCCGGTTCGACGATAAATTGCGGTATGAAGCTTTGCATACCCTTCGCAAATCCCGCGGCCATGGGAAATGTAATGAGAATTCCGGCGAGACCGCCTAAGATCGCAATCGAAAGCGACTCTCCAAAAATCAAGATCATGAGGTGCTGCCCGGTAAAGCCCAATGTTTTGAGCACGGCATATTCACGGATGCGCTCGCGGGCCGTCATAATCATCGTGTTGGCCAGCACAAGAAAAATAATTCCAATGATGACATAAGAAATTACCTGTAGTGATGTAATGATCGCGCTCGACATCGAAATAAACCCAGCCTGGAACGCTTTTTCCGTTTCCGTTTTCGTTTCGGCGGAAGAATTCGCGAACAAGGCATCGACGCCCTCGGAAACTCGCGCGGCCTCATTCGGATTTTGGATCTGCACGGTGTACCAACCCACTTTGTTCGCGCGCGATGGGGATGTCTTCAGCAATTGTTCGTTGAGATAGTCCCACTGGAAGTACATCGTGTTCTCTTCGGTCGATTGTTCCTTCCCCTTGTAAATTCCCCTAACAACGAACTGCCAGTGGCCCGGAAAAATATCGCCGGTGATCGGAATAATATCGCCGATTTTGAAATGATATTGGTCCGCAAGTTTTGCGCCAACGATGCAGGCATCCCGCTCTTTTTCGAAGGCGGCACGCTGATCGGGAGGAAGCTGATACTCGGGAAAGACCGTGGGCATCGTTTGCGGATCGATGGCAATACGTGCAAAGAAATGGTTTTTATCGATGTATTGCCCCCCAAACCAATTCGCGTACGATACATTCTTAACTCCGGGTACCCGCAAAATTTGATCGCGATACGAAAGGGGCAACGGAAATATGAACGAGACCGAATTTCGCACCACAAGGCGGTCCGGCGAGGCCGCATTTGCACCGGAATACCACGAGGTAACGAGCGTCCTGAGCAGCCCGAAGGCCATCACAGCAATAGCCACGCCAAGAATGGTCAGCGCCGCGCGCAGCTTATGCCGAAAGACATTCCGAAAAATTAGTTTGGCGATTTTCATGGGAGGGAAGTTTTAATTTTGGGAAAGCTCGCCCTTGTCCAGATGCCGCGTTCGATGTGCTTTTTCGGCGGCATTCGGATCGTGCGTTACCATGACAATCGTCTTTTTGAATTCCCGATTGAGCCGTTGCAATAGATCGAGCACATCCTCGGCGGATTTTTTATCGAGATCGCCGGTCGGCTCGTCGGCTACGATGATGGTCGGGTCGGTAACGATGGCCCGCGCGATGGCCACGCGCTGCTCCTGCCCGCCCGAAAGCTGTTTCGGGTAATGCTTCATCCTATCGCCAAGTCCAACGACGCCAAGCGCCGTTTCGACATGCGATTTTCGTTCGGCTTTCGAAAGATTCGTGAGTAAGAGCGGGAGCTCGACATTCTCGTACGCGGTGAGCACCGGAATGAGATTGTAGAACTGAAACACGAACCCCACATGCCGCGAGCGCCATTTGGCCAGCGCCGATTCCGACAGCGTCGAAATATCGGTTCCGGCAATGGTAATCGAGCCGCTCGTCGGCCGGTCGATGCCGGCGATGAGGTTCAGCAGCGTGGTCTTTCCGGAGCCGGATGGCCCCATGAGCGCCAGAAACTCACCCTCCGGCACGCCTAAAGAGAGGTTCTGCAGCACCGGGATTTCCATCGTGTCCCGCTTGTAATTTTTCGTTACGTTCTTTACTTCGACGATTGAGTCTGGCATAAGGCGAAATGATTTGAGTTGTATTATGCGGTTAATTCCGGCACATGCTCGTCTTCATATTTTTCGATAAGCGTTCCGATTACCTCCATGAGCGAGGCAAGCGGGTGGGATTCGTCTTCGCCAACTTCATCGATCAGCTCATTAAGCAAATCGACAAGCCGCTCATAATCCACTTCGGTATGTGGAACGGATAGATATTTTGAAATCGGGTTCCAATCCCGTTCAATACGTTCTAAAACAAACATGGTTTATTCCTTCCATTTACCCTTATCATATTCCTGATGGGTTAAAACAGCACGAATGTAAATCCGTTTCCGGTTATAGTGTATCGCTGCAATGAGCCTGTATTTATTCCCGCCAATGTTGAATACCGTAAGTTTCCCGACTTTATCGGCTGCTGGAAATAACGCTCGCAATTCGGTGAAATTATCAAATGCATTATGTTTCATGATGCGGTACCAGTCGTTTAGCGCAGACTTTGAATCAGGGTACCGCACGGCGAAAGTATTAAGCTCTCTTCGAGTAATGATGTGCATAAAGGGTAGAAGTTATTTTATTCCCCCACCTTCACCTTCATCCCATTCTTCAATTTATCCGCTGGGCTGAGCACCACTTTATCTCCATCCTTCAACCCGGATTTCACTTCCAAGCCATTGCCGACGGCCTCGCCGAGCGTGACGGGCGTTTCCGTTATTTGATCGCCCTGAATGAGAAAAACCATCTTTTTTCCATCCTTCGATACAACGGCTGCGGCGGGAACGGTGAGCTTCGGTCCGCTGGAATCCACTTCCGTGGAATCCTTCAGGAATTGGACTTTCAAACTCATTTCGGGAAGCACGCGCGCGTCGCGGTCGAGAAAATCGACTTTGGTGAGTACGGTTGCCTTGGTGCGGTCGGCAGTGGGAACGATCATGTGTACCACGCCGCGATAGCGTTTTTCGGGAACCGCGTCGAGCGAAATTTCGCACGGCTGGCCAACGTGAACTTGTTCCAAATTCGATTCGGACACATCCACTTCCGCATCGAGCGAGGACATATCCGCAAGCGACACAATATCTGCTTTCGATCCCGCTGCCGCGCCGAAGGGCGTCATCACATCGCCAACGTCGGCGTCTTTAGTAAGCACGGTTCCATCGAAGGGCGCGCGGATATTGGTGAACTCGACTTGCACTTGCGCGGCCTCGATGGTTCTTTGGGCAAGTTGAACGTTTGCCTCATCCGTATTGACGAGCGATTGTGCCTGCTTAAATACCGACTCTGCATTCACGATATCTGCCGATGCAACAAGCTGTTTTTTATAGAGGGCCGCTTCGCGGTGATAGGTGGAATCGGCGTTTTCGAGACCGGCCCTCGCATTTTCGAGTGTCGCTTTCGCAGCATTGAGTGAAGCTTCGACTTGCGCGACAGCGGCAAGAACATCGGCGTCCTCCAATCGGCCAATAATCTCATTAGCCTTAACGAGCGAGCCTTCCTCAACGCCAAGCCAAACCAAACGGCCCGTGCCTTTCGAGCCGACCGCCGCTTTCCTACTCGCAACAGCATACCCGCTTGCCGTCAGCACCGAATTGGCCTGCGATGGATATGTCATCGAAACAACACCAGCCTCGACCGGCTCTGGTGAAGAAAAAAGTCCCTGACCGAAATAAAACAAAACCGCTAAAATAATGGCAGCAACGACAACATAAATAACGGTTTTGCTCGCTCTTCCGGCTCGACGCTGTGGGTTCGAGCTTTGAGCGGGTGCATCCCGTTTTATTCGGAGGGCGTTCAGATCGGTTTTTTGTGGTTCGAGCGGCATGAAAAAAGATGTAGTTCTGGCTATTCGGGCGAAAGATATGCTACAAAAATAACGCTTCAAAGGCGTGACGCGCGAGAAGCGGTTTTATTGTTTCTTGAGCGTCGTTGAATTCGTCAGGCAATATGAACGTTAAATCAGGGAAATCCATTTTATGAGCATCAATCATCAAAAGTTATGGTAACCGAAGAAGCCATCCGAAATTTCGCCGATGAAATCGCGCGGCGCTATGCGCCCGAGAAGATTATTCTCTTCGGGTCGTATGCGCGCGGCACAGCGAATGAGGATTCCGATGTGGATATGCTCGTCATTATGGATTTTGAAGGAAGAGAGCGTCAATTAGTTTCTGACATTCGCTCCAAGATTCGATCCCATTTTCCACTCGATTTATTAGTCCGCCGCGCCCCGGATATTGCATGGCGAATTAAAGAAGATGATTTTTTTCTTCAGGAGATAATGGAACAAGGAAAAATTCTTTATGCGGCCGATCACTGAAGAATGGGTCTCTCTCGCTGATGGTGATTACCGGACGATGCGAAGAGAATTTCGTGTCACCGAAGAACCCAATTATCGAGGGGTTTGCTATCATGCACAGCAATGTGTGGAGAAACTTTTCAAAGCATTTCTCCATGCGAATCATATTGCATTTCCTAAAACGCACGATATTACGGAACTGATTGAACTCACGCTCCCTCTGCGTCCTGAATGGGAAAAACTGATTCCGGTCGCCAGCCTTTTAACAAAATATGCAACCGATACACGGTACCCTGGCGACCCGTTTTATCCAGCCGAAACAAATGAAGCGGTCGATAGCTGCGAGCGAATCAGACCTCTTGTGTTACAAGCCTTACAGCAACTCGACCAACTCCGGTTACAATAAAACAATGTTCGATAAACTTTTCACACCCTACCGCATCAACTCGATGACCCTCCCGAACCGCCTCGTGCTGCCGGCGATGGTCTTACTTTTTTGTTGTCTTTTTTTTCCGAAAAGCGGTTTTGCTTTTAGCCACTCGAAACCTATCGACAAACACTACGTTCTCACTGAAGCCCGAAAGAAATATTACAATTTACGGAATCATGGGTTAAAAGATTTTCGCGCTCAGGCCGACGTTAATTGGCAATTAATGATTGATTCAATGAATATCTCTGATTCAATCAATACGCCCCTTGAAAAGGCTGTCGCACCCTATGCGTTATCCAAATTGGCTAAAGAATATAAAGCCATTCATTTTGATGTACTTTTAGATTCAGAAAACAACGTATCTGTAACGCATCATTTGGACCATCCATTTACCGATACATCCACGATTCGTCAGGTTAATCGCACAACCAAAGCGACAGAAAAAAATATTTCAAGCTTTTTCTCGGCCTGGAGCCAATATTTATTCGACTCACCCTTTTTAATAACCGATAGCACTTATGACGTTATTGATAGTGCTGATGATTACTGGATTTCCCACCAAGCCGATGACGCTTATATTCGCATGAGAATGTCGAAGGATTTTATTATTCGAGAAAAGTTTATTTTTTACCCGACGTATCATGCTCATATTGTTACGGATTTTCAGCTATCTTCGGAAGGGCTTTTACTCACGACTTTTGATGCGACAGCAGATATCCTTTCCAATGGAAGTATTTCTAATCATGCCCATTTGACATATAAATGCGATTACTCGAACGTCGATGGTTTTCAATTACCTCACACTGTAACAGCCAGAACCGATAATGCCCCCAGTGTAGAATGGACCTTTAGCAATTATTCTCTGAAAAGAATTGATTGAATATACAATGAGTTTTTCCAAACTATTTACCCCCTATCAGATCAACTCGATGACCCTCCCGAACCGCCTCGTGCTGCCGGCGATGGTTACGCGGCTTTCGGGCGAGGACGGATTCGTCAATCAGGACATAACCGATCGCTACGTGCGCTTCGCAAAGGGCGGTGTTGGGCTGATCGTGCTCGAAGCGATGGCGGTGCATTCGGCGAAGTCGGGCCCGCTGCTGCGCATTTGCGGGGATGAATTCAAGCCGGGATTAACCGAGCTTGCGAAAAAAATTCACGACACTGGCGATTCGAAAGCAGTCCCGCAGATCATTCATTTCTTGAAGATCGCGCGATCGGGTTGGCGGCAGAAGATCGAAGATCTTTCCATTGCGGATATTCAGCTTATCACCCACCAATACGGGCAAGCTGCCGTCCGCGCGCGCGAGTGCGGATACGATGGTGTCGAAATGCACATGGCCCACGCCTATACGCTATCGAGCTTTTTATCGAAGCGCAATAAGCGGCCCGATCTGTATGGCGGCAAATCGCTTGACAACCGAATGCGCCTGCCTTTGCAGGTGATAAAAAAAGTGCGCGAAATGGCTGGGAATGATTTCCCTATCGGCGTGCGCTTTTTAGGTGAAGAGTGCATCAAAGGCGGATATACGACGGAAGAATCGGCTATCATCGCGCTAAAATTCGCGCAATCGGGCGCGGACTACATTTCACTTTCTGCCGGCGGGAAGTTTGAGGACGCCGTTCACAAGGAGGGTGAAGTACTTTATCCCTACACTGGCTACTCCGGTGACCGCTGCATGCCGCCGATGGAATATCCCGATGGTTACAACCTTCACATGGCTGAAGCCTCGCGGCGTATGCTGCGAAGACATGGATTCGATACTCCCGTTGTCGCGACAGGAAAAATTCCATCTCCAGAATTCGCGGAAGAGGTGTTGCAGTCCGACCGCGCCGATCTCATCGGCATGGCGCGCGCCTTGCTCGCCGATCCCGATCTTCCGAACAAAGCGCGGTCTGGGAACTCGGATAAGATCGTCAAGTGCATTTATTGGAATATCTGCAAGGCGCTCGATGAGAATTTCCATCAGGTCGTCTGCGGGCTGTGGCCGAAGGATGAAATTCAGGCGCCGTATTCGGAAGATACGGAGCCGCCACGATGGGAACCACCCCCCGCCCCCCTCCTTGAAAAGGAGGGGGAGTTCGAGAACCCCCGCCTTTCCAAGGCGGGGGCAGGGGGTGGTTGGCCCTTATCGGTACTTGTTCGTTCAGGAAACATTCGTTTAAATTGGAAATCCGCTACCGATAACGAAGCCGTCATGGGCTACGAAATCTGGCGTTCCGACGATGGCGGCAATACATTCTCCCACATTTATTCCATCACCACCTCCATGTGGACAGATCATCTCGCGGCCGCAGGAATTTCGTACCAATATTATATCCGCGCATACGATCTTGCCGGCAACAAAAGCGCGCCATCGAATATCGTCCGTGCCGATCTGCCGATCGAAGTCGAAATTCCTTCCGAAGTAAAGACAGTTATTGCGCGGCCAAGTTTTATGAAGGCGCCGCCGATGAGCGCAAAGGAACAAACTGTATCTGCTGAAATCGCACAAACGTAATTTCTTCACTGTGTCACGTACCGTTCGAAAAAATAAGTCCACAGTTCGCACTTCTCGCTCAGCGGCCACGAAGCCGAAGCGCAAATCCTCCGCGCCGTCAAAGTTGGAAGTGGTGTGGCAGCGGCAGGAACCAAAATTAAAATATGCAAGCATGATACTTGCAGCAGGTGCGGCTCTTTTTGTATTCTACTCGGTTGTTTCGACGAACGGGTTCGCGGGTTTCCCGCTCGACGACGCGTGGATCCATCTCACCTTCGCGCGAACGCTTGCAACAACAGGCCGCTTTGCTTACGGCGCTTTGAATACGGCAACTTCCGGCTCGACTTCGCCGCTCTTCACTTTTATCGAAGCAATTATCTTTCTTGTAACGAAGAATGAGTTTGCCGTCGCGCTCATTCCCTCTATACTTGCGTACGCCGCATCCGCGTTTCTTTTTTATCTGCTTGTTCGGGAGTTTACGAATCTCGCATGGGCGCCGCTTGCGGGCGTAGTATTATTTCTTGTAGCGCCATCTCTTCTCTTAATCTCCAATTGGGGCATGGAGACGAGCCTTGTCATCGCGCTTTTGCTATGGGCGATGTTAACCTATAAGCGCGAAGCATGGACACAGTTTGCGATCGCTATGGGGCTTGCTATATGGGCGCGGCCCGATACCGTTGTCCTTGTTATCGCAATGGAGATCGATTATCTATACAATCGAAATGTCGCTCAATCGAAGCCAGGAGCAAAAGCGATTCTCATTCTTCTCACAGCGGTATTGCTTTACGCCGGTTTTAATTTCGTGTTGTCCGGTACAGTTTTACCAAATACTTTTTATGCCAAGTTAGCATATTACAAGAATGGCAACACTAATTTTTGGGGGCAATTATGGGTGCTCATTGCCGGTGGCGGCAGGATCATTGCCTTCATTCTTGCTGCGGGAGGAATAGCGTGGATGTTCACGGAAAAGAAACGTGGTAATATAGTTCTTATTCTCTATCCGCTCGGCATGGCTTTTCTTTATCACTGGAAACTACCCTATCTCTATCAGGATGGGCGGTATCTTATTCCGATATTGCCATTCATTCTTTTGCTTGCGACGATCGGTAGTTCCGGCAGTGCTTCGTGGTTAGCTAAATCTCCCTCCCTCGCAAGTATTCTTTCGATCACACTGATTCTCGTTGCCGCAATTGGCGAGTTTACAGGATTGACCGATGCTGTTGATAATCTATCGTTCGAAGATGCTTATATCCACAATTTGCAGGTTGAGACCGCACAATGGTGTGCGAAGAATCTTCCACAAAACGCGGTCATCACCACGCATGACATTGGCGCGCTTGGATATTATAGCGGAAGGAAAATTGTCGATCTCGTCGGGCTTGCCGATCCGGAGATGATTCGCTATCTCGATAAGCCCGGCGCCGTTAGCGCCTTGCGAAAGAAAGGCGTGTCGTATGCCGCGCTGCTCGACAATTGGTATGAAATCCCTAACGAGAATACCGTCTTTGTTAATGCGCCGCCAGTGAGCGAGACGATGCGCGTCTATTATTTTACCGATTCGACCCGTTTCACGGGAGCGAAAGTGCTTTCCATTCACAAATATCTTTATGGACTTCTCAGTGGCGAAGACCCCAGCGCATTCGAAGAAGCTATGAAAGAAGCCATTGCAGCAGAGCCTGACAACGCACTCACCTATACACTCGGTGGCGAAGTATTATTACGGATGCACAAGGTAGATGCTGCCAAAACGGCATTTCAAAAGGCGCTGATGCTTTTTCCATCTTCTGCGCGGGCAATGCAAGGGCTAAGTCTCTGTGTGCATTGATACCGATGGTTCTCTGATATACTTGTTCCCTCCGAACTGTCTGTAACCGCCCATGCGTTACAATTTCATAATGCGTTTCCCAATTTTCACCGCATGTTTTCTCGCTTGCATTTCAGCTTCCTCGCAGGCTTCCTGGCAAAATTTCGGTTCCTTCGATGCCGCCGATTTTTATAATGCGCATCTGGGGCTGGTCTGCATAGGCGGCGGGCATGGGCCGGTCGAGCGGGTGGTCGATGGCGCTTTTACCGGAGTGCTGGCGATGGGCGTTACCCAGATCGCCATTCAGGATTCCGGACGCGCCTGGGCCACGGATGGCGACAGCCTTTACTTGGGAACGAATGCGTGGACGAGCTGGCGGGCAACGCTTGGTCAGCCGTTTATCACGCTGGTGCGTGCGACGCCCCAAGCGCTCTTTATTTACTCGGACAGCGATCTGTACCGAACCGCCGGTGACACGATGCTAACGCTTGTGCAAGGAATTCCGCATGGCGATTCGATCACGGCGATGGATTATTTTTCCGCGTCGTGGCTTATCGCGGTTTCATCCACCAACATCTATCTCTCGACGGACAGCGGAGCAAATTGGACGCTCGTGCTCGGCAAAATGAATGGATCGGCAAGCGTGTTCGCGGATACCGAGCATCACCTCGTTTTTACCGGCGGCGATAATTTACGCGAAAGTACCGATAGTGGATGGACCTGGAGCGTGATCGCGCCGCCGCCGGAATTTGACTTCGGTAATTTTGGAGGGCAGGTGTTCGGGGCGCACGATTGCTCGGGGACGTTCTACATTACGAATAGCATTACCAATGGATCGAACTCGGACATCATGCGCAGCCAGGACGGCGGCATTACGTTCGAGAGTGTTGGCCCGAGTCCCCTGTTCCAGACATCCACGGGCAACGCGTGGATCTTCGATCGCGGATCGACTGTTTTTTGGAAAGCGAGGTATTATCAAACCGGATTAGACATCTACGTCAGCTACGATGGCGTCGATGGTCTCATTCCCGATTCGGTGGGGTCTGCAATTACCGTAACGACGGATACGGTGTTCGATACCATGTGTGCCGAGGCGTCCGTGCCGTTCGATATTTCGGTCGCGTCCTCGATTTGTATGGGTGTTCGCATCGATTCCGTTAGTGTTCTGCATGCCAATGGCATCATTGCAAAGAGTATCGTGCCTCAAACACTTTTTGGTGGCGGAGCTGCGTTTTCGCTTTCCTATTCTGGGACAACCCCCGGAACGGATTTCGTTATGCTGAGGCTTTTATTTCATAGTTTGGAGTGGGGATTTAAGGAGCACGTCGATTTTCCCATTCTTGCCTATTCGGTTTCCTCGCCCGCCAAGCTTATTTCGACGGACAGTTTGCAATTTGGAGATGTGCCGCTCGATACTTCGGAGCGTCGTTCGTTTCAGATCACGAATTCCGGCTGCTCCTTGCTTCAAATCGATTCGCTCGTTTCGAGTAACCCGGCGGTTTTTTCTCTGCCGTCGCTAAAATTCCCTTTTAATATGAAGCGGGATAGCACGGCCAATATCTTTGTAACGTTCTCGCCTCGAACGATTGGCGTTGCACTGGAATCGCTCGAGCTTGGCACGAACGCCGGACATGAATTTATCGAACTGGAAGGACAGGGCGTAAAGGTTACCGATGCGGTGGATGATGAAAGTGTGAAGCGGACGGGAATTGAGATTTATCCAAACCCGGCAACAACCATATTCTATGTGCATGGTGCAAACGTGGGGGCGAGCTATGCATTGATTGACGTGCTGGGAAGAATTGCTCAGCGTGGATTTTTGGAGGGTCAAACGATTTCCGTCCTTTCTCTCCCGGAGGGAATGTATCTTCTGAAATGTGGCGCAAATACAGAGCGCGTAATTATTTCGCCGAAATGAAGCGCACTTTGTTTTTTGTCATTGCGGGTGCGCTGCTCGGCTTGGGCATGGACGCTCGCGCGCAAGATTGGACGAAGGTGATGCAGCTAACCGGGACCTATGGTTCCTCTGCTTTTTTCTTTAATGCGAACGAAGGGCTGATCGGCACGGGGCATTATTTGAGCAGCATTCCCGCTCAGATTTATTTTACGAACAATGGCGGTGCATCGTGGCAGCTCGCACGATTTGCAAACCATGACATCCGCGGCGAGGTTACGGATATTTATTTTCGGGATCGGCAAAGCGGCTGGGCCACGATCTGCGAATTCGCGGAGACCGGCTGGAGCGGCGTCTATCATTCTACGGACGGCGGGGAAAGTTGGACGCTCGTAAAACAGGCCGGTTTCCCCGCCGGAGTTCGAGAAACAAGCCGAGGGGTATTCTATACCGATCGCGATGTCGATCCCGGCATAATGTTCTCGAGCGATACCGGCAAGACCTGGACGCATGTTGCCACGACCGAGGAGACGCTCGGCATCGACTTTATGGATGATTCGATAGGTTTCGTTACGTCGCAGGCATCGAACACGAATTGTCCGCATCTCTTTACCACCGATGGCGGAAAGACGTGGAAATCTATCCAAACGCGCTCCGAAACGTGGACGCCATACGCCGATCCGATTTCAAAAATGTTTTTTCTGGCCAGCGAACGGGATCAGCTTACCTTCACGAAGCAAACGACGATCATCAGAGTTCCCGTCGGCGTCTGGACCGAAAGTAAAATAAAAGACTATGGCGATTCCGGGCTGACGGGCGGCATTGCCGGCTCGCATATTTGCCAATCGGTCATCTATGTCCAGGGCCGGGAGCCGGCCATGATCGCGCCAGGTGGGATTATTCGCACGATGGACGCAGGAGGATCCTGGAAGTTCGTTGGTGGCCCAAACAACATCAACGACAAGCGCTTTGCCGTCACGGGACGCGGAGCGGTCGTCATAGCGTTCGACGATATCGGCGGCGTGTGGCGCACGACCGATGGGGCCGATGGAACACTCTCACCGTCGGTGCTGCCATTTGTTACGCTCATGTCTCCAAACGATACCGTTCGGATTTCCATCTGCGATAGCGTAGTAATTCCCATTCTTCTCGGATATCGCGCTTGTGACTCCGCGCAGATTTCCGCTGTTGTTTTTCTCAACGATTCGCTGAAGGAACTCAGCGCGTCACTGTATGATAATGACTTTAGATTTTTCTCTTCGTCACGGGCCGATACGCTCAAAATTCTCTACACGCCCGCGCGGCAACAGAGTTGGACGGCGCATCTCGAGCTTACCATTCGCCAGCCCGATGGATATACCGAGGATACCATTATCAGCATCCCACTGATGGCCATGCCTTCTCCAAAAAATGTGCTTGCTTTTTCCGGGACGACGGCTCGCGATACGATTGATTTCGATTCCGTCAGTATTTGCTCGGATGCATACGAGAGCGTGACACTAAATAATGTTGGCTGCGGCAATCTACTCGTAAATTCTATTACGACGAGTGGCCAACCCTTTTCGCTTGCCTCGAATTTCCAGCCGTTTGTTCTAAGCCTCGGTAATTCGCGGACCTTTCTCCTTCACTACACGCCTGATTCGTTAAAAAAAAATAACGGTGTGCTGTACGTCTTGCATTCAAGCGGGTTGGATTCGGTCGTGCTGCTCGGCACGGGATATTCTTCCGGCCACGCCGTCTCGCTGTTAGTGAGCGATAGTATTCGCTCGTCGGAATGTGATTCCGATGAGTTTTGGGTAACCCTGCGGAACATTGCATGCAAGGCATTCGCCATTGATTCCATCGTAACGGATATGCCATTTCGTGTCGGACCTATACCAATCGACTCGGTCCAGCCCGACGACATTGACACGCTTTCGTTCACCTTCATTCCGGATAAGCTTGGGCTTGATACGGGTACTGTGCATCTCGTCATTTCGTATGCCGGAACGGGCCGTTACGACACGATCTTTCCCGTCATTGGAATGGGAACGATTGGCAAGCCTGTGTTCAGCGTGTCCAACGCATCGTCGCCGATGCTTGATTCGCTTCCGATGGGATCGGTGCTCGTATGCTCGGAAGCAAGCGATTCGCTTGTGATTCGCAGTTCGGGCTGCGCGGATGTCAGCGTTTCGGCAGCGTTCGATACAGCGAATGGTTTTTCGCTTGTACGCGCTCCAAAGCCTGTACTCGCTTCACCGGATTCGGATGTTGTGGTCATCGTGTTTCAGCCGAACAACTCGATTGGTCAGAAATCCGCAAATCTTATTTTCACGACAAGCGCTGGAGTTGATACCGTGCCGGTTTCCATCACTGTTACTTCGAGCGGCGGGACGGTTGCGCTGAGCGTTATGCCGAACATTCAGGCATTAACCTGTCAGTCGCAGCCCTTTACGATTACTATTGCAAACAGCTATTGCGATTCGATTGCGATTAATAGTCTCACGCTCACCGGCGCGAATGCAACGGATTTTTCACTTGCCCCATCGCTGCCCATAGTTCTTGGCTCTGGTGAACAAACTACCATTAGCGGCATTTTCACGCCGCAGGATTCCCTTATGCGAGAAGCGAACGCGACGTTTGCCATTCGAGAAGCAGATGGAACCATTCACGATACGACGATTGCTATTCTTGCGCAAGGGATTGCCGTTCCTCCGATTGAAGTGTCGCTTGGCGCGAATAGTTTCAGCGCAGGCACGAGTCAGACCGTCGCTATTCCGATCGTTGCCACGCGCGGAAGCACGGCGAGTATGAGTGCGTTCGATTTTTTTCTGTTGCTTAATTCCGATCTCTTATCGCCATATCAAACTAATACGAATGGATTTTTTGGAAACATTCCTTCGACGATTATTGTGGCAAGAGCAATGGATAAGTCGCATTTTGATACCGTCCACATTCATTTTCAGCGCGGAGCGGATGCGATGCTTCCGGTTGGGGAACTCTGCGAAGTGGTCTGCGAGGCGTATGTCACAAGCGTTCTTTCGACGGGCATCACCCTTCATGGGGTGCAATTCCACAATGCAAGTGGCTCGGAGGAATGCCTTGCGTCCGAGACCGTTCCCGATACCAATGCAGAATTTACTCTGAGTCAGGCGTGCGGAGACACGATGCTCGCGCAAGTGTTGGGCAGCGGATCCATTTTGCTCGACGGCATTTCGCCCAATCCGACGACAGGTATTGTCAGGCTGACCTTCGATGTGCCACAAGGATATGCGAGTGACGCCGTGCTTGAAATTTACGATGCGCTTGGTGAAAAGCTTGGCGCGCGGCAGATTGAGTTCCCAGCCGGAGCAACCGGGAAACAAACGATCGATCTCGATGTGAATGAAACGCCAGCAAGCGATGGCGTTCGCTACCTGCGCATTCTTACGTCATCGGGTTGTCTTACCGCGAAGGTGATATTGTCAGAACCTTGATTTGGGGCGATTGTTGAGATTAATGAGATGATACTTTAAAGAAGAAACCATTCCGTTATATGGTGCAGACAATAATTTAGTTCCGCATAATCCAAATCTCCAAAATCTCAATAATCGCCCCAAATCAAGGTTCTGACTTCGCCCGATCTCGAAGCACGTATCGCTGGACTTTTCCAGTATCCGTGCGCGGCAGTGCGTCGATAAACTCAATCTCGCGCGGATATTTGTAGGGCGCGAGTTCCCGTTTTATGAAATCCTGAAGTTCTTTTACTAAATCGGCGTTGCCCTGCTCTCCGGGTTTTAAAACGACATACGCTTTCACAATGGAGCCGCGAAGTTCGTCAGGTTTGGGAACCACAGCGGATTCTTTCACAGCCGGATGCTCGTTGATGACCGATTCGAGTTCCGGCGGCGAAACATTATAGCCGCCGGTGATGATAAGGTCGTCGTTACGGCATTGATAATAAAAATAGCCATCATCGTCCATCAAAAACACATCGCCGGGGATATTCCAGCTGTCCATCACGTAACCTTTTTGTCGTTCTGACTTTTTCCAATAGCGGCAGGCGGTCGGGCCTTTGATGGCAAGTAGGCCGGGAGTATTCGGCGGAAGAGTTTGTCCTTCTTCATCCACAATTTTTGCTTCGTATCCGGGAACCGGCTTGCCGGTCGCGCCGCCCTTCACATCGCCGGGCCGGTTCGTGACGAAGATGTGCAGCATTTCCGTGGAACCAATTCCATCTAAAAGATCGACGCCATATTTTGCTTTCCATTTTTCGTAAATGGGTTTCGGCAGCGTCTCGCCGGCGCTTACGCCAAGACGCAAATTAGAAAGATCGTATTCGCCTTTCTCATCGAGGCGCATCATCATGTTGTAGCACGTCGGCGCGCAGAAGGAGATCGTCGCTTTGTAATTTGCGATGGTCTTCAGCATATTTTCCGGCGTGAACTGATCGAGTAAGACCACGCTCGCGCCAAAACGAAATGGGAATACGAGCAGTCCACCCAAACCAAAGGTGAATGCAAGCGGCGGATGTCCAGTAAAAATATCGTCTTCGGTAGGAGATAGAATATTGCGCGCATAGCCATCTGCAATGGCGAGCACATCATCCTGGAAATGCACCGTGCCTTTGGCGTCGCCGGTGGAACCGGAAGTATAGCCGATAAGCGCGAGATCGTGGCGCGAAAGCTTTTCATGCCTCAGCGATAGCGATTCCTCTTTCCAAAGTGACTCATAAGTCTCATACGACCCATACGTCCCGTCAGAAACCAATATCCGCTCAACGGTTTTCATCGCCGGCACTGCCTTATCCACCTCCTCGAAGGAGCCGGCATCCGCAATTACTAATTTGCAGCCCGCGTCATTGGCGCGGTAGCTTATCTCGCGGCTGCGAAGCATCGTCATAATCATCACGGCCACGCCGCCGATTTTAAGGCAGGCCAGCCACGCCGCGACAGCGGTGGGATTATTTGGGAACCGCATGAGAACGCGGTCGCCCGGCTCGATGCCGAGCTTTTTCAGCGCGTTGCCCATTTTGTTTACGCGCGCAAGCAACTCGCTATAAGAGATGACCTGATCTTTATAATAAATTGCCGGTCTTGCGCCACGCCCTTCGGCGATATTGCGGTCGAGCAACTCGGCGGCAGCGTTCAGCGAGTCGGGATATTCGAGTTCAGGCCGAGTATAGACGCGCTCGCCCCAATCTTCGAGAGGGGGTAGTTCATTAAGGAATTTTTCGTATGACATGAGCAAGACTTTCGATTATTGCATAAAGTTACAAAAGTTTAGGCACGAGAGTTCAAACAAAGGGCTGTTACTTTTCTGACACGTTTTTCGTAATAGAATCAATGAAATTTCTAATTCTGTCATTTTTGTCCTTTTCGTCGCTTATCGGAAGATCTCAGGAACTCACCATTTCCGGCACGATACATCATACCACGCTCGAAGGGGGCTGCTGGTATCTCGAAGGCGATGGCGGTAAACGCTATGAGCTTACCGGCGATACCGGGATCGTGCAGCCATTGCGCATGGATGGGCAGCATGTCGTGGTGCGTGCGATGCCGGCCAAAGGCATGGCGTCGATCTGCATGATGGGTGAGATCGTGCGCGTTTTGCAGCGGATCGACACCGTGCGCTATCCGATCGATCTTCCAATTTGGCCGATGACGATCGATGGTAAAGTCTATCGGACGAAATCCGGCGTGTGGTATGTAAAAACATCGTCAGGACAGAGATACGAATTCAAAATTGCTCCTGAAAAGAAATACCGTCACGCAGGCGCGCTGTTTCATCAGAGAGTCCGTGTCCTGCTCGACAAAAAATCGAACAAAGATAAAATGGATGGCGTCATTCTCTCGGGATCGAAGCCAATTCAGATAACAAAGCAAAAGACCTACGATCCGCGTTAAGGAAACTCTGATTAAGTTAGCCTGTCATTCTGAGCGAAGCCGAACGGAGCGAAGCGGAGTTCGGCGTAGCGAAGAATCTCTTGCCATTACAATGGATCCTTCGCTTCGTTCGTCCCTCCTTCGTCGGGACGAACTCCGCTCAGGATGACAATGGGACTTAATCAGAGGTTCCTTAAGTCCGGTTTTACATGGTCGAAAAAAGAGCCATGAGCTTTTCGACATTTCAGGAGAGGACTTTCGCGGCCCAAAGCGCAAGCACGAGCGCGCCAAAAATAATCCGGTAAAAGCCGAATCCGGTAAACGGATGCCGCTGCACGTAACGAATGAACCATGCCACGACCGCTAACGCCACGACGAATGAAGTGATAAATCCAACCATAATCATTCCCAGCATATCGCTCGTGAGAAGATCGCGGTATTTCATCATTTCATAGATCGAAGCGGCGAGCATCGTGGGGAATGCAAGCAGAAAAGAGAACTCGGTTGCGGAAGCACGCTTCACGCCACGCAGCATTCCACCCATGATCGTTGCCGCCGCGCGCGACGTGCCCGGAACGAGCGAGAGCGTCTGGGCCAAACCGATGACGAGCGCGTCACGCCACGTCATCGTATCAATCACAATGGTACGTTTATCTTCTCGCGTCGTTTTTTCAATAATAATGATGATGATACCACCGACGATAAGCGTGATGCCAATCGTCAGCGGGCCGAAAAGATAGGTCGTGATGAATTTGTGCGTAAGGACGCCAATGATGGCCGCCGGCAGAAACGCGATGAGAAGATGCGTCCGCAACCGTCCGGCTTTCGTTTCTAACGATTTTGAAAACAAGCTTGAAACAAGCGTTTTTCGAAAAATCGCGCCGATGGCCAGAATCGCGCCGAGTTGAATGACGATCTCGAACAGCTCCGCTTTGTCCGGGTTCCCAAGCATCGAGCGAAAGCCGAGCAGCCGGTCGAGCACGATAAGATGGCCCGTCGAGGAAATCGGAAGAAATTCCGTAAGACCCTCGAGGATACCGAGCAGAATTGCGACAATATAGATAGGAAGCGTCATTCGTAAGCCAAAATTGCAACCGTGATTGTGAAGTGTGAGACCTGACTAACGAATCTCGCCGATAAAAAAGCTCCGTTCTACTATATTCGGACTGCTGAAAATAGAAAGCCCGCCAAACGGCGGGCTTTCTATGAAATAATATGCTTTTCAGCTTACATTTTTTTCTTATCCGGCATTGCTCCACCTGCAGCCGGTGCGCCGGGTGGCGGCATGAGCCCAAGCTGCATCATCATTGCATTCATGTCGAACAGTCCCCAATGCTCGACGAACTTGCCATTCTCCCAGCGAACCATGTCGATGCCCATGACATTGGTCATTTTCTTGTTTGTTGCGGGCATTCCCATCATCGGGCCGGAGTTCGTACCTGTCATGCTGGAGCGAGCAACGAGAATATTGCTATCGACGTACATGGCGTCAATATTTGTCTTCTGATCTGGAAACCCGGCTTTCATTCCCGAAGCCATTTTCTTAAGGCCGGCAAGTCCGGGTTCTTGACCAGGGAAGGGATTATGTTCGACCATATTGGTGCTAACATACTTATCGAACTCATCCACTTTGTCGGCATCCCACGCAGCGGAAAGAGCGGTATAGGCCGCTTTCATGGAGTCGGCAGTGGACATCGTGCCGTTATCGGCCGCGCCATTTTTCTTCATGCAACCTACCGAAAGAAGTAAAGAAACTGCAAAAACAAGCGTAATTCGTGTAATCATGGTGTTTTTAAGTAATTATGTGAAAAGATACGGTACAAATATACGATATTTTTGGATGAGGTCTGTGAAATTGCTCGGGGAGCCGTTCAGCCAATCCCCTGCACATCGACATCGACCGTCACTTTCACATGCGGCGACGCAAAGCGTTTTTGGTATTCGTCGATTGCTCCGGTAATCAGCCGCCGGATTTTTTCGCCGTTCGGATCCTGCTTTTTGAAATCCTTGATGATGAGGTGCCACCGGAATTCTCCACGCAGTTTTGCAATGGCTGGCGGCGCGGGACCCATGCGTTCGTAAAACGATGCGCGTTCGGGAAACAGCGTTGCAAATTTCAAAGCGTGCTCTTTCGTTGCGGCTTCATGCAGACCGCGAAATTCAATGAGGATGAGCCGACTGAACGGCGGATAATGCAGCGATTCGCGATCCTTCATTTCGCTTTCGAAGAAGGCTTCGTAATTATGCGCGACTGCCATTTCGATCGCGGCGTTTGCTGGCTGCAATGTTTGGATGAGGACTTCTCCAGCAAGTTCCAAACTGCGTCCCGCGCGGCCGGAGACTTGCGTGAGGAGTTGGAATGTCCGCTCGCTCGAACGAAAGTCCGGGATATTCAAACTTGTGTCCGCGCTGATGACCCCAACGAGTGTGACGCGCGGAAAATCCAGACCTTTCGCAACCATTTGGGTTCCCAGCAAAATGTCCGCTTCACCGCTTGCGAAGGCAGCGAGTATTTTTTGGTAAGAACCTTTGCGAGAAGTCGTATCTAAATCCATGCGGACGATTTTCGCATCCGGGAAGGCTTTTGCAATGTCATCTTCCACGCGCTGGGTACCAGTTCCGCCGAAGCGGAGCGCATCGCTGCCGCAGGTCGAGCAGGTCGTATGGCGCGGCGTGACGAATCCGCAATAATGGCAGCGTAATTGGTCTTTCGCGCGATGATAGGTCAGCGTAACCGAGCAATTCTTGCAGATTTCCGGGTTGCCGCAATTCCGGCATTCCATATAGGTTGCATATCCGCGCCGATTTTGAAAAAGGACAATGCCTTCCTTTCGCTCTAACCGAATTCGCATAGCTTCGCGGAGTTCCGGCGTGAGCGCGATTTTTGCTTTTGCAAAATCGCGGCGGTTTTCGGCGGTCCGCAGATCGAGGGTTTTCACCGTTGGCAGCGCAGCATGTTTCGCCCTTTTGGTGAGGTGCAATAACTCGTATTTTCCTTCCCGCGCATTGTAATAGGATTCAACACTCGGCGTTGCGCTGCCTAACACGGTCACGGCACTCAGCATCGCCGCGCGCGCGACGGCGGCATCGCGCGCATGATAGCGCGGCGATTTATCGAATTGTTTATAGGTCGCCTCGTGCTCTTCATCGACGATAATCAGTTTGAGATTCTGCACCGGCGCAAACACCGCGCTGCGCGCACCGATGGCAAGCTTCGTTCGCCCCAGCGCGAGCGAGCGCCATGCCGCAGATCGTTCCCCAAGCGACATGCGCGAATGGAGCACGGCAATTTCGGCATCGCTCGAAAGGCTTAATCGTCTTTTAAAACGGTCGATAAGCTGCGGCGTAAGCGCGATTTCGGGAACAAGGATGAGCACACCATTACCTTCTGCCAGAACTTGCCGTGCAAGTGAAATATACACTTCCGTTTTGCCGGAGCCTGTGATGCCATGAAGCAAAAAAGTTTTGCTTTTGCCGGACTCGAGCGCTTTCGAAATGGTGCTTACGGCAATCTGTTGTTCGAGCGTGAGCGCGATTTTTGAAATATCGTCATCGCTTGTTGATGGGAAGGCATGAATGTCGCTTGCGCTTTTTTCCCGCCGCGTGGTAAGGATGTACCCTTTTTCGAGCACCGCTTTGAACGTGCTTTGGGATGCGCCTGCTTTTTTGATGAGGAGAGGCGCTGCGAGCGGTTTATCGGGTTCCATCTGCGCTTGTTGCACAAGCGCGAGCAGGATATTTGCCTGTCGCGGCGCTTTTTTCTCCAGTTCATTTAAGATTTCAGCCAACGCATCCGACCCCACAGTGAGATGAGGCGCAAGCTCGACGACCGTCTCTTTCTTGATCGAGGCGTGCTTCGAAAGCGCGCGCTCGATGCGAATAAGCCCCGCGTCTTCCAGCGCATGCAGCGTGGCATACAAACTTTTTGTATTGGTAACCTTTGCAAGCCGGTCGATAGAAATCCCATCGGCATGTTTTACAATCGTTCCTAAAATTTCAGCTTGCCGCGTCGTCAGGTCGGTTATGTTCCTCACGTCCTTTGCAAGTTCGGTCGCAACAACCCGCGCTTTCGTTTCGGGCTTCAACCCCTCCGGCAGCGCGGCGGCAAGCACTTCGCCCCACGAAGTAAGATAATACATCGCCAGCCATTTCGTCCATTTCAAAAAAGCTTCGTCGAAGACGGGCGCGGCATCGAGCACATCCGTGATGGGCCGCACTTTTGTTTTAATCGAAGGCGTTTCTCCTGTTAAGCTGACGAGCACGCCCGTCTTTTCGCGCTTGCCCAGTGGGACGAGCACGCGGGAACCAATGCGCGCGTGCTCGATCAGTTCTTCGGGGATGGAATACGTCAGCCCCTCGGCGCCGCCCGAGTGGAACTTAAATGGAAGCGAAAGCGCGACAACACCGAAACGGATGGGACGGGACTCAGGGCGTAGCACTGGCGTTTTCACCTTCACCCTTTGCCACACGCTCGATGATCAGCTGCTTCATCTTCTCCTCGACTTGTTGGTGCGCGGTTCCGCGCACGATAAGTTCCAATTGCGGGCAAAACGCGGAATAACCCTCCTCGCCCTGGCGGCGTATGAGGATTTCGTATTCTTTATCTCCAATGCGCATGGCTTTTAAATGCTAATGAATTGTAGTTAGTGGCTTATCGCGGTTTCTTCTTCAGCATTCACCGAGGAGAAATCATCCACAGCTTCTGTATAAACAGAAGCGAGTTCCGCAGCGAGGCGAATGCCCGTGAGCACGAGGTCCGGATCAAAATGGGAAACGACATTCGTGCGGCCTTCGATCAGCCGCGAAAGCCCGCCTGTCGCAAAAACGATGGGATCCTCATTTGGGAATGCGAACTGGCCCAACCGTTTCACGAACCCTTCGATCTGCGCAAGCCCTCCGTATAAAATTCCCGACTGAATGCTCTCGACCGTCGTGCGCCCAATAATGCTCGAAGGAAATACCAGTTCGATGGATGGAAGCTGTGCTGCCCGCTGCGCGAGCGCTTCCGCGCCAAGTTCGAGACCGGGCGCAATAGCACCGCCTAAATATGTGCCGTCCGAAGTGATTGCGTCATAGGTCGTGGCTGTTCCAAGATCGATTACAATCGAGGGCCGGCGCTCTGGCTCGCCGCGAAGCTTCCATGCGGCGAGTGCGCTCAGCAAGCGATCGGTTCCCAGTTCTTCCGGATGCGGATAATCAATACGCATAGGTATATTGCCGCTGGTGATGACAAGGACGGTCGCTAATGGAAAAATTTCGTGCAGTACCACGATCATTTCGTCCGAAGCCCACGGAACAACGCTTGCAATCGCAATCGTATTCGGCGAGGTGACGCCGGCGAGCGGAGCATCCAGCGTCTCGCGGGTCAGGGCGCGGTGCGTGAGCGTGCGCGTCGGAATATCGAAACGTTGCGCGAGCATCCCCCCGGCATCGAAGAGGCCGAGCGTCGTCGAAGTGTTTCCAATATCTACCGCAAGCAATTCCATTTCGAAATCAAACGCAATTTTAGCCGCAAGCATTCAGTGTCTGAGTGTTTCCCATGTGAGGCTTCCGTTGCGGGCTGTTATCACAACGCCATCCGGTTGCCGGAGCAGTAATGCGCCAGTATCGTCAAGGTCTTCATATCGAAGTTGGGCCTGAGCGTTTCCATCGTTCGATACAAGTGTCAGCGCAGGCACTCGTGACATCCACGCAAGCTCGCTTCGAAGTCGCGATAGTAGTGCGTTCCCGGACAATGCTTCGTCAAGTTCGCGTCCAAGCCGATCGAGAATGGATTCGCGCACGGAATCGACTTCAACGCTAATCCCACACTGGTGAAGCGACGTTGCAATCTTCGAAAGTTCTACCGGAAACGACGTTTGTCTCACATTCACGCCAATCCCGATAATGGCCGAGCGCATCTGCGAAGCACTCCACTGCGCTTCGAGCAAAATGCCGCAGACTTTTTTTCGGTTAAGTAAAATATCGTTTGGCCATTTGAGAAGAAAATCATGCTCGGATATATTATTGGTTCGAGCCACCACGCGCAGCGCATCGAGCACAGCCAGCGCCGCGCGGTATTGCAGCAAATGCGCCGGTCCCGGAATTTTTGTAATAACCGCGCTTATCAGCAGGGATGCGCCTGGCTCATCGTTCCATACACGCCCCGCCACGCGTCCGCGGCCCGAATGCTGATGCCGCGCCTGAATGACATCCCCATGCCGCGCCTCGCCACGAGCAAGCATTTCAGCAGCCAGCGTATTGGTCGAAGCGAGTTCCGCGAATTCTAAAATTCTCCACATTACTGACATCATCAACAAGATAATTCAATAATATGTCATTCTGAGCGGAGCCGAACGCAGCGAAGCGGAGTTTGGCGAAGCGAAGAATCTCTTGCTATACGAGAGATCCTTCGACTCCGTTCATCTCTCCTTCGTCGAGAAGAACTACGCTCAGGATGACATGTTATACTATTCCTTACTTTAGGACTTAGCACTTTAGCACTCAGCACTTTCCCCGTGATCGTATATAAATTTGGCGGAGCCTTAGCCCGCTCGAAGCGCGGCCTGGAGGCGCTCGTCCAGATTCTGGATGAGGCCTACAAACTGGAAGCTACCCGCGCGCGCCGTGTCAAGAAATCCGGCGGCGTCGCGCACGGTATCGTGCTCGTAACAAGCGCCATCGGCCACACGACGCGCCATCTCGCCCGCGCTGCCGACCTTGCCGAGGAAGGCCGATTGCGCGAAGCCGAAGAAGCTCTCGAAAAAACCATCGGGCAGCATCGGCAGCTTGCCGCGACGCTCGGCATCGATGACGAAGCCGCTCTCATCGACCGATTCGAATCCCTTGCTGCCGAAATTGCCGCGCTGCTCGAAGGCGTAGCCATCGTTCGGGAACTTTCGCCGCGCACCCGCGACGCCATGCTCGCCATTGGCGAACAATTGGCTAATACACTGATCGAGGCGCTGCTCCGCGACCGCGAGTTCCCTGTTCGCGCCGTCGATGCCGCAAGCGTCATCGTCACCGACGAACAATTCGGCCATGCCGCGCCCATCATGGAGGAAATCGCGGAGCGAGCCGAAAAGCTGATTCTTCCCCAACTCCGGCGCGGTCATATCGTACTCGTTCCCGGATTTGCCGGCGCTACGCTCGATGGCATCGCGACCACGATGGGCAGCGAAAGTTCCGATCTGACCGCGACGCTCCTCGCCTCCTCACTCGGCGCCCGCGAAATTGTGATCTGGAAAACACTGCCCGGCCTCTACACCGCCGATCCCGAATTCGTCAAGGCGCCGAAACTCATTCGCTCGATGAGCTTCGACGAAGCCGAAGAAATGGGCCGTCGAGGCGCGCGAATTTTGTTCCCATCCTTCGCTCATCCGCTGACCGAAACGGGCATTGTGCTCCGCATCGCTACGCCATTTTCGCATTCGAAAGCCCACACCGTTTTGGGCCACGAAACGCCTGCTTCGAGAGGTGGAACGAAACCGCTCGCGCTGGCCGTCGAGCAGCATCTTTTTCTCGTTACGTGCGCGCCAAGTTCCCAAGTTCCAGCGAACAAGAAGAACGATGCATCCAAACTTCGCGCACGCGCCGTGCTCGCCTGGGAAAGCCCCGAACAAAGTTCCGCTCTGTTCCGCAAGGACGACCGCCGAGTCGCGCTCCGCGAGCTTTCCGCCACCACGTTCGAAGAAGGCCCGGCGCTCGCCGCAATCTCGCTTATCGTGCGAAAAAACGCCAAAGACGACACCGCCCTGCTCGCCGCGATAGCCCGAAGCCTCCGCCCATTTGCGGTTCACGCCATTCTGCCCACCTCCCGCAGCATCATTGCGCTCGTTGCGGATGCCGAAGCCATCCCCGCGCTCCGGAAGCTGCACCACGATTTGTTCGAGGGGTGAGGTGCGGCTAATGACCTGCTGCAAAGTACACTACAACAGGCCACAATACATTTTCAAAGAACTCCGGTGATCGATGTCCCCCAAGCTAAGGGTAGACCCGCCCAGGACTTTTCGATCNNCATTGTGCAGGGATCATACATGCCTGTACTGGCAGCGGTCTGTTTACACTCTCAACGCTCGCAGCCAGTTACTACGCATAAACATCAAGAATGTTTCACTATCTATAAGAAAACATCATATTTAATTTTATTCTGAAATGCTTTGCCCTATGAAAAGTGCCAATCTTTCCCTAATCCTGAAAATCCCATGAATCGTGGTCCATCCTTCATCCTTTCCCCGCACGGTGCAACGCTTTTTCGGAGGCGCGGGGAAATGGGGAAATTTTTGTTTAGCCTTTATAATTCGCACAACCACGCAGCTATTGAAGCAATCTGATTCTCATCGGTAAGGTTAGCGGCGTTTTCGATTGTTTTATTTTGAAGCATGCTCCATATTTGATCTGACATTTTCTCAACAATTGCAGCGCCGATGAAGAAGATATGAGGATGATAATTCTTACTTTCGAATGCTGTAGAAATTCGATTAAGAGCCGTTCGGGCAGTTTTCCAATGCTCGTCTGCCCCTGCCGGATCAATTCCACCTTTAAGTTCACCAAGCGCAAGGAATAAACTAGCTTCTGGAAGACTTTTTCCTAGTAACTTATCGGGACCACAATTAAGAAGACATAAGTCGATATTTTGATCAACAAGCGGGACATTCCTATTGTAGATTAACGTCCGCGTTGATTTGCCTTGGCCCCAGGAAAGCCCCTTCAAACGAAGTTCGATATCAGTATCCTGATTTGTTAGGGAGACCCATAGCTTTGTTTTGGAATCGAGCCAACGACAAGAGCTGCGCGACAACTGAAGATATGCAATGATGGAACGTGTCAATTTTGTTTGAGCCATAAATCCACCAACATTACGCATCGATCCTCCAAGATTATCTCCACGAGTTAGCAAGAATCGGAATACAAGTTCCTCAATGAAATTCTCTCCCGCAGGCTCCAAATAATGTTCAATGAGGCCCTCAATTGCTTCATGATGGTCGATTTCTTTAAAGTACTTAAACGCCTTATCGGAGATCCCAGCAGCAGTTAATAGGCTCTTCTGAATATTTTTAATATTCAAAAGATCTGCCGGAGCCTTAGCTGCAGAGGCTGCCGTCTTTAAAGCCCTTGCTTGAGCTATGAAAGGGTTAGCGCGGCGATTCCTCTCTAGTGCAAGCCGAACAAATCCAGCGCGGGTTGCCTCATACTGTGTGAGTAAATCCGCGCTAGTTTTTAGGTGTTTGAGATATGGGCGTTTCACTAATTTATAATTTACGCCAAACGTAAACGCACTTTCTTAGCTTGTCTCTACCATGCAGTCCCATTTGCTGGCTGCTGTTTCCTTTACCGTTTGGTGAGACAAGAATTTGTTCAGCAACAAAGCCTAATTGTTCAGCGAGCTCTGATAAAATAATATCAACAGAGATGCTCGCGCCCGCATATCGCACATTATCGTTTACCATGATGACTCTTGCGCCGGGCTTGCATAAACGCGAAAGCTCTGCAATCACGCATGTCATTTCGTAGAAATATCCTCTTACCATGCGCGGAATTCCGGTATTGTTCAGCAAATCAAGCTCATTCTGAGATTCGAGATAACGAAGAATTAACTGAAGAAGCTCATGATTGTCAGCGCAGAAAATGGCGTGTTGCCATGATGGATTTATTGATAGAAGATTCTTTGCACGATTTTCAACGGTGCAGCTTAACATCTCTTGCCTCAGTTTCAAAACATCTTCTTCTCCCGATCCCAAAAGAGCAAGCTCGAGCGCATAGGTTCGCGTGTAGTCATACCGATTGCAATATGGAGGTGAGGTAATTATGCAATCAACGTACTCGGAAGAAAGATTAGGAAGAATACTCAGGCATGAGCCTGAATGGAGTTGAATTTCTGTTTTTGTTCGGGGTACTTCAAAAAGATCGCCAGGTGTGCTATCCGATTGAAGGTCTATGATAATCTGGTCTATCTTATCCGAAATGGCTTCATCGAATTCTAAGATTCTTCCTTTGTCAAAAATCTTGGATGGCTGACGTCGCCCTGATCGGTAATCCCATCGAAGATACTGCCCATCCTTACGAGTGAAGCTAATGGATTCCAAAATACAAAGCAGCGCGAACATGAGAACCTGCTGAACTCGCTCGTTCTCCGAACTCACAGTAGCGAGATACTTGCCCATTCCTGCCAAAGTCTTCTCGGAATAAGCACCTTTCGTAATTCGCAATTCTGGAATGGCAATCTGATTCGTTGCTATTCTCCATGGCTTTTCTCTTGACCAGTATTCAAGTCTATCCACGTCAGAAGACGTGAAATCCCAATCGATAATTTGCTTCGTCTCAATAATTTTTTGGCCTATTGGAAGAAGCTCAATTCCTTCTGCTCGCAACCCAAACGAACCGGCAGTAAAAAGCGCGGTGCCGCTTCCGGCGAATGGATCGAAGAGTGTTCCAGAAGAGATTTGGTAGCGATCGAGAAAGTATTCAACGAGACCGGCGGAGAATGCTTCCTTGTATTTATACCATCGATAAACGGCTCTTGCCTTGTTTGCCTGAAAACTTACAATCGATCGGGAAAGCGCTGGCTCAACGACTAACCGATTAGCCCATCGCTCTTCGGCTAAGTCGTTAAGGATGCTGATAGCCCGAAGCTCGTCAGACAAGGGAGCCAACTCTAATGCCGGATCATGCACCTGGCTTGCTTGAATTAATTCTTTTTCCATCGTCGCTACTTTTAGCATTGGTCTTTCAACGCTTTGTAAGCGAACATAAATCCTAAGTGCGTCATATTATAGAATTGAAATCATCGTTTGACTGGATACCTGATTACATACGAACATTCCGGGCACCTATCCCCGGTTCCCGGCATTTCCCTAAAGCATGAACGGACGAATGCCACACCCGGTCCCGTATCAGGGAAGCAAGCGGAATATCGCCGAGCATATTCTGCAATTTTTTCCGCTCGATACGGAAGGGTTGTATGAGCCGTTCGCCGGTTCGGCGGCAATCACCATCGCGGCGGCAAGCCGTGGCAAGGCCGAGCACTTTTTCGTTAACGATCTCAACGAGCCGCTGATTCAGTTGTGGCGCGAGATTATCCACGCACCCTCTCGGCTCTCTGCAAACTACGCGCAGCTTTGGAATGCGCAGCTTGGACGCGAGCGCAGCTTCTACGATGACATTCGCTCGCTCTTCAACGAAACGCACAGGCCAGAACTATTGCTGTATCTTCTTGCTCGGTGCGTGAAGGCTTCCGTGCGGTATAACTCGTCGGGCGAGTTCAATCAGAGTCCCGATAACCGCCGGTTGGGACGCAATCCCTTGCAAATGAAGAGCGATATTTTTGGTGTTTCTCATTTGCTGCGCGGACGCACGGCACTTTCGGCTCAGGATTTTACCAAGTCGGTTGAAACTGCAACGTCACGCGATCTCGTCTATATGGACCCTCCGTATCAAGGAACTTCCGGGAACCGGGATGGGCGTTATATCAAAGGATTGAATGTCGAAACACTAACAGAGTTACTTGGTCGGCTAAATGAACGTGATATTTCCTATATCCTAAGTTACGACGGACATTGCGGCGACACGAAATACGGCGATGCGCTGCCGAAAAAGCTAAAGTTATGTCACCTGTTTATAGATGCTGGCGTATCGTCACAAGCCACGCTTCTTGGAAGAAGTGAGACGACATTCGAGTCGCTTTATCTATCACCTGCGCTCGTGGATAGAATCGAGCTATCGCCAAAGTTCCACGGCTCTATTCTGACGAAAGAGCGAATCTCTCAGCTTCCGTTGGAACTTGCCTGAGCCGATGGCGAAAAAGAAAGTTCCTTCAAAGATTTTAGAAGCCATCAAGCTTGTCAAGAACAAGCGCGCTCGCATTGTGCTCGATCATATCACGAAGTACGGGGCAATCACTTCGGAGGAGTTGACGGATAAATACGGATACGGTCATCCTCCTCGTGCTGTAAAAGACGCGAGTGATCTCGGATTCCCCATCGAGCGATTTTCCGTTAAATCGAAAAGTGGAAAAAGTATTGCTGCATATCGATTCGGAGACTTGAATCAATTTGGCGGCGTGCTATCCTCGGCGAGACGAATGCTGCCGAAAAAATTCAAGCAGCAGCTTATCGAAAAATACGGTTCGAAATGCAATATCTGCTCTGGCAAATTTGAAAGCCGGTATCTGCAAATCGATCACCGGGTTCCTTTCGGAGTTCATGGCGAAGTTGAGGGGGAACTTGCCCTCACCGATTTTCAATTGTTGTGTGGGTCGTGCAATCGCGCGAAATCATGGTCGTGTGAACATTGCGAAAATCTCCTAACAGACAAAAACCCGAAAGTTTGCATAACCTGCTACTGGGGAAATCCAGAAAAGTATGAGCATGTCGCAATGGAGGATGTTCGAAGGCTCGATGTGCTTTGGCAAGGCAAAGAAGTTCAGGATTTCGACGCGATGCGAAATGTGGCTTCAAAGGAAGGGATCGAGTTGCCGATTTATGTAAAGCGAGCGCTGAAAGCAAGAAATAAATAGGTTAGTTGTTCAAATCTCTCGCCCTCCCATAATTCCCATTCAGTTATCCGGAAATTCCGGATAACTCATTTCGGAAGCTGCAACTTGTAAGTATAACTTACAAGTTAAAAATGCGGTCGGTCAAGGTGAATTGACGCCAGTGGCAACTATCCGGAAACTCCGGATAGTTCAAAATTTAGCCCGGGCCAACTATTAAGTATTACTTAACAGTTCAAAAATGAAAAAGGCCGTCTGGTCGCGCGAGTCTAAGTTTCCCCCCAATTCCCCCGCCCCTCCCCGTTTTAATCGTATTTTTGTATCCAGAACATTTTCATTAACCATTTTTTGAACCATTATGAAGACGCTTTTTAATCTTAAACGATCGGATATTATTGTAATTGCGGCGCTCGGAGCGGCGCTTGTGTTTGGGAGCTGCCGTAAGGGCGGCGGGCCGGGAGACACGATTCGCGTGGGCGAGTTTGCCTCGCTCACCGGCGGGACGGCTACGTTTGGCCAATCGGTGCATCAGGGCGATGTGCTGGCTATCGAGGAGATCAATGCGGCCGGCGGCGTGCTCGGCAAGCAGATTGACCTCATGACCGAGGACGATCAGTCGAAAACCGAGGACGCGGTCGCGAGCGTGCAGAAGCTCGTGAATTCGGACCGCGTGCTTGCGGTGCTTGGCGAAGTGGCAAGCAGCCGCTCGATGGCGGGCGCGCCGATCTGCCAGATGGCGCACGTCCCGATGATCACGCCCGCCTCGACCAACGAGGACGTGACGAAAAAAGGCGATTATATTTTCCGCATCTGCTATACCGATCTTTTTCAGGGTCAGACGATGGCGCGGTTCGCGTATAACTCGCTTGGGGGTAAACGCGCGGCGATTTTGACGGATGTGAAGCAGGATTATTCCGTCGGCTTGGACGATGCGTTCAAGAATACGTACACGTTTCTTGGCGGAGTGGTCGTGAGCGAGCAATCGTATTCGTCGGGCGATAAAGATTTCCGCGCGGCGCTGACGAGCTTCGAGGGCGCGAACCCGGATGTGATTTTCGTTCCCGGTTATTACAACGAGGTCTCGCTCATCGTGCGTCAGGCGCGTGAACTTGGAATTACGTGCCCGATTCTTGGCGGCGACGGATGGGATTCGCCGCAACTTACCAAAGGCGCGGAGAAGGAATTCAACAACACCTTCTTTTCGAATCACTTTTCGACCGAAGACCCGGATACGACGGTGCAGAACTTCATCAAAAAATATCAGGATGAATACCATGCCGTCCCGGACGCGATGGCGGCGCTCGGCTACGACGCGACGCGCATCCTGGTGGACGCGATGAGCCGCGCGCACTCCACCGATTCCGCGAAGCTAAGGAAAGCGATCGCCTCGACGAAAAACTTCCCCGGCGTAACGGGCTCGATCACGATCGACGAATACCGCAACGCCTCGAAACCGATTACGATCATCAAGATCGTCGATGGGGTGTATCACTTCGCGCAACGTATTGGACCGAATGGAGAAGCGGAGACGCCGTTTAAACCCTAATTTATTTTCTCTGTCATTCCCGCGAATGCGGGAATCCAGGTGCATGAGGAATCTGGATTCCCGCATTCGCGGGAATGACATTAATAAGAGTATCGCTTAAGAGAACACATTAGTGGAATTTGTACAGCAATTAATCAACGGCATCTCGCTCGGCGCGATTTACGCGCTGATTGCGCTTGGATATACGATGATCTACGGCGTACTGCGATTTATCAATTTCGCGCACGGCGATGTGTTCATGATTGGTTCCTACGTCGGATATTTCGCCGCGACGAGCTGGGTGAACCATTTTTTCCCGATTGGAAGCGTCGAATCAACGGTGCTGGTGTTTCTCATCTCGATGGCGATCTGTGCCGCGCTCGGCGCGACGATAGAATTCCTGGCGTATCGCCCGCTGCGCTCGCGGCCGAAGCTGACGGTGCTCATCACGGCGATTGGCGTCTCGCTGTTTTTGGAATATACGGGACAGCTTGTCTTCACCGCGAACCCGCGCGGGTTCCCGCCGATCATTGCAAACCATATACTTGTGCATACGAAGTCGATCACGATCGATACGGTGGAAGTGGTAGTGATTTGCGTTTCGCTGGTGCTGATGCTTTTGCTCCGCATCGTTGTGATGAAAACAAAAATCGGAACCGCCATGCGAGCCGTGAGTTACAACCAGCAGGCGGCGAGTTTGATGGGAATTAATATCGGGCGGGTGATTACATTCACCTTCATCATCGGCAGCGCGCTGGCCGGCGCGGGCGGTGTACTGTATGGAACGGAATATCCCAGCATCGAACCGCTAATGGGAATCCTTCCCGGACTCAAAGCCTTCGTCGCCGCCGTGCTGGGCGGCATCGGCAACATCCCAGGTGCGGCCTTAGGAGGGATGATTATCGGATTGGTGGAGACGTTCGTTTCGGGCACGGCGGCATCGACCTATCGGGACGCCATTGCCTTTGCTATATTGATTTTGATTCTCATTTTTAAGCCGAGCGGGCTGTTGGGCAAGCGGGAAATTGAAAAAGTCTGAAGTGGGAATGTCTGAACCGGGATTTGGGGAGATTAAAAGATTTTTGAGATTAATTTTTACATTCTCGTCATTGCGAGGAAAAATTCCGCTTTATTCTCCTCGCAATGACATATAATACAAAATTTCTGAAATTAAGATTGAATCCCATCGTGTTAATCTCAAAAATCTACCCAAATCCCGGTTCAGACATTTCCCCGTTATCTAACGAGTGAAAACCCACCTCACCATTCATCGCGTAAAGTTGTAGCCAATCGTAGAGGAGCCTTGCAAGGCCAGAAGGGAATCGCCCGCCCGGTTCAAATATACGCTGATGTAGGCGGAGGGGGGTTGGCCCAAGCCGCCCGCGCTCGGCCAACTCATCGAAATCATCGTTACGCCTAACGGGTTGCCCTCGTTGAATTCTAAGCTATCGGTTGCACCAACAAACATCGTAGCAGGAGACCATGACTCGCTACCCTGAGAAATTGTGCATTCGGTCGGGCCGGTGAAGTCCAGCGTGAATGCTTCGTCCGACGTTGCCCATCGCTCGTACCACATTCCGAGATAACCGGATTGCGATTGAGTTGATGGGGTATCCGTGGAACTCTTACAGGCTGAGAGTCCCAGAAGTGTGAAAAGAAGAATCTTTTTCATAGTTCCCAAGAACGACCGACAGATTCAGGACGTTCCCATTTTTGAAATTATGGAAAAAATCCGCGATTCATCTTTTTTCGAATTCAAGCAAGGTTTTCTAGCCAAATATTATTCGGAAAGACCATACGATGGCGGTTGGCCTGAACATCAAAACGATGATGGTTGGTTAACCTCGAAGATGTGTCAAGAGCACTCTGGAAAAATTGATCAACGTATCTTATGGTGCGGGCAATGGTCAGAAATGAGAATTTCAGAAAAACCGGATATTGGGAACTTGGTTTGTTTGGCCAGTGACTGGACGCGGGACGTTGGGTTGCTTAGAAATAATCAAAAAAATTGTAGATTACTCTCAACATTCGTAAAAAATGCTCGAGAAATAGATTATTTTAAGAGTGAGGATTCACGAAGAACCCATTGGCTTGATAAATTCCGAAAAAGCGTTCCAGAATTCACTGGTTATATGCGAATAGTTTTGCGCCAGCCAGATAATGGTGAGAAAAACGAAAATCCGGATGGGACATACTATCTCCATGATGGACTTGGAAGGATGCTTCCGCTTCTTTACATGATGGAATATGAAGGGGCTTCGATGCCTTTAATACATGCCCTCGTCGTTCGTTCATCATGAGGATTGATATTCCCCCCACACGTTAAGCATCCCTCGCGAGAAAATACTTCCCGACCCATCCCGCGCAATCGGAACGAACTAATCTCCGGGCCGGAACATTTTAACCCACCCTCCGTTGGGAACCCGCACGGATATGCGAGAACTTTTTTTTGACAAACTTCCCGAAGGGCTGAGCGACGATCAGAAGGAGCATAAGATTCACAACCTGCTTGTAAGTATGAAAGCGCGAGGTTTGATTTCTTATGGCGGCCCTAAGCGCGGCGGGAAATGGAGACTCAGCCATACGAATGTTAATAACTAATACCTAACTAAAAGAGCACGTTTCATACTTGAAAACCTTCGAATTTTGGCTAATTTCTCAGTTTTAGCTGTTGAATTTTTAACTAGGAACTAACTATAAGAAACCTTAAAGCCCATCCATTCTAAGTTTCACACTGAACGTTTTGGGAGGCTCTATCAAACTATTTTTCGAAGGACGACTTATCGAAGCTGTTAAATGAAATCCTACCGCTGGCTTCTCTTCGCCATCGCCATTATCATCGGCGTGTCATTCGTCACGCCGTTTATTAATGATTACATCGTGGGCCGGATTATGTACATCGGCATCATGATTTCGCTGGCGGTGAGTCTGAACCTCATCAATGGCTTTACGGGACAGTTCTCGCTGGGTCATGCGGGGTTTATGGCTATCGGCGCGTACACGTCCGCCGTCATCACAACGTGGGTGAGCACGCATGGCGGCCAGATCGCGGGCGGAAACGACCCGGCGGCATTTGCGATCGCGCTCGTGGTCGGGGGGGTGGTCGCCGCGCTTGCGGGACTTGGCGTCGGAATTCCGAGCCTGCGTTTGCGTGGCGATTATCTTGCGATCGTCACGCTTGGCTTTAACGAGATCATTCGCGTCATCATACAGAATGTCGATTTCAAAATTGGCGGTGTGGATTATATTGGCGGCGCGCGAGGCTTTAGCGTTTTGCCGCTAACGACGTTTACGTGGGTTTTTATCATTGCAGCCATCACGATTTTTTGCGTAGAAAATTTGGTGAACTCGACGTACGGGCGTGGCTTTCTCGCCGTGCGTGACGACGAAATCGCCGCCGAAGCGATGGGCGTGGATACGACGCGCTTCAAAGTGCGCGCGTTTGTCGTTGGCGCGTTTTTCGCGGGGATTGGCGGCGGCCTGTTCGCGCATTCGAATTATGTCATCACGCCGCTCGATTTCGGGTTTTTTACCTCGATCGAAATCGTCGTCATCGTCATTTTAGGCGGGATGGGCTCGACCGTCGGCGTGATCTTGGCGGCAATCGTGCTCACAACGCTTTCGGAACTATTGCGCTCCGTGCCGGAGTTCCGCATGATTATTTATTCGCTGCTGCTCATCGTTATGATGATTACGCGCCCGCAGGGGTTGCTCGGATCGGAAGTCATGGGCCGACTCATGCGCAGACGTGGGCGGTTGCGCCACCCGGAACTCACCGCTCCCATCGAATCGTAATGGAAAAACTTTTTTCACCCTGGCGGAGTAAATATATCTCTTCCTTCTCGGGCAAAGAGACAGAGGACACATGCGTCCTTTGCGACGCACACGACTCATCAGAGGATGAAACGAATCTTGTCGTTTTTCGCGGGCGCGAGGCATTTGTGCTGATGAACAAGTTCCCATACAATAGCGGGCATTTGATGGTGATTCCGGTGCGGCACACAGCGGATTTCGGCTCACTCACGCAAAGCGAGACCATAGAAATGATGTCGTTGCTTGCCGCATCCGAGCGGGCCTTGCGTGAGTTATCGCATCCGCAGGGGTTTAACATTGGCATGAATGTTGGCCGCACGTCCGGCGCGGGAATCGATGCACATTTGCACTGGCACATCGTCCCGCGATGGAATGGCGACACGAACTTTATGCCCATCATCGCCGAGGTAAAAGTCGTGAGCGAAGATATGGCCGCACAATGGAAACGGCTTCGCGAAATTTTTCCTCGGATGGTATTGCTGCATCCGTAGATGAGTGGCACGGTTGCCACGCTCTATGCGGGGTTTTTTGCAACCGCTTCCTTTTTTGTCGTAAGTTTGTAGTATTATTTTTGAAGACCATGAAACATCAGGCTATTTTTTTCGGACTTCTTCTGATCTTCGCTGGCGCCATGCGCGTTTCGGCGCAAACGATGAACTATGATTCCGCTTCGCTGGGAAGTCCTTTTATCTTTGCGTTCGGCATCCAAGACACTTCGTCGATGTTTGGCAATCCGGACAGCATTTGCGCTCAATTCGCCGATGGTGCCTCGTGCTCTTTGCGATTCATGGTTGCAACGACGTCAATCACCATGCAAAAAGGGGATTCGGTCCATATTTACTGGAAGATCCCCTCCCTCGCGCCCGGAGATTCGAATGTAGCTCAAGTTCACTTGCAAAATCTTGACCAGAACCTCAAACCGCATGGCGACACCGCGTTCCTTGTCTTGGAATCGAGCCCGCTTAATGTGGAAGAAATGGCGACAATCATTGTTCCGGATACCGGCTTCAATGCAATCGGGATCGATGTGTCCTCGCTGCTGAATGGCGGCACTTCCTTCTGGCTCGATGCGATCGTTCTGGTGCAGCAAGGCACGGCTGGCGTTGCCCGGACGAGCGGCTCTCAGCAGCCCGTGCTTATGAATTATCCGAATCCGTTTTATCATTCCGCTGGGACGCGGGTGCAAGTCCATGTTCCGGCTGCAGGGATTGGCATGCTTTCCATCACGGACGCGCTGGGCCGCGAAGTCGAGCGGATGCCGCTGGGCGAGCTTAACGAGGGCGACATGGAAGCGAGCCTTTCGATGGGCAGCGCTGGGATTTATTTCGTGCGGCTTTTCATCGATGGCGAGCCTTACGGAGCGCCGATCGAGATTTCGGGAGAATAATCTGAACCAATGCTGAATGCGCTTGTTAACGCGCGGGAATTTCTACCGCAGGTCATGCTGGCGGGGCTTTTCGCAATTGGCGCTGGCTTCGTGTTTTTTGAAAGCATGTATCTTGCCGATCAAGCGGTGGAATTCTCCTCGGCCCCTATTCGCTCATGGACGCGGGTATTCCGAGCCATTGCGATAGTGCTCATCGGGTGCTCCGCCGTTATCGCGACCGCATAGAGGGAAAAGCGTTGCGTGATTCGGGAGACGATGACGTGTTACGAGCGTGTGGGAAGCTGGTGGAGGCAGCCACAAATTTATTCAGAAAAAAAACCCGATTTCTTGCACGGGCCGTTTTTTTTGAGTATATTCGTACCAATGGAATTGCACAGACCCGGTGACGGCGCACCGTTAGGAGCGCTTCTGAGGGGTAAAAAATGGCTTTTTCAGCCAAGTTTCGCCGATTTTGTGGCAATTCTGTTCTCGCCGGACGCTCAGTTTTCGTGGGTGCGTTCGGCAGCGTCCGGCCTTCGCTGAGGGCGAAAGCGGGCGTTAATTGAAATTTTTTTCTTGCCGGCTTTGGCTGCATTTTTCGGAATGCGACAGAGTCCGTGCAGGAAGCATAACTGCCTTGGGTCGCCTCGCGGCGTTTCGTCGGCTTGTGTGCTTCCGGCATGTGTGGCAAAAGACAGCGTTTTAACTTATTGCTTGCGTTTTACAATTTTTTTATTTAATCTCAAGGAGATAGTATGAAGTCACGTCGTTCGTGGTTATTAGGTCTTGCTCTCGGTGCTGCACTCTTTTTCGGCGCCCCATCCGTTAATGCTCAGCCCTGGGCCAATTCCGGCGTGCCGGGTGCGTTCACGTATCAGGGACTTTTGGAATTGAACGGAGTTCCGGTTAAGGATGCCAACGCCCAAATCAAGATTACCATTAGTGATAAACTTGGTAATCCACTCTGGACCAATGTTTATCCGCCTTCATCCGTGACGCTGAATGATGGGATTTTTAATTTGATCATCGGCGGCGCCGGATCGAGTCCCCTCACCATGCCCTTCAACGCACAATATCAGTTGACGGCGGAGGTAACTTCCGCCAGTACGGGTGGTGTTGCCGTTACGCTTCCGGCCACCCAACTCTATTCCGCGCCTTATGCGCTTAATGCGGGTTCTGTCAATGGCATTGCGGCTGATCTGGTGCCCACTTCCGGCGATCTCTTTCCTACGCCTCTCACGTCGGATGCCACGCAGTATAGCGGCAGTGTGAAGGTCGCTCCGAGTTTCCTTCCGCCGATTACGAACAGCATGCTGCAGACGCAGCCGATCGAGACGATTAACAACATCGCGCCCAATGCGAACGACGATTACTTGATTACGGCCGGCACGGGCATCACGATCGCGGCCACTGCGGGTGGGGGCGGGATTACGATTAGCGGTCCGACATCCGGGGTTACCGGTGTGTTCAATGGGCCGGGTCTTGCTGAAAACGCCTCAACGGGTAACGTTACGCTTAGCATCCCTCAAGGGGGGATTACGACGGGCATGTTAGCCCCGGGCGCGATTACCGGCAACGCGATTACCGGTCTTGCGGGCAACGGTCTGATACAGGACGGCGTTGGATTCCTCGATGTCCATAATCCGGTGCAGTCAGGTGCCGTAGGATCACTGACGCTCGGCATCACCGATCCACAGCACGGGAATTTCCTTTACGTGTTGCCAGGCTCGATCGGCGCGTTGCAGCTTGCCCTTGGCTCGATCACGAACGCGGATCTGCAAAACTCCTTTATAACCTTCACAAGCACGGGAAGCACCCTGCTTCCGACGACTGCGTCCCCTGCTATCGCCACCCAGCTTGGTCAAACCCAAAACTACGACATCAACCTTGCCAACCCGAACGTCTGGACGGGCGAGCAGAGCTTTAGTAATACGACGACGGTAACCCCGGCTGTTCTCATAACGAACAGTTTTGCCGGCGGCACGGCGCTTTCAATTACCGCCGGCGCAGTTAAGCAATCGGGCGGCAGCGTCAATCTCATGTCGGCTGGCATTCCTGGCAATGCGTTTACGGTCGGTATTTCAGGCAGTTCGAATGCATCGACTTTCTTTGGCCCTCTGACGCAATCGGCCGGCAATGTAATCCTCCTCGGAGCCACCTCCACAGGTAGCTCGTTGACGATCGGCACTGTGGGCGGGGGAAATGCCACGTCCAACATTGGTACCCTTACGCAATCGGGCGGCAACGTGAGCATCAACGCCGCTGGTTCGAACTTTACAACGACCATCAACACCGGCGCGACCTCGGCCTTGGGCAACGTGACGATCGGCGCGAACACGGTTGGCGGAGCAAACTCCGTTGCGATCAATTCCGGTACGCTTGGAACGGTTGGCATTCAGGGCACGGCGAACATCAATACGGTAAGCTTAGGCGCGAACCTCAATCCCACTTCGGTTGGCAACACCGCGAACAATTATACTCTCAACGCGGCCAATGCTACGGTTAACACAGTCGGGACGTGGGGTGAAACAATCGGAAGCACCTACACACTCAGCGCAGTTACTTCGACCTCGGTTAGTTCGCCATTGAACACGATCACGGCAACAGGAGCGGGAACCAATAATATTCAGGGACAGACGAACAATATCGGCACAACCCAAACGGCCGGCGGCGCCACTAATATCGGCGTGAATGCGATCAGCACGAATACGATCAGCGGCCTAACCGATAACATTCACGGCGGAACGATAAACATTGGCGCGCTCGGCCTAAACGCGAACAATATCGTTAATATCGGTAATGTTTTGACCGGCAATACGACCACGACGATTCTCGGTACCACCGCTACCATGAATGCGACGAACAATAACGTCGGCTCGTTGGCTAATTCCATCAACGCGTTTGGCACGGGGGCGAACGCGACCAATACCTTTGGAAACGCAGGCGGCAACAACACCTTTAACGGCACGAACACCATCAATGGCGTCACGACCTTTAACAACACGAATACCCACGGCGCCAATTTGGTGAGTGGTTCTAACTTCGTGATTACCGGTGGCACGATCAACAACACGACGATTGGTGTGACCACGCCTGCGGCTGGCAACTTCACGTCAATCGGCTTGACCACCCAAGGAACCGGCGCGTTCACGACTATCACGTCGAACACTGCGGGCGACAGTTTCACCGGCAACTCCGGAACTGCGACATTGTCGCTCAGCAATGCCGGCGCCGGAAATGCGTTGACGGTCTCGACCGGCTTAGCGGCCTTCGGTACGCAGGGAACTAAGGCACAGCGGGTGGTTATCAATGGCAATCCTACTTTACCGAGTGGTTTCCCCGCAGCGGGTTCTTACGAGTTACAAGTCAATGGAGATGAGGCGGTGGCTGGTGCGCTGGCTGTGGGTGGTTCGTTCAGTGGAGTGACCGGCACATTCTCAAGCACTGGCTCATTCACCGGTCTTTTGACTGCCAATGGCGGCATCGCCACGAATGGCGCGAACATCAACGCGGGAGCAGGCTCGATTACCGGTGGAGCGATTAGTGGCACGACCGGCACATTCACAGGTCAGGTTTCCGGCGGTAGCTTCACGAATCCTGGCGGTAGCTTCGCGGTCACTGCGCTGGGCGCTCTTACGGCAGCCAGCATTACTGACAATGGATCGCTGTCGGTCGGTACAACCACAACCCTTACGGGTGCGGTAACGGCGACGAACGTCGGCAACAGCCTCGGAGGCGCATTTAACGGGACGGTCGGCGGAACCGCGCCGAACACGGGCGCCTTTACGACGCTTTCGACGAGCAGCCTCGCGACGTTGAACTCCGCTTCCGTCACGAACAACGCGACAGTCGGCGGCACGCTCGGCGTGACGGGCATATCCACGCTCGGCACGGTGAATGCTGGCGCGGTTACTGGTACGAGCCTTACTGCATCGGGTGGCGGCACGATCTCGACAACGGGCACGGTCTCGGGCGGTACGGGTTCGTTCACGTTGCTCAATTCCTCCGGCCTAACGCAGCTGGCAACTGGCGGCGCAGCCACGACCGTCGGCGGATCGCTCACGACGACGGGCGCGATCACCGACAATGCCAACAGCCTTACAATTGCTGCGCCTGTCGCGGGCGTGACGGGCATTCAGGTCGAGAGCACCGCAACTAATGTAGGCAGCCCTTATACCTACACCTGGCCGGACAAGAGCGGCACGGTTGCTATGTTGAGCGATATTGCCAACATTGCTAACCCGACTGCGGCAGGTCAAACGCTCTACTCGGTCGTGGGTGGACCGAACGGCTTCCAATGGGCTGTCGCCCCAACCTTACTCTATTCGAATGGAGCTAACACACTCACGTTTAGCGGCACGCAATTCACTTCGATAACCGGCGCAAATAATTTAAACAATACAACCTTAACCGGCAACACTAATATCAGTGGCGCGCAATTGAATATTAGTACCACATCCGTCAATTTCGGCGCTAATCAGAACATTCAAAGCACGGACGTGTTCAATGAAGGTATTACTGGCGGCGGCGCGCTCGATAAGACGTGGTTCTTCGTTAACGGCGTTCCGACGGCGTGGACTACTGCTCCGTTTACAGGATCGCCTTCCATTCCGAACCCACCGGTTCTACCTGCAACCGGGCCGTTCCCGAATACCAACTTCGATCAAATTGTAACAGGCGATTTAGAGGTTACGGGTACAACCTTCACTGCGGCTGAATACGCCTCGCTGAATGCATCCACGGCGCTCCGGTTCGATGTAGCCGAACCGTTTACGCTCTCGCCGGCAGCAAACACCATGACGTTTAACGGCGTGGCAACAACGAGCACTACGCCGGTCGTTACCATCAACAACATTCCCGTCAACTCCTTTGGCGAGCAAGTCACCGCTCCGGCGGGCGTAGGCATAGCGGGTGGTATCCAGGTGACTGGCGCAGCCTTCGGTACGGGCGTCGTCATCGATCCATTCCCGGTAGGTGAAAACGTCGAGGCAAGCATCGATGGAATCGTGGTCGGCCAACAGAACCCCGGCGCAGGCGCGCCATCGATTATCTCGGCAGCGGTTCCCCCAGGCAGCATCTCTGCCCCGAACACGGGCGTCGCGGTTACTGCTAATACCACGGGCGAAACGCTCAACCTGAGCGCGGCTCCGGTTGGCACCCAGGTTGGCCTTACGATCGGCGCAACGACGCCTTTTGCATTGGGCGAGAGTATAGTATCGACCACGACCGGAGAAACGGTTGATGGCGGCGTCACCGGAATCAAGGTCGGTTCAACGACCGCGCCTTCGACGACGGGCATCACGGTTATTGCACCCACGGGCGAAACCATCAATGGCGCGACGGCGGGTCTTACGATCGGCGCATCGACTGCTCCGGCGACAGGCGAGAGTATAGTATCGACCACGA
>PLYO01000005.1 GCA_003151825.1 Ignavibacteriota bacterium
GTTTGGATTGGAAACGACGCTCGATGTATCGAAAATAGTTACGTTCAGCGTATTCCCATTCGAACTCGAATCTAAAAGGTTCCAGCCTGCCGGAAGCTGAAGCGATTGCAAAAGCAAAGACGAATCATACCGTATAGCAAAATGCGCCGTATCCACGCCAACCGTAGAATCTATTTGCGGCTGAAACAGAACGCTCATTCCGTTCCCACTTGCTGTGCTTTGCGTGGGATGAAGCGAAGACGTGAAGATATTTAACGAGTCCGTGTTCAGATACCAAAGCTTGCAAGGGGCACCGTAGCCATAACCGTCGCCGGTTTCGGCCGCATAAACATAATTACCACGGGCATAAAAGCCTATGTGTTCATAGGCTCCTCTTGCGCCTGGACCACACAGATCCTGCCATGAAAGCCCTTCATCCTTTGAAACAAATACACCGGTGACTGTTTGGGTGTACATTTGATTGAGATCGCCATAGAGATCGCCAGGCAGCCCAATCCCTCCACCGGACACAATGGAAATCAATGTCCAGGTTTTTCCGCCATCGTCACTTCGATAAACCTGATCAGAATCAGTAAGCAAAAAAAATGTTTTCGTTCCCCATATCGGAAGAGGATGCGTCGCAAAATACCAATAATTCGTCGTCGTCCATGTTTTACCTCCGTCCGTCGTAAAATTGTCAAAAATTTGATTTGAAAAGCCATTAGAACTTGGATAGCCAGTGAGGATTCCCGTTGAATCGTCGGAGAAGGAAGACGAGCTAAATTGCAAGTTCATGCTTTGCCATGTGACGCCTTCATCGGTCGATGTAAGACCCAGAACGAAATCCTCGTCAGAAGCTAAGAACAAGCGATTTGTTGCGCGATGATAATAAATGGAATAACCACCTTCAGTGGTATAACCTGGATCTCCGGTGCCGGGAAGAGCATTCCAGGTTTCGCCGCCATCGGTTGTTTTGTAGCAGGCGTCAAGACCCCAAGGATCGTCATATTCAACTAACCATCCTGTCAGGCTGTCTTTGAATGCGAAATCGTACACTCCATCAAAGTCAATTTCATTTGCTATTCTCACTTCGTACCAGCTCGCTCCGCCATTCGTGGTTTTCCATAATTGGCCGCTGTCTATACTTGCCGCGCCGAGAAAGCCGATACGAGGTGGTCCCGGAAGATCGAGAAAATAAATTGACGTAATCCTCAAAAAATCGGGAGCATAGGATGCGAAATCTTGCTGCAATTTCCATTGCGACTCCACTCGCGGAGCATAAGCAGCAAGCGTCACGGCGACGGCAAAAAACGCCATCGCTAATCGGCGCGCGGAAATACCCGTGGAGCGAAATCGCTCCACGGGTATTCGAATGCTTGAGTATTTACGGAGCAATGACATGGAATTGAAAGGCAAAGGTGTTACTCAGGTTGAACCCCGTATTATAAGTTCTAATAATGAAAGCCGGTTGTTGAGGAGTGATAGGCCAGTGATCCCATGCTATCGGCGTTGTATAAAGCTGCGTCACCGTGATCAAACCTGGTCCTCCGGTAGCCCCTTCTACGATGGTCGCGGTTATTGCGACCGCGCTTGTATCGAACGTGTGCGGAGTACCGTCAGTGTTTACGACATTAAGGTGAATAACATAGGTGCCCATGTGGAGAATTGTAGTGTCATGAAAGACATGAGCAACCCCGACATCTGCTATTGCAAAGGTATCATTCGATCCAACGTATCCGCAAGCTATAATGGTGTTATTAGCATAAGTGGAACCCATCCGTGTAGATGCAGGATGTGCCCCGCCACCCGAGCCGATGTTATCGTAGGCGGTGGAATAACCACTGTTGGAGAGTGTCCATGCGTTGGATGGGAATCCCGCAGAAGTCCCATTTCCGAAAATAACGAGCGGGTCGTCACCGTTGATCGAACCGAATGTGCTTGTTCCCATCGGGATGTTAAATGTGCCCGCGACGAACTGCGCGAAGCTCTGTGCCGTCAAGCCATAGCCACCTGGAATGGTTCCATATTCCGCGCTGTCAAGATTATCGTAACCACCGCCGATCGTTCCATTGGTGGCAATTGCTCGAATACCGTTATTCCCTCCGCCGCCAATCGTGCCTCGAACAGCAGAATCGCCGTTAGACTCACCGCCACCAATCGTGCCCCGATTGCCGTAAACTACGTTTGTATAGCCCCCGCCGATCGTTGCTTCGTTGGCCTGGAAATCTATCGTATTATAGGCTCCGCCGGATATAACTCCACAGCTGTCCAATGCGCCTATCGAATTGCGCAGCCCGCCGAGGATAGCGCCAAAGTATGCGGTTACTTGATTATTAGCACCGCCGCCAATCGTTCCGGCTACCCCAAAGACACGGTTCGTGTCCCCGCCACTAATTGTGCCAAGTGTCCCAGCCACGAGATTATGCTGGCCGCCCCCGATGGTGCCGAGCGTGTCAGTAACAGTGTTCCCGCAACCGCCAACAATAATGCCCCATTCCTGGGTGACGGTATTAAAGCATCCACCCACAATAATTCCCTTCTCGCCGCCGATGTCGATGATGTTGCGATGGCCACCGCCCAGCGTCGCCCATCCGGCCGTTAACACATTGCTGTCACCGCTGCCAAGAAAGGATGGGCCACTGAGCAATCCGGTGTAGAGATAATTATTCTGTCCGCCGCCGAGGAACGAAGGGCCGAGAATCCCGGTGTATAGTTGGTTTCCCTGACCGCCAGCGATCGTCGATTGGTTTCCGTATAAATAGTTCGATGTGCCACCAACGATGGAACTCGCCGAACCCGTTAAGGTGTCCGTAAATCCCGAACCAATCAAACTATTATCTCCGGAAAGTATATTTCCATAGCCGCCAGAAACCACGGATTCTAGGGAAGCCTCAATGGAATTGAACCGACCGCCGACGATGGACGAATACTCTGATTCACCGGTAATGAGGTTCCCTTCTCCCGAAGCGATTAGACAAAACTTCTCTGAATCGGATATGATATTGGGATACGCAATCGAGCCACCCGAGAGTATCGCCACACCCGTGAGTTCCATTCCCAACGTATTCGCGCTCGACCCGCCAAGAATATTTGGCGAAGTGGTGCCTTCCTCGTATCGCATCACGCGCCGGTTTCCTCTCGTCGTATCGAGCGTATTGTTGTGAATGTGGATTTCGAACGCTTCGCTATCTTGAGTTCCCAGGTAATTCGTTGGCGGTGGAGCACCCGCGTTCCCCTTCAGGAGCCATCCTGCTGAGTCACCCCCCGCCGGTGACCATGTGAGGGTCACCTCTGTGGGCGTTGCTCCCGTATGAGGCGTAACCATACTTGCGGAAAGAACCTGCCCGGCAGCAGGATTCGCAGCAGGCAACGTATATCGAATATTATTACTCTGTGTGCCCGCGCGGAAGGAGGAGTAGAAGACCGATCCCGGCGTAAAATTATGATCGCCCGCGTTCGGTGAATAAAATTGCAACTCGCGCGCATTCGTGTCCACGTTGCCGAGCATGAGATTCACGTTACCAAAAAAAGCAACGTTCGAATAATTTCCACCGCTGTCGCTCAGATCGGTTATCACCGGCACAGCGGGAACTGGATTGATACCGACCTCTTGTTCTTCCATGTCTCCGTTGTCTCCATTAAATCCGAATGAATGTGTCCCTAAGGTAAGCGAAACGCCGCCTGGAATTGCCGTACCAATGCCTTCCGCAGTGTTAACCGCCCCGCCGCCAATCGCAGAGTGGTAGGAATTAGGGTCGGCTTTTTTCGATCCTACTTGGTTCGATTCCCCACCGGCAACAACTCCATCGTCTCCGTATGCATTATTGTAATAGCCGCCGCCTACCGTAGCAGCGAAGATATCAGCATCGCCTGCGGCTCCTCCGGCGACTGTGGTGTGCTTATCGGTTGCCGAATTCGATGGTCCAAGGGGTAGCGTGGTGGACCATCTTGGAATAGTATCCGTGCCACCGTTTGTCTGCTGTAAAATTCCGCTCACATCAGCCGAAGCAAGGTTGACAGCGCTGTCCGATAAAAGGCCCGATGAATTAATATGGAGGATTCCAACGACTCCTCCAAATGGTTCGAGGATGATTCCCGGTCCGCCTAAACCGGCATCCAATGTAATTCCACCGCCATGCGGTAGGTCAATGCGGTCCGCGTTCCCAGAATAAATACTTACACCGTAGGAAGCACTGGTTGACCCCAAAACCGATGGATCAACGTTGAGGTCACCGGCGCCATCGCCGCCCTGCATCCATGGAGTGGGAGTGGGGGTAGTAGCAAATACATGCCCTTCACCACCCTTGCCCGTCCCCACGCTCGTGCCCGCGCTACTCAGGTAAAGGCTGTTCGTATTGGGGTCGAATAACACGCCCACGCCGTCGCCCCCGGCGATATTCAGCGCCGTACCGTTTCCGGTCACTTGCTGCCCGTTTACGCTGATCGAGGATACGTAGTTCATGTTCATCTTTTGCGGCGTCACAGAGCTATCGGCGAGCTTCGCCGTCGTAATGGCTCGATCGGCCACGTTGATCGCTAACGGCACAGCCGAGAGCGCCGATCTCGGATAGGCCGCCGAAGCCTCGCCAATGCTGGTGCTGATAAAGAGAGGATGATCCATGTCCGATGGCGCCGGCAGCGGCGATTGCGACCCGAGCAGGATATTGAACACCCCGCCCCTGACCTCGGTTTGGAACACGTCCTGCCAGATAGGGGTGCCCTGCATCGTGTCCCGCCAAATCAGAATGGTGATGGGGTAGGTGCTATCCTTGATGGGCGCTCCGTCCGTGCCTTGAATAAGGCCCTGATACGAAATCACGGGCTGCGATGTCTGCGCATGAAGAGAATACGATACGAAGAAAAAGAATGCGAAAGCAATGAGTTTTTTCATGGTAAGTTGTGAAATATGAAAGGTTCAACTGAAACCCTCGGTACAAAGATACGACAATTTCCGGAAGTCCCCTATAATAAAAAACGCGCCTGGGAGTTCCAGGCGCGTGTCTTGAGACTCCCTAAGTTTATGTTCCCTAAAGAGGTGTTTTTCTTGTGAGGGTGAGATGCAAAAACTTATTCCCCCACCGTCAGCCCCATGGCCAGCTCTCCGGTGAGCGTGGTAATGGTCTGGCCGATGAAATCGTCGTCGAAATTATCGACGGCCTGAGCAAACTGCCGTATGATCGACGGGCGAACGGCGGAGCCGATTCCGCCAAAGACCGGGACAAGCTCCACCCGGATATTCAAAATGCCGCCGACCGGGCGGGCATCGTAGGTCACGCGGATATTGACCGATTGCTGCTCCATGGCGCTGTGTTCCGTACCCACAGTGGCCATCAGATCGAGCGCCTGTCCCGTGCGAAGCAATTCGGTCGAACCTGTGGCGTGATCGGCGACGAGCTTCAACACCACCTGTTTCAAGCTATTGGCAATGGATTCTCTCTCGGCCACTTCCGAAGGCGAGGTGGCCTTCGGGACACTCCTCGCGCTCTGGATGGCATTGGCCATCTCCGAAGCCGTTTCGGGCGTTCCCGCGAAGGCCGTCATCGGCATGGACGAATGGTCGTTCGCTGACTGGGCGCTCGCCCGTCCGGCGAGCGCCATCGTCATGATTGTGGCTGCAATGATGTATTTCATGGCATGTACTAAATTAGCAATGTACTGAACTATAGCAATGTGCTAAACTATAATCCTCGGCAATGTAAACTATAATTCTCACCCCCGGAAGATGCCCCTTGCGAAGCCGCCTCTCGGTGGGCTGATGGTTTCGATGAATCGAATCCCTCACTGGTATAGACGATATTCCCGAGGAAGTTATTACACCGAAGACCCAAAAATCGTATGAATTCGTAATAAAATAACATTTTGTTGATTCTCAAAATCGTACACGTGTCGCAAAATGGAACAGATTCAGACGGCTTTTCTCATAATCATACACTTTTAGAGAGATCGTCTCATTTTCGGACGGTTTTTGCCCGATTGTATCGTTTCTGTACAGTTTAGCGAAATGTATTTCAACTTGAAATTCGGAGTGAAATTCGAGTGGACAGTGGGTAGTGAGGAATGACGAATTACGAGTGACGAATGAAGAATTTTGTTACTCGTTACTCGTTACTGAAATGGTGGAGCTTCGGGAACGCGAAAAGCCGCAGCTAAAATATTTGCGTCGAAATTTACTTTTTTCTTTTGTTGTGCGTTATCAGGCATGTGGAATCGGAAAATGCGGTCATCGGACAGGACGAGGGAAATTATCTTCTTGAAGTAAGCCGTCGCGTTCATTTCATTCGCGCGGGCGGCGTGGGGTTGTTAGCGGGTGCTATCGCGGTGGCATTTCAGCTATCGTTGAATTACGCCGAGCAAGGGCGCATCGCGCTGCTCGCATTGCTTCATCGTAATGTTAGCTGGGGTTGGGTGGTGTTGCCAGTGATTGCCGCGTTGCTTGGCGCCATTGCTGCCTACTTAACATCTCGTTTCGCTCCGGCGGCGTCCGGCAGCGGGATTCCGCACATTCGCGGCGTGCTTGCCGGAAAACGCACCCTCGACTGGAAGCGTATCTTGCCGGTGAAATTCATTGGCGGTGTGCTTGCGCTCGGGGCGGGTTTTTCGATGGGAAGGGAAGGGCCGACCGTGCAAATGGGCGCGTGTGCCGGAGCCGGGCTTTCGGATGTGTTGAAACTCGATCCTTACTCGAAAAGGAATCTCATTGCATCGGCAGCGGGAGCGGGACTTGGTGCGGCATTCAACGCGCCTTTGGCCGGCTTTATCTTCGTCATCGAAGAATTGCAGCGCGAGGTTTCGCCGTTCACGGTGGTCAGCGCGCTTATCGCTTCGGTTTTCGCCGTTGCGGTGAGCCGTATTTTTACGGGCCAATTGCCATCGTTTCACGTTCACGATTTTCCGCTCCCACCGCTGACTGCGTTGCCGCTCTTCGCGGCAATGGGACTCTTCGCCGGATACGCCGGAGTTTTCTTCAATGGGACTCTTTTGTGGGCATTGAAATTCTCAGGCCGGTTCCGACTTGAGATGTGGCAAAAGGCCGCGCTTGTTGGAGCAGTGACCGGGCTTGTGGGGTGGTGGCTTCCCGACGCGCTCGGCGGCGGACACCGAATCGCCGAAAGCATTCTTCGCGGGAATTTTACTTCAGAAAGCCTGACATTTTTTCTCATCGTACTTCTATTGGGGAAATTCTGTCTGACCATCCTGGGGTACGCTTCGGGTATTCCGGGCGGTGTATTCGCGCCGCTCCTTGTGTTCGGAGCGATCATCGGGCAGTTATTCGGACATGTGAGCCTTGCGATGTTCCCGAGCGGCGGTGCGACTCCGGCCGCGTATGCCGTTGTGTGCATGGCCGCGATTTTTACTTCGTCGATTCGCGCTCCGTTGACCGGCATCGTCCTCATCCTCGAAATGACGGGTAACCAAGAGCAGCTTTTCGCGCTGATCCTCACATGCCTCGTCGCCTATCTCGTAGCCGAACATGCGCGTTCGACGCCGCTCTACGATGCGCTGATGGAATTCGATTTGGCAAAGGATACCTCTGACGTTGTGTAGCATCGGGGCGAAACTGTTTTCTTTACCCTGCGTAAGTATTAGCCCCTATGGCAAGTGCAATTCATTGCGCTTGGGGCATCCATCACGCACCGTTCGGAAAAAACTTATTACGGCGGCGTGAATGCTCCGTCAGGAATTGCACGATGTGCATTCATTTAAAACATCACAAGACACAGCAGCAAATGGAACCTTATAGACTTCGAATCATCCCCCGCCGCTGGACGTCGCGCCTTGCCTCGTCCATCGTGGCGCTTGCGTTCATCATCGTTTTTTTTGCCGCGCGTAATGCGTGCGCGCAGACGGGTGGCGCGTCCGGGGATAGCTCGCAAGTCACATGGCCCCACACGCTTACGCTCGGTTTCGGCGCGGCCGGCAACGATGCCTGGAATGGCGCCAGCCAATATGCGCCGGTCGATTCGGGTTTTATCTGGACAACGAGCCACATGATTGTTTCGCCGGAATTTCATGTGCTTGCGGAAATTCCAATCGGGACGAATCTCATGTTCGCGCCGCGCATTGCCTACAATGGCTATAACATGCAATACAGCGACGCATCGACGAAACCAACGGGACCACCACCACCTCCGGCGACGAAGCCGCTGACGCTGATGGTTGCGGATCTCGGCGCGGATTTGCTGCTGAAATATGCGTTCAGCAATTTGCATGTGATGGGCGGCTTCAATCTCGGCACCCCGCTTTACGAGAAATATACCTACACCGCAACCACCACTGCCGATACCGCCATTCCGAACAAAGCCGGCTTCGTTGTCGCGTTGAAGGTTGGAATCGGCTACGACATTCCGCTCAATGCGGAGAATACGATGTGGCTTACGCCCGAACTGTTCACAACATACAGTCTGACCGGCTATCAATCGGGTCTGAGCAGTGGGATGTCGCTCATACCGATCATCTTTACCGGAGGAGCGACGCTGAAGTTCGCGCTGCCGGAATCAACCCCTCCGCCTCCGCCGCCTGTGCCTATCTCGGCGACGATCACCGCGCACGGCGTCATGCCGGATGGTGGGCAGATGCCCGATCTGGTTTCGCCCGAGCAAGCGAATCATACCCGCGCCTCGATGCCGCTGCTCCCCTATATCTTTTTCGACGATGGCTCGGCCGTTATCAGCTCGCGGTACAGCCAATCGGGCGCGACGGGTTTCAGCGAAGAGTCCGCCTTGTCTGGTAAAGACGCGCTCGCCGCGAACCATGCGATTATGGACGTCATCGGCGAGCGCATGAAGCGCAATCCGGGCATGACCTGCAAAATTACCGGCACGAACTCGAACTCGGGCGAGGAGCGGGACAACATCGGCCTTTCGAAGGCGCGCGCTCAGGCTGTGGCGTCATACATAGAGAATACCTGGGGCATCGATCCGGGCCGCATCACGGTCGATCAGCGCAATCTGCCGGAAATTCCGACCAACCCGGTAACGAAAGCCGGCCGCGAGGAAAACCGCCGCGTCGAAATCGTTTCGAGCAACGATGGACTCACCGCGCCTGTCAAAATCGAAAACCGGCAGGCCGTCAGCGTCGGCGCGACGACGGTACGCTATGACATCACCGTCTCGCCCGATCCTTCGACGCATCATTACAAGAACTGGACCATTGCGCTCGATAAGGATGGCGTGCCGCTTGCGCCGCCGCTCTCGGGAACCGGAGCGCCGCCCGCCACGACCACGGAGGACATTCCGAACGCGCAACAGTATGTTAGCCAGACTGCGCATTACACGCTCACCGTCACCGACGACATGGGGCAAACCACTCATGCCGACGGCCTCACGCGCATCGAAGCGAAGACCGTCGATCACAATTATCTCGAAAAATACGCGATGCTCTCCTTCGATTTCGATCGGGCGGACATCAATCAGCGCGCGCGGCAAATGCTCCAGCTTATTAGCGAAAGCATTAACAGCGGCGCAACGGGCGTCAAGATAGATGGCTATTGCGACTCCACCGGCACGCGAGAGTATAACCAAACGCTTTCCGAAGCCCGCGCCAATGGAGCGATTACCGCGCTCCGCTCCATGACTTCGCTGCCAGCGAACGTCACGGCGCAAGGCCACGGCGTCAACGATCCGAAGTTTCCGAACAATCTCCCCGAAGGCCGCCAGCTCAACCGCCGCGTGGAGTTTACCATCGAAAAATCCGGGCAGTAATAATTCTATTTTTTGTAAGGACGTGCTGCGCATGTCCATTCAAGGGCAGGCTTCGGTCTGCCCTTTGTTATTATGGTCTTTCCCGCGGCATGGTGTGATCTACTGAACTACTAAGTGAGATAGTTGTTCGGTGATCGGGCTGGAGAGGCAATCCGTCTTATTCGGCATTCATCCGGTTAACCTCATTCTTAATGAAACAATGTATCATCTTTGAAATCGACAAGTCCGAGTGCGGCGACTTTACCCGCGACGAAATTATCGAGGCGGTCACTAACGACAAAATTCAGCTCAAGGGCAAGCGGGCATTCGTTGCCCTCCATTCGCTTAACTTTTTGCAAAAGATGTGTAAGTACATTAGAGCAAGTCCCCAAGTATTAGCTATGCCCCACCTAAGCGCGCGGATTGTGTGGCTTTTTATTTTGCTCTCGATCACGATGACGGATTATCTCAGCCGCGCGTGGTTGGTGTATGTGCCGTAGGGGGTGGACGATAGAGTTTTAAGCGAGTGGCTGAGGAGGATATGGATAGTAAAAAGTTTGATTTAGGGCCGAGGTAACAGAATTGTCGTATTTTCGTACCTAACCATACATGCAATTACCCGTCAAGATTACGCCTTGTCCGATTACGGAAGCTATTATCGAAGTACGGTTTGAGCCTGCTGTCGAGAGAGACGCTGTTTTCGGGATTCTTTATCAACAGCTTAAAAAAACTTACAACACGCCACCCGAAAAATCCCCAGTATTACAGCTTCCAGAGCCAATCCGCGACATGGATCCTGGTCTAAAATACCAGCCTTATTATAAATTTAGACGAAATAATATCGTTCTGCAAATAGGCCCCAACGTTCTGTCAGTTAGTGCTGTTCGCGAGTACCCGGGATGGGGTTCATTGAAGAGAGAATTTCATGATGCATTTACCATTCTTACCGACGCTGAGATCGTTAAGGAGTATTCTAGGTTCGCATTAAGGTATATCAACCAGATAGACGGAGATGCCACTTCTAATATGCTGTGGAAAATTCAGATAGGAGATCATGATGTTACAAAATTGCCTTTCAACATTACAGCCGTTATTAACGACGGAATTGTAGAATCTACCCTTCGCTATCACAATGATCTGACCGATACGGAAGGCAAACCACTCTCGGTGATTGATATTGACTCGGTGCTCCGCGGGCCATTATCCGATTTTCCGGAAAACATTAATGAATACTTAGAGACCGTACATCTGTCTGAGAAGAAGATCTTCTTCTCAGCCCTCAAAACTGAATATTTAGAATCTTTAAATCCAGAGTATGATTAATCAACCAGATCTATCGGAAGACGTTTCGAAGGTGAGGACGGCCACCGCCATGGTGAGAGTTGAACGACCTCCGTCGTCAGCCCTTAGCGAATCAATTATGCTACCCGGATTAGGGCGCCTATCCTTGGGCTTCGGTCCTTCAGCATCTAAGCATGAGTGGCGCTTAATTGACCCGTTAGGTGAAATATACCGAAATTTAGGAATCCAGGTCGGGCCAAAGCAGGTTGAGCCGCTTGCAAGAGTTTTTCCTCGCCTCAAGGAGGCATCACGCGTGGCCTTGGGAACAAATGGCATTGGTAGATTCGAAAGTTTCAGATTGAATCGAGCTGGTTGGTATTTCGGTTCGGGCGAGTCACTTAATTATGAATCGGTTCAGCAAGTCAACAATTTTTTTGCTTTAGTAAAGATCCCATCCTCATTCCAGCCAAGTATTTTCTTGAGTGAACATGGCAATTTGGCTCTTGGCTGGGAGAATAATATCGCTGGGTCGATAGAGTTAGAATTCGGCCCTATCGTAATTAGATACTCTTTTGAAAAGCTTGATGAAGAGGGTGAATCTGAATTCGGAGAGCTGCTAAGTAGGTTCGGGGATGTTCTTCAAAGCGCATGAAACGCGAATTCTTGAACGATGAAAGGCGATCAATGTCCTAATTCCGAGATTGTTTTTAAGGCAATCTTACAGGAACATTACGATGCAAAAGAAGAACGTTTTCACTCCTCACTTTTTAAAGGTCCCGAAAGCTCATTGAGCAGGCTTGCAGTATGGTCTAAAAAACAAATTATCAACGGTTTTATTGATCAGCTCCATAAACCACCAAAGCACTTCCTCATGGGAGTTGGAAGCGCAACCGTGAGTCGTCTAAAGCAAATATGTATCGAATACAAGGACAAGCCGACCGCCATCGATGTGATAGAAGATCCTCTTGATGGCACTCAAAAGGGGTGTCACGTCAATCCTTCCCACGCGATAATACCGCAAAGGTTGTCCCCTGGTCTTGCTAAAGATATTCCGAAGAAAATCGAGATCGAGTGGGGAACCCTTGAACAACTACTTTCTAATGCTGAGCGCAAGGGATGTTTTAGTAAGTTCTTCAGGCGCTAACTTCAAAGTCGCGAGGCTTATGTCGTCCGCATCGCCCGTCACAGCTATATGGGTGATTCGTTTTAGATGGAGCCTCCGTCGGCACCAAATTTCGAATTTCCAGGCTGGCCCAATAATTGTCGTATATTAGTGATTGCTTTGATGAGCACCTATTTCAATTACGAATGACAAATTACGAATTACGAATGTGGGGAGGGGAATCGAATTGGTTTTCATCAAGAAATTAATGAAAAGTCAAATGAAAATTAAACGTGAAAACACATTTTGAGCACCTTTTCTATAAGACAAAAAGGCGAAATTAGATTGGAATCGAAGGTGTTCATGAACTCTGAATGCAAAAAAAATAAAAGCATGCCCTGAGCTTGTCGAAGAGGCACCTATTTCATGAGGAAAGCATGACATCTTTTATCGGCATCGAAGGTGGTGGTTCGACCACGCGAGTCTTCATTCAACGGGACGACCAGGAGCCGGAGTATTTCGAATTTCCTATTTCGCTGAAAGTAAGAAATGGAGATTTCGCTGCTTCGGCTGAAAAACTGCGCCGCATCGTAGGGGCGCATGGTAATGCGCCCAACATTCGTAATTCGCAATTCGCAATTCGTAATTTGGCGCTCGGTCTTTCCGGCATGAGCCGCGAGGAAGATCAGGAATTGCTTCGAGCCGCAATCGTAGCTCTGCCTGAATTTGCTGACGCACGAATTCATATCGAGAGCGATGCCACGCTTACGCTAAAATCCGTGCTGGCCGAAGGCGAGGAAGGAATTCTGCTCATTGCCGGGACTGGCTCTGTCATATTTTATCAACCTTCCGGCGGCGCGGCACGGCGCATTGGTGGCTGGGGTCCGCTCCTCTCGGATGAAGGCAGCGGCTACCGCATCGGGCTTCGCGCGCTCCGGCATTATGTCAATGCTCTCGATGGCGTTTATCCCCGCGATGCGCTGTGCGAGGCCATGGATACGCGGATAGGCGTGACGGAAATTCCCATCACGCCACGAAGCCTCACTCAACGCGCGGAAAGCGATCCCGCGTTCGTTGCCTCCTTTGCGCGAGATGCATTGGAAGCCGCCATGAATGATCCTGATCCCCCCAGTCGAAAGCATATCCAAGATCTTGTTTACGAGGAATTGATCGACTTGACCACCATGATTTTTCCGCTTACAATACCGGGCGTGATGAGCGGCAGCAAGCCATACAATCTTTATCTCGCCGGTGGGGTAGCCCGTCAGCCCATCACCACTCGGCTACTGGAACAGGCTTACGAAGACGACGACTACTTCACGCTGCACCTCGTCGATGACCGCGCGCCGGCGTTCAAGGGGTTGGAAATTGCGCGGGGAATGTCAGAACCATGAGTTGGGGCGATTTAAGAGAGTAATTAGATTTTTATTTGAATCGAATTTACCTATCTCATGAATCTCTTAAATCGCCCCAAATCAAGGTTCTGGATGTTTTTGGAACGGCACGCTTTCATCTCTCGTTTAACGCGCCGGAATTCCTCACTACCTCCTTCCGACAATATCGCTAACCAGGCAGCTCAACCGCAATTATGCCCGAAAAGAATGTTTCATCCGCCACTGAGGTGGCCCTCCCAAAGACAATCAATGGTCAGACGAACGGTGCTCTGAACCATTCGATCGACAGCTCTCCTGTTGCAGCCGGGACGATCAGTTATTCTTCGTCCGAGAAAGAAAAAAAAATCGAATTGTTCGACCAAATGGCTGAACGCGACCACGAACAGGTCGTGCTGTGCCACGATAAACGTTCGGGCCTGCGCGCTATTATTGCCATTCACAACACCACGCTCGGCCCCGCGCTGGGCGGCTGCCGCATGTGGACCTACGCCAGCGATTTCGATGCGCTGAACGATGTCCTCCGCCTTTCCCGAGGCATGACCTACAAAGCCGCCGTCGCAGGACTGAATTTAGGCGGCGGAAAAGCCGTCATCATTGGCGATCCGAGGAAAGACAAGAGCGAGGCGATGTTCCGCGCCTTTGGGCGCTATGTCGAGGGACTTGGCGGGCGATATATTACCGCGGAAGATGTGGGAACTTCGCTCCATGAGATGGTTTGGATTCGCGCCGAAACGAAATACGTAACCGGCATTCCCGAGGAACTTGGCGGTTCGGGCGATCCTTCGCCGGTTACCGCGCGCGGCACATACGTGGGCATTAAGGCATGTGCAGCGGTGAAGTTTGGCAACGATTCGCTTGCGGGAAAGCACGTCGTGATTCAAGGCGCGGGACACGTAGCCGCGTCGCTCGCAAAATATCTGACGGATGAAGGCGCGAAAGTCACGATTGCCGATATTTATTCGGAAAAAGCGAACGAAGTGGCGCGCGCAACGGGCGCAAGGGTCGTGAAGCCCGAGAACGTTTATGGCATCGAGTGTGATGTGTTCGCTCCTGCGGCGCTTGGTGCGGTCATTAACGATGAAACGATTCCCCAGCTACAATGCGAGATCGTCGCAGGTCCGGCGAACAACCAGCTTGCCGATGAAGAGCGGCATGCGCGGGCGCTGAAAGATCGCGGTATCCTTTTCGCGCCCGACTATGTGATTAATGCCGGCGGACTCATCAATGTTGCGAACGAGCTGGAAGGCTATTCGCAGTCTCGCGCGCTTAAGCAAGCCGATGGCATATACGATGTGTTGAAGAAGATCCTCCTGCTCGCAAAGGAAAAGAATATCACAACGGTCGAAGCCTCGAACCACGTCGCCGAAGAACGTCTCGCCGCCATCGGCGCGACGAAACGCATCTACGCCTCCTCCTCCAATTTTAGCGGGCGGTTTGGGGAGTATTGGAAGCGGTAGGGCGCGTCATGTAACGCCAAGTTTCAATCCGGCGAATTAAGGTTTGACAAAAAATCCCAACGGCATAATTTGCTGTTTCGAGAAGATGCCAATGTGCTTACCTTTGGGTGAGATCACTACATCCCAGTGGGTGCGATAAATATAGAGATTGTAGGAGTTAGTTACCACGTTAGGAATATTCGCTATTAGTTGATTGGGACGAATGGTAAATCCTGCCGTATCAGGATTTGTCCATCCGAATCCATGTATGCCAAGGAAATCCCCAGCGGAAACAACGATGCTATCTCCGGGAACAGAATGTTGATATCTAATCGTGCAGCCAAGAGCAGCGGAAATGGTATCTGGAAGAGTGATCCTTCCAAAATTCGGTGCGATTGATGCAGTCGATGCAAACGACTCCCCTTCAAAATTTTGGTAAGAGAATGTCATGCTATCGTCAGCTCCGATGGCGACGGAATCGTTTTTATAGATACCTGGATAGCCCCCTTCCCCGGAGTCTCCCATCCATGACAACTCATCTCCATTGATATTTGCGTTACCTACTTCGACAGGGTATCCATTGACTTGAAATGCCATCGCTCCATAAGGGAGACTCCAAAAAGGCTTTGGCTGCGAGCCGTCAGAATCCTGATCTCGAAAAAACGCAATGCCTACATCGAATTGTCGGCCGTTTTCGTACTTAGATAAGTCTATACCATCATTAGGAGCGACTGCAATCATCGGATCGAATAAACCAGGAGCCAAATTAGGCGCAGTGCTGCTGTGGCATCCTGCGGCACCCGCCACGAAAAAGACCGCAATCCATAAAATTGACCGTTTCATTACCGCAAATATAACACAATTTCGACCCGAGCGTGCAAATTTCAATTCCCTAAACAAAAAGAGCGGGCTGAAGCCCGCTCTACACTTGTTAACAATAGTGCTTTAGGCTTTTGGCAGCAGGATTTCCACTTCGGGCCGTTTTTTTCGTTTTGAATAGGAAAAGCTCGTAATGCCGATACCAAATGCGATGAGTGTCAACGCATTCGTCACGAGCGAGATGGCACGGCCCGTGACATATTTGGGGTCGTAATAGGTAAGCTTGATTTCATGCGTACCCTGCGGCGCGACGATGGCGCGGAAGGCATAATCGGCTCGATAAATCGGCGTGGGTTTGCCATCGACAGTTGCCGTCCAATCGGGATACCATGCGTCGGACATAAAAATGAGTCGGTTCCCGTTAGTTTTTGTGTGGAACGTAATGTCCTGATCTTTGTAATCCATCGTGAGGGTTTCCGAAGCGGTATCGATCGGGGTGGTTGCGAGCGCGGGCATGTCCTTCGGAGCTTCATCGAAATACATAACATCGCGCGGGTTGAATGTTCCATCGTGCATCGCATGAAGAATATCGAGTTTCGGTTTTACCTCATAGCGATACGTAAAGAACGCGCGTGGTAGCACGTCCAAATTTTGGTAAACTCTAAGGTTTGCTACACCCTTATCAATTTGAACCTGTTCTTTTGATTCAAAGACGGGGGCAATCCTTCCGGAAGGAATCTGACCGGGATAAATGAGATACTTCGTATTGAGTAGATTCCACATGAATGGATTCCGAATTCCGTTGCCCTGATAGTCTCCTGTTTCATCAACGACATCCTGAAATTCTCGCATTTTTGCAGCATGGTATCCGCCTGCTGTTTGGATTCCATAGCCAACAAGTGCATTTGACGGGCTCTGTTCGGTCAGATCGGTCACGCGGTATAGGGATTTATCCTGCTTGATATATTGAATGTAGTCATGATCCTGAAAATTACTTTGATAATCTTCTCTCGACTCGATTTCCATGGGCCGCGTATCCACGCGCCAGAGATCGATCGCCGTGAGTGCGACGAGACCTACCGCAACAATCAGAGGCGAGAGCTTGCGCTTGAGGAAGTAATACGCAAGCAGACAAGCCACGGTCGCAAGCAGCGCGCAGATGAGCGCGTCGTTCGCGGCGGTGGACGCAATGAAATCCTTGAGGGTGTCGAAATATTGTGGAACTTTCCCGCGCTTCATGGCCGATTGAATCCCGCTCGTGACCGACGACGTGATGACGCCGCGGAACACGATCGAGATCGCGAGAAACGCGCCCGAAGCATAGAGCGCGTATTTGAAATATTTTTGCAGCCACGCATCGTCACTGGCGCTTTTCATTTTCCACACACGCAAAATTTCTTCGAGTGCGAGCGCCGCGAGAATGGGAAACGCAAGCTGCATGAGGACGAGCGCCATCATCGGCGCGCGAAAGGAATTGAAAAACGGGAAGTAGTTGAACATGGGCCGGAACAGGATCGGCCAGTTCCCACCGAACGAAAGCAGAATCGCGAACATCGTGATGATCGTAAGTGGCGGGACGAGCCGATCCCGCTTCCAAAGCGTAAAAATCCCAATGATGGCAAGTACAAAGACGACGATGCCCGTATAATTCGCGGCGTCTGTGCCGTTCATTTGCCCCCAATAGGTCGGGATGCGCTCGCCCTCGGGGATATTCGGATCGCCCCCGGTATAAGGCATTTTGCCGAAACCATAGTATCCGGGAATGATAAAAGTAATTATTTCCTGCGGGGAGAAGGACCAGGATGTCGCATAATCCCAGTTGAGGCCACCGGACGAGGTGACCGCATGGTTCGCGGACATCTTGCTCATTGCATCGGCACTCTGCGCTTCTTCAATTGGCGACTTGCCACGAATCGAATATGGTTTGTAGTCGAACATGGTTATGTATTGATCTGCGGACATGCAGAAGGCAAGTCCTCCCATGAGGATCGTGAGCACGCCTGAGCGAACGAGCGGCATAAGATGATGCGACCTCGGATGCTCCGACTTCCGCGTTAGCTCGATGACGAGCGAGGTAATAAAATAAACCAGCACGGCAAGCGCAATATAAAAGATCATCTGCATGTGGGTCGATTCAAGCAGGAGATGAATGGCCGTCGCCAGCACCGCGCACCACAAGACGATCCTTTGCCAGTCGAGCTTTGTCGCGCGCAGCCGTTCGATCGCCATTAAAATATAGGGCACGGTCATCACCGCGTAGATTTTCGTGTCGTGGCCGATCATGACGTAGGTGATAATCCACGTCGAAAACATCGCGCTGAAGGCCGCAAAGAACGCGACAATGCGCGAAGTATTTCGCGTCACCCGCATCAGGAGATACATTCCCAATCCGAAGATAAAGTAATGCCAGAGATGCGGCGTAAGGTCGGGATTCGGCAGGATCGCGACCGGGATCGAGCGAACGAGATTGAAAATTTCATGCACCAGATCGTACGTCCGCGCGCCCGTGATGACGAGCCCCGAGAAGGCCGGCATCCCAGTAAAGATATTCGGGATCCACTGTGGGGGTGAGTAGCCCTGTGCCTGCGCTGCGGTGAGGAACGGCTGCATCTCATCCCATGCGACATTATCGCCGGCGTTGAAGACGTGTGTCGAATCGAGCACGCCCCGAAAAAAAACGAGGAGCGAGAGAAAAATGAGAATAATCGCGACCGGGTCGCGCCATTTCTCCGGAATATAATGCGCGAGCGACCGCGAGGCGACGTCCTGCTCGCGCTGCATCGCGCCGATATGAGGGTGTTTATTTTTTGGAAGCGGCGCCTTTGCCGCCGGAGTTTTGGGTTGTGTAGCCATTAGAAAATAGGCGAATGTTATGACCCATTGTAAACGGATGCGGAGCCGCTGGCGTTCGCGCTCCGAACAGCAGATAGTGGCTCATTTTGATTTTTTATTTCATAACACGTCATCCTGAGCGGAGTTGGTTCGACCGAAGGGAGAACCAACGGAGTCGAAGGATCTCTGGTAGCTCACCTATCGGCCAAACTACACGAGATTCTTCGACTCCGCAAATTCCGCTTCGCTCCATTTGCTCCGCTCAGAATGACAAGTCAATTCAAATCGAGCCACTACCGAGCGGCGCCATTGGAAACTTTGAAAAGTAGGAGGTTGACCATTTAGAAAGAATCAACGCACGAATTCCCGCTAAATTCGTTTATTCGACGTGATAAGAACATGTGACTCCCTTTCGCCTTAATTTTGCAATAATGAGAATTTCATCAGCCCTCATTCTTTTACTATTTTTTAGCGGCTGCGCGTCCAATGCGTTTACCGTCACGCTATTTCGGACCGCCCGCACCACCGGCGTTACCGAGCGGTATGCCGTGAACGAGGATGCGCTTGGAACGAAAACCATCGCGTTGCCCGCCGATTCCGATTCCAAACCCGCGACCTTTGCCATCGACCCGAAGCTCGTCGCAAATATTCATGTCCTCATTATGGATAGCCTTGCTTCGCTCGCGGCCATCGATCTGCATGACTCCAGTGAGCTGACGACTGGCATTGACATCGACGCACGCAACACACACAAGGAAATCAGCTGGGCGAATGTCGATCCGCCCAAACTTACCACGCCGGTGCTCGATAGTCTTTACCATATAATGCTCCGCGTCGAAGCGGAGATGATTTCGCAATAATGGCGCTCATCACAAAAGTAATCACCCGCTTTGGGCATGGGATGCGTCGTTTCCTTGCCGAGTTCGGCGCGTTTGCAGTACTTGCAGGCCGGAGCTTGAGATATGCGACCTCGATCCCACGCGACCGGCGACTCATCCTCGATCAAATGGAGCATATCGGCACCAATTCGCTGCCGCTTGTCCTCGTCATTGGGTTTTTTACGGGGATGGTCGGTGCGTGGCAGGCCGCGTCTCAATTCAAAGGCCTGATTTCATATAGCTTCCTCGGTGCTGCGGTAAGTCGAGCGATATTTATGGAGCTTGGCCCGGTGCTGACTGCAATCGTCATAGCAGGTCGCGTCGGAGCCTCGATCGCCGCAGAACTCGGCACGATGAAAGTGACGGAACAGATCGACGCACTCGAAAGCCTTGCCATAAGTCCTGTTCGCTATCTCGCAGTGCCACGGCTTCTTGCCGCGACGCTGATGCTGCCGATCTTAGTCATTTTCGCGAATGCGATTGCGCTTGCAGGTGCATATCTCGTCAGCAATTTTTTCTTAGATATTAGCAGCAAAATGTTTTTCGATTCCGTGCAGCGGTATTTTCATCTGAAGGACGTTTTGGGTGGGCTTTTCAAGGCCTTTTTCTTCGGCGCATTCACGGCGCTTATCGGTGTGAAAGTAGGTTTCAGTGCATCCGGCGGCGCTGAGGGCGTGGGCAAAGCGACCATCCGCGCGTTTGTTATTTCAAGCATGATGGTGCTGATTCTTGATTTTATCCTTTGGACCATCCTTTTTTAAAAACGAGTGATTTCAATCAAGAATCTGCAAAAGTCGTTTGGAGCGCTCGAGGTGCTGCGAGGTATTTCTTTCGATATTGCCGATGGAGAAACCGTTGCGATCATCGGCCAGAGTGGGTGCGGCAAAAGCGTTCTGCTCAAGCATATTATCGGACTGATGAAGCCAGACGCTGGCGAAGTGATCATCGATGGCATAAATGCATCAAAGGCACGACATCTGGAACTGCAAAAGTTACGGCGAAATATCGGATTTCTCTTTCAAGGTGCCGCGCTCTTCGATTCGATGACGGTGCTGGAGAATGTTACGCTCGGGCTTCGAGAGCATGGCGAACGCGACCCAGCAATACTTGCACAGATCACCAAAGAAAAACTCGCGCTTGTTGGGCTGAAAAATATTGAGAACGTAATGCCCTCCGATCTCTCCGGCGGAATGAAAAAGCGCGTAGCGCTTGCCCGTGCCCTTGCCACCGAGCCGCGATATATGTTTTATGATGAACCAACGACAGGTCTCGATCCCGTAACCAGCGACCAGATAGACGAGTTGGTACAAAATCTGACAGCACGGCTGCATGTGACGAGCCTGATCGTCACACACGATATGTTCACCGTCCAGCGGATTGCGAAACGCGTAATATTTCTGAATGAAGGCCGCGTGCATTTCGATGGAACCCCGTCAGAGCTTTCTGCCTCAAGCGACGCCGCTGTTGTCCAAAAATTCCTCGAACGGTATCGAACGCCAGCAAAATAGAGCGGATGTATCAACTCGATCTTTCCATTCTCTATTTTTTCAACCGGACGCTTGCGTCGCCCTCGCTCGACAGCTTTTTTAGCGCGCTGACGAATGTCCATTATTGGTTCCCGGTCTATGTCCTTGCAGGGATTTATTTGATCTTTCGCTTTCGCTGGCGAGGAGTGTGGATGGCGCTTGCCGCTTTGACGGTCGTCGCAGTCACGGATTCGTTAGGACATTATATTGTAAAACCGCATGTGAATCGGGCACGGCCTTGCACGATGTTATCCTCCGGGGAGCATATCGTTCCCTGGATTCGATTGCCAGACGGGCCGCGATCCGATCCAAGCTTCCCTTCGAACCACGCGCTGAATAATTTCGCCATTGCGGCATTCTTTTTTACCATCTGGCCGCGAAAGAGAAATGCCGCACGGCTATTCGCCGCCGCGCTGCTGATTAGCTTAGGCCGCGTGTATGAAGGCTTGCATTATCCGAGCGATGTGGTGGGCGGGGCAGTGATCGGGATGGCGATGGGAATTGTTTCTGGGATAGGATTTAACGCGCTACAAGTCCGATGGCTTAAGACCCGACGACCTGGCGATGCGTGAGAGCATCTTGGGGCCGATCTCTTGATTGTCGTGGAATGAGAATGTTAGGTCCGGCCATCCTTCCTTCCGAAGCACTTTATGAGAACCGCCGCTACTCCGTTTAAGCGTCCATCCTTCACGATAGAGAGCAGCAAGAACCCGTCTTGCCTTAGTGGAAGACCACGGAGAACTCATTCGACGCTGGCAAAGGAAATGTGCTGGATTTCCGGCGAGCTTTCCCCATGCTCGATTTGATCGGCAACAACACGCAATGCCAATGCCTTCGCATGGCCTATGGCTTCATCGGGAGTATTGCCGTAAGCCAGCACGCCGGGCAATTCAAGAATTTCCGCGAGCCACCGGCCATCGTCTTCGCGTTCGAATTCAATAGTAAATCTCATATAATACTAACTCTGGCGGGAACGAGGCAGTTCAGCACAACCGGGCGTTCCAATTTAGGTGTGGCTCAATCTTTAAGTGCAACTGCTATCTATTGAGAAAATGTTCTTTGAAAATTCCTGTTAGCTATTCCCATGCCTCTCAACCCCACGTTCGAAAACGAAAAGCGCGTCCTCGATAACGGCTACGTTCGCCTCGTCGATGTGATGGGCGACGACTCGTCGCCCGACAGCGATGCGCGCATCTCGACCGGCGTAGCCGCGCGCAGCGAGGCGCAGCAGACTACGCTCGTCCGTTTCCTTTTGCGTCACAAGCATACGACGCCGTTCGAAGGTTCGGTGATTAAATTCGAAGTGCGCGCGCCGATTATGGTGATTCGGGAATGGTTCCGTCACCGAACCTTTAGTTACAACGAAGAATCGGGACGCTACAAGCAGCTCGATCCGCTGTATTATACTCCCGATGCGAGCAGAGTTTCCTATCAGGCGAAGAGCAATCATCAAGGTTCTGGCGAGCAGCATCCCGATGCGCCTAATTTCGTCGTGCAATGGCGCGAGGAACAGCAGGAATTCGAGGAAGAATACAACGCGCTCATTCAAACGCATAACGTTGCGCGCGAGTTGGCGCGACTCAATATGCCGGTCTCGCACTATTCGACGTTTGTCGTCACCGGCAATCTTTTGAACTGGTTCCGGTTTCTGGAACTGCGGATGGCCGAAGGGGCGCAATATGAGATACGCGTGTATGCGAATGCCATTTTCGAGCTTGCGAAGCAATATTTTCCCCGGTCGTTCGAAGCGTTTCAGGACTATTGGCTGGAAGCGGTGACGCTTTCCGGACGCGAGGCAAAACTTCTTTCTCAAATGCTCTCCAATACCATTTCAGAAAAGAGCTTCACCAACGCTTTGCCGGAACCATCGCCGGATTTTACGAAGCGCGAAGCGGAAGAATTTCGGCGGAAGCTTATTCATATCGGTCTTTTGTCTGAGGCATGATCGTTCCGATAGATTCAAATCCTGCGCCTCAAATTTCTATCATCCTGCCCACATACAATCGCTGGCGTTTGACAGTGAAAGCAATTGACAGCGTGGTCGCTCAGACCTTTCAGGATTGGGAGCTTCTTATTATTGACGACGGCTCGAACGATGGAACCTATGGTTTCGTAAATATACAAGTCGAACGAGATCGCCGTATTCGGTATCACTGGGCGCGAAATCGCGGCCTCGCGATGGCGCGAAACATCGGCTTGCTCATGAGTCGAGGCAAATACATTACATTCCTCGATTCCGATGACGAGTATTTGCCGGATCATTTGAAGATTCGGGCAGAATATCTTGCGGCTCATCCCGAAGTGGAATTGCTGCATGGAGGCGTTGAGATTATTGGCCCCGAACTGGTCGCGGACAAGCACGATCCATCGCGGATGATTCCAATATCGGAATGCGTTATCGGAGGCACGTTCGTCATTCGCCGCGATCTCGCGGAACGCTTGCAGGGATTTCGCGATATTACCTATGGCGACGACGCCGATTTCTTCGAACGCGCGGAAGAAGCTGGCGCAATTATTCATAGAATAGATGTTCCAACCTACCGCTATAACCGAATGGAATTTGATTCCCTGACGGCGATTGCGGGGCGAGAAGGAATAGAAGGCATCGCAAAATTCAGAGGACTACATGGCTAAAAAAGCGATAGAAAAAGAAGGCGCGCGGCGCATGATCGATCATGCGCCGCGCGATGGCGCAAAAGATCCGCGTGAGCTGCCAAAGGGCGAATCGCTCGATGCAAGAAAAGCGCGGTTCCAAAAAATATTTGTGAAGCTCCACCAAGAATATCTCGATGCAAGATGCGCGCTCGAATTTAGCAATGCGTATGAGTTGCTCGCCGCCACGATTCTCTCCGCGCAATGCACCGATAAGCGCGTGAATATGGTCATGCCGGAATTTCGGAAAGCATTTCCGAATCCGAAATCGCTTGCGAACGCCGAACCTGCCGACATCGAAGATGTCATTAAATCCACCGGCTTTTATCATCAAAAGGCAAAGTCGCTGAAGTCGATGGCAAGCGACATTATGGATAAATTCGGCGGCAAAGTTCCTGCTACGATGGATGAACTTACCACGCTGCGCGGCGTCGGGCGCAAGACGGCGAATGTCATACTTGGCGACGCATTCGGCAAAGCCGAGGGCATTGCCGTAGATACGCATGTCACGCGGCTTTCAGGACGATTGGGACTGACAAAAAATTCCGATCCACAAAAAATCGAGCAGGACTTGATGCAATTGGCTAGCCCAAAGCAATGGACGCTCACGGCGCACGTCCTCATCCTTCATGGCCGCGCGATTTGCGACGCGCGGAAGCCGAAATGCTCGCAGTGCATTGTGTCTGAACTTTGCCCGTCATCGGGAATGAAAGGAAGCGTGTAATGCCGCCCCGGAAGGCTACTCGGAAAAAATATGTATCTCAGCCGAGATCGGCCGCAGGATATTCCAAGCGTCCGCTTGCCGAGAAGCTCGGTATTAAAGCCGGTTTCATAAAGGCTATCATCGAGGCTCCCAGGGGATTTGAAAATCTCATCGGAACTTCGGATTTCGACACCGAACTCAACCTTGACGCCTACGACTACCTGCACTTTTTCACCGCAAGCACGCTTGCGCTCGAAACGATTTTTCCGATTCTTGCCAAGCGGCTTAACCAAGGAGGAATTCTCTGGATTTCCTGGCCGAAAAAAGCATCCGGAAAGCAAACCGATTTGGGCGAGAATATGGTGCGCGTACTCGGGCTTGCGACGGGCTTGGTCGATGTCAAAGTCTGCGCGATTGACGAAGTTTGGAGCGGACTCAAGTTCATGCACCGGCGACAAGTTGCTTCGGGAGGATGAAGCACTCAAGCAATCTTAAATGAACGGGAACCGAAATGCGCCGAATGCGTTATTTCCATTTCTATCCCACCCACGGGAATGAGGGAACGTGTAACATGCCCCGTATTGTGTAATGCCTCGGAAGAAAACAGCCGATGAACATCAGCCGAAAATTCGCCCACAGCGTCCTGCCGCCGAGGATGGCGCCGCGCTTGCGAAAAAGCTTGGCGTCAAACTAACCGGCATGCCCATTGCCCTGCTGTGGGCTCCCGAGGGATTTGCTGCCCGACTTGGCATCGAAGAAGGAGAGTACGCAACCGATCTTAGTTTGGGAACATACGATCTCATTCTTCTTTTCACCGCGAGCCGCATTTTACTCGGGGAATTCTTCCCACTCATAGTAAACCGTTTGGAACCAAAAGGAAGAGTCTGGATTTCCTGGCCGAGAAAATCCGAAGGGCAAAAGGCCAATCTCACGCTGGAGGAAGTCCGCAAGATTGCGGACTCGCTGGATATGATCGAAGTGCAGCGATGCCGGATCGAAGATACCTGGAATGGCGTAAAATTTAAGAAAGGTGTGGTGTCCACTACCGGGACTGCCAACTCCATGAGTTCGATCGCGCCCTATTCCATCAGCGTTTCCTCTTCGATCCCAATTACGCCAGACCCCGTTCCCGCTGATGATGCTTAGGAATTCCGGCTGAATCATTCAGAAAAGCCCGTTTCCTCTTGCAAACGTCCATTTTGCAGGAAATCAGCGTGACTTTTCTATCTATCTTTTGTTATCTCCCAAATAATCAGAAATCGTCCAATCATGAAATCACTACTACTTCTCCTTTTCGCTTTTTTTCTTTCGACATCGGCCTCGGCCCAGACCCTCGGCTCCTGCCACATCTTTCCATCGAATAATCCATGGAATGTGCGGGTCGATACGATGCAGGTCGATGTGGCACATTCCGCAGCTTACATTGCTTCCGTGGGCGTTAATACCTCCGTCCATCCGGATTTCGGCAGCGATACGGATTACGGCATTCCGTGGGAAGCGGTGAACAGTTCCCAGGCATTCGTGTCAATCAATACGAGTAATGGCTACCAAGACCAAAGCGACCCCGGGCCGATGCCGATTCCGTTCAACCCAGTGATCGAGCACGACGACGATTCTCACGTTCTCGTTGTCGATACGAGCAATCATTATCTTTATGAACTGTATCAGGCTGTACGAGATAAAAATGATAGTGGCTGGGTCGCAACTTCCTCCGCGATCTTTTCGCTCGATTCGAATAATTACCGGCCCGATGGCTGGACTTCCTGTGATGCCGCCGGACTTCCGGTTTTCCCAGGACTTGTCCGGCTCGATGAATGCAAAGCCGGGGCGATCAATCATGCCTTGCGATTTACCGTACCGAGCACGCAGCAAGCGTGGATCTTTCCTGCACGGCATCACGCGGGTTCGCCAACCGATACGAACCACATGCCGATGGGAACCCGGCTCCGGCTCAAGTCGAGTTTCAACGATTCGAATTATACCGGCTATGCAAAAGTAATTATGACCGCACTTAAAAAGTATGGGATTATTCTCGCCGATAATGGTTCCGCGTGGTATATTTCCGGCGAATGGAATCCGAATTGGCCCGACGACGACATCGGTCAGCTCAAAAACATAATCGGGAATGATTTCGAAGTCGTCAATACCGGCTATCCCATCGAAACCGATTCGAAGGAAGCTACTACACCCGTCATTCCGATTCCGCAAGGCACTAATGGGACGGGGGGGATATTGCAGATTGTTTCGAATCCGATCGACTTCGGGAAGGTGACGGTGGAAGTGCCGGATACGATGGCTATCAGTCTATCGAACTCAGGCGATGGCAATCTGATAATTTCTGCGGTCAGCCTATTGAAGACGAATGGCGATTTTACACTTCTTTCATTTGCGTTATTCACCTCGCTGCCAGACACATTGAAGCCCGGAGCAAATCTTTCCGTTCCGGTGGAATTCAAGCCATCAAAAGTTGTAGAGGACACGCTTCAATTCAAAGTCACAATATCAGGCACACCCGGAGTGTCGAGCGATACTGTCGTCACGATCATCGGAGAAGGAGTTTTGCCAGCTTCGGTTACCGCAACAGACCGGCCAGATGCGTTCGCGGTCTATCCAAATCCAACTTCGGGCATTCTCACGATTGCATCGACCGGAATTGATGCAACAAGCCACATTGAAATCACCGACGTGATTGGACGGAGCGTGCTCACGGAGACCATCCAATCCAATAGCGGAACGATCGATCTCGGCACGCTTGCCAATGGCTGTTATTTCCTTCATGCGCAAACTTCCGGCGGCCAGGCAAGCAAGCTCATCGAAGTGCTGCATTAGCCAAAGTCCCATACCGTCCTTAGGGAGGAATTTTTGAATGAATCTCACGCGATGAGTTTCCGTAAACGCTTGTCTAATGATTTCATCCTTCCTCCCTCATCCTTTATCCTTTCCTCCTCGGCATGGCAATTAAAGTAGGCATTAACGGTTTTGGTCGCATCGGGCGGTTAGTTCTTCGACGCGCATTGGAAATCGGCGGGTTCGATTTCGTCGGCATCAACGACTTGACCGACGCCAAAACGCTCGGTCATCTTCTGAAATACGATTCCGTTCACGGCAAATTTAACGGAGAAATAAAAGTCGATGGCAACGCGCTGATCGTAAATGGCGATCGCATTGAAATTACTGCAGAAAAAGATCCTACGAATCTCCAGTGGGGTAACCTTGGCACCGACATTCTCATTGAATCGACCGGCCATTTTGCCGACCGCGCTGGCTGCCAAAAGCATATCGACGCCGGAGCGAAAAAAGTAATTCTCACGGTTCCCTCGAAAGGCGAAAAGCTCGACAAGATCATCGTGCTCGGCGTAAACGACGCCGATCTCACACCAAACGATAAGCTTGTCTCGAACGCCTCCTGCACCACGAACTGCCTCGCGCCGATGGTAAAAGTTCTCAACGATGCCTTCGGTATCGAGCAGGGATTTATGACGACGGTTCATTCCTACACGAACGATCAGAATCTGCTCGATCTGCCACACAAGGATTTGCGCCGAGCACGCGCCGCCGCGCTGAGCATCATTCCCACCACGACCGGAGCGGCCCGTGCCATCGGGCAAATAATTCCCGATCTCAAAGGAAAAATCGACGGCACCTCGCTTCGCGTTCCCACGCCGGCCGGCTCGATCACCGATTTTGTCGCGCAGCTTAAACGCGAAGCGACTGTTTCTGAAATAAACGCTGCCTTCAAAGCCGCTGCCGATGGCCCGATGAGGAACATTCTTGCCTACACTGAAGACCCAATCGTGTCCGCCGACATCGTTCACGACCCGCATTCCTGCATTTTCGATTCGCAGATGACGATGGCCATGGGCAAGACCGTCAAGGTCTTCGGCTGGTACGATAACGAATGGGGCTATTCCTGCCGCGTTGTCGATCTTATCGTGATGATGGATAAGTTGGGATATTGATTCCGCAGTGTAGCCCGGGCTTTAGCCCGGTGCTTTGGATGATCGATGTTCCTGGCTGCGGGCTGAAGCCCGCGCCACACTGGGAAAATAAAACGCGAGCATCCAGCTCCCGAGGAGGATTATCGCAATCGAAATCCACTGCGCCATCGAGAGACCCGCATAGAGCGGATTGATGCGAATGAACTCGATGAGCAATCGCTCGATGCCCATGACGATAAGCGTGATAGAAAAGACTTTGCCGATTTCGCCATCGAATTTCTTGCGGTTCGTCCAGATAAAATAAAACGCAATGACACAAAACAGTGTCTCATACACCGGCGCGGGATGAACGGTAACTATTTCATCGAACCGCGAAATGCGGCCGCCCATAGCGTCGCGGCCCACGGTGATGGCGGCAAGCGAATCGTAATGCCACTGGGCGCGCTCTAAGGGATGGATTTTGAAATAGTCGATCAGCGTGTAGGTTGGCTTCGCAGTTCCGTGCGGATAAGACATCGCCCACGGCAGCCGCGAAGGAATGCCATAATCGCCATCGCCGGCAAGCTGGCACCCGATGCGGCCAATGCCATAGGCCAGCAGCACGACGGGCGCGATCATATCGGCAAAAAGAAGAAACGGAAGTTTTTTTCGTTTGACGTAAAAATAAACCCACGCCGTGCAGATGATGAAACCGCCGTAAAAGGTGAGTCCGGCCGGCGAAAAAAGCTGGCCTCTTGGATCGTGGATGAAATCCGACCAATTTTCGAGTATCGAAAAAAGCTTGCTACCCGCGACGCCGCCGATAAGGCAGATAATCGTGATTTGGCCGGCCATGCGTTCATCGAGTCCGCGCCGGCGAAGTTCGAGGGTGAAAAAATACCCAGCCACGAGAAACGCGGTGGCCATCATGAGGCCAAAGCTATAGAGGGTAATGGGGCCGACGTGAAAAAGAACCGGGTGCATGGAAGCGTTTAACGGAGTAGAGGGGAATTTCGTTACGCTAACGAATGAAACTTGGAATAATTGGCGCCATGCCGCAAGAGATCGACCGCATTGTGGAAGAACTCGAAACGGAATCCATCGAGCAAATTGCGGGACGTTCGTATCACATCGGGCGATTCGAGGGCGCCGATTGTATGCTCGTTTTTTCGCATTGGGGAAAGGTTGCGGCGGCAATAACGGCCACGACGCTCATCGAACGCTTTGGGGTCGATTGCATAATCTTTACTGGCGTAGCGGGAGCGGTATCTAAGACTCTGAATGTCGGAGATATTGTGATTGCTGACTGGCTCATCCAACATGATTTCGATGTGAGCGCTGCGGGGATACTTATGAAATATGAAATTCCATTTCTTGGAATAAGTTATTTTTCGGTCGATTCGCTATTAGTCGAACTCGCAAAGCAAGCAGCAGAGGATTTTCTATCCAACTCCCCCTCCTTTGCAAGGAGGGGGCAGGGGGTGGTCCATGTTGGCACCATCGCAAGCGGCGATCAATTTATCGCGCATCCGGATAAGCTCGAAGAACTCCGCGCCGCCATTCCCGATTTACTTTGCGTCGAAATGGAGGGCGCGGCCGTCGCGCAGGTTTGCCACGAATATGGCATTCCTTATATTGTCATTCGAACCATATCGGACAGAGCTGATCGTTCCGCGCCGATGGACTTTCTAACCTTTATTCGGAATGTCGCGCGGCATTACTCCCACGGCATTGTGAAGCGGCTGATACCGAGGCTCATTACTTTAGCAGAAGATGGTGGAAATTCCTTTGGCCATAGCTGATGTTCTCACTCGTCACATTTTTTTTGAAACGATCCATTATTTATTATGAAAATCGCTCTTACGACTCTGGTTCTTGCATCTGCTGCGTCACTCATTTTTTCCATTGGAGTCTCGCGCATCGCCGCGAATGCGTTCCCTGAGGGAGCAACGCATAAGGTCATTCACAAAACGGCCATGAAGACCGATACGGTCATCGACTGGGAAAAAATGTCGAAAGCCGACCGAAAGCAATACATGAAGGACTTCGTGCTGCCGAAGATGAAGCCCTTGATGCAAGCCTTCGACCCGAAGATGTTCAAGGACGTGAAGTGCGGAACGTGCCACGGCGATGGCGCGCGTACCGGCGAATTCAAGATGCCGAACCCCAAGCTCCCAAAACTTCCCGCCACAAAAGAGGGATTCGAAAAGCTGATGAAAGACAAGCCAAAAATGATGGAGTTCATGTCCAAAACGATGAAGCCGACGATGGCTGGTCTGCTCGGCATGAAAGAGTTCGACATGAAGACCGGCTCTGGATTCGGCTGCGGGAATTGCCATACGAACGAGAAAAAATAACCACGATTCTCAGGATGTAAAGGATTTTCAGGATTATGTGCAGGGGCGTACAATATCTTTACGGTCACGCCGTCTTACGGTCGCGGAATGAGAAAATTTTTCAGTTCACATCCTCTTTTTCTCTTTGGACAAGCCGGCTTACTCACTGCTATTCTATTCGTGAATGGGCAGGCTCTGGCCCAGTCCGAAGTCCATTCGCTTTCGCTCGATGACGCGATCCATCGGGCGCTCGGCGTAGGTGAAGAGATCGCGCTGGCCAAAGGCGGAGTCCAGTCTGCGGAAGGCAATCAGTCGATTGCGACGAGCGGAATGCTGCCCCAAATTTCAGCTTCGGGAAATTACACCCTCACAATAAAATCGCAATATAGCGCACTTGCAAGCCTTCCGGATACCGGTGTTAACGGAGCTCTTAATTCGTTGTTTAAGAATCTCCCATTCGGCAAGAAAAATCAGTGGACACTCGGGCTGAACGCATCGGAAAATATTTTTACCGGCGGCCGACTCGTTGCACTCCAGGACGCGGCCAAAGCCCGCAGGCAATCGGCGGATATAGACCTAACCGCTGCTCAGGCACAACTTGTTCTCAGCGTCACGCAGAGTTATTACGATGCGATCTTGGCCGATACCATCGTAAAAATTTCGCGCGACGCGCTCGATCAAGCGGAAAAAGTGTATCAGCAGACCAATCTTGCGTATCAGGTTGGCGAAAAGGCGGAGTTCGATGCGCTGACGGCTAAAGTATCGCGGGATAATCAAATCCCTGTTGTGATACAGGGCGAAGATAGCCGCGCGCAGGCATATTACCGGCTAAAGCAATTGCTTAATTATTCGCTCGACGATTCGCTCGAGCTAACAACTCCCATTGTCGATTCCCAGGCGCGTTTTGCGATGATGAGCGACACTGCGACCGAGCGGCGATCGAGTGTCATTCAGGCCGGGCTCAATATCGATGCTTCGAACGCGCAGGTCCGAATAGCGGAGAGTGCCCATTGGCCGCAGATTTCGATCAGTTCCAGCTATGCTCCCGTTGCGTATCCGAATAATATTTTTCCGAACTGGAGCGATTGGTACACGAACTGGACGGCGGCGGTGAATGTGTCTATACCGATTTACACCGGCGGAAATATCTCCGGTAATGTCGAGGTAGCGGAGGGTAGTGTAGAACAAGCCAACGCGCGCATGGAGCAAGCGCGCGAAGCCGCAGCCATGGATTCACGGGTTTCCTTCGATGCGCTTCATTCCGCCGAAGCCAATCTTCGTTCCACGGCAAGCACGGCATCCGAAGCCAAGCGCGCGTACGATATTGCAAGCGTTCGCTACGCGCAAGGGATTTCGACGGAAGTCGAACTGAATGATTCCCGGATTCAGGAGGAGCAGGCGCGGGAAAATTCCGCGCGCGCCGTTCGGAATTATCAGGTGGCGCGCGCAAAATTATCGCTGCTGAAAGATTTGCCCGTAAATCCGATAGCATCGTCCACAAACAATTCATCATCGGCATCGTCCTCGATGCAGGGGGCACCAACCGGACAATGATTTCTTTCTTTCGAAAATCCTCTTCGGCGGTTTTAGCGATCATTATGGTGTTCGTTTTTATTGTATCGGGTTGCAAGAAAGCCGATCCGCCGCCGTCTGCCGCTGCGATTCAGCTTGGGCCGGAAAGTTACGCCATTGCTGCGGACGGTCAAATCGAAAGCGGCCCGACGATCAGCGGCACGCTTGTGCCACGCGATCAAGCTGTGGTGCGGGCGCAAATTTCCGGTTCCGTGCTGCGAACGCTTGTCGATCAGGGTAAGCCGGTCCGTGCGGGAGAGATCATTGCTACGATAGATAACAGCGCGCTCACCGATGCTGTAACGAGCGCAAAAAATGCGGTGACGAATGCCGAAAGCGCCGTCGAGCTGATGCATCGAGAGCAGCAGCGTCAGGAAACACTGCTGAAATCGGGCGCCATATCCGAGCAGAGCGTCGATCAATCGCGGCAAAATACAGTGAGCGCGGAAGCCGCGCTCTCGCAGGCTAAATCACTGCTTGCTACTGCTGAAAAGCAGCTTGGCTACGCGACGGTTCGCGCACCGTTCTCCGGCGTGGTGAGCGAAAAAAGCGTTTCCATCGGCGATGTGGTGCAGCAAGGTACGGCGCTTTACACCATCGTCGGTCCTTCGACGCTCGAATTGCAGGGAACCGTTCCGGCCAACGCGCTCAGCATCGTGCATATCGGGCTTCAGGTTGCATTCGATGTCACGGGCTATCCTGACCGGAATTTTGTGGGCACGATTACCCGCATCAATCCAACGGCCGATCCCATGACACGACAGGTACGCATCTATGCCGACATTCCGAATAAAGGCCAAGCTTTGGTAGGTGGCCTTTATGCGGAAGGCCGCATCGCAAGCATTTTGAAGACAACCCTGACGCTGCCGGCGGATGCCATCGATCATAAGACGATCACGCCCGCCGTGATTCACATCCATAATGGTATCGCCCGGCGCGCAGCCGTTACACTCGGAACGCTCGATGAAAATGACAATCAGATCGAAATTATTTCCGGCATCAATGCAGGAGACACCGTGCTGCGCGGCTCGGCGATGGAAATTGCGCTCGGGACGAAGGTAAAGGCAACGGCAGCGGATACGACAAAGAAATGAGAGGAAAACTCAAATTCAATGTCATCCTGAGCGAAGCAAATCGGAGCGAAGTGGAGATTTGCGTAGTCGAAGGATCTCTTGTAATTTAACTGATAGCCAGACTGCACGAGATCCTTCGACTCCGTTCATCCTCCCTTCGGTCGGATGAACTCCGCTCAGGATGACAAGTAAAATTTAACGTAGCAAAGTTCAGCACTTAGCACTTTAGCACTTAGCACTTCCCCTGATGTTTATCTCCGATTTTGCGATCAAGCGGCCCGTCGTCACGGTGGTGACGATGATCGCTCTTGTCATCTTCGGGCTGTTTTCGCTCGCAAGCCTTCAGATCGATGAGTTCCCGGACATCTCGAATCCCATTGTGGTCGTTGCCGTGCCCTATCCGGGCGCGTCGCCGGAGCAAGTGGAGCGGGAAGTCGTGGATCGAATGGAAGAAGCGTTTGGCTCGATCAGCGGCCTGGACCAGATGACCTCGAAATCGCTCGACGGCTTTGCGATGATTACGATCCAGTTTCTCTTTTCGAAAAATCCTGACGTGGCGATGCAGGACGTTCGCGATGCGATCAGTGGCATTCAAAATGATTTACCGGTCGAGATGAAGCCGCCGATCCTGAAGAAATTCGATCCCGACGATTTGCCGATCGTCTCGCTCATCTTGCGCTCGCCCGGAATGTCTCCCGCCGATCTGACCTCGCTTGCGGATCCGGGCATCACGAAAGAACTTCGCGCGATAACCGGCGTTGCGCAGGTGACGGTCGCCGGCTCGGTCAATCGCGAGATTGCAGTCGATGTTCGTCCGAATGATCTTCAGGCCAATGGTGTGAGCGTTGCGCAGGTTGTGCAGGCATTGCAAGCGCAAAATCTGGCGGCGCCCGTCGGCGCGCTGCAAAATTCGCAGATCGAGCAGTCCATTCGCTTGCAAGGCCGCCTCGAAAATCCGAATGATTTCAACTATATCCCCATCGCAACGCGCAATGGGCAAATCGTGCGATTGCAGGATGTTGCTTCGGTCAAGGATACCGCGCAGGAAGCTCGCTCGCTCGCACTCTATAACGATGCGGGATGCGTGGGGCTTGACATCACGAAAGCGAAAGGCGCAAGCACCGCGACCGTGGCGAATGACGTGCGCGCGGACATTGACGGCATCAAGAAAAATCTTCCGCCGGGAACTACGCTCGACGTTGTAAAGGACGCGGGGGAGCGCGTGACCCATTCGGTAAATAACGTCAAGGAAGCGCTATTGGAAGGTGCGCTGCTCACCGTGCTCGTCGTTTTTCTGTTTCTCAATTCGTGGCGCTCGACGGTTATTACGGGTTTGGCGCTGCCCGTCTCGGTGCTGGCCGCGTTCGTTGCAGTGCTTGCGGCTGGGTTCACGCTCAACACCATGTCGCTCCTCGGCCTTTCACTCGCGATTGGGATTTTAATTGATGACGCCATCGTCGTCCGAGAAAATATCGTGCGGCATGTCGAGATGGGCGAGGATCATTTTGCAGCCTCGCACAGCGGCACGAATGAGATCGGCCTCGCTGTCACGGCGACGACATTCTCCATCGTGGCAGTCTTTGTTCCCGTCGCTTTTATGAGCGGTCTTTCGGGGCAATGGTTCAAGCCGTTCGCGCTGACGGTTGCGTGCGCGGTGCTCGTTTCGCTTTTCGTCAGTTTTTCGCTCGATCCGATGCTTTCGGCGTACTGGCCGGACCCTCAAACCGAGGCTCACGAGCGACGCAACCCAATCGCGCGGCTGCTCGAGCGGTTCAACCAATGGTTCAATCGCACGGCCGATGGCTACAAGCGCGTGATCGCGTGGGCGCTGGACCACCGCTGGTGGATGGTCGCTATTGTCATCCTTTCATTTGTGGGAGCTATTTTTGTGCAGTGGAAATTCGGCGGCGCGGGATTTGTCCCGAACAGCGACCGCTCGGAAATCGCAGTTTCTATCGAAGCTCCGCCCGGGTCGAGCCTTCCGTACACGCTCGCGAAGTGCGAGGAGATTTCCGCATTGCTTCATTCGCACCGTGAAGTAGCTTACACCTATACTACCATTGGCAATACGGCGACGATGCTCGGCACCTCCTCGGGTTCCGGCGATGTGACCCAAGGGCAGATTTACGTCAAGCTCATTCCCAAAAGCAACCGTAGCCTTTTGCAATACCAGCTTGCAGCGCTTTTTCGAAAAGAGCTTGCCACGATTGGCGGCGTAAATGCTTACGTATTCTCGAGCGGCTTCGGCGGCGCGCAGAAGGAAGTGCAGTTGCAAGTGCAAGGGACGAATGAATCGAATATGGAACAAGCTGCCGAAACGATTGAGGCGGCCATTCGAAACGTCAAAGGGACGGCCGACATAGGCTTATCGACCAAAGGCCAAAAGCCAGAAATCGAAGTGAGTCTCCGGCGCGGCCTCATTGGATCGATGGGGCTTACCGTCGGGCAGACAGCGCAATCGCTCCTGCCTGCGTTCGCCGGACTCAAGACAGGCGACTGGGTCGATCCGACCGGCAAGACACGCGATGTAACGGTGCGGCTCGCACCGGAATCGCGGCAATCGGCCGCAAACCTTGCCCAAACACCAATTGTCCTGACGCCCGTTAATGGGCAGGTTGGAAGTAATGTCACGCAAGGCGCGGCCGTTGTGCCGCTCGGTCAGATTGCGGATATTACGGCAGGACTTGGCCCTGCGGAAATAGACCATCTCGATCAGGATCGCGTCATCAATGTCGAATGCAACACGCAGGGCCGCTCGCTTGGCGAGGTATCGCAGGACATCAATAAAGTTGTTGCCGGTCTCACGCTTCCGCCCGGCATTCGCGTTTCGAACGGCGGGCAGGTCAAGCAGCAGAATGAATTTTTTCTCGATATTTTCGAGGCGCTTGGGATCGCTATCTTGCTCATGTACCTCATTCTCGTTGTGCAGTTCGGCTCGTTCCTCGATCCGGTCGCGATACTGATTTCATTGCCGCTTTCGCTCATCGGGGTGGTTATTGCACTACTTGTGACGGGTGATACACTGAATGTCATGGCGCTCATCGGCATCATGCTGCTTATGGGAATTGTTGCAAAGAACGCGATCCTGCTTATCGACTTCGCAAAATGGCAGCATGAAAAAGGAATGCCTCTGCGCGAGGCGCTCATCGAAGCGGGCCGTGTCCGCCTGCGCCCCATTATGATGACGACGATGGCGCTCATTGCCGGAATGATTCCCGTCGCGATTGGTGCGGGCGAGGGCGCGGACTTTCGCGCGCCGCTTGGCCGCGCCGTTATCGGTGGCGTGATTACTTCAACTATCCTCACGCTCGTAGTCATTCCAACGATCTACGAGATATTTTCGGAGTGGCGCTCGAAACTTGGGCGCATGTTCCGCAAAGCCAGTCAGGAGCAGGCCAATACTCCCACATCGTAGAGACGCGCTCATCGTCGGCGATGAGTGGCACGTCTCTATGCGTATAGCCGCTTCTGTAACTCGATCGCCACGTAGTGGAAGATCACGGAGTGGACACTCTCGGACGTACACATATCGTTGAGCGGAACATGCACCGTCGATGCGGCGATCTGCTTGAGTTTCCCGCCTCCGAAGCCTGTCACCCCGACGGTATGCAAGCCGTTTGCATTTGCCCATTCGATTGCTCCGATCACGTTCGGGCTGTTGCCGGAGCCGGATATTGCGACAACAATATCTCCCGGACGAGCATACGTGCGAAGCTGCTGCTCAAAGATCGAGGCATAGCCTTCGTCATTGCCATAAGCGGTCATAAGGGCGACGTTGTCGGTAAGCGATAGCGCGCGCAGCCGTTTTGTCTGATCCATCGAGCGAAGCGTGCCTTTGGCAAGATCGTTAGCGAAATGCGATGCATTTGCTGCGCTCCCGCCATTGCCAATGACAAAGACCGTCCGGTCATTCTCATACGCATCGACGAGCAAATCGACAAAACGCCGGACTTCCGCATGGTCGAGCGAATCGAGCGATTGGTTAAAATAAGCGATGTATTCTTCGAAGGTCATCTGTTACAAAAAGAGGAAATATGATAAATCGTTCCATTCATCTTTCATCTTTTATATTTCATCTTTGTTTATGTTCCCGGCAGGTTTTTCAATCGGTCGCTTAAGTGCGAGCGGTCTCCAATTTGTTCGATGAGGGGGCCATGCATTCCAAATTGGACGACGCTTACCGAACCCACCGGGCAGGCCAACCGATACCGGTAACGGCCCACATCGATCCCAATGAGTGCGGATAATGAGATACGGATCGTTGCCTTGTGCGAGACAATCAGCACTTTCCCGTCATCGAATTCGTCCCGAATTTCCTGAATCACGCTAAATGCACGAACGGCCACGGAGGTTGCCGCTTCTCCATCGGTTGGAGGATACCATGCCGGATCGGCTGTCCAGCTTATATGCTCGTCATGATATACGCGATCGACTTCTTCCACCGTTTTTCCTTCCCATTTGCCGTAATTAATTTCCGTCATTCCGTCGGCCTTACGCATCGGAATTTTACGAGGTCCCGTAATAATTTCCGCCGTCACGCGAGTTCGTTCCATCGGGCTATGATAGATGACATTCCACTTCGTATCTTTGTAAAATTCCGCGAAGGCGCGCGCCATTTCGAGACCTTCCGGTGTGAGCGGCGCGTCGGTTCCCGCCCCGCAAAATTTATTTTCGAGGCTGAAGGGGGTCTGTCCGTGGCGTAAAAAGTAAAGTTGCAGCATGTTACCACCGATAACGCCGCTGATTGAAAATAATCGTGGCGCCGAAATTATCGAGCATGACGGGCATCGGGCGATATTCCGAAAGCGCTTCGCGGACGTTGGCCTGGTGCTCGGGACGAACATAGAGCAGAAGAAACCCGCCGCCGCCCGCGCCCGCGATCTTTCCGCCCATCGCTCCGGCAGCTTGGGCGCGATGATACATATCGTCGATTCGTGCTGTCGTGATGCCGGAAGCCAGTTGCTTTTTCAGCGTCCAGTTCTCATCGAGGACTTCGCCAATCTCATCGAATCGCCTCGCGCGAATGGCGGACTCGATGCGTTTGCCAAGTCCGTGGATTGCTTGCAAATGAGCGCGGTTCAACGAGGTATTGTCGCGCTGCTCTCGCAGAATGGAGGACGCCTGCCGCGTGATATTCGTAAAAAAAAGCATAAAGCGGCCGCCGAGCTCGTGACGCTCGCGCTCGGTAAGCCCTAACTGCTCGGTAGTGACTCGCTCGGAGCCATGAAACGTTATCGCGGTAAGGCCGCCATGCGCTGCAATGTACTGGTCCTGTTTACCGATCGGCTTTTTCAGGATTTCAATTTCGATTGCACATGCTTCTTCGGCAAGCCTATCGTGCGTTACCTGATGTCCGGTAAAGGTGTACATCGCGTTCAGCAGCCCGACGGTCAGGCTACTCGAAGATCCTAAACCGGAGCCTTCGGACGGAATATCGGCGAAGGTCGCAAGCTCGAAGCCATTGCGAAGCCCAGCCATGACTCCGGCTTCGCGCACGAGTTCGTGCTGAATCTCCGAAATATCGTCAACGATTTCCTTGCGCGCCGCATAATTCAGATAAATCTTCGAATCGAACCGCTCCTTGATGAGCACATAGACGTACTTATCGATGGCCGTCGAGATGACGAAGCCATCGGAATCTTTATAATATTCGCGCAGGTCCGTGCCGCCGCCGGCGAGACTGATGCGAAGAGGGGTTTGACTAATGAGCATCTTTTGTAGCCGTGCCCTTCAGGGCACGGCGAATTCTCTTACATGCCTAATTCTAAATTTCCGCTCCACGACCGTGGCTTAAAAGCCACGGCTACAAGGTCACGGCTGCTATTGCGGCATTCTTTCGATTTCCGCCCGAATCTTCCGTGCAATGTCTTCCATCTCCTGATCGGGAATTTCGCGAAGAATTTTCGGGTCGGGAAGTTCGCCGTGGCCATCGTCCTCGAAACGCGGGACGAGATGAACGTGCGCGTGCGGCACGCCGATGCCGCCTGTGTCCGCAATAATCCATTCGGTATCGAACACCGCCTGTAACGCTTTCGTAATCCGCTGCGCCTTCATAAACAAAAAGCCGAGATTCGCCGACTCCATGTCCCACACCCACCGGTAATGACTCTTCGGAATTACTTGCGTGTGGCCCGGATTGAGCGGGTACTTATCGAGAAAACCGAGGAATTCGGCGTCCTCATATACGATCTCGTGCGGGTTTGCACCGCGAACAATATCGCAGAATACGCAGTCGTCGGACGAGATTAGCGGCATAGTGACTCCTTAACAGGAGAGCCGGGCAATTCCTTCCGTCGATCCATCCGTTCAAAATTGGAACCATCGGGAATTAACCCGGCCTTTAGCGGGTATGTAATGAGTATATGTGGTTTCTCATTTCGTTTTTTATTCTCGTTTGGTTTATCGGCATTATTACCTTCGGAGCTACGGCTTATTGGGTACACGCGGTGCTTATGGCTGCCGTTGTGCTCGGCCTTTGGAATATGTTCCGAAAATATCAGGTAAGACGTAAGAAGTAAGAGTTAAGAAGTAAGAGGTAAGAAGTAAGAGGTAAGAAATGGGATAGGAAGAGAACAAACACACAAAAGGCACCTTTTCTGTACGAATTAGCTGACTCTCACCAATGCGCGCTGGAATTCCTCCCAACTCATGTCGAGCCGCTCGACCACGCGGCCATAGATGAGCGCGGCGGGGATCATCCGGTCGCCGAATTCTTTTTTAGCTTCGTAAAGAACGAGGAGGATGGTCCGCTCCACTTCGGTGAGACCATCTCGCACGTCGGGGATGTTAGGATAGCGCTCCGGCATAAAAAAATAGCTTTGAAAAGATAACACAACCGGAATATTTTTCATTTGCAAAACTTTTTTGGCCTCTGGACACTTTGTATTATAGGCTCGGTCATCTCGTCGAGCCAGAACTTTGTCATTTAATTCATTTCCCATGTTTATGAAAAATATCACTATCGTTCTCAGCCTTTTTCTAATGGTCTCCACCGCTTCCGCGCAGACGCCGCCGGGCAGTCCGCCGATGCCTCCCGCGATTCACCCCGGCCATCCCGGGATGGAAACCATGACAGCGCTGAAGTCTTCGTATCCGGACAGCGCAGCGTTCCAGACCGAATTCAATGAGTTATACGTGCTCATCAAGCCTACGCCGGATATTCAGGAGCGCACGGAAACGTCGCTCCGGCGCATGTCGCAACGGTTTAAAGCGCAGAGCATCGACTCGGCCACGGCCTACGACAGCGTGAAGAAGGCCATCGATCCTTCGATGGACCAAAAGATTTTGTTCAATGCCTACCGGTCGCAATTTTCGGCGGAGGATCTGAAAACCATCGTGGTCTTTTTCAAAACGCCGGCTGGGAAGCATTATCTCGAAGTCGAAAACAAGCTTTTTCCCGCGCGCAATTCCGAGATCGATCAATATGTTGGCCGAACGATCAACAAGATCGTCATGCCGATGGGCAAGCCGCCGACGCCTCGTCCCGGCATGGGCCGCCCGGGTATGCTGCCACCGCCGAATCAGCCCGGAATGCCTCCGCCGAATCAGCCGGCTCCTCCAACGCCGCCAACTCCTCCCACCAAAGACTAAATGCCGGATCGTCCCATCGGCGTGTTCGATTCCGGCATCGGCGGGATGACGGTCGTGAAGGAACTTTTCACGACCGTCCCGAACGAGTCGATCGTCTATTTTGGCGATACGGCGCGCCTGCCTTATGGAACGAAATCCGTCGAGACAGTGCGGCGCTACGCGCGCGAGGATGCCGAGCTTCTTATGAGCTACGACGTGAAGATGATCATTGTGGCGTGCAATACGGTGAGCGCAACGGCATTGGACGAAGTGGAACGAATAGCGAAGGGAGTTCCTGTTATCGGCATGATTGGCCCCTGCGCAAAGGAGGCAGTGCAAGTCACGAAAAATGGAAGGATCGGCATCATTGGCACCGAAGCGACCATAGCGAGCGGAGCGTATGATGCGGCCATTGCGGAAGAAGCCCGGCGGCAATCTAAACCGTGCGAGACGTTCAGCAAAGCGTGTCCGCTTTTTGTGCCGCTTGCGGAAGAAGGCTGGACGAGCCACGTTGCAACCGAAGTCATCGCGGAGGAATATCTCCGGGATTTAAACGTGAAGGAGATCGATACACTCATCCTCGGCTGCACGCATTATCCGGTGCTTGCAGATGTCATTCAGCGGACGATGGGCGCGCGCGTCACGCTGATTAATTCCGGCGCAATGGCCGCAATGTTGGTTGCGGAAATGCTGAGACTGGAATATATCGCCGGGGATGACATACAGCACACCGCTCCCCATCACACCCTCCTTGTCAGCGACATCCCACGAAAGTTCCAGGCCATCGGCGAGCGTTTCCTGGGCCACCCGCTGCCCGAAGCGCGGCAAGTCGTGTGGGAAGAATCGTGGACAGCTGCGCGGTGATTACTGCAATGTGGCGTAAGTGGTTTTTGCTGGCTTCGCTCATGGCCGGGCTGCTGACGCTCATTCCGCCATCGGTAATCGGCATGGGATCCGGCGCGCTTGCGCTCCAAAGTCTCGAACACTGGGTGCGCGGCACGCCGGATACGTTCGAGGCGCTGCATGTGCATTGGCTGTGGGTTCCCAGAGTGATTGCGTTTATCACGGGCGATGCCTTCGCGGCATTAGCTATATTCCGAGTTATCGTCGTTGCCCTTGCGGTTTATTTCTTTCTCTTGACGGCGCGGCGGCTCTTCGACGAGCGCCGCGCCATCATCGGCGCGTCAATGCTGGTGCTGAATGTCACGGTACTGTATCTCTCGCACACCTTTGGAACGGAACTTATCACGCTGCTCGCCGCGACGGCGCTTCTCTATCTTTTTACCAGTCCCAATGTACAACATCACAAACTTGCCGCGATTTTGTTCGGACTTTCGCTTTCGATTGGATTCTGGCCTTTTGTTTTGCTGATTGCCGTCATGACAATCGGGCTGAATCTGCATCACGCAACCTATAGTCCACGCGCAAAGCAGACGTATGTGCTCTTCGGCCTCATGCTGGTTGGGATGGCGTCGTATCTTCTGCTCGAAATCTTTTATTTTGGCGCCGCGCAGGTGTGGGCGGCAATGAGTCCCAAGTTTTTTCCACCGCGTGGCATCAGCCTCATCTTGCAAGGACTAATCGTTGCCGTCTTTTCAACGAATATATTATTAGTTACCGTTTTTCGGCGAAAGCGGGGCGGTATCAGCCGCGATTTCCAATCGGCATTTCTTATTCTCGGAGTATTTTTTATCACGAATGTTTTTTCGCGGGAGGAAATGCTGCAGGATGTGGTGATTCTGCTGCCATGCTTCATACTTGTGGCATTGGAAAAATGGGATAGGATCGGACGCATGGGAATTATTTATATTGTTTGCAATCTTGGGCTTTTCTTTCTTCTTCCTGCATTCGAAACCGATCCGGAGATTGCATTAGCCAACCCGCGCCGCACGCACCCCATCGATGAGATTGCTTTTTCCTATTATGGAGCATCCGATTTCTTTAGTTTTGCTCAATTGCGTGAAGAGAAAGCCGGTGAAGAAGAGGCGCGCTCACTGCTTTCGCGCGAGCGTATAGATTCCACGCTCGTTCTCATCGATGCAAGCACGGATACCTGGCTCGATGCCGGGACGCTCGCTGCGAAATTCCCGCAGAATAATTTTGGATGGTATTATGGCCAGCCGATCAACCTTGTTCGATGGAATGGCTTGCGGGACACGGCATTCATTCGGCCACCGACGGCAATGCCGTATCTTGCCGGGCTTTTTGAAAAAACATTCGCGAGGAAATTTTTGGATAGCGCGCTCGCGCCGGGAACGCCGATAAAAGAATCCCAGCGCTTCCAATTTATCGACTGCCGCATGAGCGACGATGCGCGAAAAGCGCTCGTCGATCAAATCATTTATTTGCAGTATCAGGGGTTTCATCATCATTGACGATGTAGTGTTAGGCAATTTTCTTTACTTGTCATTCCCGCGAACGCGGGAATCCAAGTTCGGGTTTTCCAAAGAGGTAACAATATGTGGTACAAAGGGTGGTCATCTCTTACTCGGGTCGCGCTTCGGATGATTATTTCGGGGCTGGTTATGCTCGTCGCTTCTGGCGCGGCGGCGCAACATTGGAACGCAATTGCATCGTTCGGGCAGGCAAACCTCACTCCTTATTTTCTTAACGAGCAGTACGGATTTGTATATAATTCTCCGGTTGACGCTGGCACCGGCGGATGTCCAGTAGATACTCTCGCTGTTTACCGAACCGTTGACGGCGAGACGAACTTTACCACCACGATTCCGTTTACTACTTCGGCAACCGGGGTAGCAACGATCCGAATCGCCGATGAGAAAGGAAACATCGTATTAACCGAGGACGAAGACATGACTTACATCGGGACACACTTCTTCTATTTCACTGGTACAGAGCTGCCTTCCGGCACGTATTATTACCAGATTGAATTCCCGAAGGGTGTCGTGATCGTTAACCGATCGATGCTGTTGGTTAAGTAATATCAATGAGAGGCTGGGAACGGAACCCCGTTCTCAGCCTCTTTTTTATTCGTTTTTAGATATGGGAATTCTAAAGCTACATTACCGCACTCTATTGAAGATACTCATGACTGCGCCCGTCATCGGGTGTATGCTTTTTCCGTGTTTGTCTCGGGCGCAATATGGACCGAATTGGAAATCTATTGGGAGCATACAGTCGGTAGGCTATGTACAATGCATCTACTTTTTCGATACATTGCATGGAGTTGCCGCTGCCGACGGAATATATTACACGAAAGACGGCGCTACATGGATAAAATCTATTACGCCCTCAGGGTTCATATTCGTCAATGAAATCCGATGTTTTAATGGGAGGCTTTATGCAGCTGTGACAGGACCTGATTATCTTATTTCCTCGGATTCTGGTGTGACGTGGTCTTATTCAGGTTTGAACGTCGCCAATACGACGGATCTATATCAGGATGGGACTGGAGCGATTCGAGCTCTTTCTGCTCCAGCGTGGCAATTTGCACGAGTTGACAATTTGCATTATATCGAGACTTTGGATTCCGGTACACTCCGCGTTTCCAGCAACGGAGGAGCTTTATGGAATGTGTCAAAACCCGATAGTATTTTTAGCGATGCCCCTTGGGAAAACGCATACGGCTGTTATGGAGATACTTGCAGTAAAGTTTTTTTGGCCCTTCTGGTTGATACACTTTACCGATCCACAGATTTCGGTGCATCTTGGAGTTCCGTATGTTCCACGCCTGGGAATGTAACCTTCATGGGAGGAAACGACCTGGAGGGTGCTGCAGGTGAGGCATACTCTGCTCAAGCGGGACTTTCAGGAACCGAAAGAATAGCGGATTACGGAACCAACTGGACGAACTGTGGCTCACTTGCCGACGCTTGGGCTTCATCTCGAATATTCGTTTTTGGTCCAATGGGAGAAAACGTTGTTGTTCCTACCGGACATGAGCTTTGGATGACGACAAACGGAGGGGACGGCACTTTGGGCGATCCCGTAGCAATTCCGGATACTTTGCAAATCCAGCCTGGAACGACGCTCGGCTCTCCTTGCGGGAGCACTGCCATTCCGATATTATTACAAAGCGGCGTCAATGATCTTAGGATGAAAGTGAATATCACCGGCGACAGTCTGCACGAATTTTCGATTACAAATCCCGCTTCTACTTTTATATTAAATAGCTCCGGTTCGGATACTGCTTGGATACTATATACCCCGCATTCTTTGCCGAGCAGTAGCACGCTCACGCTAAGTTTCCAGAACTCGTGGAAGTGTTCGGATTGGGCGGAAACGCGGACAATTATTGTAACCTCTCCACCCTCTGCTTTCGCCATTGCGCCAGCACCGCTCAATGGCGGTTGCAAGATCGTAAGCGATTCGGGATTTATTTCTATTGATTCATGCCAATCGCTTGTGATTACGAGTGTGCAGGTCGCGCCATCCATTGCAAACCGGTTGCAATTTCAATACTCGCTGCCGGATACCATCCGGAATGGTTACCACAATACGTTGCCGTTCACGTTCGACCCCCGCGATACGGCTGCCAATGGAACCGTTCCTATAGAACTCACGGGCTATTATTTCGGGACAAGCGTTCGATTCGACACAACGTTCAACGTTTATGTTGCCGCTATTCCTGGTTTGCCTAATCTCACATCGTCCCTATCCTCAGTCGCATTCGGCCCTGTCAAGATGTGCGCCAACTTTGCCGCGCGGGATACGTCCATCGTCTTCACGAACTCCGGCTGCGCGCCGGATACGATAACGCAGATTACGGTAACCGGCATGGGCTTCACCGGCGGGAATAATACGCTGCCCATTATCGTGCAGCCGGGGGACTCGGTAACGTTCAAATATCGTTTCGTTCCGCCGGATTCGGGCGCGTTTACGGGCGAGGCGCGGCTGAATGTAAGCTCGATGGGTCTTTCGGAAAATCCGGTAGTGAAGTTGAATGGCAAGGCGGTGCAGGGCTATGGGGTGTTGGACGTGCGCAGCACGTCCCTACAAAGTGGGAGTTTTTCTTTCTGCGCGGGCGATACGACGGTCTTCGATACGATCTCGAACAAGGGCTGCGATACACTCGTGATTTCGAATATCGTTTTTACCGGTGACGCGGCGTTTTCGCTCACTTCCCCTTTACACGATACGCTGCTGCTCCCTTACGATTCGGCGATTATCCAATTTTATTTCGCTCCTCGCACGAAAGGCGCTCATGCGGCCACGCTTTCGTTTCATTCCCAAAATATCGTGAACGATTCCGGCCATAATACCACCATTACCCTTGCGGGCATTGGCATTGCGGACCGCGTGGCGCTTGCGCTGCCGGTCACGACGCTGGCGCTGCCGCAAGTCATCGCCGGCTGCGGCGCGGATACGGCGGCAATCTCGTTCACGAATGCGGGATGCAAGAGCATTACGATTGATTCGGTGGTTGGGCTGAGCGCGCCATTCAGCAGTTCGCCGGTTTCTAATCAGCAGCTTGATACAGGCCATACTGCAACGTTCAAGATTTATTATGCTCCTATTGTCGCCGAACTAAAGTCCGGCGTTGCACGAATTTATTATCGTGGCGCGGACAGCACCGAGCACGATACCACAATCGCTATATCTGCCGCCGCGATAGAACCCCCGAGCGTGTCGGTGTATTTGAAACCGGGGCAACTTTCGGACACGAATCAGGGACTGGTTTCGATACCGGTGTATGCTTCGAGCGCGTCTTCCGTCGCCGAAATTGGCAGCATTGCATTGCGTCTCGACATGCGAACCGATTTGCTTACGCCGGAATCCATCACCTCGCCGATTGCGGGCGCGGGAACTGCGCCTCTACAAATGGACGCGAACGGAGCTTCTATTACACTGACTCTTCCAGGGAATTTTTCTATTTCGTCCGATACATTGATAACGACGGTCGCATGCCGAGTGTATGTGACCGATACGACGAAAACGGCGATCTCTCTTACGAGCGCCTCCTCAAGCGGCGCGGCAAATTGTCTTTCGCTCACGAGCGTGGGCGTTCAGTCGTTTACCCTCATACCGAGTTGCGGCGACCCGACGCTAACGGAAACTCTGGCTCATGGCTCCGTGCCGTTTTCGATTTTAAGTATCATTCCCAATCCGGCGAGCGGAGAAATTACGGTCGTGGTCGCCGCGGCGGGCGACCTCCACGCGGTGGAGTATGAGATGTTCGATGCGCTGGGGCGGGAACAGGACGTGCGCAGCACGTCCCTACGGTTGGGTGTTGCGCTGGACGTTACGAAGGTGCCATCGGGAATATACTTTCTGCGGGTGTCGGAGGGCGGGTATGTGGAGTCGCGGAGCGTGGTGATCGAGCGGTGAGACTTATGCAAACCAAAAAATGCAGACTCAGACAATTTCCAGTAATGGCTCAGTTCGGAATTCACATTCGGTTATTATGTCATTCTGAGCGGAGCAATTCGACCGAAGGGAGAATTGCGGAGTCGAAGAATCTCGTGCAGGCCATCCGACTGCCAAATCACTCGCGATCCTTCGACTCCGTTCTTGCTCCTTCGTCGCAAGGACTCCGCTCAGGATGACAGGTTATGAAATTAAAGTTGAATTGACCACTACCAATTTCTTGCGCGGGGTAATTTTTGTCGTATATTGGTACTAAGTTTGATAGGCACCCATTCGACAAGCTGAGGGCAGGCTCTATGGGCAATTATGAAGTATGAATTATGAAGTATGAAATGGGAAAAGGACGAGGTTTTCGGTATGAAAGAAAATGCATAAGTTCATGAAAAAGATTATGAAAATTAACCGTGAAAACACATTTTGAGCACCTATTGCCTTGAGACAACTATCGAAATTGGCTTGAATTCAGCACTCCGCGGAGGGTTTGGAAACCAAGCGCCAAAAGGCCCTTATTTTTGTACCAACCAATATGCAACGAACTCGCCTTTTTAGAATCGGTTTATGTCTGATCGCCGGATTCATCGCCGGCTGCTCGAAATCGGGTAACTCGCCAAGCTCTTCCTCGGAGCCGGAGTGCGGCGTCGAGCGATGGCATGTTAAGATTTTGACCGACCCCGCCGTTTCCGCCATCGACTGGACGCCCGACACGACCACCCTCGCCGAGCAAAATTCGTATCCGGAACTTTCCGTGAGCGAAGACACCACGCGCATGGCTTTCGAAGAACAAGTGGTGACCGTGAAATGCACGATCACCGCATTCGTGCGCGAGTCCGATAAAGATATTCATCTTATCATCGTGGACTCCTCCCAGGACTCGATGATCGCCGAAATCCCGAGCACGGAGTGCGCGGAGGTGGCGGCTTCGGCGTATGCTTCCGATTTCGATGCGGCGTCGCAGTGGGTAACCAATAATTTGGGAACACCCGGCAACGATTTCAAGAATAGGAGCGTCAGCGCGACGATTACCGGCGTTCTATTTCAGGATTTCAATCACGGACAGGACGGCCATGCTAAAAATTACCGGGAAATTCATCCGGTAACCAAGATAGAATGATGTTATGCTCGTATTCGCGTCCAGTTCACTATCGCCGCGAGCGCGCTCAACACAAGCCCCGACACGATGAGTACGCCACCGGCGACGATGCCTTCGCGTGATGTCAGAGTGAAGGCGAGCGTATCGCTCATCGCCGTGAGGACTTGCGTGTGAATGAACATGAGAATTCCTATTGCAATCAGACCGCCGAAGATACCGGCGAGCGCATTGAAAAAGATCATGGGCGCGGCCATCGTCAGGCGGGTTGCGCCGAGTCGCGCGAGCGTTCGGAACGTCTCGCGGCGCATTTCGAAACCATGCCGCGCGGACTGCATCGCCTGAAAAAATGCCGAGACAAGCAGCAGCGAGCACAGCACGAGCGCGATGCGGTCAAGCGCCATCGAGCGCGATTCCATCGCCGCAATGAGGGGCATATCGCTTTTCACATCCTGAATATGCGGGATGCTTCGAAGGATCGCTTCGAGCCGCTCGGCCGAACGCGCCGAGGGATCGGCGAGATAAATCTTTATGCTCGCCGGCAGCGGGTTCATTCCCAGCACCTGCTCGATGTCCTCGCCGGACATTCGGGCATAATCTTCCAGCGCCTGTTCTTTCGAAATAAAGATCGTCCTGGAAATAGCGGGAAGCGATTTGATGCTTTCATCCGCAATCGTGGAAGCATCCTGCGAAGACAGCGCCGGATCGAAAAAGGCTTCGATGGCAAGATTGGCTCGCAGAGCCGTCATGGCACCCTCTGCTTTCCAGGCAAGCAGCACCAGGAGGCCGCTCACCCCGAGCGCCACGCCGAGCGTAAGCGCCTGCAGGAGCCATGCGGACCGGGAATGCCATACATAGCGAAATGTTTCGCGAAGAACGAACACTATGCAGCCTCGTTTTTCAAATTTCGGTTCTTGTCATTAAAACTTGTCATTAAAATTAAGAAACACTCCATGAGGGCGAAGAATCCATTCGCAATGACGTTAGGAAAGCCATAATCGGAAGTTTTTCGATTTCTCTGGATTGATTCTTGGGATTAATGGATTATGAGATTTATTGGATGAAATCTCGCAATCGTGAGAAGCTTCCGGTGGATGATTAGAACTCCGAAATACCCTGATTTACGATTAGCGGAACCAAACACCCCTAAAAATGGAATTACCCACCTGCGATTTTGAGAATCGAGTGCCCAACGCCGATTTTGAGGCGTTGGATGGGTATCTCCTGCCACGTAGGCCGGTTCGCCCCGCTCATTCCTGCTTGACTGACATATTACAATTTTTTTTTTCATGCTTTGGACCTCTGAATTAGCGGAATACCTTCAGGATGCCCCGTGGCCTGCCAATAAGGGCGAACTCATCGATTATTGCGAACGCATCGGCGCGCCGCCGGCCGTCGTCAGAAACTTGGAAGAGCTCGAAGACGAGGACGAGCAATTCGAGTCGATCGGCGAAGTCTGGCCCGATTATTCGCCCGAGGACGACGAATTCTATTATGACGACGAATTGAACGAATATTGATCGCCGCATGATGAGCATCGTGGGCGATGCGGCTCATGCGGTGCGCCTTATCCCATAGCGGCATCTCATGTGCGGAGTACCACGTCATACGGTACGCTGCATAACCCCGGCAGGGATACCCAGGAATGACCGAATGAACGCGATGAACTCACCTTATTCGGGAATCCCGCCGTGGCGGATCATTGGCCCATTCGGACGATGGCTCGTGCTGTTGCTCCTTTTTGCCGGGGCAGGAACCGCCGGAGCTCAGCCGACGGCTCCCGCGCCGGAAGAACAACCGCAAAATATCACGACCGGACAAGTCGTTGCCGTAGCGTTTCAGGGCAATCACGCCCTTTCGAGTGACGAACTGGCCACCGTTACGACGACGAAAGTTACCGGAGTGCTGAGCCGGTTTGCCCACAAGCTTCCACTCCTATCCGTGGGTTCAGACTACGAAACGCTCTCTCCAGCTACGCTTGAGCGGGATACGGCCGCGCTCAATCAATATTATCATGACCACGGTTTTATCGATGCCCGTAGCAGCTATCATGTCAATGCCGGCCGGGAAGACCTTCACAACTACTACGAGTCTATCCGGCGCGAGCGACTGACGAAAACGGCCGGCGCGAAAGGTGCGCCACTGCCGCAAGTCGGGGATACGGTTATCTTCACCATTCAGGAAGGCCCCGCCTATGATATTTCGCGTGTCTCGATCGCTGGACTCGAATCGCTGCCGAATGAATTTCAGACGGAGTTGAACGAACACGTCACGATGAAAACCGGTAAGCGGTGGTCGCGCACGGCGGCCGCAAGCGAAGTCCAGCGTCTGACCAATATCCTGATCGAGCATGGCTACCCCAACGCCCGTTCGGATTCTATCGTCGTGCAACACATTGCCGGATTTCACTCCGTTAATGTGCTGCTCTACTTCCGGCCCGGCCACCGCTATCGGTATGGGCCGGTTCATATTGTGTTCGATACCACCGCTGAGGAAAAATCCCGTGTGGCGAGCAAGGTCATTCTCGCGCAGCTTTATATTGACAGCGGCCATTGGTACAAACTCTCGGAAGTCCAGCGCAGCGAGGCAGCCCTGAGCAAACTGGGGGACTTCGACTTGTTTCGCATCGCGCTCGATACGAATTTCATCAATCAGATTCCCGACTCCCTGCGCGATTCCGCGGCCGTCCCCGTCGAGGTGTTTCTTCGAATGAAAAAGCTCGGGCAAGTACCGCTCGGCGTGTCTGGAGGTCAAAGCAGTCAGGGCTTTGTTTTTGGTTTTACCGCAGAACTTATATACAGGAACCTTACACGTGTCGCGGATTTCTTCAATCTTCAGATCTCCTATCAACCATTTCCCACCACGCTAACACGCTTTAGCTCAAGCCTCGACTATACACTGCCTTATATTGGGCTTGGAAGGGTACCGCTTGTGACAGGACTCGGCTATAGCCACCAGAATGAGACCGTAAACCCGGTGTTTACCTTCACCTCCTACTCTGCTCATGCCGGCTCGAATTTGATCCTCAGTCACGATGATAATAAAACAACGCTTTCACCGGATTTTCTCATCGCGTATGTGAATACCAGCACGACCGCCCCGATAATCAAGCAGACTGCGCCCCCTCAGCAGGTCAATCTTATTCCTTCCATTAGCTATCAGGATAATCGCGCGAACGATCTGGTAAATCCTACCGCCGGAAATATTCTTTCCGCCTCGTTCGAAGTTGGCCTTCCAACCGATCTCTTTGCTACTTCCCCAAGTTCCTATTATTTAAAGCTCGTACCGCAAATAAAATATTATTTCGATCTTTCGTCTCACGGCACTGCCGTTATCGCCACCCGCTTCCAGGTGGGAGCGACAAAACTTCTGATGCCATCCGATTCCCAACGCGATCCTTCGCTCGATCGTCGTTTTTATGGCGGCGGCGCGACCTCGAACCGCAGCTGGGGTGAACAATCGCTCATCGTCTCCAAAAATCCAAGCGATACTGCCCTCTTGGGTGGCTATAACGATCTGGAATTCAATCTCGAACTACGCTATGCTCCGTTTCAATATAAGGAAGCATTCACCACCTGGCAATCGTTTTCCTCCGCGCTTCGGCTCGTGCTGTTCTACGATCTTGGAAATGTCTGGAATAATATTGCCTGGACCAATCCTGCCCAAGCGCTTACATTCAAAATGATGGCACAAACGGTGGGTTGGGGTCTTCGGTATAATACTTTTTTCGGTGCGCTTCGCGTCGATTGGGGTTTCAAATTATACGATCCTTCCGGCCGGTTCGATGGCTCACAGTCAGCCATCACGCCGGACATGACCGGAGGGTGGATTTTCAAACATAAGTTCCTTTCCCTCGGCAATACCAGCAATATCCATTTCGGGATTGGGCAGGCATTTTGATATTTATTCTTTCTTCTGGCATCCGAACCCGAATCGCCCTCGGACGGGTTATCAATCTTTCAACCAATCCTTAACCTTGATTTAACGAAAGGAAAAAAACTGCTATGAGCACGCAGATTCGCAACCTTGCCATCGCCGGACACGCCGGCGCGGGCAAGACCACTTTAGCCGAAGGCATTGCATTCGCCGCAGGGGCTACCACCCGCCGCGGCACGATTCAGGAATCGAACACGATCTCGGACTACCATCCCGACGAGACCGCCCGAAAACACTCGATCAATACGTCCCTCATTTCTCTGAATTCCTTAAATACTAAACTCAATATTCTCGATACGCCCGGCTATGCCGATTTCACCGGTGAAGTTCGCGCGGCGCTCCATGTGGCGGACACGGCGATGATCGTCGTCGATGCGCAGCATGGCGTCGAGGCCGGCACAGCGCAGGTATGGGACTATTCGGAGCACGATCAAAATTCGATAATCTTCATCGCGAACAAGCTCGATCACGTCGAGGCTGATTTCGATTCCGTCGTCGATAATTTAAAGAGCCGGTTTGGGCATGAGGTTGCGGTCGTCCAGTTCCCGGTCAATCCGGGCGAGGGTTTTGATGCCATCGTCGATGTGATGAAGATGAAGCTCATGCGCTTCACCCCCGATGGGAAATACACCGAAGAAGAAATTCCCGAGAACGTCCGCGCACAAGCGGATGAATTGCACAAGCAATTGGTCGAGATTGTTGCCGAAAGCGATGACAAACTGATGGAAGAATATTTTGCGAACGATGGCACGCTCGATGAATCGCATTTCGCGGGCGGCATTCACGAGTCGCTCGCGCATCGCAAACTTTTTCCCGTGCTCTGCGCATCGGGAGAGAAAAATATCGGCGCGCGGCGCATTATGGAATTTTTAGTGACGAACGCGCCTGCGCCCGAAGATCATCTTGCGGATGTGAAGGGAATCAATCCCGACACGAAGAAAGAAGTCAGCCTCAACAACGCGCCGAAAGACGCGACAACGCTCTTCGTCTTCAAGACCGTGAGCGAACCGCACTTGGGCGATCTCTCTTTCTTTCGAGTATTTCATGGCGAGCTTCATTCAGGTACGGACTTGATCAACGAATCCAATGGCAAAAGCGAACGCATTGCGCAGCTATACGTCATGTGCGGGAAAAACCGCAAGGAAGCGTCTTCCGTCGCGTGTGGCGATATTGCAGCGGCGGTAAAGCTGAAAGACACCCACACGAACAATACGCTGTCCTCACGCAGCTTCCCCGTTGTGCTGCATCCCATCGAATTTCCCGCGCCGATTATCACGAGCGCGGTCGCAGTAAAAAATAAAGGGGATGATGAAAAGATGGCGATCGGACTGCATTCGCTGCATGAGGAAGATCCGACGTTTCTCGTTCGCCACGATCCGGAGGTGCATCAGATACTGATCGAAGGTCAGGGCGAGTTGCATTTGGATATTGGCATCAAACGATTGAAAGAGCGGTATAAAGTGGATGTCGAAATCGTCGAGCCGCGCATTGCGTTTCGGGAGACGATCAAATCCAATGCGGACACGCGCTATCGACACAAAAAGCAGTCCGGCGGCGCGGGACAGTTTGGCGAAGTGGCCATCAAGCTGCAACCGAGGCGGCGCGGCGAGGGCTACGAATTTATCGACGCGATTGTTGGCGGCGTGGTTTCGAATAAGCACATTCCCGCTGTCGATAAAGGCATTCATGATTTCCTGACGCACGGACCGCTGGCAGGTTATCCTGTCGTCGATGTTGCCGTGACGCTCTACGACGGGAAGGAACATCCGGTCGATTCTAACGAAAATGCGTTCAAGACCGCAGGAAAGATGGCATTCAAGGAAGCATTCCTATCGGCAAAACCCATTTTGCTCGAACCGATCTACGATCTGGAGATTGCAGTTCCCGGCGATCACATGGGCGATGTGCTCGGCGATATTTCCTCGCGTCGCGGCAAGATCACTGGGATGGATTCTCGAAATGGCTTCGAGATCGTTCGCGCCCAGGTGCCGCTCGCGGAACTTTATCATTATTCCACGCGCCTTCGCTCGCTTACCCAGGGCCGCGCAACGCATAAGCAGTCCTTCAGCCATTATGAAGAAGCTCCGCGCGAGTTCGCGGATAAAGTGGTGCAGGAACACGCGAAGCATAAAGTCGCCGAATTGGAGTAATCTATTGTGTAGCGCCGGAAATATATTTCCGGTACTACACGGTTTGTTTGCCGATGACGCCCATCAAACTCTGCCTTCTCTGGCACCAGCACCAGCCGTATTACCGCGCTGGGAATGAATTCCGGATGCCATGGGCGTGGCTGCATGCCACAAAAGATTATCTCGAAATGGCCGAGCACTTCGAGCGGCATCCCACGATGCGCGGCACGATCAATCTTGTTCCCTCGCTCGTAAAGCAGATCGAGGAGTATATTGCTGGAGATGCACACGACCGCGTACTCGATCTGATGACGAAAGATGCGGGAACGTTATGGAGCGGCGATCAAATCTTCATGCTCGATAATTTTTTTATCGCGCACCGCGAACGGCTCATCGACCGCTCGCCGCGTTACCGTGAGCTTTATGAGAAAGCGTATTTTCGCGGTGCGGATCGGCAGTCCAACTTCGATCTTCAGGACTATCGCGATCTTGCCGTTCATTATTCGCTCGCATGGACCGGCGAAATCTCGCGCGGGCGCGAGCCATTCAAAACGCTCGTCGAAAAAGATCGAGGGTATTCCGAGGAAGATAAACAAACGCTCGCAAAGGCACAAATGGAAAACGTGCGAAGAATCATTCCATTGCACCGGGAACTTGCACGGCGCGAACAGATCGAACTCACGACATCGCCGTTTTATCATCCCATCGTGCCGCTTCTCATCGATACGGACTCAGCGCGCGATGCTATGCCGAATGTGGTTTTGCCGGATCGCCGCTTTCACTCGCCGGAAGAAGCGGACGAACAGATTCATCGTGCACAGGAATTTTTTAAAAGCAACTTCGGGATTGAACCTAAAGGAATGTGGCCCAGCGAGGGAAGTCTTTCGTGGGACGCGCTGACGCTTATTCGTAAGAATGGATTCGAATGGACTGCCACGGATGAAGCGGTTCTGCGTAACACCATTGGCGTTGCGCCCACCATTGCAGGAAATATTACCATCAAGCCGGAACATGCAAAATATTTTCCGTGGCGTGCGGAGGCGGCCGAAGGTGAGATCGTTCTCTTCTTCCGCGACCACAGCCTGTCGGACGATATTGGCTTTACTTACCAAACCTGGAACGCCGATGATGCTGTCCAAAATTTCGTTCAAAACATTCTTCGCATTCGCTCAGAGCTTGTGAATGAATATGGAGAGGACGTTTTGAGCGAGGCCTGCATCTCCGTCATTCTCGATGGCGAGAATTGTTGGGAATATTATTGGAACAACGGATTCGAATTCCTCGACCGGCTTTATTCTGCGCTTGTTTCGACGCCAGAGATTCAACCCGTAACATTTAGCGAAGCAATTGCCACATCGCGTCGGGATGCACTTCCTATGCTCACCACACTTACCGCCGGATCGTGGATTCAGGGTAATTTCCAGATTTGGGTCGGCCATCCCGAAGATAACGCGGCATGGGATGCGTTATCCACAGCGAAAGCAGCGCTCGACCAAACCCGCGCGCAGAATGCGCCCGGCCTTGAAGCCGCACACGAAGAACTGATGATCGCTGAAGGAAGCGATTGGTGCTGGTGGTACGGCGACGACCATTTCAGCGCACAACAAAACATTTTCGACGAACTCTATCGAATGCACCTGAGTGAAGTATATCGAACATTGGGTCTCCCGACTCCCGAAAACCTGAAGCAGCCGATCTCCGGTCAGTTTTCCAATGGTTCGCCCGTTGCAAAATATGGCGCGATGCAACGGGCCACGGAAGATAATGCGGCGAAAGGTCTTTAGCGGCATCGGGGAGCGAAAGCGCGTCCGCTTTGATTCTATGGTGAGCATGATGAGCGCCACGCGAACAATTTCCGCCTTTCTCTTGCTAATTATTTGCTCGTCGCTTACTCGTGCTTTCCCCATCGCAAAAATTCTCTTCCATGGCAATGTGCACCTTACAAACAGCCAACTGCTCGATGCGATTAGTGAAAATACTCTGAAGCGCAGTGTATCGAATACATCGGAAGAACTGCTTGTCGTGGAGCAGGCCAAGCAAGCAATCGAAAAGACGTATGCGAGCGCGGGGTATCTGTATGCACGGATCGATTCGTTTCACATTGGCCTTGCGGTTCCAGCCGATTCCACGCAAGGCTTTCAGCTTGACTTTTTTATTTTTGAAGGAGTGCAGTATCATGTTAGTTCTATTGCTATTCGGGGGAGTGTACTCTTTACCGAGCATGACCTTACGATTAAAATGACAACAGTTCCGGGCGAAATTCTGAAGGAAACAATCCTTCAGGATGACATTTCCAAACTCCTCGCGCTCTACGAACAATATGGTTACCCTCTTGCTAAGATCACCATCGATGCGATCATTCCTCGCTATGACACCACAGCAAACAAAGGGTTGCTTGACATCCATTTACGAGTGGTAGAGGGGCCGCGCGCGAAAATTGGAAAGATCGTCATACTTGGGAATGAAACAACGAACGAGAATGTCATCACGCGCGAATTGGCGCTCAAGTCCGGCGCGTATTACAATGCAGACGAACTCACAGCAGCACGGGAGCGTGTCGAGCGGCTTGGATTTTTCGAATCGGTTTCGGAGCCGGAACTATATCTCGACCATGATTCGTCCGTTCTCATCATGCTCCGCGTCAAGGAAGCGAGCACGAGCGCCATCGATGGCGTTTTAGGATATAATCCTCCCGCAAACGCGACGGAATCGGGATATCTGAGCGGACTCGTCGATCTCAGCTTGCGCGATATTTCCGGCACGGGCCGCAACGCCACGCTTCATTACGACCGCACGACCGCATCTACGCAGACCATCGAAGTCACGTATCTCGAACCGTGGCTTTTCGGTTATCCGGTGAATCTGAATGGCGGTTTTTCGCAGCGCCAGCAGGATTCTACGTTTACGGAGACTTCCGCATCTGGGAATCTTTCGCTCGCGCTCACGCAGGATATTCGCATTATCGGCACGCTCTCCTATGACCGCGTGATTCCGAGCAACCAGGACAGCATGGCGTTTTCCGTCTATGACAGCCGCACGATCACAACCGGCCTCAGCGCGAGCATCGATACGCGCGACAATTCCATCGCGCCACGCAGCGGCGTGGTTGGACTTCTCGGCGCGAGTTATGGGCGTAAAGCTATTTACGGTCCCGCGCAATATATCGACTCCTCCACGCCATCCTCTATTGGCCTCAGCACTGTTTCGCTCGATGCGAGCGGTTATCATACGCTTTTTTCATCCAAAATTGTTGGCGTGATTGGGCTTCATGCGCGCAGCATCACGCCCACCGGCGGCTTGCTCGACGGAAGCGATCTTTTTCGCGTTGGCGGCATTTTCACTATTCGCGGCTACTCCGAAGAAATCCTGCTCGCTTCGCGTTATGCGTATGCGAACCTCGAATTACGCTTCATGATGTCGCAGCTTTCCTATTTCAATTTGCTTTTCGATGGCGGATATTTGGTGAAGGATTCGACCGTTTCCTCGCCGGCGGAACAGCCGCAGTACCCGATGAGTTACGGTATGGGCGCGCAGCTCGAAAGTCCGCTCGGCATCATCGCAGTTTCCATCGGACTTGCGCGCGGTGTGCCGATTACACAGGCGATTTTCGCGTTCGGATTAGTAAAACAGTTTTGATGGATAGCGAAGGCAGTGTAGCCGTGACCTTTAGGTCACGGTCTGAAAATAGGGATCGTCTTGTTAATTCACACCGTGACCTAAAGGTCACGGCTACAACTCGCAAGCCACTTTCCTGGAAAACCGAGCGCGCGCATTGGAAACGCGGAATTTTTTCCATTATGGGCGTCGATGAGGCTGGTCGCGGACCGCTTGCTGGGCCTGTCGTGGCTGCGGCAGTGTATTTCGATTACAATACCTGTAAGAATTTCCCGAAGTCCCTGCGCGACTTGAACGACTCGAAGCAACTTAAGGAAGAAGAACGCGAGCGATTTTACACCTTGATTGTAAAACATGCTCGAAGCTGGGGCGTGGGAATTGTTTCGCGCGAAGCGATCGACCGCATCAATATCCTGCAAGCGACGATGCAGGCCATGACGCTTGCCGTCGAGCAGGCGGCTCAAAAACTTGCGGTGGAAGAGATTGTGCCGGAATTACTGCTCGTCGATGGTAACTATTTCAGGACTTCACTGCCTTATGAATACCGTACCGTCGTGGATGGCGACGCAAAATCCCCGCTCATTGCCGCAGCCTCGGTCATCGCAAAAGTAACGCGCGACCGCATCATGTATAAACTACATGAGCTTTATCCGCAATATAATTTTGCGTCGAACAAAGGATATAGCGTCCCGGAGCATTTGCGGGCATTGAAGGAACATGGCCCCTGCCCCGAGCACCGCCGCTCGTTCCGTCCCGAGAGGTTTCAGGGGGAATTGGGTTTCGAGCTACTCACGAAAGAAGGATAACGGAAAACGCTCTCTCTTACTTTCATGGAGCGACGAACACTCCTCGCGTCTCGACGGCGCCGCTTTCTAATCTCAGTTGAACAAAAAGGTTTCCATTGGCGGAATTCGGAAGATTTATTTCCATTGTGGCATTCCCTCCGGAAGGCACATTCGCGCGCGCGAGCGGCCTTCCCAGCGCATCGTAAATAGTTAGCGTCGCTCCGCTCGTGAAATGCTGATAATTTAATTGCAGCCGATGCGGGTCGATCTCCGCGACACTCCATACCGGCATCCTGCCGGTGCGGAGGAGTTGCGAAAGGATGGCTGTGCCACATCCGATGGGAGCACATACCGTTGCACTCACGCCAGAGTTCCCCGAATTTCCATCCAAAATAAGACACTGTTTCGGCACGGTCGAAAGCCGTATGGAATCGAACGAGACCGTCATGCACGAATCCGAAACCGGGAGAAGCTGGAACAACGCATAGCCAAGCTGGGTCCGATTCACAATCTCCGCGCTGTCGAGAGTGACGAAAGCCTCGCCGATGGAATCGAGATCCGAATCGTCCTCCCGAATGGAGTCTGAATAGAAGCCCGCGAATTGCATATTCGATGTATCGTAGCCGACCATAAAGCTTAAGGTTCCAGCCGCGAATGTGCCGCCCTGAACGATATTGAGCGGCACGGCCACTTCACCGCCGATCGTGTCGGTCCTTCCACCAACGGCTTCGAGCGTCACGGCGACCGGATTGACCACCGTCACGAACGTGGAATCGGCGGCTTGACTGCCCTGACCGTTCGTAATGGTAAGTTTGATTTCGAAGACGCCCGCCGAGTCGTAACAGACCATTCCCGGATTTGCCGTCATCACGAGCGGCGCTTGGGAACCCACTAACTCCCACGCATAGGAAACAGCGCCACTCACGGTATCCGAGGGCGAGATACAATCCCCAACGCACACCGTGGGAACCGAAGCAATCTTCACCGATGGGAGCAGGCAGGAATGCGATGGCGCGTTCATAAAGGTATAGGGGATGTTCGGCAGGCCAGAATTGCATCGTCCGCTTTGGAGCACCACAGACTGGGAATTAAAATTGCATGCGACGCCCGCGCTGTTCGGGGCAGCGATGACGCCAACATAGGTTCGGCCCGAACAGGCGACATAGAGCTTGCCATCCGGACCGGGCATGATGGCCATGCATGCATCTCCAAATTCGACTTCATACTTGCTCGACAAAATTGTATTCACCACGTTCGAGGTTATGTCCAATTGGAGGAGGTCGTTCGCCAGATACTCGGAAACATAGAGCATGGAGCCGTCGGGTGAAAAGGAGACCCCGTAGGGATTTGTAAACCCACCAAGCGTAATCGCGTTGCTTACGATTCCGGTCGTGGCATCGAAATCGAGCAGTTCGACGTTTCCGGAGAAGTTCAATGCCTGCGCGAGGCGCGTTCCATCTGCGGATGACACGAGATACCCGATTGTTTCATAGGGGTCTCCCGTTTGCACGACTCCAACGTTCGAAACGACCGGCGTCGGATTTAGCCCGGTATCGTTCAGCTGCCATACAGAGAATGCGTTGGAGTTAAACTGATGGGCTAGAATCCATGTGTTGCAGCTATTGGGCTGCCGCACCGCGGTAAGTTTTTCCGTAGCGCTGTCGAGCAGAAGAACATTTTTCGTCGTAACATCTCCCATGCCGCCGTCGAGCGTCATATCGACAATGCTGTAATTGACGCCTTTGTTAGTAGGTCCGACATAACCGCCTTGATCGCTCGTAAACACATAATATCGATTGGGAGACGCGGGATCGCCGACGATCAACGCGGATTGCGTGCTGCTGAAGTTCCCAAGGAGTCCCAGGCCGTTGGGCATCGCCAGATCGTTTCGGTTCCAGATGGCGCTGCCATCGGTATAAAACAGGATTTGGCCGGTATTATCGTCGCAAATCGAAGCGCAACCTTCGAGGGTATTAATCTGTCCACCCGGAACGGAAACGGGCGTTCCGCTATTGAAATCGATTCCCGCGTAACCTCCGAAGTGCCACACGTTGAACTCCTTCTGCGCGAGCGAAACTTGTGGAACACACGCGGTTGCCGTCAGCGTAAGAACGAGAATGCGAAAAAATATCTTCATAGCTCACAGCCCGCGAATAAGCTTAATCGAAAACCTTGAGCATAAGGGTGTAGTTCGGCAAGCCGGATTCCATCAGCGGCGCTTCGTATGCATGATTGAAACTTCCGGCACGAACCGGTAGCGATGCCGCGTTTTGAAGAGATGTCGTTCGAAATGGATATTGGCGCGAGTGAGGGGCGGAAGCCGGCGAGGCTTTCACGCGAGGAGCTTGCGAAGATGGGCGAGGAACATGCGGCAAAGCTCGTCGCTTCGCTGGGATACCGCATCGTGAAGCGGAATTTCCGCTATGGCAAGGTGGGCGAAATCGATATCGTGGCCTACGATGGGGAGTGCCTCGTTTTTATCGAGGTGAAAGCGCGTCAGGATTACAGCCACGGCACGCCGGAAGCCTCGATCGATGCACGAAAGCAGGCGCAGCTAAAGCGCGTGGCGAGAATGTATTATTATGTGAACGCGATTGCGGAAGCTGTCTGCCGCTTCGATGTGATCGCAGTCGATATTTTTGGCGGGAAGGTCGATATTCGTCATCATAAAAACGCATTTTACTAAAGCCATGACGGAACTAATCGGGCTTTCGGGCATCACCGTTCTTACGCAAGACGGATCGCGGCGCATTTTAGATGGTTTCGATCTTCATATCGAAAAAGGATCGCTGGTGCTGCTACTTGGCGCAGGTGGATCGGGCAAGACGACTCTCTTCAAGCTGCTCGCGGGCGAGCAAACGCCGGAACGCGGTGAAGTTTTGGTTGGTGGCATATCGGTGCCGTCGCTTAGCGGCGGGAAGCTCGCCCGGTATCGCCGCTCGCTCGGAATTGTGATGCAGGACGCGCCGCTCCTCGAAAACCGAAGCGCGGAGGAGCAAATCATGCTGCCACTTGAAATCGAGGGAATGAGCGCCGAGCGCCGACACGAGCGCGCTCAAGCAGCGATCGAGCGATTCGGGCTTTCGGACGCGCGGAGAAAGCTTCCCAAGGCGCTTTCGATGAGCGAACGGCAACGCGTGGCTATTGCGCGAGCAGTCGTTCGGGAACCGCTGGTGTTGTTGGCCGACGAACCCGCCGCGCATTTGGATGCGAACGATTCGAAGGAAATCGCCAGACTTTTATTGCATGAAAACCTTCGCGGCATGACTGTTCTTATTGGAACGAGCGACGAGCATTTCGCTTCGTATTTCCCGGAAACGCCAGTCCGACGAATGGAATCCGGAGTAGGGATTAATAATTGACCTATGCTTTACGGAGCGGAGTTGCGCTCGACGCTGTTGGCTTCCAAATACCAAGAACTTGCCAGATAATTTCACACGGATAAAAGGAACGCTCGATGGGCGGGAACTCCGCATCGGCATTGTGGTCAGCCGCTGGAATCGGGAGATTACGGACGATCTGCTGAGTGGCGCGCTTCGCGCGCTTGCGGCGTGCGAGGTGCCATCCGAGAACATCACGATTCTCGAAGTGCCGGGCGCGCTGGAAATTCCGATTGCGGCCGGCAAGCTGGCTTCGATGCAGCATGACCGATCACGCGCCGCGCATGGCCGACCATGCGCGATGGACGCCCTCGTCGCCATTGGCTGCGTGATAAAAGGCGAGACGGCGCATTTCGAGCACGTCAGCAGGCTCGCGCTGGATGGCATTGCTCGCGTATCGCGCAAATATGCAATTCCCGTAACCTGCGGCATTCTAACCACGTATGACGTGGGTCAAGCACGAGCGCGCTCCGGTCCGGACGATGCCAATGTCGGCTCTCAGGCCGCGCTCGCTGCCGTCGAGACCGCGAATGCACTCCGATCCAATGCTCTCGAAAACGAAGACATTATATTCTAAACTCATTCGATGCGATTTCTCATAGCATCTATTTTTTCGGCCGCTCTTGTTTTGCCAACGCCTGGCGTTGCGCAGACGCTTAAGTCTGGCGAGTGGCAGACCTACACCTCCATGCGCTCCGTAACGGACATTGCGGTGAGTTCGGATTCGTTCTATGTTTGGGCGGCAACGGGCGGCGGCGCGTTTCGCGCCGATTTGCGCGACACTCAGGCCGCGCTCCAGCCACTCCGCACCACCGATGGACTGACCGAGAACGATGTAACTGCCGTCGCGGCCGACGCCGAGGGAAATATCTATTTTGGCGAAGGCGGGGGAGGATTCGATATTTATAACAGCGCGAGCGGTACAGTTAATCGTCAAAGCGACATTCGAAATTCGAATTTCAATAACAAAGCCATTAACGGCATCACCGTGGTCGGCGATACTGTTTATCTTGCGACGGGCTATGGGGTTTCCGTCTATTTTCCCCTAAAAGGTGTGTTCGGCGCGACCGCAAGCCAGATTGCTTCGCTCCCGACAGAGGACAGCATTCGGCAGGTTATCGGTGCTGGCGGTTTTGTTTACGCCGCTGCTCATGAGGGCGTCGCCTGGGCGAGCAACTCGTCGGACCTGCACGCCGGCACGAACTGGCATCTTCTTCCCGATAGCGATGGCTCCGTTCGCGCGCTTGCAAACTTTAATGGCACCGTATACGCGGGAGCGGGAAATGGCCTTTTTGCGATCGCGCCAGGCCGCGATTCTCTTGTTCGAGTCACGCTACCCGTTTCGGTTGCGGTCAATCGGTTGCTCGTGGCGAATGACTCCCTTTATATTTTGGATAAATCCGGAACGCTCTATTCGACGAAAGACCTCATTCACCTCGCATCGCAGCCTATTAGTACAACTGCCGGCAGCACCGTGACGGCGATTGCCTTCAGCCCGAATAATGGGATCATTGCCGGTTCGCGCGCGAATGGCGTGGGATATTCTGTCGCCGGGGCGTTCGCGTCGAGTATCTTTCCTCCGGGTCCCATTATAAATACCATTAACTTCCTCAGTTTTTCCACGGCGACGGACGAGCTTTATGTGACCCAGCAATCGACCGGGTTCGATCTCTTTCAGCCAGCCACGGATACGTGGCAGAATTTCGAGAGCGGCGTTGGGAACATTCCTGGCATTAATAATAGTGTTTCTTACAATAAAGTGCTCTACGACTCGATACGAAATGTTACCTGGTTCAGTGGAGGTTTGGTCTATCGCGCCATGGGACTCGGAACGGGCCAGATCGTCTGGGACACGTTTAATCATACGCAAAATAACCTCCCGAATTTTGGAGATCCCAACAGTCCTAATTTCGAACCCACCAGTGGAATGATGATAGACGCAAGCGGCAATTTCCTCGTAACGAGCTGGGCCGGGAGCGGGCAGGGGCTTTCTATGCTTGCCTCTGACGGCGTACACTTTAACAATTTCACGCTCTCGCCCTCGGGGCCATGGCCCTGGGGATGCGTCACGCAGGATATGAATGGCAATTATTGGGTTGGAACCGAAGAACACGATGAGCCTCACTCGCAAGGGGTGTATTGGTACAACCCTTCCAATGGCAACGACGGCGAAATCCCGGGTGGTTCGAACGGGAGGTTGGGCCCGGCAATCGAGGGAACCGAGTACGTCAATGCCATCCTCACCGATCAGGACGATGGCATTTGGTGCGGCACCGAAGGCGGAGTCGAGATTATCTCCGACCCGGAATTTATTTTGCAGAATAATCAGCCACCCTCTTCGATTCGAACCGTCCAATTCACGACGAACCAGGTGGTGCATAGCATGGCCGTCGATGGCGTCGGCAATAAATGGATCGGGACCGATAATGGAATTTTTGTCGCCTCCCCGGACGGCTCCGATAGCGTGGCCCACTTCACGGCGGAAAATTCTCCTTTGGTGGACGACGTGGTCACCTCCCTTGTCATCGATCCCAATCGAGGCGAGGCTTATGCGGGTACGCCATCCGGCATCTCCAGATTCAGCACGATCTTCAAGCAAGGCAAACCCGATTACAGCGGCATTCGCGTGTATCCAAACCCCGTCGTGCAAACGGCGTCCACAATTCCGGGAGCAAACCCGACCGTCACGATCGATGGCCTCGTCGCCGGTTCGACCATCCAGATTTTTTCGCTCGCGGGACGATTAATCACAACCATCGATGGTACCACGCTTGGCGCAACGGTAACGTGGAATGGCCGCGATGCCCTCGGCCGGCAGGTTCCGAGCGGAATGTATCTCATCAGCGCAACTTCCCCGCAGTCTGGAGGAAATGGCGAGGCAAAAGTAGTGATCGTCCGCAGACCATCCAAGTACTAACTCGGATTCCAAGCGCGCATTATGCCGACCTACGAATACCGCTGCCCGCATTGCCATCGCGCCTCCGAAGCATTCCAGCGGATGAGCGATGCGCCTCTCGTCACATGCCCGCATTGCGTTAAGGAAGGCTTGGAGCGAGTCGTTTCCGGTGGCGCGGGCGTCATTTACAAAGGGGAAGGATGGTACGTGACCGATTATTCGAAGAAATCCTCCGGCGGCAAAGAGCCGGCTACGAAAACCGAGGGTACGGAGGACTCGACCAAGAAAGACACTCCCCCCAAAGACACTCCCAAAAGCGATACTTCTAAAACCGAAACCACAACAAACGAGCCAAAAACAACCACACAAATTTCCCAATGAAAAGCAATTATGAATTATGAAGTATGAAATGGGGAGGGGAAGATGCATAAGTTCATGAAAAGCTCCATGAACAGTAACCGTGAAAACACATTTTGGGAACCCTTCGGCAAGCTCAGGGCAGGCTCCGTTTTCTGGTAGAGTCCGCCGGACTATCCGCCGCCCGTGCCTTGCTGTACTTTTGTCAGCGCTTCCTGATAATATTGCTGGTGGACGGCATCTAAAAAACCCAGCTTCTGGAAATAAATAGCGACGTTATCGGGAAAGAGCCGCGCGAGATCGGTAAGCTCCGGGTATTTGGCCTCGAAAAACGCGCGCAGGAACACGCTGCGGCCCGCCGCGGAGAACTCGTGCTTCAGCGTTACTAAGGAGTCGATGGCAGTGCCGATGGCTTCGCGGGCGTCGTCCGGCTTCGTCGAAAGAAGGTCAAGCCCGTCGTAATGGTACATAAAAATGAGATCGCGGAAGGCGCGGACATTGGCGTCCATCGCGTCATTGATAAATCCCATTCGGGTAAACGTTCCGATGCTCGTCACGTCCTCCTGCCAGCCGGTGCCCTGCGCGGAGTTCGCGACGACGGCGAGCGTCTGCGCCTGCTGAAAATAAATCGTTCCCGCCTGGTCTTTATACGAATCGTAATCCAGCGCGATGATGATATAAGCGTAGAAATCGAGCAGGCTTTCGAGCGGTCGGTAATTATTGCCATGCTGCAGTTCCTGCCCGCGATAATAGGTGAATTCGACGTTCGCGTCGAGCACGTTAATCATCGTCGTGCGCTGATCGCTTTTGTAGAGCGGCCGCGTACTATTGATGAAAAGCTGCCCGGTGTAATCGCCGCCGTTGTTGGTAACGATATTGAATTGGAACGAGCACCGGATGCGGTCGCCGGTAAAATCGGTGGTCCAGTTGAAATCGTCGAGGTATTGTTCTATATCGTGCTTGAACTGCACGAACGCCTGACGGTCCACATCGTTGAGCGCGCTCAGGTTGACCTGCACCTGCGCGTCAAGCTCCTGCGCCAGCGCCGGACGATACGCAAGGAAGAGAATACTAACGAGAAGAAAAAATAAGCGCTTCATAAGCAGTAAGATTTGTGAGTATTGACTAACGAGCAACGGATAAAATAGTTGCGTGGCGGGCAATCGTGCCCTCGATGTCCGGCGTTTCGAGCACTGGCGTGAGCGGGTGAAAAATGAAATTTATCATTATGCAAAAATACAAAAAAAAGTGCGTTGGAACGCCATTTCCAAAATCCTGTTCCAATCCTGAATAATCCTATAAATCCTGAAAATCGTGGTCAAATCCGAGTGAATAAACTCTATTTCGGCGACAATCTCGATATTCTCCGCGAGCACATCGCATCGGAGTCGGTCGATCTCATCTATCTCGATCCGCCGTTTAATTCCAAGCGCGATTATTCCGTGCTCTTCAAGACGCCGAAGGGACACGAGTCCGACGCGCAACTTCAGGCTTTTCTTGACACATGGCATTGGTCGGAAGAAGCGGAGCGCGAATTCAATGAATTACTACATCAACCAAATACGATGGTTGCCGAGATGGTCGTCGCGCTCCGAAAATTTCTCGGCGAGAACGACATGATGGCGTATGTCACAATGATGGCGATTCGACTGCTGGAATTGCACCGCGTTCTCAAGCCAACAGGATCAATTTATCTTCATTGCGATCCAACGGCGAGCCATTACTTGAGGATCTTGCTCGATGGAGTTTTTGGGCCTACTCGATTTAGAAATGAAATCACTTGGAAGCGCACGAGCGCTCACAACGATCCGACCCGTTACGGCGCAAATACCGACCGAATCCTATTTTATTCGAAGGGCGATAAATGGATTTGGAACGAAATCTATATGCCACACAATGAAGAATACCTCGCAAGATTCCGATTCAAAGATCCCGATGGCCGCCGTTACATGGACGACAATCTCTCAGCAAAAGGTCTATCCGGTGGTGGATACACATACGAGTACAAAGGCGCTACTTCATTATGGCGCGTTCCATTAACTTCGATGCAAAGGCTCGATTCTGAAAATCGGTTGCATTTTACAAGGAATGGCGGGATTCGACTCAAAAGGTATTTGGATGAAAATAAGGGCGCGCCGTTACAAGCTTTATGGGATGATATTCCACCAATTAATTCTCAATCGAAAGAACGTCTCGGCTACCCGACGCAAAAACCGCTCGCGCTGCTCGAACGGATCATCAAAGCGTCGTCGAACGAGGGCGATGTGGTGCTCGATCCGTTTTGCGGGTGCGGGACGGCGGTCCACGCGGCGGAGAAGCTGCGGCGGCAGTGGATCGGCATCGACATCACGCACCTCGCCATTTCGCTCATCGAAAAACGGCTGAAAGATGCATTCCCAGGCATTCAATTCGAGGTCGAAGGCACGCCGAAGGACTTGGGCGGCGCGCGCAATCTCGCCGAGCGGCACAAGTACCAATTCCAATGGTGGGCGACTTCGCTCGTGGGCGCGCAGCCCTATCAAGGCAAGAAAAAAGGCGCCGACTCCGGCATCGACGGACTTATCTATTTTTACGACACCCCCTCCTTTTCAAGGAGGGGGAAGGGGGGTGGTCCGACCCTGGGCGAGGCGAAGAAGATCGTCGTCTCGGTCAAGGGCGGCGAGAACGTGTCGGTCGCGATGGTCCGCGATTTCGCGCACGTGATCGAACGCGAACAAGCCGCGATGGGATTTTTTGTCACGCTCGCCGAACCGACCGGCCCGATGTCGAAAGAATCGGTCGCCTTCGGCTTCTACGACGAACCGCGCTTCGGCGCCGAATACCCGAAGCTCCAAATCCTCACCATCGAAGGATTGATGTCGGGAACCGAGCGGCCGCGGTATCCGGATTTATCTTTGGGGCGATCGACGTTTAAGCGGGCGGCGGTGGAGGATATGAGCGCAGAGCAGGGGAAATTATTGTAATACAGCAAGAGCGGGCTTAGATTATGGGACACACCAGACTTGGAAAAATCCCGAAATCCGAAAAGTGGAACGGCGTCGTTGGCCTTTTTGCTTTGCTCGGTGGAGAAGGCACGCATCCGTTTGACGAGCAAATAATAGGGAAAGTCGCAGCTCTCGCTTTAGATGCCGCCGATGAAGGTCTCAAGAAGGCCACGAATGACAAGGGCCTCCAGCTCACCTTTTATGCGCTGACTCAGCTCGCACTCGCCGGAAAGCACAAGGGTCCGGAGCGATTGAGCGAGCTCGGAGTCGAAATTGGTGATCGTAGTTCTGTTTTGAGTCTTGTTTCCGCTTTCCAGGATAGGCTGGATCAGGAAATTGACCGGGAAGCGAGGCGCACTGATGTCAGCGAAATGGCTCAGAAGGCTGCGGTTGCGGCGCTTCTTGCTTCATTCGGAGAAGAATCGCTCCCAATCTTCAGCGAATCGCGGGAATCTGTAGAAGAGTCGCTGGGTCTTATTTCGTCGCGGGGCGGATTCGCACGCCTTGGCCAGAGATTTTTTGCTGACTTCATGGCCCGATTCCTTAATTTTTATGTAAGTCGAATTGCCGCGGATCAGACCGGAAGCAAACTCACGCCTTCCATTTCTTCAGTAAGCGAGTTCAACCACGCTTTGGATAGGCACTGCATTCAGAGCGCGAAAATCGTGAAAGAATTTTGCGGCGCTTGGTATTCAAAGACCGAGTTTGAACGCGGAATTGACGAGCAGAATGCCGAAGGTTTCGTTGCCGTAGCACTTAAGAAACTACGGGCTGAACTTGCGCAACAAAAGGAGGGTGAATATGCCTAAACCCCTCCTCGTTCTGTGCAACGGTTACCCACAAAGCGAAGTCATTGGAGATGGCGCTGACTGGGAGACGGTCTCGCTGTCAAGCCGAGGCACAAATCCAAATGTTACCATCAACTTTGAGCACGTTGCAAAAGTAGCTGGAAACAGCAGCTTGCGACTTATTGACTTGGTTGAAATCGCAGCCTTCGTCTATGCCATGGATTGTGCCACCGCGCGCGGGAGTTCCTTGACACGTGTGAGTGGGAATGGACTTGAGAGCTGGGATCGGGAGTTCCATATCGCCATGCCTGTTTACGACCCGGAATTTTGGTCTTCGAGTGACATAAACGCACAGTTACAAAACCTTCTAGGCTTTTTATCCGATGACAACTATGTTTTTGAATTCAAAAAGTCCACGCTCGCTCCTCCCATTGACGAGTATCTTGAGTTCGACTCGGATGCTTGGCCTTTCGAGGGCTCTGAGAGGGTCCTGATGTTTTCAGGCGGCCTAGATTCTCTCGCGGGTGCGATCGAGGCAATAGATCGGGGAGACGACGTGGTGCTTGTTAGTCACCGCTCTGCAGCGCAGGTTAACAAGAGAACACATCTCCTGTTCGAGCAACTCCAAAAACGCAGCACGAAGCGGATGATTAGAGTTCCTGTTGTGGTCCAACGGAAGGGAAGGCAACAGGAGTTCAATCCACGAACACGCTCATTTTTGTTTGCCACACTCGGGCTGATTGTTGCGGAGTCGCTAAAGGCGAGTGGTATTCGTTTTTACGAAAACGGCATCGTTAGCCTCAACCTGCCTGTAGCAGACGAGGTCCTTCGCTCACGGGCCTCTAGAACAACGCACCCAATATCCCTGCGCCAGCTTGAGTCTCTCTTTTCAAAAGTTATTGGACGTGATATCGTCATCGATAATCCATTCCTCGTCAATTCTAAAAAGGAAATTTTAGCAAAGCTCCAAAATGCCAAAGCGGAATACCTCATCCCATATTCATGCTCATGCGCTCATGTTCTTTATATGAGCAAAAGTCAACAGCACTGCGGCACATGCAGCCAATGTATAGATCGAAGGATGGCTATTCTTGCTGCAGGTTGTGAGGATTATGACCCCGAAACCGATTATGTCAATGATGTCTTCACAGGGCCTCGCAAAGACGGTTACCAAAAAAGCATGGCTGTCGATTATGTTCGTCACGCAATGGAACTCCGAAATATTGGCGACGTTGCAATAAGTGAGAAATTCGGTGTCGATCTTCTACGTGCATCGAGGGGATTTTCTGACCGCGCAGCAGCGGTGCAGAGCTTTATCTCCATGCACACCCGACACGGCGAGGCTGTTTACTCGGTAGTAGAATCTCAATTGCGAGCCAACAGCGACCGAGTGCTGGATGGTAACCTTCCTGAGAGTTCACTTCTTGGTATGGTTATTGGCAAAAAGCATTTGGAGGCCAGCTGGCGAAATTTGGCGATTCGTATTGGAGATATTTTGGGCGAAGGGATACCGCTGGCATGTCAGACGAAACGTCCACAAAATGAACTGCGCCTGCAAGAACTTTGCGTTGCGGTCTTAGCGGGATTTGATCTGGGCCTATCGCGCGAATTCCCATTTATGAAATGGTCTCTGTCTTCAACGAAGCCGGATTTTTCGGCCGACAGTCTCGCACTGTGGATTGAAATCAAGTATGTGAGGGAGAAGGCGCACGTCAAGTCGATCATAGCTTCGATAGCGGAAGATATTACCAAATACGGGGATAACGGAAGACGGGTGCTTTTTTGGGTTTATGATCCAGATCATCATATTATAGATGAGAAGGCTTTTTCAAATGATATTGAAAACCACGGCATGCTTGTTCGTTTCGCACGATGAATGCACCTGCTCGTTCTACGCCAGGCTCAATTATGAAACTATAATAACACGAGTCCGTAACCTAAAATACTGACATTTTCATTTTTATTCTGAAATTAACATGAACGATACCATTATCCAAATCAACAAGTCAAACGTAATTTTAAACGAAACTCTTATCCTTCGCCCCGACGAGGAGTCATTTATTTCGCGTCGAATCACCGGCGGGAATATTTCAATAACCGCGGTATTCGAGGTTGACGGCGGGCATACTTTCGAACATAATTACGACGGAGCTGGCAATCTGACCATTAGGGGTCATTGCACTGACCAAGTGGGAAGCTCACTTGAGTTGGGTCCTTTTTCGTATGGGGCTCAGTCGCTCTTGGTGAGGATCGCATATCATGCTTTCCAGGGCCCGTTGATCTGCGCTACGATTCAAGTTACATTGGTCGGTTAGCGTTCTTCCCCTCGCGCGGATTGTGTCGTCCCCCCCATTCAAGCTGAGGGCAGTCGTGCCTCTTGAGCAGCGGCGCGGCGGTCCGCCGCGGCGGGTGCCCTCTGGGCCGCATCCTCTCTCTCTCCAGCGCCTACCCTCGGCCAGATCGGGGAGCCTGCCTGTTTTTTGCGGGTGTAGCACCTGATCCTTCGACAAGCTCAGGACAGGCTCTTCAGGTCAGGTGTGATAACCCACCGAACCTGAAGGTTCGGTGGCACACTCTCCCGGTGCAGTTCCCCTCACGCGGATTGTGCCGCGTCCGCCATTCAAGCTGCGGGCGGGCTCTACGCGGTACACGGGAACCGTAGGGACGTGCTGCGCACGTCCGCACTGGCATGTCACGGATATTGAGATTATCCGAAATCTCCGCGTAATGCTTCGGCAAAACGGACGTGCGCAGCACGTCCCTACGTTTACCAGA
>PLYO01000043.1 GCA_003151825.1 Ignavibacteriota bacterium
GCCGGCCGCCAGGGCGATCCGGGTTCCACGCAATTTTATCTTTCGCTCGAAGACGATCTCATGCGGCTGTTCGGCTCCGACCGCATTGCCGGAATCATGCAAAAATTAGGATTGCAGGAAGGCGAGGTCATCAAGCATTCGATGATCACGAAATCGGTCGAGCGCGCGCAGAAAAAAGTCGAGGAGAATAATTTCGCGACACGCAAGCGGCTGCTCGAATACGATAACGTGATGAACTCGCAGCGCGAAGTCATCTACGAGCGTCGCCGCGAAGCGCTATACGGCGAGCGGCTGAAAGATGAAATTCTCGAATATCTCGCAGAGGCGATCGCGGAACTAACTTCGACCTATTACAATACCGGCGAGATGGAGAAGCTACAGGATGAAGTCCGCACGCGCTTCATGGTTGATGGACAAATGACACGCGAGGAATTCGCGCAGATCGGCGAGGATGGCGTGGCCGCGCAATTCATTGAGGAAGCAATTTCGTTTTACAATCGCAAGGAGGAGCAGCTTGGCTCCGAAAACATGGCGTCGCTCGAACGCTTCGCATCGCTTCGCGTCATTGACGACAAATGGCGCGATCACCTCCGCGAAATGGATGAACTGAAAGAAGGTATCGGCCTTCGCGCTTATGGGCAAAAGGATCCACTCGTCGAATACAAGCAGGAGGGTTACCGGATGTTTCAGGAACTTCTTGTCTTGATACGTGATGGCGTCTTGGAACTTGCATTCAAACTTTATCCCATGGTGCAGGATCAGCGCACCGGACAGATGGTTCCCGCACAACCCGGCGCGCGACGTATGCTGCCAAACCAGCCGCCGCGCCGAAGCAAAGGCGTTGCGACAAAAGCAGCGGCCGGTTCCGGATTCCACGGCAATGGCGAAGCCGAATCCGAAATTCCCGCGCCACGCCCCGTGCCGCAAACCGTTCGCACTGGCCCCAAAGTGGGCCGCAACGATCCCTGCCCCTGCGGAAGCGGAAAGAAGTATAAGAATTGCCACGGAGCGGGGCAATAAAAAAGGGCGGCATTCCTGCCGCCCCTCGATCTTTCAGAAATTTGAAAGCTTACCAGCGTTTGCCGCCGCCGCCAGAGCCGCCGCGTCCACCGCCGCTGCCGCCGCGACCACCGCCGCCGCCATAACCGCCTCCGCCGCCACGCCGGTCACCGCCGCCGCCACCGGAGCGTTGCTCCATCGGGCGTGCTTCGTTGACAGTAATGGTGCGTCCGCCGAGTTCGGCTTCATGCAATTCCGCGATCGCCTTTTTGGCGGCCTCGTCATCGTTCATTTCGACGAAGCCGAATCCCTTGCTACGCCCGGAATCGCGATCGGTAATTACTTTCGCGCTTGCGATCTCGCCGTAGCCGGAAAAGATTTGCTGGAGTTGCTCGTCGTCCGTTTGATATGGAAGACCACCTACAAAGATTTTTGTCATTTAGAATTATATAGAATATGTGTTAACGCATGATCGCTCATGCGCGAATGCTTTCAAGAGAGTGCGCCCGGGGAATGTCAAGGAAAGCAGGAGTAAGAGCAAAGCGAACTGGGAAAACCAAGACGCAAGGGCTATGACGCTGTTTACAAAGACCAAAAATCTCTGAACTACAAGACCGAAAGCTGTGAATGTACGAACAGGGGTTCTCATGAGTCATGATGGCTCCTGCAGGGATTTATTGCTAAATCCCGTGACCGCTAAACATGGATTCCGGCAATAAGTTCACGGCGTATATTATATTACTGTCATCTACCCACGCCGGCAATTATCGGTCAATCGTGAGTTTTGCGCGGGAAACACCGCCCGGAGTCTGAAGTTCAATGAAATAATCGCCATTGGCAAGTCCCGCAATCGGACAATGGACGGAATGAAGGCCGGGGGATAATGCTTCACTTAAAATTTGACGAATCAAAACTCCGCGATCGTCATACAGCGCAAGCGAGCACATCGCTGGAGAAGTCAATTGGAAGGAGACACTCGCATTTCCTTCCGCAGGATTTGGAACGATGGTCAGAGTCGCATTGGGGCCAGCGTTTCCCGTCTGGACAACCTGATCGGGTAATAACAGCGCTGCTTTTGCATAATAAATTTTAAGCCGGCCCGTTCGAATATCCGCCCATGCGCCGAAAAGTGTATCGCGCAAGATCGCTGCGGTCAGGAAATCATTCCCTGGCTTGAATAATACAGAATCGTAAGCTGCGGTGGAATCGCTCAGCCGCACATTGTTCGACCAATGAGTGCCGCCATCGGAAGAAGTAGCAAAATAAGTATCGCTGGCGGACGCATAGCCAGTAGACGAACCATTCCTGCGGTCGCGCCACACGATAGCAAGCGCGCCATCCGTGCCAAAGGTAGGCCAGACCATATCCTGAACGACCCCATTGTGCGGTAGATCGTCATTTACGCGGACAGGCGTGGACCACGACGAACCACCGTCGAAAGATGTAACTGCGAACACATCGTAATCCCCTTCGCGCGCATCCGGCCACGCGAAGACGAGATGTTTCGGATTCGTTGGATCGGCGATGAGATGAAATCCTCCTTTGATGGAATCTTTTTCTTTCTGATCTTCGATCGGTTGAATAATAAACGAGCGAGAAAAACTTTGTCCGCCATCATGGGACTGCGCCAGCGCAAAGCCGGCATTTTGCGCTGAAAAAACAAAAGGATACGCAATCGAAAGCGTCCCATCGCTTGCAACCGTGGGCGCGCCCATCGGCGCGGGAACTTCTGTCGAAAGATACGGTGTCGAATCCAGCACTTCCTCGCGCGACCAGTGCAAGCCGCCATCCGTCGAGCGAGTGAAATAGGTATGATTCGGAATCGGATGCCACGGCGCGGGTTTCGTCGGAATATAAAGATACCCATTTGTTGACGAGGATGAGTTATCGACCACAATCCACGGACGGTCGAGCGAAACGTCCGTGTCTTCCGCTGCGTCAATAGCTTTCACCGGCATGGAAAACGATTTGCCTCCATCCGTGGAACTAACCACAAACACGCCGCCCTCGGTATTCGAATTACTCAGATAATCTATGTAGCTGATAAACAGCACGCCATCCGAGCGCCACGCCATCGAAACATCCGCCGATTGCCATGCCGGGTTCATGTGTGGCAGTCCGAGCGTGTCGCTCCAGGTGGCGCCGCCATCCATCGAACTGCGCGTCTCAATGGTAACGAGGTTGCTATTCAGCTTAACAGACATCCACGCCGCGACGATATTTTGCGGTTTCGTGGGATTCACCGCAAGATACGGCTCACCCTCGAAAATGAGGCCGGAGGAAAGCTCCGTGTTTGCCGGCTGCGCCGAACTTACGATTGGAAATAAAAGCAGCAGAAGAAAAAGACGTTTTTTCATACCTGTTATGATTCGTCCGAAAAAACAAAGTTTAATCTAAGCAAATTGCCGCCCGTTGTCATTAAGAAATAGGTGCCTTTTTTCAAAAACGCATTTGTGTTTCATGAACTGTGGCGTTTCCGAGCCAATTTCGCCATGTGTTCTTACAGAAAAGGTGCTCAAAATGTGTTTTCACGGTTAATTTTCATTTGACTTTTCATTAATTTCATAAGGAAAACCACTCGAATTTTGAATGAACGCATACAGCCCCCATCCTTAATTCTCAATTCTTAATTGAAAATTGATATGGGTGCCCATCAAAGCATGTACTAATATAAGCAATTCAAACGGCAATGTCAAGAGATTCTTAAAAATAATTGAAAATTTCTTTTGAAATAGAGCCTGCCCTGAGCTTGTCGAACGGGTGCCTAATGCGAAATAGTCTGAATTGAAGCTCCGGTAGGAGCGGCCCGTTTGTAGAAAGAGATTTTTGTACCATCAAGCTCCGTGGGAGCGACCCGTAGGTCGCTCCTGACGGAGCTTAGGATTGTAATTCGTTAGATGATCTCTACAAACGGGTCACGCCTCCGGCGTTGTCAGAATTTCCATCCCATAAATTCCGTACATCTCATAAAGCTTATTCTGAGTTTGTCGAAGGATTGTGGTTCAGACACTCCCCATTTCATCCCTCATCGTGCAACCACCATCGCCAACGCGTGGCGGGTGCCGACCCCGGCACCCAAACCGATCTCGCAAAAATATGTCCCCGCCGGCGCGTCCTTCGCATCCCATGTGAAGGAATGCTCACCCGCACCCAGCTCACCCTCGAAAAGCTGCGCGACCTGCTCGCCAAGCAAATTCACCACGCTCACCTGCACCGGCCCGCTTTCTGACGTTGTGAAATGAACGGTGGTGGATTGGGAGAGGGGGTTGGGATAGGTTTGGATTTCGGGTTGGGGCGATGGCGGTGTTTGTGTAACGGAACTAATGCCAAAATCCGAAAGTGGACGGCGCCAAACACCCGCACGTACCTCATTTGATTCATCAATACCAGTTGCTGCATATAGATTCAAACCGATTATCGCGAAACCTGTGATGCCAACATCCGCACCAACGCTATCCAAACCGACGTTTGTCCAGCTTGAACCATTGTTCGTTGTGAGAAACACTCCACCACTCCGGGTTCCGGCAAAAAGATTCGTACCGCTCGCTATAAGTGCTGTTACAGAGGTGTCCGTCAGGCCGGTATTCTCCACTGTCCAGCTTGTTCCACTATCTGTTGAGCGAAAAACGCCGCTGTTTGCGATTACGTTACCTGTGGCGGCAAAGAGATTCGTTCCGCTCACAGCGAGGGCATTGACACCACCAGCATCGCTCAAACCAGCAGATGCCCAGCTTGTGCCATTGTCGGTCGAGAGATAAACGCCGTTGACTTGAGTCCCTGCAAAGAGATTTGAGCCAATTTTTGTAAACAACAAGACAGTAACACTGGCAGGTAATCCAGAATCAGTCGGACTCCAGTTTAATCCCCCGTTCGTGGAACGAAGGATGCCACCATGATAAAGCCCGGCAAAGAGATTCGTGCCGAATACCCCGAGGGAAGAAATAGTATAGTAAATAGTAGTATTACCAATGATTGATACTGTTTTCAGACCAGTATCCATTGTCCAACTCATACCGCGATCCGTTGTGAGAAAGAGATCGTCGTTGGCCGCATAGAGATTCGAGCCACTCACCGCAAGGGCTGTGATATCTTCTATCAAGCTAGTATCTACCGAATTCCATGTTGCACCGCTGTCGGTCGAGAGGGAAATACCACTGGAAGCTCCACCTTCTTCCACTCCAAACAGATTTGCACCGTCCGTAACAAGAGCAGTGACGCTATTGGCGACCAAGCCCTTACTTGCAGACTTCCAGCTTTTGCCTGTGTCAGAAGAGCGAAACACACCAAGGCCAGAAACGGATGAAAATAGACTCGTACCACTCTCGGCAAATGCCCAGACATACGGGAAAATGGGCAGACCTACACTAACTTCGATCCAGGATGCGCCGCTGTCAGTCGAGCGAAACATGCCGTTTCCAGTGCCTTCAAAGAGATCTGTACCAAATGCTACAAGCGCATAGACAGCAGTGTTCGTTAAGCCGGTGCTCACCGTCGTCCAGCTTGTGCCGTTGTCGGTCGAACGATAAACGCCGCTGACTGCCGCGAAGAGATTCGTGCCAATCGCTGTAAGCAGCCTGGGTGAATACTTAAAACTTGTTACGTTCCAGCCAGTTTCGCTCCAGCTTCCTCCATAGTCGGTTGAAAGAAAAATCCCCTCCCCGATAATACTCGCAAAAATATTCGTGCCAATAACTGCAAAGGCTCCGACAGACACGTTCGTCGGGCCGACAACAACCCAATTCTTGCCATTGTTGGTCGATCTAAAAATGCCACTATCGGCCGTTCCTACAAAAATAGTTGTGCCGATCGCTGCAAGTGCTGTGATATCATCGTAGCCCATCAAACCGGAATCGACGGCAGTCCAGGTGGTACCACTGTCCTTCGAAAGGTACAGCCCATTTTCGGGGACAAATTGGTTCCACCCACTCACAGTGCCGGCAAATAGGTTCGACCCGCTCACTGCGAAGTTAACGGCGCCAATAGGCGAGCCGGGAAGCATTTTCCAGCTATTGCCATTGTCAGTAGAGCGATAAACACCACTATCGCCACCCGCAAAGAGATTGGTGCCGTTCGCGGCAAGTGCGAGGAAGTCTCCTCCATACGGACCGGTTTGCACCCATTGCCCCGAGGCGTTTGAAGCAAAGGTTAAAAGTAGAGCTGAACAGAGGAAAAAGTGGTGAATTCTAATAGTCATTGAGTAAAATGGGTCATTTATGATGCTGACCGCTACTAAGAAGACCCGCGAGAACGCAAAAGGTTACAGGCCGGGGCGAATATTTAGGAAAAATCTTTTGGAACCACCTCGAATTGCTCACTGCTAAGTGAATTATCCACTCAATCAATCCAGAAAATCGTCCGCGTAATCCGCCCGAATCCGCGTAATCCAGGTTCTGATCCTTCGCGGAGAGGGAGGGATTCGAACCCATCGGTACGCTATTAACGCACAGCCGCTTTCCAGGCGACCCAGTTAAACCACTCCTGCACCTCTCCTTTTTTCGGTTGCGAGAATAGCGAAACAGGGGAGGGGGGATTCTTGTGCCATTTCGGTCAAGATTTTTCCGATTGAACTGAACTTCTCTCTTTTTTGTGTAAAAAGGGCGGAAGTTTGGCCGGTTGCCATTGGCCAAGCTTTCGCGTTGCTCGGAATCGACAGCATTGCCCCGCATTTAGATTCCGAGTTTGCTTCTATCAACTAATTTGAAGATTCCTTGAAGTTCTGGCCTCACACGCATGATGGCTCATGCTTGCGGAGACGCAAAGAGTTTGCCTCGGCGATTGGCGTTTTGCTAATCGCTATTTCCGCTCGCGCTCACGTTCCTGGAACGGTTCACGTCCGCGAACTAAAGCGATCGGGCAACACGGTGACAATCGAAGTCACCCTCCCGCTGCCAGCGTTCGATACCGTTCAAAACGCGCTTCATCTTCGGCGATTTTCAGGACAGATACGTAATGGCGACGCGCTTGCTTCCATAGCTATCCCTCTCCGCGTATCGCGCCGGGCAAGCGTAAGCATTATTTCGCACGAGGATGCGAACGTCAGTGCGAAGAAGCTGGAACTTCCAAATACGCTCGTCGCGGACATTGCCAGCAATGGCAAGTCTGGCGTTTCTGTTCGTCGAGCGAAGCCTTCAACGGCTGCGCATCACGGTATCGGCTACGCATCGCTCGCATTTACGGGAACGATGCGGGCCGCAGATGTTTCGCGATTAGAACTTGGCATTCTCGACCGAGCGGGGCCATCCTCCATTCGGGCGGCGAAAAAAATCGTTCTACAGATTACCGATCCCGGCGGTTTGCCATCCCTGCCGGTGACGGATATGAGCGAGCCGTTCAAAGTTTCGAATTCCGTTTTTAAATCGCGCCTTGCTGCCACAACTGGTTCAAGCAAGGGAGCGAAGACGCTCTCGGTGGGTGACGCCCAGCAGCTTCCCGGCATTCAGTCGGACGATGGGAGTGTTTACCGGATGTATGTCCGCCAAAATGGGATTTATCATATCACCTACAGCGATCTCCAGAATTTTGTCGTAAATCCCTCGCAAATCGATCCGGCAACGCTTCGAGTTATCAATAAAGGCCAGCAGATTGCGGTCTATGTTTACGATATTCATCAGGATGGCCAGTTCCACACCGATGATTATTTCGAGTTCTTTGGCTCGGAAGAACGCTATAACGGTCCCGGCACGCTCGGCGATTTTTATTACGATCCCGATACCAAAAACAACATCTATTATCTTGTGTGGGGCAGCCATTACTCGCCGATTCCCGTATCGGGTGTGAAGCGGATGGTCGAGGAATCCGGCGCGATTCGCACCGCCAACGCTTCGCCCTATCCCAGCGACAGTTCGTATGTCGATCTGAAGGATAGTTCCTTTGCGGCGACGCTCCACTTTGAGCAGGATTTAGTCCACGACCCGCTCGATGTTTCAGATGTCGATGAGCGTTCTGATTTGCGCGACCACGATTTTTTTGCGATTGTCTCGACCGGCGGAATTTATCCTGCCAGCTTCACCGCCAGCACGATTGTGCCCTTTCCGGATGTGCGTGGGAACCGGCCCGTCTCGTTTCGAGTCGCGCTGCATGGCATTTCCAATTTCGATCCCGGAGCCACGGACTCCAAAGGCAATCCACTTCCTAATGTTGACAGCGAAGACGACGCGCTCATTTCCGTCCATGGGCAAATTGTGTTGCAAGGTATTTGGGACAGCCAAACATTGAAATTTCTTTCGACGGATACCGCGTCGCAGCGATTCTCCAATTTCACGGCGCAGCAATTTGGGGTAAATCCATCGGACTCGAGTCCAACGGTTCCCATTACGGTTCAGCAAATAAAGCAGACGCCCGTTGCCGGCTGCCGCTTCGCCTTCAATTGGATCGAGATCGGCTATAATCGTCTCTACTATGCATATCAGGACACGATCACGTTTCGCGCTCCGAAATTCAGCACCGCGGGATTGTATCAATTTACGTTGCAAAACTTCGATCAAACCGACGTTTCCATTTATCGCAAAGGCGTGTCGAAAATTTCGAATGTGTCTTTTGTCTCGAATCCCAACCAAGCGCGGAGTACACAGGCGATTTTTCAGGTGAACATCACAAGCGCGTCGGACGAGTTTATCGCCGTCACGGATTCAACCAAACTCAAGCCGTATAAATATGAGAAAGATAATTTTGCGGGACTTGCGTCGCCGTCGAATTCCGGTCAGTACATTATTATCACGAATCGCGACCATCTGCCCAAAGGAAATAATAACGCGCACGTCCCGCTCCAGGATTTGCTCAGTTACCGAGAAAGCAATAATCATCTGAGCGGCCAGCTTATAGATGTTGCCAATATTTATGACGAATTCCATTATGGCAGCCCCTCCGCGAATGCGATCAAAGCATTTTTAAGCTATGCCTATCAAAATTGGCAAGACCCTCCGAAGTACGTGCTGCTCGTCGGCGTAACGCACGAAGGCACCGACGATACGGAACTTTATTATCCTAACGATCAGGTGCCAACGCCGTACATCCAAGCATATCTCGAAGGCGATGTGGCCGCCGATGCGTGGTATTCCATGCTCGATAGTAACGGCCTTGTGCCGGATCTCATTCTGGGCCGTTTGGCGACATCCAATATCAATGACGATGGCGCTTATGTCGCAAAGTTGAAACAATTCGAATCCGATCCATTCACTCCCGGCGATTGGAAAGACCGCGCTCTCTTCATTGGCGCCGGCGGCAGCTTCGACACCGACATCGACGGTATTTTGACGGGTGCATTGCCCGAGCGTGTCAGTGTGCTCCGGCAATCGACTATTCCGGCTTCGCCGTATCATGGCACGGCGCAAACGATATTCAATAATGTCAATAATGGGCTGGGGCTTATCGCCTATTTTGGACATGGCGGCGCGGCCATTTGGGACGATCCGATCAACGATACGAACGGCCCGCCATTTCTTAGCAATTCGCAGATTTCGGGCTTTTCGAATCAGTCGCGCTATCCATTCATTATGAGCATGACCTGCTTCACGGCGACTTATGATGGCACGAGCCTCGGTATTTTAAATAGTTTCCAAAGCATTGCGAATGCGGGAGCCGTCGCGTGCATGGGCACGACAAGTTATGGGTGGGAACAAAATGACGAGCATTTGGCAGAAGCGGTCGTGCCGCATATTTACGATTCGGTTGGCGGCTCGATTGCGGAACGAATTTTGGATGGCAAAATGGATTACCTGATGGAGGCGCTTTCGGGCGATCTCATTCCGCCGACGCTTGTCTATTGCTACCATTTTTTGGGCGATCCCATGCTTCAGCCGTTTTATCCCACCGATCGAGACGCGCTCACGCTTTCGAGCCGTGTTATTCAACCTTCCGGGACGGTCCAACTCACTGGCACAAGCTCGATCCAAAGCGGCGTCGCCCGAATCGAACTTGCCAACGATATACTCAGCCCGCTTTCGCCGCCGCATGTTGTCGATAATATCCCGGTCTCGAATAGCGCGTTCTCGCTTACAGATAATGTTCCCGCGACGGCGATGCCGTATGGAACCTATCGCGCGATTGTGTATGACAAATCTTCGAACCGGTTTGCGGCGACGGCGGAAGACGTGACGATTACCGCGTCGCGCATAACCGAGCTTGATTTCGAGCCGCATCCATTGCCCGTTGGTGTGCCGCTCGATTTTAGCGCGGCGATTCAAACCCCGCAGCCGATTACGAGCGTGACGGCAAACATTACGATTTATTCCCAATCTGCGAATGGCACGACAACCACACTTGCACTGCCCCCAATGGCTATGACGCCAGTATCGGATCGCTATCATGCCGTGATTCCAGCCAGTTCACTCGCGGCAGGAAATAAAATTGTAGCAACCGTTACCCTTATCGCTGGCACGGACAATATCACCTCGGATTCGATTTATATTATTGTTGGCGCTGCAAGCGATCCTTCGGCTGACAAAGACAAATATCATCGCACACTCACGGGCAAATATGTATCGGGAAAAAGTGGGCTTGCATGGAATGAGTTCGTCTATAATTGGGGGTCGTCGCCGGTCGCTTCGGCGACGGCTTCGCTTCTGAATGTTCGCACTGGCCTGCCGCAGTTGCTTGGAAGCACACTGGTGAGCGAAATTTCGCCGCATGGCGATACGCTGGTAAGCATTCCTTTGCAAAGCACGTCGCTCGATTCTGTTACGCTTGCGCTTGCGGTGAGTCCCGAGTCAGGCACGAGTCCGCTCAATCTGCGCGACAGCACAACTTCGAACGACACCACGCTTCCACTTGTGTTTGCGCCGGGAGCGGTCGCGTATCGAAGCGTCCTCGGTACTACGCTGGATGGCGTGACATCCGCGCAAGCGTCATTCAATAATGGTGAAGTTATTTTGAACTTGCCGGCGGGCGCGGAAGGGAATGTCAGTGCCGATGTTATTGGCGTCGTTCGCCAATACCCGTTCGCGCAAACCGCTCAACCCGATATTCATTTCCTGAATATGTACACCGATAAAGGAGTACGTTATTCAAGCCTGCGTATTGTGAGCGATTCGCTCGGCGCAATCGCGCTGACAAATTCAACACTGGGCACCGCAACGCTTTCCCTGAAACTCAATCTGAATGATTCCCTGATTAAACTTCACGCCAGCGACAGCTTTTTTATTTACCGTCAGGACGACCGCACAAAACTTTGGACTATCCTTTCCACTTCGCGCCCATTACCGAATCAACTCACTGCTGTTATTACCAATCTCGGAACCTTTGCCATCGCTTACAACACGGATAAAATTCCGCCCGTGGTGGATATTACGGTCGAAGGGCAGGTCTTTACCAATAATGGGGAAGTTCCGCCGCAGCCGAAGCTCGACGCGGTCATTCAAGATGCGAATGGCATTGACATTACTCCGGGCAAAACCATTGTGAAGCTCGATAACCGCGTGCTGCAATCCTCGCAATATACGATGCTCGATTCGAGCAGAACGCAGACGACGGTGAATCTCACAATGCGGCCCTCGCTTTCTGCCGGTTCGCACTCAATTACCATCCAGGCGACCGATAATGACGGCAAGACGAACTCGCCGCCGAAAGAACTCGATGTTCATGTCTCGAATCAGTTTAGTGTAACCATACTCGGTTCCTATCCAAATCCGTTCTCGGGAAAGAACATGTTCATTGCATATCAAATAAATGGTATCGCTTATGCGCAGTCGGTGAGCCTCGATATTTACACGGTGAGCGGCCGCCGCATTCGCACGATGAATTATCCATCCACCGATCCCACGCGACAGTTTGGCTTTTTGCAGGGCGGCACAGGTACGCCAACAAGTATTGGTTACCATGAGGTCTGGTGGAACGGCCTCGACGATGGAGGGTCGGAATGCGCCAATGGCGTCTATTTTTACCGGCTGACCGTCACGACTTCATCCACCACGCAAGCATTGAAAGGAAAATTTGCGCGTGTCAGGTAGAAAGTATAGAGTGCTAAGTGCTAAGTGCTTAGTGCTAAGTGTGGAGATATTATTCTCAGCACTTAGCACTCAGCACTCGGCACTTCGCGCTCAGGATTTATACGCCGGCGAATTTCTTCAAATTCCGGTGGGATCCCGCGCGTTGGCGATGGGCGGCGCTTACACGGCGATTGCCAACGATGAATCCGCGTTTCACTGGAATCCCGCGGGAGTCTCGCTGATACCGGATCGGCTTGTTGGGTTTATGTATTCCGCCGAATATGGAACACCGGGAAATTCGCTTGCGGATTTTTATCAACTTGGGTTTACGTATCCATTGAAGGATATTACGCTGGCGCTCAATTGGGTGCGGCTTTCCGTCGGCGATCTCGCGCAAACGCCCGATCTCACGAATATCGCCGCGAACGACCAGCGCGAGCAGTTGGTGAACGAAATTTATTCCAGCGCGCCAAATTATTTCAGCGATAACGAAGATGCCTTCGTGCTTTCCATTGCGCGAGACAATAAATTTACGCTCGACTGGGGCTGGCTTTATTACAAAGAGCAGATCGAAGTTCCCGTCGGGATTAATTTCAAGATTATTCATCAGGGGATTGGGAACTTCGGCACGGCCAATGCCATTGGAGTCGATGGCGGCGCAATGCTCCGCTTTTCGCTGGCGGAATTTTTGCTGAATCCCGCGCTTGGGAGCGTGTCGATCGGCGCATCTGTCACGGATGTCGCCGGTACGCAGCTTGCCTGGAGCACGCAGCGCACGGAAATCATTCCCATGCAAATCACTGCCGGATTGGCCTATGCTCAACCCATTCCTGTCATTCATTCCGTCGCCACGTTTTCTTCGGATTTTATTCTGAACGAATCCACTCAGCCACGCTTTGGCATAGAGATGACGTACGAGAAAGATGTTTCGCTTCGCTTTGGCCTCGATCAAGGACAATTTGCCACGGGAGCAGGATATAATTGGGAGCATAAAATCGATGTGAACTATTCGCTTTCGATCAACACAGCTTTGGGGCCGGAACACCGCCTCAGCTTTTCCGCCGATCTCGATAATTTATTGAAGAAGGATACTACGAGTGAATAAGAGTAACATGTTCTCAGCACTCTGTTCCTTCGCGATTTCGTTTGCGGCGATTTCGCTTGTCGTTGTTTTTTCTTCGTGCAAAGCGCCATCCGAGCCGGGGATTACACCGCCCGAGCCGGTTTTTGTGGCTAACAGCATGCCGCCGGACACCGTCGATCATGGCATTTACGCCGATGTGGGACCGCAAAATGCGATCGATATCGAATGGAAGCCGGACACCACAGGCAACACGAGCGGGTATTTGCTCTATCGTTCCATCGGCGATTCGAGCGTTGGAACGGACGGGCTGCTCGCGCATCGCACGACGATCGCCGATCTCGAAAGCAGCAATCCACTGGTTGAACCGCCTCCGACATCGTTTCAAGATACGTTGGGTATTACTCCGCATGCGACTTACTATTATCAGCTTCAGGCATTTTACCGGTCTCCGAGCAATCAGCTTACGTATAGCCTTCCAACCCATCCGGGGCTTTCGACTTCGTTTACCTATGCCGCCCGCGTTTTGCCTCTCAGTCCGAATGGAACCGATACACTGCATGGGTTCCCGCTGCAATTAATATGGGATGACCCGAATAATGGCGGGAGCTATCAAATCATCGTGCAGCGTCTCGATAATTCGAATTATGTAGCATCTTGGACGTATCCAGATTTTGGAAGCACCGTGACGACGACGTATCCACCCAGCGGCATCCCGCTCGTGCCCGGCGTGCCCTACCAATGGCGGGTGAAATGGGTCGGGCCGTCGTTTGGCGGCTCCTCTTCGCCCTGGACTGCGTTTAGCATTGAACCCTGAGACGGAAACAATCCGCCATCATATCGGCAACATCGCACTGATGAGACAATACATTATATTTTTCGTCGCTGTCTTAGTAAGCACTACTTCGAATGCCGCGCTCGCGCAAGGCCCTCCGGCCATTCCCGGTCAGACCGGGCCGGGCGCGAGTCAACCGCTCAATCCCTCGTCATCGAACATGCCGATTTATAATGTCATGCGCGGCGGCGAGATTCAAATTGACGTGAATCTTTGGGGTTTCGTCGGCTCGCCGGGACATTATCGGGTTCCCGGCTCGACCTCGCTTGTGGAACTTTTGAGCTTCGCCGGCGGCCCGACCGCGCAGGCACGGCTCGTCGATATTCGCATTGTCCATGCCGATACTGCGGCCGAAAAGCGCGTCGAGATGTACAATCTCGAATCGTATCGCGATAACGGCGATCTTTCGCAAAACCCGCTGCTCGAACCGGGCGATACGATCATCGTAAGCGGCCGCGCGCTCGATGTGTTTTTTCAGGCCATCGGGGTCATCACGAACATTATGGTCATCATCACCGCGCTGATTAGTTTTATTACGTTTACTCATCAGTAGGACAGCCAGTAGTTGTGTTACTTTACAATGCGTTTCACCAGCCACCTTTCATTGAGACGGACACTATTACAGACGACTTTAGGCTGCTTTTTACTATTCACTTCGTCCTGCAACCGCGGCATCGCCCCCGGCGTACTTCGCTTTTCGCATTTTTGGTCGGAACCCACGCAGCGCGCGGCGATGGACTCGTTGCTCGCGGGGTTTCATCGGGAGCATCCGGAACTTCCAATCGAAGTCACGGAACTAAGCTGGGCCGATGGCAAGACCAAGCTCATGGCCGGATTTAATTCCGAAACAGCACCCGATGTGTTGGAACTTGGCAGCGATTGGGTCGCGCAATTCTCTTCGAGCTGGGTGTTGATGCAGCTTGATTCTGAGACGGTAATCTTGCCACGATTTTCCAATGCTCCTGCATATTCTCTACCCTCGGGGATATGGGAAGACCACCATTTTGCTGTTCCCTGGCTGCTGGATACGCGCGTTATTTTTATTAACGATGACCTTCTCAAAAAGTCGTCAGATACGTCCTATGGGAGTTATAGGTCCCATGGGACTGATGCATGGGATTGGCAGAAGATGCAATCCTTCGCAGAGGCTGACAACCGCCAGCACCTTGCCGGTATTGGCGTCAATGGCCCGGACCAGCACCGCCTTTACAAAAAATTTCTGCCTTATATTTGGTCGAATGGCGGCGAGCTGTTCGATAGCGTGGGCCATCCCACGATGTATTCGCCGCAGAATATAGAGGCGCTACGTTTTTATGTCGATCAGTTGAACTACGGGGAAATGGAGACGCAGAAAAACCTCGACGATGCCTTTGTGCGCGGGACGCTCGGCGAGTGGTTCAGCGGATCGTGGTTGCTTCCGCAGCTTGCAAAGGTTCCATTCCATTGGCATACCGAAGTATTTCCTGGAAACGACGGCCATGCCGGCGAGTCGTTCGCTGGCGGCGAATATCTCGCAATCAATGCAAAAAGCGCAATGAAGCATGAGGCCGCGCTGTTTCTCGAATATATCACGAGACCAGAAAACGAGCTTGCGTTTGCGCGGCAGGTGAACGAATATCCCGCAGACGTAAAATCGCAATCCGATACATTTTATCTTCATCGGCGCGAGGGAAGTGTATTTACCGCGCAGCTTGCACATGCGCGGATGACGCCCGTTATTCCACAGTGGCTCGATGTCGAAGCCATTATCGAGGACGAAGTATCGAAGGCGCTTTATAAAAAAGAAACGCCGGAAGAAGCAATAGCAAGTATGCAGCGGCGAACGCTTGCGCGAATGACAAATGACGAATGACAAATTGAGGGGGGGGGATTTCAGAGCGGGTTACTGCGCGATCGTGGGAATTCCGAATGCGGGGAAGTCCACGTTGATGAATGCCATTTTGGGAACGAAGCTTTCTATTGTTTCCCGTAAGCCGCAGACGACGCGTAAGCGTGTGCTCGGAATTTATTCTACTCCAAAAGAGCAAATTATCTTTCTCGATACGCCCGGCATCATGCCGCGCCCGTCAACACTGCTCCATAAAGCGATGCTCGAAGAAGTGCGCCGTTCCTTTTCCGATGCCGACGTCATTCTCGTCCTCGCCGAGGCAAATCGTTCCAGAGACCGCGCGCTTCCGGCACTTTGGGACGAATACAAGAAAATTGCCGGAGAGAAGCCGATGGTTCTTGCCATTTCAAAAAGCGACCTTCTCAAAGATAGAAAAGAGTTACTTCCCATTTTGCAGCGTTACGGCGATCAGCTTGAATTCAAAGAGCTTGTCCCCATTTCGGCGGTGAAGAATTATAATCTAACGGAATTGATCGTCACGCTGCGCAACTATCTTCCCGCCTCCGAACCATTTTTCGATTCCGAGCAATTAAGCGGTCAAAACGACCGGTTCTTTGCAGCCGAGCTCATCCGGGAAGCAATTTTTCAGAAATTCAAAGAGGAAATTCCATATTCAACGGAAGTGGATGTCACCGAATTCAAAGAACGAGAGGAGGGAAAGTGGTTCATCAGCGCGGAGGTCATCGTCGAGCGTGATACGCAAAAAGGTATTCTTATCGGCAGGAATGGCGAGGCGTTAAAATCATTGGGTGAGCGCGCGCGACAGGAAATCGAACGGTTTCTCACACATCCTGTTTACCTTGAACTTCACGTAAAAACAAAAAAAGACTGGCGGCAAGATAAGCGGTTTCTCTCCGAACGCGGATACCACTCGAACTAACTTCCCCAAATCCTTATATCTTAAATAAATTTTACACATTCCAAGTGGAATTCATCCCCTTCATTGGTACACGCTATAATCCCTCTGATGTTCAGATCGAGAATGTCACTGCGCCGCCGTATGATGTTATCTCGGATGATTACCGCAATCGTCTCTACGATCGGGAACCGCATAACGTCATTCGCCTCGAATGGAATCGCGACCCCAATCCATACGATAGCGCGGCAAGATATTTCAAGGAATGGAAGCGAACGGGAATCTTAAAGCGTGAAGGCCTTCCCGCGTTTTATGTCTATCATCAGGTGTTTAAGAAGCCAGACGGCGAGCAAGCAACGCGAACGGGCGTGATCGGAAGAATGAAACTGAGTCCCTATTCTGCGAAGGAAATACTGCCGCACGAGCGCACTCACGATTGGCCTAAGCGCGACCGGTTGGAACTCATGGAACATACGCACGCGAATTTCTCGCCGATTTTCGGACTCGTTTCCGATTCGAGTTTCCTATTCGATCAATCGCTCGAACCGGCGACGGTCCATACCCCCCTCGCGGATGTGGATGAGGCGCTGCCAACTGGCGATACCATTCGGCATCTCCTTTGGCGATTGGAGGACACTTCCGCAATGGATCGCATTTTGCGCATCGTTCAACCGCTGCAAGTTATCATCGCGGACGGCCACCATCGCTACGAGACCGCGCTTGAATTTCACGAGAAGCATCGAGAGCTTAGCGGAAGCGGGTATATTATGATGTATCTTTCGAATTTGCAATCGGAAGGAACTGTCATTTTGCCGACGCACCGGCTTCTTCACAGCATTCCGGGGTTCAATCAATATCATTTACTGGAGAAATTGCGAGGGCGGTTTGAACTGGTTCCATTTACGAGCCCTGAAGAAGGCATGGCGGAATTAGAGCGCGATGACGCCGCGTTAACGCTCGCCGAGTTCGCGGAAGACCCGAAGTGGGTACTTTTGCGTGATGCTCGTCCGCATGAGCGCGATTTTGTGAAACCTGCATCGGCGCGATTGGAGGAGGACATTTTAATTTCCATGCTCGGGCTTTCGCCGAAGGCGATTAACGAGCGTGTAAATCTCCTTTATCCTCACACCCTCCATGAGCTGGACGAACTGGAAGAGGAGCGATCGTGGGACGCGGCATTCCTGCTGCGCGCCGTGCGGCCAAGCGAATTGCAGGCTGTCGTTCAGCGAGGCGAATTTATGCCGCCGAAGACCACCTATTTTTATCCGAAACTTCTCACCGGTCTGGTGTTTCATGAATTCGAGGCGCAGATGGCTATGCCGAAGTAACTCTCACACGGTATATTTTTGTTTGAATCTACATGGCAAGTCAATCATACGGATTACTGAAAGGAAAGACGGGAATCGTCTTTGGTCCATTGGACGAAACGAGTCTCGGCTGGCAAATCGCGCTTGCGGCGGCCCGCGAGGGCGCGAAGCTCGCCATCAGCAACGTCGCCGTGGCGCTGCGTGTCGGCAAGCCCGCAGAGCTTGCGAAGATGCTTGGCGATGCGCCGCTCATTCAATGCGATGTTTCGAATAGCTCGGAAATTGACGCATGCTTTAAAGAGGCGAAGGAAAAACTGGGTTCGCTCGATTTTTTTGTTCACTCCGTTGGGATGTCGCAAAACATTCGCAAGGGATTGAAATATGAAAAACCGAATTACGATTGGTTTTTAAAGACGCTGGACGTGAGTGGCTTATCCCTCCACCGGCTTATTCATGGCGCCCTTGCAGCAGATGCACTGGCGGACGGGGCGAGCATCCTTTCGCTTAGCTATATCGCCGCCGAGCGCACGTTTACAACCTATTCCGACATGGCCGATGCGAAGGCGTTGCTCGAATCCATCACACGCAGCTTTGGTGCCCGATTGGGCGAGAAAAAAATCCGCGTCAATACCGTGAGCCAAAGCCCGACGCCTACGCGCGCCGGCGCCGGCATCGTTGACTTCGATAAAATTTACGAATTCGCCAATCTCCTTTCGCCACTCGGGAACCCGACAGCAGAGGAATGCGCCGATTATGTCGTCACACTCCTGAGCGATCTCACACGAAAAGTTACCATGCAAAACCTTTTCCATGATGGTGGCTATAGCTCCATGGGCATGACTACGGAACTGCTGCACCTGATTCACCATGCTGCCGCCTCCGATGAAAAGATGCGCGAAGCCGGCTTCGAGGAGTATATGATCGAGCGGGTGCGGAAGGAATGAATTATGAACGTACAAGAGCAAATCAAAGAGTATATTACGAGCCAGCCTGAACCGAAACGCAGTGAGATGCAAACGTTGCACCGGCTCACACTTCAGGTGTTACCATCATGTAAATTATGGTTCTTCGATGGTAAAAACAGCGAAAATAAAACTGTTGCTAACCCTACTATCGGATATGGATTTTACACCATAAAATATGCGAATGGAACAACTCGAGATTTTTTTCAAATTGGTGTGAGCGCAAACAAAACCGGAATCTCTGTCTATATTCTTGGTATCAAAGATAAGACCTACTTAGCCAAAACGTATGGAAAAAAAATAGGGAAGGCGAGCGTCACCGGGTATTGCATTAAGTTCAAAACTCTAAAAGACATAAACATTGATATACTTGAAGCGGCAATACGAGATGGGCTTGAGGCTCAGAATGAAGAGGTGAACTGATAGTTTGGGAAATTCTCGCTCTTAGGAAAGTGTTCAGGGCTTACAGATGATGAAACCCGCTTCCGATCCGCTCCAATCAGAACCGTCCTCGTACTATGAACTCCCGGTGCTTTCGGTGCCGGGGGAGAACAATTCGGGCCGAGAGCTCGATAAGCCGGAGAGCAATTGCGGGGTGGTTGGCGTCTATAATCACCCGGAAGCGAGCGTTATTGCGTATTATGCGCTCCATGCGTTGCAGCACCGCGGTCAGGAAGCGGCGGGGATTCTCTCGGCATATACGGAAGAAACACCCAAAGGGCCGAAACGAAAATTTCGCATTCACAAGGATAACGGGCTCGTCCTCGATGTCTTCAAGGACGATAAGATTTTATCCGAAATTTTGATTGGCGACACGGCGATCGCGCACAACCGCTATTCCACCACGGGCGCGAGCGGTAAAATCGAGAACATCCAGCCGTTCTACATGCATTACCGCATGGGGAATTTCGGTCTTTCGCATAATGGCAATCTCACGAATACGCATGCGCTGCGCGATGAACTTGCCGAGCAAGGAACGATTTTCCAGACCTCGACCGATAGCGAGCTTATCCTGCATTTAGTCGCGCGTTCACACCAAGAAACACAAGTCGATCAAATCCGCGACGCGCTCCGGCAAGCTCGCGGCGCGTATTCGCTGGCGATGCTGACGGATACTTCGCTCGTGGCCGCGCGCGATCCGCATGGCATTCGTCCGCTCGCCTTCGGACGGTTGAAGCGCCCGGACGGCGCGTGGGCGTATATCGTGGCCTCGGAGACGTGCGCGTTCGATATTGTCGGTGCGGAATATCTGCGCGATGTGCAGCCCAACGAAATTCTCGTCATTGATGAGCATACGGTAAAGACCGGCGAAGTGCATTCCACTTACATTGACGAGCACGCGCCGAAACCGACCTATTGCATCTTCGAATATATTTATTTCTCGCGCCCGGATTCGAAAGTATTCGAGGAGAATGTCGATAAAGTTCGCCGCAGGCTTGGCAAGACGCTTGCCATTGAATCGCCCGTCGCGCCCGGGGACTCTCGCACCGTGACGGTCATCAACGTGCCGGATTCCTCGAATACGGCCACGCTCGGTTACGCCAGTCAGAACCAGAAGCTTGGGAACCAAACGAAATATCAAATCGGGCTCATCCGCTCGCACTATGTGGGCCGAACGTTCATTCAGCCCGGTCAAGACCGGCGCGAGATGAAGGTGAAGGTGAAATTCAATACCGTCAAAGGCGTGCTGAAAGATAAAAAAGTCGTCGTCGTGGATGATTCCATTGTGCGCGGCACGACTTCGAAGGCGCTCATCAATCTTATCCGCGAAGCCCAGCCACGCGAAGTACACTTGCGCATCACCGCGCCGCCGATTACCCATCCCTGCAAATACGGCATGGACTTTCCGAGTAAGGGCGAACTTATCGCTAATCATCACGCGAACGAAGAGGCAATTGGGAAGGAATTGGGCGTCGATTCGCTGAAATATCTTACGGTAAAAAAATTACTCGAAAGCGTTCCACACAAAGACAAAGCCGGGAAGGAAATCGGGTACTGCACGGCCTGCTTTACAGGGGTTTATCCCGTTCCCTTCGACGACGAGGCGCAGGAAAACGATGATTAACGCGTGGCCGGGGCTTCCAGCCCGACCAGTTGGGATTGAGAATTACCTACCTCCTTTTGAACCCCACATCCCAAGCTTCCGTTAAAGAAGCCAATGTTCACGCGGTCGCTTTTTCTCTTGTTTTTGGCGAATGCAGCATTCGCGCAGCTTCCAAACCAATCCGCCTCGGTTCCCGTGGCCGATAGCGCGATTCGCAGCATCATCGTGAAATTCCGCACGAGTGCGGCGATGAACGATGCCACCATTCTCGCAAAGCTTCAATCCATTAGTTCCTCGGCGGGCGTGATGCGCCCAACGTTCGCGCGGCATTCGTCGAAAAATTCTATTCAGAGTATCAGCGTCGATACGATTGGGCTGGATCGCATCGTGCAAATTCCTTTACGCAATGGCCTCACTGCGCAAGACGCCGTCACGCAAATTTCAGGAACGAATGGGATCGAATATGCGGAGCCGAATTATTTTTATCACATCCAAACTGGCGAGCATATTCCAAACGATCCGCTTTTTGAGGCACAGTGGTGGCTCACGAGCATTCACGCTCCAGAAGCGTGGACCATCACCGAAGGCGACAGTATCATTCACATTGGTTTTGTCGATGAGGGCGTGAACTGGCTGCATCCCGATCTCATCAACCAATTTGCCGTCGATCCTGCCGAAGACCTCAATAAGAACGGCCTCTTCGATGCGTGGCCCTCCGACTCGATTGGCATGGATGCGCATGGCCACATGGTGCATGGCGATCTGGATGGTATAGATCATAATCATAATGGTTACGCGAACGACGTGATCGGATACAATTTTGTCGATGACAATCCAATTCCATTGGATGTTCCTGGAACTTCCGAAAGCGGACACGGCACGGCGATGGCTGGAATTATGGCCGCCCAGCAGGATAACGATATTGGTATTAGCGGCGTCGCGCCGAAGTGCCGGCTCGTCGTGCTCAAAGCGTTCGATCAGACGGGCACGGGTGAGGACGTGAATATCGCGACCGCCATTGTCTATGCAGCCGACAATAATGTAAAGATTCTGAATCTCTCGTTTGGCGATATTATCCCATCGCTGTTGCAGCGAGATGCAATTCGCTATGCCATCTCGAAAGGCGTGACCGTCTTTGGTTCCAGCGGCAACGATGGCTCGACCGGGCCAAATTATCCATCGGATTTCGATGAGGTTGTTTCCGTCGGCGGGACCGCCGAGCAGGGATTGTATGGCTTTACCACGCATGGCGAAGAACTCGATTGCGTCGCGCCGGGCCAGGAAGTGTTAACCACTACGATAGCTGGCGGCTACGATTCTGTTTCCGGAACGAGCGCGAGTTCGGCAGTGGCTTCGGGTATTGCGGGGCTTGTGCTTTCGAACAATCCGAATCTTACCCCGATCGAGCTACGCTCGATCATGGAATCAACGACGACCATCGTTGGCGACCGTTCGCATAGCGCGAATGGACAGCTCGATGCGTATGCCGCGCTTAGTTATCCAGGCAGCGCGCAAATCAAAATGGTTACGCCGCACACGCTGGACGAATTTCATATTGGCGATACCATTTCCATCACGGGCGATGCGATGTCCACGCTCTTCACCGGATATTCGCTTTCGTGGTCAAAGGATTATCAGAAGGATAGCCTCGGATTCGATCAATTTGGTAAACGTGACACGATTACATACGACAGTATTGTCGGCGACGAATTTGATACAAGCAATTCGCAAGTCCTGAGTGGAACGCTGGGGACTTTGGATACACATAGGTTAGATACCGGTACATACACCATCATTTTTGCCGTGGGTTCGAGCGATAACCGAAGCACACAGGAGCGGTGCAACGTGCTGCTCGCGCGCGCGCCGCCGAAGTTTGTTGTATTCAGCGTGGATTCGATTTGGGTGAACACTGAACGTGGTTTGCTCGTTCAAGCCACGAGCGATATTTCCGCGCAACTCGATGTAAAATATTCCGCGCCGGGTGCAAGCCCATCCGTCATAGCTGATGATATTATAGGGTTTGAGCACGCCATCCTGATTCCGCGGGAACAGGCGCAGGCTGGCGTTACACTCACCATCGAAGCGCTGCTTGTCACGCCAAATGGAGATACGACGACGAGAGATACTGTTGCACTCATTCCCAACGAAGCGGTAGCCGAGTTCCCACAGGGAGGGTTTATCCAAAAGTCTTACACGCTGACGCCCGGCTTCGCATTCGATTCCGTCCTTTCCGTTCCCTTGGGCGATGAAGTTATCGAAAATCCGGTTTCGAGCGGGATACTCACCGTCTTTAAATTCGATAGCGCAAAAATGACGTTCGAGGCCGTCGATTCTGTTCAAGATCAATCCACGCCTCAAGCCATTGGGAATTCACAAGGCGATGGCCGCCCTGAATTGCTCGTCCAGCCAGGGATTGCTCCGGGCCTGCATGTGTATAAGCAAAACGGACAGCACTCGATTCTTGGCAACGTCGTGTTCCAGAATAACGCGCTTTTAGGAAGCACCTTCGCCGCGCTGGATTCCGCCGGCAAACAGGACATCGTTGGTGTGATTGATAGCGGATGGATGACCTATCAGTATCGCAATGGGATTTATTCGCTGCTTGGATCGGACACCAATGTGTCGAGGACCGATTACTACAATCCGAATAACAATATCACGTGGGCCAATGTCAAAGGCGCCGATCTTCGCGGGACCGGCGTACAAGACCTTGTCGTGCTCGATGACGATGCGGACCTCATGATTTACGAGCGCGACGCTTCCGCGCCAAATGGGTTTCACGCCGTCTTTATTGACTCTAACAATGCTTCCTCCGCGGGGACGCTGCTCGCCATCGGCGATTTCAATGGCGATGGCAAACCCGATATTGCGTATGCGTTTCATCCCGTGGAACAGCAGGACACGCTCGACGAATATCATCCAGCATACTGGACGCTTGTCGTGCTGCGAAATTTAGGCGGGATGAAATTCGACACGATGTATCTCGACCGATTTTATGGTTCGAATCAAAACGAACATTTCTTTCTCACCAGTGTGATAGGGTCGATTGGAAAAATAACCAACGTCACCGGCGGCAAAGTGGATGATCTAGCCGTCTCGTTCTTTCCGAATTTTTATTTGATCGAATTCGATTCGACGAAAGGACGAATGCGCCCGATTTGGAACTATCCTATTTCGCAAAGTCCACGCGGCGCGATCTCCTGGGATTTCGACCGCAACGGCAAGCGCGAATTCGGCTTCCTCACCGGCGATTCCATCCGCTTCTTCGAACATAGCGATTCGCTCACTGAGCAAACGCCCGCGCCGGCAGGTCTTATCGTCACGCCGCGCGACACCAACCGAGTCGATCTCGAATGGGCGCCGATCGCAGATGCGACCGAATATCTCATTCTTCGCGGCCCGCCGAACGGTTTCTTTTTTCAAATCGATACTACGACTATTCCTTATTACACCGATTCAAACGTCACCAACGGAGACACACTCATCTATTCCATCATTGCCGTTGCGCCGTTTTATCGAATCGATACCAGTCTGCCGGCATACGGCGTGGAGGCCATTGTGCATCCTATGCCACGCTTAGTGAGCGCAACCATGCAATCGCAAACTATTATTCGAGTTAGAACGTCACAGCCGCCGAGCGTGAACCAGATTTTTGCCGGGACGGTCATGGTTGACGATACCGTCCAGCCTTATGCGATTGCGAGCAGCGCCGACAGTGAAATCGAGATGGATATGTCTGCCGTGCTTGCTGCGGGCGCGCACCGTATGCGCGTGACCTCGTTCGGCTTGCGGGATTTTCTCAACTCGCCATTCGACACCGCGCATTATCTCGCGTTTCAGGTCCCGCCGGATACGATCCCCGACCGATTCTACATTGTGCGCTGGACGTTCAGTCAAGGGCCAAACGGCTTACAAATTCATGTCATTTTTAACGAGCAACCGGACACCGCAAGCGCGCTCGATGTTTCGCATTATACGCTCTCGCCGTATGGAACGTTAACAAGCGTTTCGCTCGACACGGCAAATTCCAATGCGCTTTACCTCGATGTTCAAGGTGTTCAACTTGTCGCATTAGGAGTCCCATTCGTCCTATGCGTCACAAACATAACAAGCATAACGAATACCCCGCTCGATGCGACAGCAGGAAATTGCGCCGGTATTTCGCTCACGGAGCCGGATCTTTCGAACGTGATGGTCTATCCCAATCCCGCGAAGCAAAGCTTGGGGCAGCTCACGTTTGCGCGGCTGACGGCGAAAGCAGAAATTCGTATTTATACGCTGCGAATGCGTTTTATCCGCGATCTTGTAACAACCGCTTCCCTGGGCGGCGTGACGTGGGATTTGCGCGACGACGCCGGCAATCCGGTTCCCAGCGGGGAATATCTCTATTATGTGACGGGAACGAATGAAGCCGGAGTGGCCGTCGAAGGCATTGCAAATAAATTGGTGGTTGTGGATGACCAGAAATGACCCCTGCGAACCAGCGCCTGCCTTCCGGGGTTGTTCTGTTATATGATGGATAGCATTACTATCACCATTCCGAAAAGACTTAAGGAAGAGCTGGACCGGGAGCGTAAAGCCGAAGGACTTTCTCGAAGCGCGATCGTGTCCGAGGCGCTAAAAAAATATCTGACGTTGCGCAAGCTCGAATCGCTACGGCAAAAAATGATACCGAAAGCGCGCGCGCAAGGCATCTACACCGACGAGGACGTATTCGCTCGCGTCTCGTGATTGTCGTTCTCGATACGAATGTGCTCATTTCCGCTACAATAACGCGGGGCCGATCGGCGGATTTGCTTGAACATTGTATGCTTCGGCACACCGTCGTCACCTCGGAATATATTTTGGAGGAGCTGACGGACAAACTCACGACGAAATTCCATTTTAGTCATCGGGAGGCCGCGGTGCTTCGACGTACATTGCTGGAACAAATGTTACTTGTGTTCCCAGATGCTCTCCCTTTACGTGTATGCCGCGATCCGGATGATGATAACATCCTTGCCGCCGCTATTGCGGGTGATTGCGATTGTATCGTGACAGGTGATAAAGATCTTCTGGTATTAAAAGAGTATCGCGGCATCCCGATCCTGACGCCACGCACTTTCATGGATTGGGAAAAGTAAGCAGAGGAATGAGATCTTACTACTACTCTTCTTAATCTCAATAATCGCCCCAAATCAAGGTTCCGATGATCCTCACCGACAAACAAATCACGAACGCCATCGCCGATGGATGGATTGTCATCGAGCCATTTCGTTCCGAATGTTTGGGAACGAATAGCTACGATGTCCATCTCGGAAAAACGCTCGCGACGTATAAAGACGCGGTGCTCGATGCGCGCGAACACAATGAAATCGAATATTTTGAAATCCCTGACGAAGGAATTGTCCTGCTTCCTGAAAAGCTTTATCTCGGAGTGACGGAAGAATATACCGAAACGCACAAGCACGTCCCATTCTTAGAAGGAAAATCAAGCGTGGGAAGGCTCGGCATCGATATTCACGCGACAGCCGGCAAGGGCGATGTCGGATTTTGCAATACGTGGACCCTCGAAATCTCCGTGCGGCAGCCCGTGCGGATTTATGCGGGAATGCCGATCGGCCAGCTTATTTATTTCGAGGCTTCCGGCGAACCATCCATCACGTATTCGAAAAAACCGGACGCGAAATACACCACCCGCTCCTCGCGCCCCATCGAGTCCATGATGTTTAAGAATTGGGATGAAGTGAAGCAAAAGTGGAAGTAAAAATGGTTTTTACAGCAGGCCGCCGTGAAACTTCCCGAACGCGCGCGCAAGCATAACAGCCATCAGACCAAAGCCAAGCGCGAAGAGAAGCAAGTGCATCGTTCGCTTATGATCGAACATGCCCACACGACCGATGAGCAGATAGCCCACCAGCAAGTTCAGCATCCCCCAGAGCACGTTTACCGTTGACGACGACAAACCCTCGCCCATCGGCGTGGAAAACGGACTCTGAAACGGATTGCCCGAAATGCCATTGATAAAATGTGGAACGAAATTAGCGAGGAATGCACCGCCGAAAAAGTACGCAAGATAGTGATACCATTTCATTTTTGACCCTTGATCGAGATTACTCATGATGTGATTCCTTTCGGCGTCTGAATTTTTCTTTACACCCCCACCGCCATCTTTCCATTCGATTTGTATGCAAGGGCGGTGGCTTTTTGGAAGGTCTCTACGAGATCGAGTTTTTCCCACGAAAAACCTTCGCGGCCAAAGTGTCCGTAGGAGGCGGTTGCCAGATAAATGGGACGGCGAAGATCCAAGCGCGCGATAATTCCGCGCGGCGTGAGATCGACGGTTCGGCGAATGAGATCGGCAAGCTCGGAGTCCGGAAGTTTTCCTGTACCCTTCGTTTCGACATTGATCGAAACCGGCTCAGCAATGCCGATAGCGTATGCAAGCTGCACGGTGCATTCGTTCGCAAGTCCGGCGGCGACGATATTCTTCGCAACATGGCGCGCCGCATACGCTGCGGAGCGGTCAACCTTCGATGGATCTTTGCCGGAAAACGCTCCGCCTCCGTGCGGCGCGCTTCCGCCGTAGGTGTCAACGATAATTTTGCGTCCGGTGAGCCCGGTATCGCCATGCGGTCCGCCGATTTCAAAGTTCCCAGTGGGATTGACGTGAATAATCATATCCTTATCGCGCATGGATGCGGGGATAATGTGATTGATGACATGCTCGATGACATCCGATTTGATCTGCGCTTGGGTCACGTTCGGATCGTGCTGCGTGGAGATAACGACCGTATGCACGCGGACGGGCGTGCGTCCTTCATATTCAATCGTAACCTGAGATTTAGCATCGGGACGGAGATAAGGCATAAGCTCCGGCTGATTCTTGCGCGTCCATGCAAGCGCCTGCACGAGGCGGTGCGCGAAGTGCAACGGGGCAGGCATATATTCCGGCGTTTCGTCGGTCGCATAGCCGAACATCATTCCCTGATCGCCCGCGCCGCCGGTATCGACGCCCATGGCAATATCCGGAGATTGCGAATGAATCGCAGTCAGCACGCCGCAGCTTGCAAAATCGAAACGGTATTCGGCTTTCGTATAGCCGATTCTCTCGATGACTTCGCGCGCGATTTCCGATACATTGACATACGCTTTCGTCGTGACTTCGCCGCCAACGATGACGAGTCCGGTGGTAACGAATGTTTCGCAAGCCACGCGGGAATTTGGGTCCTGCGCAAGGAGCGCGTCGAGCACGGCGTCGGAAATTTGATCGGCAACTTTATCGGGATGACCCTCGGAAACGGATTCGGAAGTAAAAAGATATGACATCAGGCAATTGGAAATATAAAAAATGAATAACTCTGTAATCGTGACCTTCAGGTCACGGCTCGGAGCGAATAAATGCACAACCGAAAAGATCGAACCTCGGTTCGACAAATGTAGCCGTGACCTTCAGGTCACGGTCGCGGAGCGCACACACACCGTGACCTGAAGGTCACGGCTACGGTTCGCTTTTTAATGCAGGATGAAAACCGGGCGCATCATTTCGCCTTCGCTCGAGTGAAGGAGACAGAAATACGCTCCGGCAGAGAGCGAGCTGGCCGTAAGAGAAAAATGCTGGACATCCGGCGAGATCGTCCCGCTAAAAATTTGCTGGACGACCCTCCCGGCGGCATCGTAGAGCGCAATCGAAGCCGAGGCAGGACTTGCCGCGCCTGCGCTGATATTGCAACCATTTGCGTTGTCCACGACAGACAGGGAGAGACCGGCCTGCGCTGGCGCAATTGCGGAGACCGCAGCTGGCGCGGCATAAGGGTATTTGAGCGCGCGATAGGAAGTTGTCGCAGGCAAAACCATTTCATACACGACGGTCCCGTTCGAATCTACTTCCGTTGCGGAGACTGTTAGTTCCGATCCCCAACCGATAAACGTGTTTCCATTATCCAACCGCTCCGCGTCTCCTTCGACATAGGAAAACGCTGCCGGGCTATGCCGGAATTGCCATTTGAGCGTTGCCGTCATGGTGGTGGTATCGAGATCATATTCGACCGCCCGGCTCTCGAGAACCGGATGAGTAACGCCATTATCGAACAGCAGCATGTCTCCATTTTTCAACCATCGGGCAAAATGCTGACAGCTGATCCCAAGCGTATCGTCAACGAGCGTGAACTGATTGTGATTGCCGCCGAAGCGCCAGATAATATCGCCGGTCTTGCCATCGATCTTCGTGATTTCGGACAATTCCCGGTTCGATAAAAGATAATTACCATCGGAGTCGATATCGATCGAATTGGCATGCTCGAAGTCGATAATGACTCGCAGAAAGTCCTCCGGCAAGACATCATCCAGAATATTATAGTAGTCTATTCCACGCCACTCGAACGTGAGGTTGCCGCCCGCATCGAACGTTTGGATCACGCCGCCTTGAATGATAGCACTGTCGTCGCCTCCATACTTCGTCATGTTGGCTGTGGTGAAAGATTCCCCAAGAATCGTGTATCCGCCATCGTTTTTTACGATAAGCTCATGGCCGTCGGGCGTAACCCCATTGATGCATCCGAAGGATTGGAAGGCGTTGCCAAGAGAATCGATAGCATAGAACAAAGCGGTGTCGTGGGAAGGAGCAAAATAGGTCATTTCGCCATTCGGTTGACGAATGAAGTCCATCGCATTGACCGACAAAGAGAACAAAGTGTTCGAGTTCTCGTCAGAGATAATCAGACCCATTGGCGGCGCGGGACCGGGAATGATCGAGAGAAAAATAGTACCTGGCGTTGGATTGTTATCGACCGTTGTGGTTCCAACTACATCGAGCGGGCGCATTCCTTTCGAAGCGTTCCCGAGCGTGTTTCGCGCGGGCGCCTCGTCATCGTGCATGGAAAATGGAGTGGATGTGGGCAGAGCAATCGAACGAGCGAGTGTAGTGAAAGTGAAATCGCAGGATATTGGATTTCCGTCAGCGCAACTTGTATGGAGGCTAACCGAAACGCTTTCGCCAAGCTGGAATGGCAATGTTGGAGTGAAAATCGCCGTCGAGCGGTTGTCCGAAAGCGTGATGGCTCCTGCATGGACGCCGGAAATGGAACCCGATACCATCCAGCACTCGACCGAATTAGCTGAAGCATCGAAGGGCGTGACCGCCGTTATGCCAATGTTCGTGACACACGGAACCTCATGAGCGCCGGAAGCCGGATAATGGCGCAAAATACCGGATGCGGGCCGCTCGCCTGTGGATGACCGGCCATCCATAGGAGCTATAAGGAGTTCGGTCGTTACTGACGAGAGTAGAAGAAGAGAGTAAACCAGTCTGAGTAAGATCATCGCTAAACAAAGGAGTTAAGAACGTCTCGTTTAGCGAAGACAAAGGAGTCTAAAGGTTCAACCCCGGATTACTCCATTCATAACAGGGAGAATAGGTTTTTTGAAATTTACATATCGAAAACACGATGAATTGGGCATTCTTCCAATAACAACTCACCGGTTAGTGGATAATGAAAACCGGGCGCATCATTTCGCCTTCGCTCGAGTGAAGAAGGCAGAAATATGCTCCATCAGCAAGCGAACTGGCCGTAAGAGAGAAATGCTGGACATCCTGCGAAATATTCCCATCGAAGATGTTCTGAACAACTCTGCCGGTTTCATCGCAGAGTGTGATCGAAGCGATGGCCGGTTGAGCCGAACTGATGCTGACCTCGTAACCTCCAACTCCCTGTGCAACAGAAAACGAAAGCCCGGATGACGGTGCGGGGGCCGAAGCCACGCTGGCAGCAGCAGGGTAAGGGTATTTGAGCGCGCGATAAGAACTCGTCGCAGGCAAATCCATCTCATACACGACGGTCCCGTTCGAATCGACCTCCGTTGCAGAGACGGAAATCTCCGAACCCCAGCCGATAAACGTATTGCCATTATCGAGCCTTTCCGCGTTTCCTTCGACATAGGAAAACGCTGCCGGGCTATGCCGGAATTGCCATTTCAGCGTTGCCGTCATGGTGTTGGTATCGAGATAGAATTCTACTGCCCGGCTCTCCTGCACCGGATGATAGACTCCATTATCGAACAGCAAAATATCTCCATTCTTCAGCCAGCGTGCATAATGCTGGCAGCTAATTCCCAGCGTATCGCCAATGAGCGTGAACTGATTGTGATTGCCGCCGAAGCGCCAGATAATATCGCCCGTCTTGCCATCGATCTTGGTTATTTCGGACAAGTTTCGATTGGACAAAAGATAATTTCCGTCGGAATCAATATCGATCGAATTGGCATGCTCGAAGTCGATAATGGGTAGTGCGCGAGAAGTAATATCCCCCGGCTGGATGTCGTCTTGCACGTTGTAGTGGTCAATTCCCCGCCATTCGAAAACCAGGTTCCCGGTCGAGTCGAAGGTTTGAATAACGCCGCCTTGAATGACAGCGCTGTCCAGCCCGCCAACATTAGACAAGTTCTGCGAAGTCTTGGAGGTTCCAAGCAGCGTGTAGCTGCCATCGTTTTTTACGATAAGTTCATGGCCGTCCGTGATGACTCCATTTGTGGTTCCGTATGTATGGAGAGTATTTCCAAGAGAATCTATCCCATAATAAAGGTTATCAATCCCGAAATACGTCATTTCGCCATTAGGCTGAAGGACGAAGTCCGTAGCTACCTGCGTTGCCAAGTAGAGCGAGGGATTCGAATTTTCATCCGTGGTCATCAGGCCCGCGAGTGGCGCAGGCCCGGGAATGATCGAGAGGAAAATGCGGCCTGCCGTCGGGGTGTTATCGACAATCGTTGTTAATCCCGATGGGTTTGGTGGGGGTTGGAGCGAAAGCGAATCGAATGGATTATGCGGCGGCGGGGGTGGCAGCGAATCTGGTGGTGGTGGAAGCGAATCTGGCGGCGGCGGTGGGGGTGGTGGAAGCGAGTCTGGCGGCGGCGGTGGGGGTGGTGGAAGCGAGTCTGGCGGAGGCGCCAAGTATAGATGGTTCAAATTCTGACCGGCAACAGCAGAGAATTGTGCCGAAGTAGATGAATTCAGTGCGCGAATGCATGTGATAAAGTTGAATGAGCATTCCAATGGAGTGCCATCCTCGCTCATGGAACTGAGCATGACAGAGATCGTGTCGGCAATGTCGAATGGTACAAATGGCTGGAATATTGCTGTGCGTCCATCGTTGGAAAGCACAATGGTGCCGGTATGAATGCCGGAGCGGGAGCCGGTTACCGTCCAATATCTGCTCGAAGCAACCGACGGATCGAACGGTTTAGCAGCGGTAATGCCGATTTTAGTGGTGCTGGGTACCTCCAGTGCCCCTGGCGACGGATAATGGCGTAAAATGCCGGATTCTGGCACACTCAAGCCGCTGGACTTGCCGGCTGCTTTAAGGTCGGATGTTATCGAAAGAGATAGAAGAAACGCGAGAACGAAATATTGACGAACCATCGCTGAACAAAATATTTAAGCACGTTTGTCTCAGCGAAGACAAAGGAGTCTAATATTTCAACACCGGGCTACTCCTTTCATAACAGGAAAAGTAGGACTTTTTGAATTTTGTGTGAGATTTTTTGGAAGTTCCTATCGAATTTTCCGAATTTTCCTCAAAAACAAATCAATCGAGCGTTCTTTCAGTGGTAACTCACCGAAATTTTCCCCACGCCGCTCGAAAGATGGAGCGTGAGTACCGGGCTGGTCGAGCGGTCGAATCCTACGCTGGTGTAATATCCCTCCCGCCGTTCGGTCAGGCCGGAAAACGAAAACGAACTCAGAAGCCCATCGTCATAAAATACTTGTACGCGGCCCGCAGTGGCGGGAATCGAGAGTGTGCAGGTGCCCATGCCAAGCTCGACATTCCCATCGAGATTATGGACGAGCGTCCCCTCGAAACCTAAGTGATAACTGCCGACCGCGCCATGAAAGGTAAAACGATCCGCATTGAGATTGGAAATACCGTTAAAGGTACACTCGCCAATGCCTGCGCGGATCGAGCAATTATGCAACCGAACGGGATTCATTGTGCCGCTATAAATATGAGCTCTCGATGCGCCGGTCTCGATCGAGGCATCCGTAATCGAAAGTCCGCTCAAATCGAGCGAGGACTCGCCGAAGCCCAAATTGGCGACAAAGTCCATCGGGAGGTCTTTAGCAAGCGAGATTCTCGTTCCGGCGCGGCTTTCGCGGGTTACAATCGTTCCGGCATCCGTTGAAACAATGCGGACGGAAGAGCGCCATCCATATCCAAAGGGAATCGAAGGCAAAGCAAACGAAAAGAGTGATGGAGGACAGGCCGCTCCCCAATCGGGTTCGGGCGCGGTTGCAGCGGCGGTTGAAAAACCAGAATTTGCGTTCCACATCGCAAGTGGCGGCTGCTCCCTCATGCCTTCGTCCGTTCCAATGCCGATACGCAGCATTCCCACGGACGCATTGCTTACGCCATAGGACCATTGAAAATTGTGGGCGTCGGCATCTTCGTTCAATAGCTCGACTATAGCCACATCGTTGGGGCCCGCGCCGGAGCGGAGATCGACCGAACCATATGGCGCATCGAGATGAAACACAAGCCGCTTTTCATTGCCGGTGCGGGGGATGTGATTTAGGACGTAATGATCCAACGCTACAGCAATACCGCCAATGGCAAAAATTGCTCCGATACTAAGCATCGCTATTCGCGTAACAGGACGCCGGGCGCGGGGGCGCGGATCCAATTCGGTATTAGCTGGCGTAGGCGCCGGTACGGTCACGAGAGTGTTAAAAAATCAGGTAAATCTTAGCATTTAGGGCTACGATTCGGGGTGGGTGAAGTTTCAGAAAATGGCCCGCAATCAGCGCGAACGGAAGGAGTATTATGTAGTGTTCAATTAGTACTGTGAAGCATTCAAAGCTACTTTCGGGATTACTTAGCGTGTGCCTTGCCATCGCGTCGATCGGCGTGGTCACGACCGAGTGCCGTTGCAACGCGAAAAATTCGTGCGCGCGCGAAAATAGCTGCTGCGGCACGAAATGCGAATGCTGTTGCAAAGCGAGTGCAAATTACTCGAATGTCCCGGCGGTGGGCAGCATCGTTGCAAGCCACAAGGGGATATTGCCCGTTTATTTTCATTCGCCCGTCGAATCAGGACAAGAATTTTTATCGAAGACGATCGGGCTTCGTTCTTCCAACCTTCCTTTAGACTTCCGACCCCCAGCCTCGGAATCATTGCGATGGATCGTGCTTCGGATTTAAGGTGACTTGGGGGACAACCAACTTCCATTTCCTTTACCAAGTCATTTTTTAATCAACAATTTTTCAAAATCAAAACATGAAGAAGCTTTTAGTTCTCATTTCAGGACTTCTATTTACGCTGACAGCAACAAGCTTTGCGGGTAACACGCCCGCTTCGCCGGAACCGGTGAAAGCTAAAACCGCCTGCTGCAATTGCGAATGCGGCGATAAGTGCGCCCCGGGCGCATGCCCCGCAAATTGCGGCTGCTGCTGCGATAAATAAAAATCCAGAACCTGGATTACGCAAATGATGCGGATTTCCAGGATAAATTGAAACGGGCTTGGTTTTCCAAGCCCGTTTTTATTTTACGGAACAGAAATTTTATTTTCCTAACTTATACGCCGTCAGGATTCGCGTCCAGTCAACGCTCATCGGTCCGCCATTGGTGGAACTCTCTTCTTGTTCTTTCACGAAGTATCCAAGGGTTGCTGAGTACCAATAACGGCGCATTATCACGGATGTATCTGGCACACCCAACGGGCCTTCGGCCATAATGGTGATCGTCTCGCTGACCTGAGTGCATAGGAAATTAGTTCTAGCCGCGCTGATCGGCACTTCGCCTTCGTATTGAGTGCGGTATGTAACGCTGCTATTGGGGTCAACAATGCCTTTAAATTTTGTCGGAATTTCTTCCCCGGAATCTGGAGAAGGAGTGAATGAAAGATGGCTTCCGATTGGCAGCCGCAGCGTATCGCAGCAGCACCACATTACTGGTTTAAGGTCTCCGTCGATGAGAACGTTGAACGTGTCGATTGAAGTCGTAGAGAATCCATTCACCGTATCGGAGACGAGCGAAGCGTAAAACTCGGAGTTTGTCGTGTCCGTGATCGTTACTTGCTCCGTAAGTTGTTGGGCAGGAATTGTGTCCGAATAAGCGTAGATAAACGCACTTCCGTTCTGCGGCATAACGGCAGGAAGCACAGGCGTGGCAGGCCCCGTCGAGGTCTTACAGCCGGCGAAACAGACAATGCAACCGAGAAATAGAAGAAGTGTTTTCATAGGTGTATTTTTTCTTCAATCGGATAACACCGATCAGGCGTAAAAGTTACAATCTAAAAACCAAAAGCGGTGGCCATCCTTCGATTGCCGCCGCTTTCAACTTGTTGTGCTGACCGGGTTAAAACCCGGTGTACACTCGTTATTCCTCGATCACTTCTGGAATTTCTCCCGGCGGGATCGGCGCGGGTTCCAGCATTTCTTCGGGGAGATCGAAGTGCCCAAGCTCCTTCGGGCTGGGCGCTTGCTCTACGAGCGTAGCGAGATCGATCGCGGGTTCCGCAGTCGCTTCGCCGGTTGACGCTCCCGGCTCGGCCTTTTTGCGACCCTTGCCGCCTCGCGAGCGCGGACGGCGTTCAGGCCCGCCGCTAGTATTATCATGCCGTTTTTTCGACATTTCTTCCAATGTCTCTTTCGGAATCGGATGCTTGGCGTTGAATTCCTCGAGCGCCTGGCGATCCTGCGATTTCAGCCATTCAGTCGCGGAAAGAACTATTTTCTTGTTCTCGGAGTCGAACTCGATCACGCGAAAGTTCAGCATTTCATCGACATGGAACGAATCGCGAATATTCTTGATCGGGAAAAACGCGAGCTGCGAAACGGGAACGAAACCGTCCACGCCCATCGGCAATTCGACGATCACTCCCTTGTCGATAATGCGGACGATCTTGCCCTCGGTATCCTTGCCTTCGCCATACATGGTTTCGAGATTGTCCCACGGATTATCGAGCACCTGCTTATGGCCGAGCGAGATGCGGCGATTATCGAGATCGATGCCTAAAATCATCACGTCGATCTCCTCGCCTTTCTTCAATACTTCGCCAGGATGCTGGACTTTTTTCGTCCACGAAAGATCGCTGATGTGGACGAGACCATCCACGCCCGGTTCCAGTTCGATAAACGCGCCGAAGGTGGTAAGATTGCGCACAATGCCGCGATGCTTCGATCCCATCGGATATTTTTCGAGGAAGAGCGTCCACGGATCGGGATCGAGCTGCTTCAATCCCAAAGAAATTTTCTTTTGGTCCTGATCGATATTGAGAATAATCGCTTCGGCATCCTGCCCGATCGAAACAATCTGCGAGGGATGCTTGATATGCTGAATCCACGACATTTCGCTCACATGGATAAGCCCCTCGATGCCTTTTTCCAGTTCGATAAACGCGCCGTAGTCCGTCAACGAAACAACTTTTCCGCTCACGCGCTGGCCGACTTGATACCGCTGTTCGATGTCGGTCCACGGGTGCGGCATGAGTTGCTTCATGCCGAGCGAGATGCGCTTCTTTTGCTCGTCGTAATCCAAGACGACAACGGTTACAACCTGATCGAGCTTGATGACTTCGCTCGGATGCGATACGCGGCCCCATGAAAGATCGGTAATGTGTACCAAGCCATCGACGCCGCCCAAATCCACGAACGCGCCAAAATCGGCAATGGCCTTGACCGTCCCTTCGAGTACTTGTCCGCGCTCGAGTTTTTCGACAATCTCTTTCCGCTGATCGAGAATATGCTCTTCGAGCAGCACTTTGTGGCTTACGACGATATTCTCTTGCGGGAAGTTAATCTTGACAACACGTACTTCCAGCGACCTTCCAAGGAACGAATCGAAATCGCGGACGGGCTTGGTGTCGATCTGACTGCCGGGAAGGAATGCCTCGACCCCCAACACCTCGACGACGATTCCGCCTTTAATACGGCGCAAGCATTTCGCTTCTAAGATTTCTCCGGATTTCTGCGCCTCGATAATCCGCTGCCAGGTGCGTGTGAATTCCGCCTGCTTGCGGCTTAAGACTAAACGCCCCTCGCGATCCTCGATCGATTCGAGATAGACCTCGACTTCGTCGCCAATTTTGATGCCCGGCGTCAGAACAAATTCATTGCGCGCGATCACGCCTTCGGACTTGAATCCAATATCTACTGTGACTTCATCGTCGGTCAGTAATACAATGTGCCCTTTGACAATCTGACCGTCGGCAAGTGTGGAAATGGACGTGCCGTATAATCGTTCAAGCTCCGCGTGCTCTTCTTTGGTATAGCCGCCGCCGAGTTTGGTGTTCGGATCGAGAATGGTAAACTTTGCGCGGCCCGAGGAAGTGGGCTTTGCGCGCCCGTTACGCCGGGGATGCTCACTGACGCTTTTTATTTGCACCGATCCGGCCGCCGGGATCGGGTTTGCGCTTAGGTCCGCCATAAGAGGCGGCGTAGCGCCTGTCGTGGTGCCGTCGGGGATTGCGGGCTGGCCGGTCGCCGAGTTGTGTTCGAGAACCTCGGCATCCCGCGTGGCCGGTTCTGCGAAGTGCGTGGTGATCGGCTCTTCGAGCGTTAATGTGTCTGCGGTGTCCGCCGCCGCGAGCGATGTGGAAGTTTCAATGGATTCAGTCATGTAATGTGCTTATTGCCGGGCGGTTGCTAATGTTGAAAAAACGGCTTCCACGCTGCCCGTAACGCGCTTTTGCCGAGTGAATTGTAGCCTTCTTTTTTAAGGCGGGGTAAGAACGGAGACCCGGACGAAGTAGTGCCCAAGCAAGCGCAACCCATAAAAAACCCCTCTCCCAGCAGGGAGAGGGGTATAATCCTGGCTAAATCGAGTCCATCATGTTAATCACGATCGCGGTTATTCCTTCACCAATTTAACCGTTTGCGCTTCGCCGTAGGTGGTTTGGATGCGCGCGAAGTACGTGCCCGATGCCAACCCTTGCAGCGACATGGGAACCGAAAGATTACCCGGCTCTGCCACGCCCTCAAAACCTGCGGACGAAACCTGATGGCCCAGCACATCATAGAGATTGATGATTACGCGACCCTCCATACTTGCACTGAACGTAATCACGAAATTGTTGCCAGCAGGATTTGGCGAACACGATGCTTGGACTAAAGGTGTGGCGAGAGTTGTTTCTATAGAGAGAGATACTATGCTGCGAAATACTCCGCCGGTCTCCTCCGGCGCAAACACTCTGCCATTCTTAGTGACCGCAAGGGAAATAACAGCCGCATTTCCATCCGTCGAAAGGCCCGAACCGGTGATGTTCCAGCTTGCCCCGTCATTTGCGCTGAAATAAACGCTGTTGCCGATTGCGGCAAAAAGTTCTCCAGGGAATGGCGTCGTCAGGCTCGACACTCCCATTGTTTCGATTCCATTGTTGGCCGGCTGCCAGGAGATCCCGCTATCGGTCGATCGAAACACTCCATGTCCGCCCGTGCCGATATAAAGAGTTCCCAAGTTATCGAAAACAATCGCGTGGATTGCGAGATCGGTCAGGCCATTGCTGGCCGACGACCAAGATTTCCCTTGGTTCTGTGACTGGAACACTCCGCCGGATGTTCCTATGAAAATATTTCCGTCTTCGCCAACTACCGCCGAGAGAACATTCGAATCCGAGAGGCCGATATTCGATGGCGGCAGCCATGACTGACCCGTATCTGTCGAACGAATCAGACCTTTTTCCGTTCCAGCGAATTCCATGCCGCCGGTTGCAGATACTACAATAAAATCAACTTGGTTATTTATTTCGGAATCAACCCTGTACCAGGAATTTCCATTGTCAGAAGAGCGATCAATACCAAAATGAGACCCAGATACAACACCTGCAAACATGAGACTACGGGCCCCCGCAGTTATGGCGGCGGACGTGGTCGGACCACCCAAAGGCATCCAGGAACTTCCTTCGTCGTTCGATTGAAAGATACCTACACCATAAATGTCCGCGAAAAGACTCCCGGAGTCATTGATGCAAAACGAAGATATTTCCAGCACCGGGAGACCGGAATAATCCGCCGACCAATGATCGCCTCGATCGGAAGAATGAAAGACTCCACCATTCTCATCGTAAGATGCGAATAACTGGCCGGTGGAATCAATGGCAATCTGCGATAGAGAGTAGTAAGGAAGTCCCGAATCGGCAGGGGTCCACGATGCTCCGTCGTTTTCCGAGCGGAAGACTCCGACGTCGCTTCCAACATAAATGTTTCCGGCAGGGTCGAAAACAATACTCTCGATAGCGGTGTCATACGCGACCGATTGACTTTGAAAACCGGCAGGAGTCCATGTGTTTCCTGTATCGGACGATTCGATGAGGCCGTTCTGAGACCCGGCAAAAATCTCGCCCTTTGCATTCACCGCAAGCGCGTCGATTTCATTCCCATTGAAGATCGTTCCGCCAGTGTAGATTTGCTGCCAGAAAGCGCCACCATCCGTCGATCGAAAGATGCCGTCGCCAAACGTGCCGGCAAAAATCGTTCCATTCCCGTTGATGACAAGGGCCATGACAGGAACGGTAATATGCAAAAGACCGCTGTCGATGCTGGTCCAGGAATGGCCCCGATCCATCGAATGAAAAATCCCTCCGGAGTAAGCCCCGGCGAAAAGTTCGCCGTTCCGGCTGACTACAATCGTTTTAATTCCAATTCCATGCACACCGGTCGTATCGGCTATCCACGTCGCGCCATCGTCGGTCGAAGAGTAAACGCCACTGTCGGTTCCCGCAAAGAGGTTATCGGCGCTATCCATCGTAAGTGCAAGAAGGATACGGTCTCCTAAGCCGGATTGCGTCCATGCATCGCTGCCAATGGATGATCGCGATACGCCGCCGGACGTTCCAAATTCGCCGGAACGCGTCCCCACGAATACATTCCCGGTTCTGCTAATCGCAAGTGGCCCGCAATTAGCAGGCGTGAGCGGGCCGTTCGCTGCTTCCCAATACTGAGCCGACGCCGTGCCGGCCTTGCCCGCGATAAAAAACAGTGTGATGACAATTAGCTTTTTCATATTTTATTCCTTCACTAATTTTAAGGTTTGCGCTTCGCCGTAAGTGGTTTGGATGCGGGCAAAGTACGTTCCCGATGCCAACCCTTGCAACGACATCGGAACCGAAAGATTACCCGGCTCTACCACCCCGCCAAAACCTGCGGACGATACCTGATGCCCCAATACATCATACAGATTGATGATTACGTACGCCTCTTTGGCAATACCAAACGAAATTACCGTTCCCTCACCCGTGGGGTTGGGGTACGCGGTGGCGTTGGAAATTATGCTCGGCTCGCTGCCCACGCTCGCGCCCAAAAGCGCAGCATATTTTAGCACGCTATCCAAGCCAAGCTGCTGCATGGTGTAAATGGTCGTATCGAACGGCACACTATCATGGTTTAGCCCGGGCCAGTTAAGGTAGGTCTCATACTGTGACCCACGGCTGTTTGTATATAGCTCGCTGTCGTCTCCATTGACACAAAGTGGGTTGTGTTGAATCCAATAAATAACCGATAGCCCTTGATTCGTGGCAAGGTTCCCCAGCACATATGTTGTGTCACCATTCCCAAAGGTTCCAGATAACGCCTGAACGTCTGCGCAGAAGTATGCCGGATTTCCGGGATTCCATGCTAATGCTGAAAGCAGCCACTGTTGGTAATCGACTAGGCAATGCGGGAATGGCCCATCTCCACCGCCACCCACGTCTGAGGACATAATCCCGAATGCACTAGGAGAGTTGATGTTTTTCGGACAGTTTTGTACGAAGTTCTTGAGGGTATCATAGGATTGAGCATATTGGGGGGGACGCTCAGATGCGTACCCCATTCCACGGTTGAACGATAGCTGGCATCCAGTGGGAACTGAATCCTGCTTCATCATCGACATCGGTTTTGGGCCTTTGGGTTGAGTTCGAGCACGGCTGCTTCCACAGGACGCCGTGAAGTGGCTTTCGACACTGAGGGTATGCGATGGAATAGGCGTGAAACAAACATTACTGGCGTTATACTGATGTATTCCAGTACACCAGAGTTGAAAACACGGGCAACAAACGGAGCCCATATTCGCAGGATCAATTGGATGGTTACTTGGGTCAATACCCCAGAAATTGAAATCAAGGTCGCCGAGGGCTGCTGAGGAAACGTCCTCTCCGATAATGAGATATGCAGGCTCGTAATCGGAAATTCCGACAATTGGCTGGGTAAACATCCCCGGCAGAAGCTCCCCCAGATTACAAAGATACATATTGTTAAGAGAGTACTGCGTCCAGTCCCAGCCCTCATATGTATTTCCAAGAACTAAGATGGAATTGCTTCCAATGGTCATCATGCCCGTGGCCCAATCGTCGTAGGTGGCTTTGATTGTATTGAAACCGCCGTAATCGTCACCTCCCTCAAGTATGCTATGCACGCCTGAAAGGTCCAAGTAATTAGTCGCCGAGGGTGCAGTCACTTGGATGGCTTGAAAAATATCGTACGTGTGCGTTGACAAAGCGTAAGTATCGTCGAGGGAATCGAAGACAAGGAAGTTGTGCCCAAGTCCGTTCGCCGAGAGATCAATCTCGCAATTATAAATCGCGTTGAGATTGATATATCCCGTATGATATTCCGTTCTTATTCCTTCGAGCGTATTATGCGTCGAACGCTTATCCGGCGGATGAAGATTTTGGATCGTGTTATTGCAAACGAAAGTCCGTGATGGTTGAATAACGTCATCAAAAGGGGTCGCCATAAGCCAAATCCCGTGAGTGTAAACGGTGTCGTTGATAGTATTCCCGATAATATTACCCGTCGTGTTTTCGAAGCATATCGCTGCGGCATACTCGAAGTTCTCCGTGCCCGGATACCCCGGATACACATTAGCCCAATTCTTACCGGTGAAATTGTTGTCCTCCACGGTGATAACGCCTTCCAGATCGGAGTAATCGTCTTCGTAATTGCCGTCTAATCCTTTGATATAGATGCCATAGACGCCATCCGTGACATCGTCGGTATCGAGATGCGAATTGATGGTGTAAAAGTTGTTACTCGTGATGTTGATGGGCCGGTTGTAATAGCTTTCATCGGCTCCGGTCGGGGCGTCCAGATTTTCGATGAAGATGGTTCGTCCATGCTGCTCGCGGAAGATGCAATTCTCGATGGTGATAGGAATCGTCGAAGGATCGACGTCGGAGGTCCAGGGTTTGATGACATGGAAATTGGCTGCGTTTAATTCGCAGGCGTTAAACAGGATTCCATCGAAGGGTTTTAATTCCGGCTCGGCCAGAATGACGCTTGCTCCATTGGTGTCCGCGTTGCCGAACCAAGAACCCAGTGCATCAAACTGAGGCAATGAGGGCACCCCAGCATCATAACCGAGGATACTGACGATGACCGCCTGTGAATCGGCGGGGATATTTCCCTCGACAACGGACGTATCGAGCAAAGTAAAGCCATGGAGCGAGGCATGACCGGTAACGTGGCGAGAGTGCGGCGGGATAGGATAGACGTTCCCATCGTATAGCACACGGATTTCTCCTGGGAACGAACTTAGCAATTCCCCACCGGTGCCAATCCCGAAGTCGGCCCCGCCATGGATATTGATGATTGGCCTGCTGGCATCGGCAACACCCGCCAGCGAGATAATACCTCCTCCAAAAATAGGGTCGGTACCTCCAATGACAAACGGAGAGCTTAGGAGGTTTTCAGGTCCAGAGCGGGTTTTTATGGAACCATCGGTATTGTGGTTGGCGATAAGCCCATAATAATCGAAGATCGAACCAGGTCCGATGGTAATGCCCTGACCGGTTGCTTCCGGATCGAAATTGCAATAAAAGTATGGCATGTCGGTAAGAACGGCCGCGAGGTCATCGCGGCCTAACGCTCCGATCTGGAGCACGACATTTTCGCCCAGGAAATTAAGCGTTCCTACATGAGGATCGAGAAAGCCCGTTGTTATTGGATAGAGGTCTCCCGGCTGCCATAAGCCTATGTTCCCGGTGTGATCGGATAGATTGGCGCCATAATTGGGGTCCGTCCAAATCGCCATGTGCATGAGATAGAGCACTTCGGCTCCTACCGTACCGCCGTGATTCGATCCTGTAACCGAGCCGTCGCTCACGGTGCAAATATCGGTCACGAGCGTGTTTTCGTCGATATTCTCATCGAAGGTTCGGTTCTGATCGCGTGCATAGTAGTGCACGTTATTTCCGGAACTATCTGCCAGCCAATGGACGTGAATGCCCATTTGATTGACGGCTCCGACGTACCAGTTATTTGTCGGATCGTTTTCGAGCGAGCCGCCCAATTGATTGAGCACGAGCCGGGTGTCCTGATGAGAGGGATCGGGTGAGTACGTGGAGTAAAGATCGGGCCAGGCCGCTAACACGTCCGCGCCGCGAACGATGCAGAGCGGATATCTTGGCGAAGCGTCCACACCAAGATCGTATTGATAGAGGCAATGAAATTCATCGGTCTTGTGCCAGTTCGCCTGGTTGTCATAGGGATCGGCAAACGCGATGATGGGGGCGTCGTGAACTTGAGGGAACGATATCGCCGGAATGGGCGCGGGCGGCGCCATCATACTTCCCGCGACGTAATCCGCCGTTCCGGCGAGATGAGCCGGATCGTAAAAAATAAGCGCGGGGGTCAGCCCGGCAAGCGCCACACCGTTGTTGCTATTGACCATCGCATAGATTGCAAGCGAGGACGTGCCTCCGTAAATACTGTTACGGACGATTCGCGCATGAAAGGCATTGACCCATGTAATCCCGCTGCCGGGCGAGCCAATCGTGGGGTCCCAGAAGCTCTTTGCGAGCGCGGTCGGAAATGTGGTCCAACCGGCGCCGCTCCAAATCCCGTAATTAATGGCGTTCACGCTGGGTTGAAGGTATGCCACGTCGAAGGCCGGCGATGGAATGCCAATCCGGTTATTGCGCGGATCGCAGGTGATGGTCGGGTATTTTCCGTCGTGGTGCATGCCGTCATCGACCATGATCGGCCCTATGGCGGGTGTGCCCGAACCAATCGGCACGGCCATCACCCAAACTTCTTTCTGGCCGATAAATTGCGGATGATCCGTCGAAGCCCAAACGAAATAGTTGTAATACCCGTCGGAACAACAGTCGAAATTATCGCGGAAGTCGGTTTCGCTCACCACGGCGTGTGTCAGGAGTCCCACCGAAGTCGAAACATTCGGCCAGCTATGAATCGCGCTGGTTACCACGTGCATCGGCGGGACGGGATTGGTAAGGAACGAAAACGAAAGATTGACGTCCGAAGAAGTGAAGCCGAACAGCGTGAAAAATTGACGGGTCGTTTGGTCTGGCCATGCGAAGCCCGCCATGCCGCTCAGATTCGTTGTGGCTTTCACTTCGGCCGGTGATGTTGGGAACGTCAGCGTGTCGCATTGCACGACGCCGGGCGGAAAACATCCGGGATGGGTTGGATCCGAGACCACATATTCTGTCGATGGCTTATAGAGTCCGTTCGCAAGCAAATACCATCCGATGACGAATTTGCTCGTCGGCTCACCCGTGATTCCAGTTCCCTGCGTTCCACTGAGTGTCCATTGTCCGTAGGCATTGGCCGCGAGACAGGACATCGTGAGCTTCGGCGCGTCGTCATCGTCCATGCTATACCTGTCGCCAACGATCGTGCTTTGATGTCGGAAGTTATATTCCGTATTCGATTGCGCTCGCAGCCCCGAAAGGCCGAAGAAGAGCAGCGCGCAAAACGTGAGCATGGCCGGGAACTTTCTTGAGATTATTCCACTACCCTGCGATGCGATGCGATGCGATGTGATGCGAGTATTCATAATGTTGTCCTGAAAATAGTTCATAAAAAACATGAAGTGCAAAACTAAAAATGGATCCGTCAACACCTACGGCGGGCTCAGGCTTCCTCAGCTTGGTACAAAGATACGACAAAAAATCCGGGAGGGCGTGAAACGCGAAATAATTATTTTTTCTCCGAGACAACTATTCTGTGGAAACAGTGGATAACTTTTTCATGAAAACTTTGGCTGAGTTCATGAATTACAAATGCAAAAAAAAATCTGAAGTGGGAAACTGGGTTGGAATCGCCATATTACAGGACAAAACAGGTGCAAATAAAAAACGGCAGTTGAAAACTGCCGTTTTTGTCGGGGCGAGAGGATTTGAACCNNCCAGGCTGAGCCACGCCCCGAAAAAAGTGCTAAGTGCTAAAGTGCTGAGTGCTTGCTAAAGAGTCCGCCGTAGCGGATCGGGAAGCACTTGAGCAAGCGGGCCTATAAGTCAAAATGGTAGCCCAGCGGTTCCCCGGCAGCGCCCTTATTTTAGCTTTTCAAGCAATCGGCTTTTTTTTGTATTATATTTGTACCCGTTAGTCAGGTCGAGGGGGTCGCTCCCGGCATGGCGGCGGGGTCATCTTCCAATCCCCCGAACCGTCTTCAAATCCCGGAAACCATCCTCAAATCGGGGGCTGTTAGAACGATGAACGACTGTTCATGCTCACTTCGGAACTTTGAAAATTGATTTTTAGCAAGGCCGTGAGCATGAAACGCAAACTTCATGTTTCGGTTCGAAGCTACCTGAAGTTGCCCTGCTGACCACAGGGCATATTGAACGAGAGGGGCGCTTCGGAGGTCTCGTGGTGTTTCACTATTAGGGAGGACCTGCTCTCACCACACACGATGACGCCGAAGCGCTTTTTTTTGCCTTCGAATTCGTATCGTGTTACTTTTTTCTACGGAATAACGAGCCGGAAGTAACGAGTCACACCCTCGTTTTCGAACGACCCATTAGTGTCTCCCAAAACTTTTCCTTGTTATTCTGCGTAGAAGCGCACGTTTCCCCCCGATAGAAATTTTTTATTACAATGAATTCCATTCTTACCCATTCCGACCGCTTTCAGGATCGTCATATCGGCCCGAACGAACACGACCTCGCCATCATGCTCGCCGCGTGCGGTGTTCATGCTATTCATGAGCTGGTCGATGAAACCGTGCCGCGATCTATTCGGCTGAAGCATCCATTAGAGCTAAAGCCGGCGATGACGGAATCGGAATTTCTCGCTCATGCCGGCGAGCTTGCGAAGAAAAACAAGGTCTTCAAATCCTATATCGGGATGGGCTATTACGATACCGTAACGCCGCCCGTCATTTTGAGGAATGTGCTGGAAAATCCGGGGTGGTACACGCAATACACTCCCTATCAGGCCGAGATTTCCCAAGGGCGCTTGGAATCGCTCGTGAATTTTCAAACATTAGTCGTCGATCTCACTGGACTTGAAATTGCCAATGCTTCAATGCTCGATGAAGGCACAGCCGCCGCCGAAGCGATGCATTTGATGCTTGCCGTCCAAAAGCACGACCATAAACGAGCGCTCTTCGTATCGGAAAATATTTTTCCGCAAACGCTCGATGTATTACGGACGCGAGCCGCCGCAATTGGCGTGGAAGTAATAGTGGGCGATCATCGAACCTTCGAGTGGCGCGACGATATTTTTGGCGCGATCGTACAATACCCCGCTGGCGACGGCGAAATTTACGATTACCGGGATTTTTGCGAAGCCGCTCATGCAAATGGCTCGCTCGTGGCTGTCGTGTGCGATCTTATGAGTTTGTTACTCCTCACGCCGCCGGGAGAATTCGGCGCGGACGTTGCCGTTGGCACCGCGCAGCGGTTTGGCGTGCCGATGGGATATGGCGGCCCGCACGCCGCATTCTTCGCCACGCGCGACGAATTCAAGCGTTCGATGCCGGGAAGGATTATCGGCCTCACGATTGATGCGCACGGCAACCCGGCGTACCGCATGGCATTGCAAACGCGCGAGCAGCATATCCGGCGCGATAAAGCCACAAGCAATATCTGCACCGCACAGGCGCTGCTGGCCAATATCTCGGCCATGTATGCCGTCTATCATGGCCCGAAGGGACTTCGTACGATTGCCGAGCGCATCCACGCGCTTACAGCGCTTCTTGCCGGCGGACTGAGAGAGATTGGCTTTCGCGTGGTGAACAGGCGTTATTTCGATACGCTGAAAGTCGATGTCGAACATGTCGCGCAATTGGAAGCCATCCGGCGCGAGTCAACGAAGGCGGAAATGAATTTTCGCTATTTCCATGAAAGCTCCATTGGCATTTCGCTCGATGAAACGACAACGCTGCACGATGTTGGCGCTATCCTCGGCGTATTCCAGCATGCCACCACCGCAGCGAACGGCGTGATGAGTTATCTCCCGGCGCTCGAAAAGAAATTACATACAGCATACGATGCGCCATTTCAAAGAACATCCGGCTACCTCACGCATCCAACATTCAACCGGCATCACTCCGAAACCGAATTGCTGCGCTATCTTAAACAGCTCGAAAACAAGGATTTCTCGCTCGCGCATGGAATGATTCCCTTGGGAAGCTGCACGATGAAGCTGAACGCGACGGCGGAAATGATTCCCATAACCTGGCGTTCGTTCAGCAAGCTCCATCCCTTCGCGCCGCTCGAGCAGACCGAAGGCTATCTCGAAATGTTTGGGGAACTCGAAAATATGCTAAAAGCGATCACCGGTTTCGACGCCGTTTCGCTCCAGCCGAACGCCGGCGCGCAGGGCGAATACACCGGATTGCTCGTGATTCGGGAATTTCATAAGCATCATCGCCAATCGCACCGCGATCTCGTGCTCATTCCCGCTTCCGCGCATGGAACTAATCCCGCGAGCGCGATTATGGCCGGAATGCGCGTCTCGGTCGTAAAAACAGACGAGCGTGGAAATATCGACATGGCAGACCTTCGCGCAAAAGCCGAAGCGAATAAGAACGAACTCGCCGCGCTCATGGTGACGTATCCTTCGACACACGGCGTGTTCGAAGAAAGCATCAAGGATATTTGCAAAATCATTCATGACAATGGCGGGCAAGTCTATATGGATGGCGCGAATATGAATGCGCAAGTTGGCCTCACTAATCCCGGAGTTATCGGTGCGGACGTTTGCCATCTCAATCTGCATAAAACATTTTGCATTCCGCATGGTGGCGGCGGGCCGGGCATGGGACCCATCGGCGTTGCGCGGCATCTTGCGCCGTTCTTGCCGGGACATGCCGTCGTGCAAACCGGCGGCGAACATGCCATTGGCGCAATCAGCGCAGCGCCGTGGGGCAGTTCGAGCATTTTGCTGATTTCCTACGCCTACATTGCGATGATGGGCGCCGAAGGACTTACGGGCGCATCCGAAGTTGCAATTCTGAATGCGAATTATATCAAGACGCGCCTCGATAAACATTTCCCAACACTTTATCAAGGCACGCATGGCCGCGTGGCGCATGAAATGATTCTCGATATGCGCGGATTCAAATCGCAGGGAGTGGATGTGGAAGATATTGCGAAACGGCTCATGGATTATGGCTTCCACGCTCCGACGCTTTCCTTCCCTGTTGCGGGAACGCTGATGGTCGAGCCGACCGAAAGCGAACCCATCGAAGAAATCGACCGCTTCTGCGATGCGATGATCGCCATTCGAGAAGAGATCGAAGAAATTGCACGCGGCGAAATGGACGCGAAAGATAACGTTCTGAAAAATTCCCCGCATACCGCGGAATCTGTCATCGCGGATAGTTGGAACCATCTTTACTCGCGCGAAAAAGCCGCGTATCCCGTTCGCGGATTGCGCCTGAATAAATTCTGGCCCAGCGTGGGCCGCGTCAATAATGCCTATGGCGACCGCACGCTCGTTTGCACCTGCCCACCGATGGAAGCATATGAGGAGGCTTCAACCGTTGTAACCTCGGAATTCGCATAATTTTTTATGAGAATCTTTAAGGATTACAAGGGCCGAAACGTCCGGCTCACCGACGAGCGAGTTACTCACTTCACCAAACGGCTAATCAAAGCCGGACTGATGGATAAAATCGAGGAAACGATTGCTAACCCGGATTTTGTGTTCGAATCTCGAACCGATCCGATGGCGGCAATTTATTACAGGTATTACCGCAGGGTAACGGCCGGGGATAAATACCTTTGCATCGTTGTTAAGCATGAAAGAAATGACAGCTATATTTTAACCGCGTATCCGAGCGATCACATCAAAAAAGGGAACCTAATATGGGAACGAAACAAAAAGTAAAAATCTGGTATGACGCCGAAGGCGACTATCTTGAAGTCGTCTTCGATGAAGATGTGGCTTGTACTTTCCAGGAAACGGATAATGATGCCGTGATGGAAATGGTCGATCCGGCGGGAAATATCGTGGGGTTTTCCGTCATGGCTGTCAGTAAACTTTCGAAAGAAAAGCCCATTTCCGCTCTTCTCTATCCCTTGGCTGCCTAAGCGTGTGTGAAACGCCTGACGATCGCACGCTCGTCTGCACCTGCCCGCCAATGGAAGCGTATGAACATGCAAATTCGTTAGATGCGCAGGCGGAATTGGTGTGAGAAGCTGTTTGCTTTGCAAACGGGCCTTTTTTATTCATTTATTAAATACAATCGAATATGTCCAACAATCCATTCGCAGGCACGGCCATTGGCTTCGGCACGATGTCGTTGTGCATTGAGAATGAACGGCCCACCGAAGCAGAGTCCATTCGAATGATAGAAGAACTGATCGACGAAGCCGGTCTCAGCTTCATCGATACGGCGGATGCGTATTGTTTGGGTGAAGAAGAATTCGGCTATGGTGAGCGTATTGTGTCAAAGTTCGCAGGCCGCGACGATGTTATGATTACAACTAAAGGCGGGTTTATTCGGCCACAGGGTAATTGGAAACAGCGTGGCGATCCGGCCTACCTGCGGACAGCATGCGAAGCAAGTCTCGAACGTCTGGGAATCGGAACAATCGACTTGTATCAATATCACACACCGGATCCGAGAGTTCCTTATGCCGATAGCTTAGGTGAACTCGTCCGGCTGCGCGAGGAAGGCAAGATAAAGGACATCGGGATTTCCAATGCGAGTCTAAAGCAACTCACCTTGGCTAAAGAAATTGCGGATGTCCGTTCTATTCAGAACCCACTTTCGATCTTTGCATACCAGGCAAAGTGGGACGCCCCTCTTCTCCGCTTTTGCGAAGCCAATGACGTTACGTTCATCGCGTATGCCCCGCTCACAGGTCATCTCAATCCGTATCTGATTGAAACGCTCTCGGAGCGATTCAATCAAGCTGCCCGGAGTATGTCTCTTACACCGTATCAATTGGCGCTTCTCGGCTTGCGTGGACTTTCACCCACGATTATTCCGATCCCCGGTTCAAAATCGAAGCAGCACGTTGTAGAAAATCTTGCTATCGCAAAGATAGAGATCAAGCCTGAAGTTCTAAGCGAGACTAATACAATGTTGAGGGAAGATAGCAAAAAAAACAAAGCGGGAAGCTAATCAGGGCCCTCTATCCGCCGCAGCAGGTTGGCGGGCTTACCGCGCGGGGAAGTAGTGTGGTGCATGCTTCAGCTTGCGCCAGGCCCAAGCTAAAGCATGGCACGAAGCCTGGGGGCATTGCGTTTCAGAAAGTATGAATAGTTACGTTATCACACCAAAGAACCCACTGGAGCAGCAGCAACTTGCGCAGTTTCTGACTCAGTCGCATTTACCGGCACGAGTGCTCACGGACGAAAAGAAGGAGGATATTGCAATGCTCCACTTTATGGCAGAAGGAGATCCGAACGATACGGTTCCCGAAGAAGAAGTGATGAAAATTCTTCGTCGCTCGTGAAGGTCGAGTATTCGAAACTTTTCCTGCGTGATATTGAAGGGATTCATAATCCCTTGCTTCTTGAGCAACTTGAAAAACAAATTGATCGATTGAAATCTGCAAAGCGATTGAGCGATGCTGGGCAGGTCACAAAGTTAGCTCCGAATGCCTTCCGGCTCCATGTCCGCGACTATCGGCTTGGATTTTTCCTAAATGGCGATACCATAACTCTTCATCGCTTTCTCGATCGCAAGGACATGTACCGTTATTTTCCGTAAAAACCTGCGAGTATGGTGCCCATATCCGCCGCAGCGGGTTGGCGGGCTTCACGCGCGGGGAAGTGGTGTGTTAAAGTTCTAATTCTAAGAACTCGTTTGGCTTCATACGATTCACTGCTTCCAGGATTCGCTCGCCATTCGCAATGACTTTGCTTCGTTTGTTTGTCGAGAGTATTAAAATAGCAAGTGACGGCCACTCAAGTTCTGCTGATAACGAAGGTTCTGATCGGATGTGAGCAGCAGATCGAATGCACCTTCAGCCGCTTTCAAAAGTTGTCCATTTTTGTAACCGCCAAGTCCTGCTTGTTGCGCCGTGTGAACAGAATGCCCGGTCAAAAACCGTTTTAAGGGACGAGGTACACACTCATCGAGTAAGATCGTCACGCAGTTACATGTTCGAACGTGAAGCGTTCAGCGTGCGAAAGAACGGCAATAGCAGCTTCTTTCGATACTGTCGGAAAGTCGTCTAAAAATACTTCCAGCGCATAATTATCTTCTAAATAGTCGAAGAGCGTTTCAACCGGCACTCGCGTCCCACGAAAGACGGGTACGCCGCCCATGGTCTCTGGATCGACAGTGATAGGGAGGTTTCCGTTCTGATATTCCATATTCTGACTAATACTTTTGCTCCCGCAAGAGTTCCACCTATTCCTATTTCTCAGCATGAAGATTATGCGCGTAAAATTGGCTACCATCCGAACAGCTAACCACTCCCGTGCGTTATGACTCGCCACATGGGGAAAATCATCACGATCGCGAATCAGAAGGGCGGCGTCGGGAAGACCACGACGGCCGTCAATCTCGCTGCCTCGCTGGCCGTTGGGGAATATAAAACGCTTTTAGTCGATATTGACGCGCAGGCCAATGCCACAAGTGGCCTCGGCATCGATCCGAAAACGCTGACGAAGACTATTTATGAAGTCCTTGTGGGAAAAGAGAAAGCCGAAGATGCCATTATTACAAGTACCGTACCAAATCTCGATCTGATTCCATCGCATATCAATCTTGTTGGCGCCGAAATAGAACTCATTGACGTGCAAGAGCGCGAGCGCATTATGACAAAGGCGCTTGCAAACATTCGCGATAAATACGATATTATTCTGATCGATTGTCCGCCATCGCTCAGTCTGCTCACGGTCAATGCGCTCACGGCTTGCGACAGTGTGCTCATTCCCGTCCAGTGCGAATATTACGCGCTCGAAGGACTCGGTCAACTTCTGAACACGATCGGTATCGTGAAGCGTCACCTGAACAAGCAACTCGACATCGAGGGCGTACTACTTACTATGTATGACAGCCGGCTCCGGCTTTCGAATCAGGTAGCCGATGAAGTAAGAAAATATTTTGGTGAGAAGGTTTTTTCGACGCTCATCATGCGAAACGTTCGGCTTTCGGAGGCGCCGAGTTTTGGCCTGCCAGTGGTGCTCTACGATGCCACGTCGAGCGGCGCGAAGAATTATCTCGATCTTGCGGCAGAAGTAGTGCGACGAAATCCAACGCTTACTTCGAAAGATGCTGTCTCCAGAGTTCAACAAAGTGGAAAATAATTTTTTATACTGTCATCCTGAGCGGAGTTCATCCCGAGGAACGAGGGATGAACGGAGTCGAAGGATCTTCGCAGATTTGGCAGCGCAGTAAGCTGCACGAGATCCTTCGACTCCGCAAATTCTCCGCGCATGACCGATCATGCGCGCTCCGCTCGAATTTGCTCCGCTCAGGATGACAATAAAAAAGAGTCCAGCTTGTAACAGGAGCTTATTTCACTCTCTGGAGGGTTCTACCAAAGCATGTCGAAAACACGATCTGTCTTAGGCAGGGGTCTGAGCGCGCTTATTCCAAGCGTGGATGAACGTTATTCGGGAATCGAACTTGTCGAACCAGAGCAGAACTCACGAAAGCATGAGCCGCGCATTGCAGAGATCGAGATTGCTCGCATCGCGCCCAACCCGCTCCAGCCGCGAAAAGAATTTGCCACAGAAAGTTTATCCGAACTAACCGAATCCATCCGCGAACATGGAATTATCCAGCCCATCACCGTCCGAAAAGCCGGGAATGAACGGTTTGAACTCATCAGCGGCGAACGCCGTATTCGCGCCGCTATCGAAGCGGGGCTGACGCATATTCCCGCCTATATTATCGAGGTCGAGACCGATCGGAAGATGCTGGAACTCGCCATTGTCGAGAATGTCCAGCGTGTGGAGCTGAACCCCATCGAGGAAGCCGAAGCCTTCGAGCGCCTCATCGAAGATTGCGGCCTCGCGCAGGAAGAAGTGGCAATGCGTGTTTCAAAAGACCGCACAACTATTGCAAATTCCATCCGGCTTTTGAAGCTGCCGGAGCGCATCAAAGATTCGCTCCGCGCCGGCGAACTCACGACCGGCCACGCAAAGGCAATTCTCGGAATTCCGGATGCCCTGCGCCAAAATGCGTTGTGGGATGAAGCCATCCGCAATCATTATTCGGTGCGGAAGCTTGAAGAGATTGCTCGAAATGGGAGCGAGCGAAAAAAAATTCCTTCGAAACCAAAGCAAGCGACACGTCCGGATACAAATTCGGAGGAAACGGAAACATCCAGCGATATTCGTTCGATAGAATCCTCGTTTCAGCATGTTTTAGGTACGCAGGTGCGCGTGCGCATGAAAGCAGATGAAACGGGCGAAATCGCAATTCAATTTTATTCGCTGGAAGAATTCGAGCGATTACAGGAAATATTCGGAAACATCAAAGAAATATAGTTACATGGAAAGTTTACTTGAACCTATCTTATCCGCCGACGCTCCGAAGCCCATTGGGCCGTATTCGCAGGGCGTCCGCTCACGCGATTTTCTCTTTTGTTCAGGCCAGATCGGAATCGATCCCGCAACCGGCGCCTTGGTGGAGGGGACGATAGAAAAAGAAGCGGAGCAGGTCATGCGCAATCTATGGGCCGTGCTGCATCAAGCCGGCGCAACGTTCGCGCATGTTGTCCGAACAACCATTTATCTTACCGACATGGCCGATTTCACCACGGTCAACCACGTCTATGAAACCGCGCTTGGCACCGCACGACCCGCAAGAAGCACCGTGCAGGTCGTTGCGCTTCCACGATCGGCACGGCTGGAGATCGAATGCACCGCATCGCTTCCTTAATTTTAGCGGTCTCGATGATCGGCGGCGCGCGAATGACGTTGGCGCAATCGACCGCTGCGAGCACGGCACGCGATACTACTGCTGTGGCTGCCGATACCGGCACATTCCACATGGCGAAATCGCCGCTCGAAGCGGTATTGCTCAGCGCCGCATTTCCCGGAGCGGGGCAGGTTTATCTTGGACAGGAATGGAAGCTGCCGATTCTTTACGGGCTTATTGGAGGCTTCGCGTATGGCGTCATCATTCAAAATGTTCGCTATCACACGTCGATCGATTCGATCAATGCTGAAAATGCAAAAATGACCAATGCCGATTCCATTCGTGCCAACGAATTTGTCAGCTCGCGGGAATTTTACCGCAACGACCGCGACAAATGGTGGATTTATCTCGGCATTACTTACATTGCACAAGTGCTCGATGCGTATATCGCGTCGAATCTTTACGATTTCGATGTGAGCAATCCAAGTCCAAGCCCGTTTGAATCATACTACGATCCCGTTAACCGGCGCGTGGGGATGAGTTTTACGTTACGATTTTAGATGGTGAAGACTGCTCGTTATCTTCTTTTGCTTTCTCTTGCTGCATGCGCTTCCGTGCCGCGAAACATGCAGACTGCGGTTCCCGTGTCGGCGGAGCTTGTGACGGCAAAAATGCTCCGGACATTCCATGACGCCACGGCAATCAGCATGGATCAATTTCTAAATGTCTATGTCGTCGAATCGTCTGGGAACTTCGTCATCAAGCTTTCGCCCAATGGCGATAGCCTTCACGCCGTGAGCGGTTTCGGTTCGGATCATTATCAGTTCAACGGGCCTTCGGGCGTGGATGCGCGTATCACCAACGCCGTTTTTATTTCCGACCGCTTCAATCACCGCATCGAGCAATATACGAAGGACCTCGTCTATTCGGGAACGCTTTATACGCGCGATAATACCGATCCTGCGACGCGCTTCGGCTACCCCGCCGCCGTTGCCGCGGATGAAGCGGGAAATATCTATGTTGCCGATGGCGAGAACAAGCGCGTCTTGAAAGCCCGATCCGATTATTCCGTCGAGCGGGTGATCGGCGGATACTCCGACGCAGTTCGCCCCGATGCCGTGCTCGGCAATCCCGTCCATCTTGCCATTGTCCGCGACCAGCATTTGATTGTGCTCGATCATGGGGGCACCTCGCTTGTGGAATTCGATAATTTGGGTAACTTTCTTGCACGGATCGACCTGAATGCGGAAGCGCGCTCCATTTCAGCATCGAACGATACTATTTTTGTTCTTATGAATGCGGAACCAAACGTGCGGCTTTTTCTTGGCACTGGTCTTGTCGAATTGGGCGGATGGCGTGTGGAGCGAACGAACGCGGACGATTCATCGCCCGCGCAGGATTTATGCGTTCGAAATGGCGCGGCGTATTTGTTGACGCGGGAAGCATTATACGCTTGTCGGCTTCAACCGCTGGCCACTTCCGGCCCTTAGCATATAAAAAAAATCCGTGCGGCCCATTTCGTACCCGATTCGCCGACATGAACTGTATGACTTGATCGATTCCGGCGAAGGCTCGGATGTCGAATTCAAGCGCCAGTTCTCTTCGCCCGAAAAAATCGCGCGCGAAATTATCGCGTTCGCTAACATGCGTGGCGGTTATCTTCTTTTCGGCGTGGATGACGATGGTACCGTCGTCGGCGTCCGAAGCGAAAAATCGGAACTCGAGGAAATCGAACACGCGGCCCGCTGGATGATCGATCCGCCCGCCAACATTATCACAGAGAATGTCCATGCCGGCTGGGGGATGGATATTGTGTTGGTTCGAGTTCACGAAAGCGCGTCGAAGCCACACACGCTGGTGGAATACGATAGTGCGGGCAAACGCCTCAAAGAGCAATCGCATTTGGGATTCGTCCGCTTCGAGGATAAATCGGTGCAAGCAAGCCGCGAAATGATGAGCGTGATGCGAGGCCAATCTCCCGGAGGCGCGCCGCTCAAACTTTCCATCGGCTACAACGAAAAAGTTCTCTTCGAATACCTTGAACGGCATGGACGCATAACGGTCGAGGAGTTTGCCCATCTTGTCAACATCGGCAAACGAAGAGCTTCGAAGATACTCGTTAGTCTTGTCCGGGCGGGAACCGTTCTCATCCATACGTTCGAAAAAACCGAGTTTTTTACGCTGGCGAAATAAGAAATCTTATCTGCCTGGTGTAACTCTGAGAGGGTTGGTGTGTTATTCTTTTAGGAGCACGGAATGATAATTAAGAATGCTTCTGGAAACAACATCAAATACTCAAAGCCATGAAAACCTATAAGTCATTGTATCTCATGGTACTTACGGCAGCTACACTCGGCCTGACCGCCATCGGCTGCGATAGCACCGGCCCTGCCAAAGCAGGTCAGACTGCGGGACAAACCACGCCGGTTTCGACTGGCGGGACGGTCGTTTTCCGCGAATCGGATGAGGGATATTATGGCATTCTGACCGACAAGGGCGGTCAGTACGAGCCAATAAATCTCGATCCAAAATTCCGGACGGACGGCCTGCGCATATCGTTGACGGGTCAGCTTGACACCACTCGGCTCGGCGAGCACCATTGGGGTAATCCCATCGAGCTTGCTAATGTAATTGCCGCAAAGTAGCGCAAACCCTTCGGCAGGCTCAGGGCAGGCCTTTAGTTTGCGCTCATCGTGCAATCTACTTCGCATTCGCGCACGATGCCATCGAGCATCCCGTAAAATGCAATTGCCACGCGCTGCGCGGCTGCGATTGCTCGGTCTTCATCTTCGCGGGATTGAACTAACTCAGCGATCACATCGCGTTCCGCGCGGCGATGCACTTCATCCGCCTGCTCGTGAACGCGGAAAAAGGCAAGCCCGTCATCGCTCGTTACACCGTAATGCGTGGTGAGTCCCTCGATTTTTGTGCGAGAAATTTCCGGAATTTGAGATTCGTATCCATAGAGCGCGGCCACGCCTTCGAGCGTATCCTGCTCACGCGTGATCGAGCGGAGGGTATCGATCAAGTTCGAAGTCTCCGGAAAGGGCATGGCATTCTTTATCTCATCGCGCGAAGCATCGAGATTGTCTGCAAAACGGAGCCATAATTCGGGATGGTTCACCACGCCGCGTTCTTCTTCCAAAAGATTTTCCAGCAATTGCCGGCGGTGCTCCATGTTTTCCGTATTCGAATGCACCGCACTTAAGAAGGTGGGGAAGCGGCTTTCAAATTGATAATACTGGCCCGCGTAGGTCCGAAGGGTTTCCGGCGTGAGCGTACCCGCGCTCCAGGCCTGATAAAAGGGATGTTTGAGAAGTGAGTATTCCGCGACGGCGGCGTCTAAACGATCGAAAAAGTTTTGCATGTGCGTTGTTTGCATGTTCGTTGGTAGGTTAAAATTACGAATGCAAAAACACGACCAATTAAGGGGATAGTTGCATAATTCAAGAATGTCACTTTTTTCTCAAAAAAACTATCGATTTTTTCCCATAGAAATATAAGTTATACTCATTTTCTTCACATACGTAAATGTGAGTAACTTTTTCGAAAAATAGGCTCATCCAAAAGTGGCTAATATGTGCTGTTTAAGGCACCTCAACATTAATAATTTTTCATGAAAAGATGTCGGGGTAGCGGCTCAATTTTGAATTTTGATGATAATTTTAAGCATGTCATTCCCGCGAACGCGGGAATCCATTGCTCGCACTCACCACGCCCGCCCTTTGTTCCCAACCCGTGACCCTTCTCGAAAGCGCATATAGCGACGTTTCCGCATTAGTCCGTGAGTTCGACGAACATCGCGGCGAGTTCTTAGCGCATAACTATCAGGAGTCCGAAGTACGCACGGATTTCATCGATAAATTTTTCACCGCGCTCGGATGGGACGTTGCGCACCGCGAGCAAACCAACCCGCGCGAGCGGGAAGTAAAGATCGAAAAATCCGATACCGCCGGAAGTACGCGGAGGGTCGATTATGCGTTCTATCTAAAACCCGATTACCGAAATCCCGTCTTTTTTTGCGAAGCGAAAAAACCTTCCCGCGACCTGAACAATGCCGACGATTACTTCCAGCTTGTCCGCTATGGTTACGGCGCAAGCACGCCCGTTGGCGCGCTGACCAATTTCGATGAGTTCCATATTATCGACTGCCGCTACCAGCCGCATATCGAAAAAAGTTACCCATCGGCGCAGATAAAGGTGTTTGGATATAAAGATTATCTCGATAAAGAAGCGTTCGGATATATCTATTGGATTTTCTCGCGTGAAGCCGTCGAAGCAGGGAAGCTAAAAGATTTTGCAAAAACGCTCCCGAAGCAGCAAGGCAAAGGCGCAGCCAAGCTCACAGCCGAAGAAGCAAAGCCTGTCGATGAGGCATTCCTGACAAAGTTAGAAGAATACAGAAGAATTCTTGCAAAAGCATTCAAGAAAGCCGATGAAAACCTGAATGCGGAAGTCCTGACCGAAGCTACGCAGAAAGTAATTGACCGTCTGGTATTTATCCGGTTCCTCGAAGATAAATATATCGAATCCGATTATATTGTAGATCAGATCGCAGCGGTTCGAGCGGGAACCGGGGTCCGGGGACCGGGATCCGGGTCAGGAACAAATTCCCCCACGGTCCCCGGATCCCGGAACCCGGTCCCCGTTCGTTCCGCATGGAAATCATTCCTTAGCTGGAGCAAAGAGCTTGACGTAAAATACAACGGAGTCGTTTTCAAACCGCACGACATAGACAAATCAGAATGGAAAGCGCCGGATGATAAAACATTCGCCGATCTCTGCGCCGATATTTCGCATACCCATTCCAAATATCTCTTTACTTACATTCCCATCGAGCTTTTGGGATCGATCTACGAACGCTTCCTCGGCAAAGTAGTGACCACAACCGCCAAGCGCGCCGAGATCGAGGACAAACCCGAAGTTCGCAAAGCCGGTGGAGTGTATTACACACCGAAATATATTGTCGATTATATAGTAGCCAATACCGTCGGCAAAATTCTTGTAGCGCCGGCGTCCTCGCCGGTCCCCATTTCCCCCAACGCGAACGGGGATCGGGGACAGGCGAGGACGCCTGCGCTACAGGGATTATCTCCGAAAGAGATAAGTAAACTCCGCTTCGCCGACATTGCTTGCGGCTCCGGATCGTTCCTCATCGCCGTGTATGACACCGTGCTGCATCATGTCGAGAAATGGTATAATGACAATCCCGCCGAAGCCAAAAAAGCAAAATGCACCGAGATCGAAAAGGGAATCTTTACTTTATCACTCAAACAGAAACAGCAGATACTCTTGGATAATATCTTCGGCGTGGATATTGACCGACAGGCCGTGGAAGTGGCGCAGCTTTCGCTCTTTTTGAAATTGCTCGAATCCGAATCCGGCGCGACCGCCGAGCAGCTTTCCTTCGAGCGGACGAAAATCCTGCCCGATCTCTCCAAAAATATACAATGCGGTAACTCCCTCGTCGAGTACGATATTTCCGATCTCTTCCCGCTCACCGATGAGGAAGAGAAGCGCATAAAGCCGTTCAGCTTCCAAAGCGCATTCCGAGAGATAATGGCAAATGGCGGCTTCGATGCCATTGTTGGGAACCCACCGTATGTTTATGGACGTGATTGGAAACAATTAGGAATCGGCGAAGAGCAGAAGAGATATTTTATTCAGAAGTATGTTGCTTCATCGTATCAGCTTGACATGTTCTCGTTGTTCATGGAGCGATGTAGTCAACTTTGTAAAATAGCCGGTTATGTAGGAGAAATTGTACCCAACGTTTGGCTTACAAACACATATTCTTCGACGACGCGCAAATATTTACTTTCCAGAGTATGTAATCTCGTGCTCGCATCGCCGCCCAAGAATGTATTTCATGGCATTACAGTCGATACGGTAGTTTATAGTTACCAAAATCAGTCGTGTGAACATGGAGAAATTCAAGCATACTCAATCGACGAAAGCGGGACGAAAAAGTTAGGAGTTTTCGGAGACGAAGAATATCGAGACGGGTCAAAGCCAATTGCTTTGCGTTCAGATTCTAAAATCGTTAAGGTTCTTGAAAAGATCAAGGCAGAGAAGGGAATCCTTGGCGATGTTGCCGAACTTACTCGTGGAGTGCATCCGTATAGAGTAGGCGGATATGGAAAAACCGCCTTTGGGAGCGGTGTTCAGACAGCGAAAGACGTTGAAACACGCCCTTATAATTCGAGCGTATCAAAGAAAGGTTATCGGCCATTTATTTATGGTAAGGATCTCAAGAGATTTACTTTACCAATAGTTACCGATTACATTAACTACGGATCGCACCTTGCAGAACCGAGACAGCCTGAGTTTTTTGAGGGAAGCAGAATCTATTCGAGAAAGATATTGAGTGAACGGCTCATGCTAACTGTGGTGGACGATGATTCGGTGGCGGATCAACAAGTTTATATCACGAAGCCTCGAAATCCGATTGATACGCGCCCACTCGCTGCGATTATGGGTAGCAGAATGATGGCTTTCTTCATCAAGCGTTTCTATGATGAAACCGATGAGGCATTTCCGCAGATTAAGGTTAGCCAGCTTCGCGCTCTACCGGTTATTAATTTGTCTGAACCAAGTTTCGCCAAAATAAAAGAGACCTTGGGGTCACTTATTAATCAAGTAATGCAAACAAACCAGCGGCTTGTATCAGCGAATCGTGATTCGGAACGTGAGCAATACAAACTGAAGTGTGATTATTTGGAAACGGAGATAGACAGACTGGTTTATGAGCTTTATGGTTTGACGGTAGAGGAAAGAAAGATAGTGGAGGGGGCGGGATGAATTTGAGAGAATCATGGGAATCAGAAAGGATAACTCCGCTTTATAAGGTTATGAGTGAAAATCACGACGAAAACAGAATTTTTTTTTACAAAGATGCCTCGGCTGTTCTACGCCATGTCATCAGAGGTTTCTTGCTTGAACTCCATGAACAGAGAGATTTAAAAATGCTGATTACGAGAAATTTCTTGGCTAAGTCAGTAAAACTTGTCGAGAGCATCTTTCAATTATGGGATTCGACCGCTATCCAAGAATGTCATATCCTTTATAGATGCCAAGTAGATCGATTGCTTCACCTCCGAAAATTAATTTCAGAAAATAGTTTTGCCGAATTCGAAGAGTGGTCATTCGTTGAACAATACGATTTCAATGCACGGGCAAGGAATGAGCCTCGCTTCAAGAAACAAACGGATTTACTTCCGCCCGTACCAGAAGCTGAAAAAAATCGACGGAAAGAACTTAAAAATAAAATCATTGAATGGAAAAGACCCGACGCAAAGGAGATGGCAATGGACATTCAACGCGATTATCTCTACTTGTACGGCTTCCGTGCCGCGTCTATGCATGTCCATCCAATGGCAAACGATGGTGATCGCGATTATCAAACCATTACAGAGCTTCGAAATGGGACTGAATGGCCGAGTCAAGATTACGTGCTTCGGAATTCAATTCTTGTTCTTTGGCTTTTATTTCAAGATGTTCTCGTTCAACTCAACTTCGAACGCTCGAAAGAATTTCGAAATTTTATGGATATATTTTTTGAATCCTTGGAGAGGGATTCACAAGAATATTGGCCTTCGTATTATGCCCTGGTCGAATCCTTCAAACGCGGGGAACCGTGGTTTCGCCTTCCTCAATAATGCTCGCGACGAAGCAGCAGCTTGCCGCCACGCAGCGCGATTCCGAGAAAGAGCAATTGCAACGAAAATGCGATTACCTTGACGGCGAGATTGACCGGCTGGTTTATGAGCTTTATGGGTTGACGGCGGAGGAAATTAGAATTGTAGAGGGGCGTGAATCTTTTCCTCGATTCCCAAAGTTGTAGAACATTATGATTACCTCAAAAACCGCCATAGAGAAGGCCATCACTTTTCTGGAAAGTCTGAAACCTGATTATCTGGGCGGAGAACCCAAGTCCATCCGGCTTGAAACCATTCAGCTATTCGATAAGGAGTGGGTGGTTATTCTTAGTTACACGATACTCACTCCCCGTCCGGAGGCAGGTTTGGTGAATTCGTTGGCTGAGTTGCTTTCATCGCGCCGCTACTTTAAGGAATTCGAAATTAATGCTCAGAGCGGAGACGTGATAGCGATGAGAAATCCGCAGGCGCCAGCAGCTACGCTCGAACATCAGCCAGCGTAACATGGGCATTCGATCGGCCTATCCGGGAAGCCGGTATCTCTTACCCGACGCGAATATACTCGTATTACTTATTGCGGGTCAGGTACGTCCCAATCTTGTCCCTCAGCTTTCACCCGGTAATTACCGGTTTGACATCGACGATTTTGAAGTATTAGCGCAATTGATCTCGCAGTTCGATGCCATCGTTACGACTCCCTATATCTTGGCGGAAGTGAATTCGTTACTATCGTCTCTCGATAATAATTCCATGGTCGAATGCCGAGCAAAATTAGCAGAGTACATCCCACTGCTGGAAAGCAGATACACGGAGCCGAAAGACCTTGCGTCCAGTAACCGGTTCCCTAATTTCGGGATCACCGATGTCAGTATTTTATCCGATTGCAATCAAGCACTTGTCTTAACCCAAGATGGTGGCTTGCTCGGACTATTACAAAAGCAATGTGATGTTATCGATTATGCTTCGGTGAAGCAATTGATAGCAGAGTCTCAATAAAAGAAGCAGCTTGCCGCCACGCAGCGCGCCACCGAACGCGAGCCGCATTGTAGGAGGGAATATGCCATGCCTCTGGCACGGATGGATTGCTGCACCCCTCCTCGGTGTTAAGACGCACATCCTACTATTCACACCCTGAAACAGACAAGCATAATTCTTTTTTTTCTTCTCGCGGCTTTTGCGCTCACGCCGTGGAGCAGCCCCGCGCTTTCGCTCCTCATTGGCATTGCGTTTGCGCTTACGGTTGGGAACCCGTATCCGAAGCAATCGAAGCTCGCTTCGAAATATTCGCTGCAAGCGGCCGTTGTCGGGTTGGGATTCGGACTCGATCTTACGACGATGCTTCGCGTCGGTGCGCACGGATTTTTTCTTACGCTGATAACGATCAGTGCAACGCTTGCAATCGGAATGCTGATTGGCCGCGCGCTAAAAGTTGAACGCAAAGCGGCTATGCTGATTGCAGTCGGCACGGCGATCTGCGGCGGCAGCGCCATCGCGGCCATTGGGCCGGTCATCAAAGCCAGCGATGAAGAAATGTCGGTTTCTCTCGGAACTGTTTTCATCCTGAATGCTGTCGCGCTGTTTCTCTTTCCAATCATTGGCCACGCGCTGCACATGTCAGAAGATTCCTTCGGCGTGTGGGCTGCGCTTGCCATTCACGATACATCGAGCGTCGTTGGCGCGGCGGCAAGCTACGGCAAGCATGCGCTTGAAATCGCTACGACGATCAAGCTCACCCGCGCACTCTGGATCATCCCGGTCGCATTTTTCTTTGCCTATCTCGAAGCGCGGCACGACCGCGTTCATCCTAGCGATGAGCATATCGGCAGGCCAAAACTTCAGGTGCCCTGGTTCATTGGACTATTCGTGCTGGCATCGGTTATTCGTTCACTTATGCCCGGCGCGGGTAATCTTTATGGAGAAATTGGAATTGTAGCGAAAGCATTGCTTTCGCTGACGCTCTTTCTCATCGGAGCCGGACTTTCCCGTTCCGCAATAATAAAAGTTGGGGCGCGACCGTTCATAGCAGGCATTTCATTATGGATCCTCGTGGCCGTGACAACGCTTGGAATTATTCTCGGGCTTCGATAAATTTCATCGGTCACATAATCAACGAAATGCGCGTTTAACGTAAAATAATTCTTAAAACCATGCAAGAAATCAAGTGGGCGGAAAAAGTTACGAAAAAGGACATCGCGGCGGCGAAAGAATATCTGAATCTCGTCTTTAGCCCGAAGGTGGTTCAAGCCGCCGCCGCAAAGCTCGAAAAGCGGCGAGCGACGATCGAGAAATTCAAAGCTAAGGACGTGCTCCGGGCATCGCATACCCAATTGCTGCCGGAGACCAACGAGGACGTCCGAGCCGAGTTCGAGAAAATCCTGAAGCACATTCCGCTTGTGCCGGTCCTGCTCGTCAGGAGGAGCGACAAGCTCTTCATCGCCGATGGCTACCACCGCACCTGCGCTGCGTATTATATCCATAAGGATAGCGAAGTGCATTGCGTGCTGGTGGGAATCGAGTAATCCACGCTGTTTTCGGCATATTTCCCCAAGAAAAGGTGCTCAAAATGTGTGTGCTCGGTTAATACTCATCGAACTTTTCATGAACTTATCTAATAGGCAAGGGCCGAGTTCCCGAAAAATTCAAAAAAATAGCTTTCCCTGAGAACGGCTTCTTCTGAAAGATTTCTTCTAAAACCGAGTACCAATTCCCGCTTTTCTTTGTATATTCTTTTTAAGAATGAGAACACTAATGACCATGCTCGTCGCGCTGGCCGGATTCGTTCCGGCCAGCGGGGCTTTCATACCGGACCGACCGGCATGCGTACCACAAAATACCGTTTGGCGTGGCAAGGGGGACTCTACAATCGGGCCGAGCGGCATTCCAATCATGGCAGACGGTTCATCGCCGCGAGGGGGACGGACGTGCGCAGCACGTCCCTACAATCGGGCCGAGCGGCATTCCAATCATGGCAGACGGTTCATCGCCGCGAGGGGGACTTTCAGCGCGACACCTGGCGCGGCTTTGGGTTCTGAATTTGCTATCGGCACCTTTTTCACAGAAGGCGTCTCATGCGGCAGCGGAACTGGCTTTGTAACGAAGAAAAGCAATAAACCAAAAGCACAATCGCAACCAGCCGATAGTTTGC
>PLYO01000024.1 GCA_003151825.1 Ignavibacteriota bacterium
TTCCGCTTGAATGATTCGTCGTACTTCTGTTTGCTCATATTGATGATTCGTTTAGACCCCTCAGGCTAACAAATCACCTGTCCAGTAATTTAGGGCAAGTCCAGAACTATAGAATGATACCGAGCGAAGCTTTGATCCCCATGTTCAGACTAATATTCCACCGGCCTTCGCATCGAATCGACCCGTGGGATTTGCGGGAGCATCGCGGTTGAATCTCGCTTCGTCGTATCTACGGGGACCGGCGCGCCAGGATAGCTCGTATTGAAATATTCGATCTTCGGATGGAGGGCATCGTAGGAATACTTCATAAACTTTCCCCAGATTGGCGCAGCGGCGCGGCCACCCTGACCGTTAGCACTGTTGAATGTAATTCGCTTGTCGTCGAAGCCGACCCACACGCCGGCCGTGTATTGCGGGGTATAACCGATAAACCACGCATCGGCATAGTTCTGCGTCGTACCCGTTTTGCCGGCTGCGGGGAAATGGAATCCGACGGAGCGAATGCGAGTGCCCGTTCCTGCATTGACAACATCCGTAAGCGCGGAGGTCATCTCATGGCAGATACTCGGCTCAAGAACATTATCGAACTCCGGATGCGCGCGGTACAGAATTTTTCCATTGCGGTCTTCGACGCGAATCACTGCATATGGCGTCGCGCGGACGCCTTCGTTTGCAAACGTGCTGTATGCGCTCGTAAGCTCGAGCGGGTTTACTTCCGCCGTTCCAAGCGCGATCGAAGGATAGGGCGGAATGTTCGAGCGAATCCCAAGCCGCTTCGCCATTTTGACGACATCGCTGACAGAGGTAATTTCTAAAATCGCATGGACTGCGCATAGATTCACGGAATATTGCAGTGCGGTACGAATCGAACGCATCCCACCCGGCGCTTCGCCTTCGAAATTGCCCGGAGTCCAAATACGATCGCCATCGGGAATCGAGATTGGGTCATTGGAAACCTCGGTCTCCGGGCTTGCACCACGCTCGAAGCAGGACGCATAAATAATCGGCTTAAACGCCGAACCGGGCTGGCGTTCGATTTGCGTCACGTGGTTCAATCCATATCGCTCCTCCCGGAAATTCGAGCTTCCGACCATCGCTAAAATCTGTCCCGTCGTTTGATCGATGCAAACAAACCCGCATTGCATTCGAAGCACCGCATGTTTCACGCTGTCAATAAAATTTTTGTTCGTGCGGAGCTTCATCGCCACGCCTTTTCGATCTTGAGGAAGCGCAAAACGATATTCTATATTTAAATGGACCGCTTTCGTGATGAGAGAATCGAACAGCCCTTTGTGGGCCTCCCAATTCCAGCGTTTATCGACGATATTTTTTTGGTATTCGGCAAGGTGCTCCTCGGTGGCCCGGTTTGCCGCGCGCTGCATTGTGGCGTTCAGCGTGGTATAAACGACGAGGCCATCGCGATACAGATCGTAACCTTGCAGTTCCGGGTTGCGCGAAAGTTCCTGCCGAATCATTTCGACAAAATGCGGCGCAATGCCCTGATAGCCCTTCATCGCCAGAACTTTTATCGGTTCCATTTTACATGCATTCGCCCGATCGAGTGAAAGATATTTCGTTTCGACCATGTTTTCAAGCACGGTATTTCTACGGGCAATTGCGCGATCGTAATTATCATCTGGATCGTAATTTTCGGGGCCTTTGAGGATGCCAATGAGGTACGCGCCTTCGGGCGTTGTGAGTTGATTTACGTCCTTCCCGAAATACACTTGGCTCGCCGCTTCGATCCCATACGCGCCGCGCCCGAAATATGCGACATTGAGATACATTTCGAGGATTTCGTTTTTCGTGTGACTTCGCTCGATCTCGACGGCGGATGCCATTTCCCGCAGCTTGCGCATCACGCTCTTTTGCTGCGAAAGATAAAGGTTCCGTGCGAGTTGCTGCGTGATCGTACTCGCGCCCTGACGCGGCGAGAGCGTGATGAGGTCCGTCCACGCGGCGCGGATATTGCCCCAGAGATTGATGCCCCAATGCTTGTAAAAATCGCGGTCTTCCGTCGAAATAAGCGCGGCGATGACGTCGCGCGGAACATTCTTCAATCGGGCGGTCGTGCGGTTCTTGATGTAATATTGATCCAACCGCTCGCCATCGGCACTGATGAGCTGCGTGGCAAGTTCGGGATGAGGATTTTCAAGCTGATCGAGCGTCGGCATTCCGCGAGAAACAGCAAACCAAAGCCAGATACCAACTCCGAGCACAATCACAAACACGGACCCGAGCACCATCTGCCATCGCTTGACGCGCCACGCGCGAACCGGGTGCGTGGGACGCAGAAAGTCAGGCACATCATGCGCCGCTTCTTCGCCTTCTTCCAGCCACCAGTGTTTTGGCATCTTTGGGCAATGATGAATTATGAATGATGAATGATGAAAGGGAAAATTTTCATTTCATCATTCATCATTGTTTCTCGATTCGAAATCCATTCTCGTCGAACACACCATACGTATAGCTGTGAATCCAGTCGCCGAGATTAACATACGTTCCCTTCTCGAATGGGATAAACTGCGGCGCATGCCGATGGCCCATTACAACGAAGTCGAATCCTTTTTTCTCGATAAGCTTTTCTGCAAATGTGAGTAAGCCATCCGTTTTGTGAAGTGCATCGCGCTGATCGGTATAGGCGCGCGAGCGCCCGGAGATCCATTCGGCAAAGCGTATGCCGAGATCGGGATGCACGAGCCGGTAAGCAGATTGCAGCGCCGGATTTCGAAGAATGCTGCGCAAAATCAGATAGCCTGTGTCGTTTGCGGCTTTTCCATCGCCGTGGGAAATATAGAAGCGTTTGCCCAGCAGCGTCCGCTCGATGTCACCATGGTGAACGGGGATGGAAAGCTCTTTTTCAAAATAATTTCGGTGGCCGAAATCATGGTTGCCCATGAGATATTCGACCGGAGCAAGCTCGGCGATTCGCGCGAGCGCGGCAATCGTCCGAACATGGCGACGCGGAATGACAGAAGAGAATTCGAACCAGGAATCGAAAAGATCACCCACGATGAAAACGCCGCCGATTTTGCCCGCCCGCGCCTGTTTTAGGATTTCATCGAGCAACAGCACGAGCCGGCCTTCCCGCACGCGGTCTTCCGGTGGAGGGCCATAACCCAAATGCACATCGCTGATGAAATAGTATGTTGGCATACTTCCTTAACAAACGGCGATTGGACCTCGTGTCCCTATGGGACTTTAGGGAAGGACGACCATCCCCCGCGTAGCGGACTGCCCGCCGCTCTCCAACCGGAAGAAATACACGCCGCTTGGGGTGTTGCCGCGCTGGAACGACACATCATGCTCGCCCGTATCCATAAACCCATTGGCAAGCGCAGCCACTTCGCGGCCCGTGGCGTCGTAGAGGGTGAGCGTGATGTAGGATGGTTCGGGAAGCGTGATGGAAAACGATGTGTTAATTGTGATCTTCATAATTTTTATGAGAATGAATGTGGCACTTGTTTGTTAGACCTAGGAATGAAGAAAAAAGCGAAGATTCTGAAAGGCGGACCACCTCCGCTCTACGCTAAAGTAAAAGGAGCCGCTTATTTAGGCGACAGCCTAAAACTTATGGGCAACCTTGAGAATGAATCAATCGATTTGATTCTTACTTCCCCTCCTTTCGCGCTTACCCGACAAAAAGAGTATGGAAATAAGGCTTCAGAAGATTATGATTGGCGAATAAGGTGCCAAAGTCCATCACGAAGCTCAATTTTTCCGCCGCGCCTAAGATAAACTTGAGATGTTCGAACATAGTGCTTCCACTTCTTACCAAAATGCACGTCTCCAATAACCCTATCTTCCGAATCGTTGCATAGATCGGGATGCATTTGTTGAATCGCCGGCTGTAAATCGACCGTTCTCATGGGTCGTTGAGCGAGAAGAAATAAAATAGCTTGCGCAAAAATCGCATGTGTACTTTTTCCAGCCGCGCGAACGGTGAGAAGTTCTTCGTTCACGTTCGAGAGCCGTGCCTTAAGAGCCTTGCGGAAGTCCTTCTTTAAGTTTTGCTCACTTGCCTTATAAAGTTGCCTTAACTCGTTTGCAGCCGTCGAAAGTGCTTCTAAACTGGCGTCTGACACGCTGCTTCCCAGAAGCGCATAATCAGCCATGTCGTTTCGAACGTTGGCAACATTTATAGCGCTCTCTATAATTACCCCATACTCAAAATTACTTCGAAAGCCTCCCGCCGTAAGATTCGCCGATGTTACGATGGCAGCTTTGTCGTCAGTGACATACACTTTTGCGTGCAGCCGCGGAAGGTAAGTGATCTCTGTTTTAGGTGATGCGCTGCGAAATGCTCGAAGAGCTTCAACATCAAGACTTCCTGAGAGTAGGCTCTCGGGTCTGATGTCAGTAAGAATACTAACCTTTAGTTTGCTTAAATCGACCGAATTCGAAAGTCGTTCAAGAAGCCTTAAAGATAGTTCGGTCGTAATGAAGGGTGAGGCTATCAGCAGGTCTCGCTTGGTTTTGGCGAGCACGCTAAAAATATCTGCCTCACATGGTGATTTCAAGAGAGAAAGTGAGTTCATGTGGTGATTTTGATCGAAGTAACGCTGACGAGACTTGTAAAACAAGGCTCTCGTAGTCAGAATCTCTGATTTGTGAGAGGATGCATTCATCAATCGGAACCTTCGCATCAGCAAGAATAAAGGCAGAATCGATTGCTATCTGTTTGTAACCGAGTCTGATCGCCATCTCGGTCACCTCGCTTCGAGTGTAAGTTCCACCCCGTGGCTTATTCGAAACGAATCCAGAATCAAAATCCAATTCACTGAGCGAATGCGTATCTCCTGCGGGAACTCGAAAAGCGTAGTAGCTATCCTCAGCTTCCCACACAAAATAGAGTATCCAGTGATGAACCATAAATTTCGATTTTTCCATATTTTACAAACACTACTATCATGCTGAGAATTCAATATGTTAAAGACAAGGTTAACGCATGGGGGAGGTCAATTTAGGCCGACAGACGAGATGAGAATCCAAGTAACCGGGGTGGATCATTTCGAGAATATCCCACCGGAATTGACACTTATTCTGGGATGATGGGCTGAGCAAGATGGCTTCGCTGCTTTCGATTTTGCTAAGCACAGTCAGGCGATAGGATGGTCAGCTTCCATTCAAATTAGAAAAAAGGCATTAGAGGAAGCTCATAAAAACGGTTTCGGAATTTGGACGAAAGATACCGAGATCGTGGTTGCCGTGAAACCGGAATACTTGACCGAGTATATTCGAAGCCATAATGATATTCATGCATTTGGTAACTTCCCGGAATCGCCGAGAGTATTGGAACTGGCGCTGCAAGACGAAAATTTGCCTGACGAAGAGATAGCACTAACACCCGCAGATAGAAAGATTGTTCTTACAACACTTAGGAAACGCTCTAGGGATGCTTCTTTCCAATCCAGAGTGCTGAATGCCTATTCCTATTCCTATTCCTGTGCGATGTGCAATGTTCAACTGAGGCTGATTGATGCCGCGCATATCCTTCCAGTAGAGATTGATGGAAGCTCAGACGAAACTTTCAATGGTATAGCGCTTTGCGCCATTCATCATCGAGCATACGATAGGGCTTTAGTAACTTTCAATGAAGATTTCCAGGTAAGGCTAAACGACAACCGACTTGAATCTTTAGAGAAAGAAAAATTGGGAGGTGGAACTAAAGAGTTCCGTGCGGGCCTTAGACCCCTTATTAACCTTCCTCCGTCAAGACGAGACAGACCCCATCCTGAATATATCGCTAAAGCAAATTTGTTGCGAGGATGGGCAAGGTAGCGCATTCGCCGGCTCTCAAAAATTCTGCGCTACGCTGGCGCTGTCGGCGAACAGCGCCAGCGCGGCGAGGAGGAACGGCCAAAATTTAAGCTTCATTGCATCGTAAGATTACGCTGCCACAAATGGTGGCGCGATCTCGAGTTTTCTCAGGTCGATGATCTTGCTGGCATATTGATAAATGTCGATGCCGACGATGTTGCCGTCCCTATCGAAATCGAGCACAACGTTCGGCGCGACTTCCTTCGCATCGGCGGATTCCCGGTCGGAAAGCGCGATGTACATCGAATCGGTATCCTTGTAATAGCTGAATTTCATTTTATGTCTCCGCATTTCGGGAACATGGTTGCAATGAAAAGCCGCGCCGGGAGCCAAAAGTGCCCATGGGGATGGGTAATTCAGAGTGCCCTGCATGTAGCTCCATAGGAGCGCAATCTTTGTAGCCCACGGCGTGAGCCGGGGGTTGTGAAAGATGAACGACCATCAAGCTCCGTAGGAGCGGCATATTATTCGGCAACCCCAAGGAGAAGATGTCGCTCCTACGGAGCTTTGAATTTTATGATTGACGTTAACCCCGGACTCACGTCCGGGGCTACAAATATGCCGTCCCTACGGGACTAAAAATATTTTTTCGATTATTTTGACGAAACGCTTGCTTTTTGGTTTTTGGCGCCGTATATTGGTGGGTACTATGATGGGCACCATTTCAATTACGAATGACAAATTACGAATGTGGGGAGGGGAATCGAATTGGTTTTCATCGAGAAATTAATGAAAAGTAAAATGAGTATTAACCGAGCACACACAACGGGCACCTATTTCTCTGTGAAATTAATGAAAAGTCAAATGAAAATTAACCGTGAAAACACATTTTGAGCACCTTTTCTGAAAGACAGAATGCCGATTCTGGCTCATTCTCGACTGTGATGCGTGAGATTTTTGGGGGATTTACAGGATGGGCGAGAGAAATTATGTAGTCGGCGTGTGCTTTTATGCAGTCCGCAATTCGGGAGTGCTGATCGCATTTTTTGGATGTCGCTACAAAGGAATGGCTGCGAAGGCACTAATTTTCCCATGGGGACGAAATCCCCGAGGCAATCGTTGAAGATCGTTGAGGAAAATTATGGCAAATACAAACGGGAAAGCTACTATGAATGGGGTGAGGGCGGCGGGGTCGCCGCCCACCACGCGGTCTTTTGAAGAGAGCAAGGAATACCAGGAAGCGTATCTGCTCTGGAAAGCCAAAGCGGGCGCGAGTCCGGAGACGGGGATGAAGTTCACGACGCTTTCGGGGAAAGCGCTGGATACGCTTTATTCGCCATCCAGCGATGGGAAGGACGTGCGCAGCACGTCCCTACAAGATCCGGTCGAGTTCATTGATAATATCGGTTTTCCGGGGCAGTTCCCATATACGCGGGGCATCCATCCGAATGGTTACCGTGGAAAAATTTGGACGATGCGGCAGTTCGCGGGATTCGGCACTCCGGAAGATACGAACGAGCGATTCAAATATCTGCTGGCGCATGGTCAGACGGGTCTTTCGACCGCGTTCGATCTGCCGACGCTCATGGGCCGCGATGCCGATGACCCGTGGTCGGAAGGCGAAGTAGGGATTTGCGGCGTAGCGATTAGTTCCTTGAAAGATATGGAGACGCTGTTCGCGGGCATTCCCTTAGATAAAGTTTCCACTTCGATGACGATCAATTCGCCGGCGGCGATGATCTTTGCATATTATCTTTGCGTGGCGGAGCAGCAAGGAGTTCCGTTCAACAAATTGCGCGGAACGTTGCAGAACGATATTCTGAAAGAGTACATCGCGCAGAAGGAATTTATCTATCCGCCGGAACCATCGATGCGGATCATTACGGATATGATCGAATTTTGCACAGCGGAAGTTCCGCAGTGGAATCCGGTTTCGGTCTCCGGCTATCATATCCGCGAAGCCGGCTCGACGGCCGCGCAGGAGCTGGCCTTCACGCTGGCCGATGGCTTTTGCTATGTCGAGCATTGCGTAGCACGCGGCATGGATGTGGATGAATTCGCGCCGAGGTTATCGTTCTTTTTCAATTCGCATATCGACTTTTTCGAGGAGATCGCGAAACTCCGCGCCGCGCGAAGAATTTGGGCGAGACGTTTGAAAGAAAAGTATGGCGCGAAGACGGCGAAATCGCTTTCCCTAAGGTTCCATACGCAAACAGCAGGATGTTCATTGACAGCACAGCAGCCGGAGAACAATATCGTCCGCACCGCTTACGAAGCGCTTGCAGGAGTGCTCGGTGGTACGCAATCGCTGCATACAAATTCAATGGACGAGACGCTTGCACTGCCAAGCGAGAAAGCCGTGAAGATCGCGCTCCGAACTCAGCAGATCTTGGCGTATGAAATTGGCGTTATCAATACGGTCGATCCGCTCGGTGGCTCGTACTTCATTGAATCGGAGACCGATCGTTTGGAACGCGAAGCGAATGTGTATTTCGATCAGATCGATGCGTTGGGCGGTGTGATTGCGGCCATCGAAGCAGGATTTTTCCAGCGCGAAATAGCCGATGCGGCCTATCGCTATCAGATCGAATTAGACAAGAAAGAGAAATTCATCGTCGGCGTGAATGAATTTGTCGAAAAAGATGAAAAGATCGATATTCCGATCCTGCAAATTTCTCCCGAAGTGGAGCGATCCCAGAAAATAAAACTTGCGGAAGTGCGAGCGAACCGTTCCCAATCAGCGGTGGATGAATCCATCGAGGATATTCGCGCCGCCGGATTTGGACACACGAATCTCATGCCATTATTCATCCAAGCGGCACGGAATTATGTAACGCTTGGCGAAATGGTGGATACGCTGAAAGTTCCATTCGGGGAATACACGGAATCGGTGGTATTTTGAGGACTGAATCCGGAGCCTTGCCTTCGAGCGGTGAACCGTTTCGCCTTCCGCGCGTGCTGGAGATTCTTCTCGCGCTCGTCGTCCTGCTCGAACTGATCGCTCCATTTGTTTCCAATACGTATGGGGTCGATGGCGGCTATCACGTGAGCTGGATCGGTGAATTTACGAGTCTGCTCGCGCGTGGAGTTTACCTTCCGCGATGGATTCCGGAAGCATATTCTGGGTTTGGGGCGCCCTCGTTTTATTTTTATCCTCCGTTAACATACTATATCGCATATGTATTTCGTGCTGCGACCGGCGTCACGAACTCGATCACGCTCTTTCAAATGACCGGACTATTTGCGACGGTTGCAAGTTTTTTCACCGTTCGTACACTTTTGAGCGCGCTGGGCTCCGAAGGGTATCAAAAAAATATTGCGGCATCACTCTATGCCTTTGCGCCGCTTCGCATTGCGGAACTTTATTCCCGATCGAACCTCTCCGTTCATGTTGGCTATATCTTTCTTCCGCTTGTCTGGTATGGTATCGTCGTCATTCTTCAATCTCAACGCGTGACTCGGTTGCGAGGAATTCTGATTCTTGCATTTTCGCTGGCATTGCTCGCGATCACGAACATACCCCTTCTTTTCGTCACGCTCACATCCATTGGCGTTGCAGCTATTTTGTTTTACAAGCGGATTACTCGTTCCGTCATGGAAGATGTTGCGCTTGCCGGCCTGCTGGTTATTGCCCTTAGCGCCTTTCACTTTTTTACGGTGTTGTCTTATATGCCATACTCCAACCTAACCGGCTTATTGGTAATCCGGCCAGCGTATCTTCTCACCGACCTACTTCATGGAGCAAGCATGGCGGCAGCGTATCATGTTTTTCTCGTATTCATAGCTATTGTAATTATTGGAGGCGCCTTTACAAAGCTTCGTAGATCGAAGCGTGGCATTGACCCACAAGAGCGAACGGTTATGAAACTTGGTCTGGCGGTTGCATCGCTGGTAGTATTTCTGAGCCTTCCGGTTGTAAGTGTCCCGTTCTGGAGATTTTTGCCGCCCTTGCCGCTCATTCAGGATAGCTGGCGGTTTTATTCTTATGGACTTCTTTTTGTGGTAGCGATGGTGGCGATAGCGTCCACGCCGACGATGCGGAAAGCCTCTCGCGCGGTCGTGTGGATTTGGGTCTTAGGCGCACTGGGCCCCATGTTATTGGTGGTGTTCCATTTTCACCTCTATCCCCACTTTGAACGGCCTTCGGACATTGCAACAGAATATCTCACAAACCACGCGGTGTCCCGCGATTCTGTTGTGCTAACGATGAAGCGACACCAAAACGATGTGCCAGCGCTCGCAAGTCTTTCCGGGAATGAACGTGTGGAATTAGCAGCGCAAAGCCTGACCTCCGAGACCTTCGAAGCCACGCTAAAAAGCCCTCGTACCGTTACCTTTCACCGTTTCTATTGGCCGGCTTGGCGCCTTTATTCGAACGGGCAGGAGCTAAAGACCTGGCCAGACTCGATCGGACGGGCAACAGCGGATTTGCCGGCGGGAAATTACGAAGCCATCTGGAAACTCGAACGCTCGCCCTTAGAACAAGCAGGGCTTTGGGTTTCCGTCCTTACGGTCGCGGGAATTATTGCAATAATGGCGGCAGGGCGCGTTCGCCGGCGCGGAATGGCGAAAGGTGCGCAGCCGTGAAGACAACCTCGAAACTACAATTTCAGGCTTCTGGGAATCCGCAAGACGGATTCCGATTGCCGCGTCTGCTGGAAGCGCTCTTCGTCGTCCTCATTTTTTTAGAACTGCTGGCTCCGTTTGTGACGACGACCTTAGGGTTGGATGGACGCCTTCAGTTAAAAATGGTCGTTGAATTTAATAAACTCTTATCGTCTGGGATTCTGGTGCCCACCTGGGCTCCTGACGGCTTCTATAATTTTGGCGCGACTTCTTTTTATTTTTATCCTCCACTCACGTTTTACCTCACCTCGATCGTTGGTCTGACGGGTATGAGTAATCCGATGGCCCTCTTTCAAGCGGTGAGCCTGCTTGCCACGATTGCCAGTTTTTTCACCGTTCGCTGGATGCTTCGAAAAGTAGGGTCTTCTGGATATCGCTTAAGCTTGGCCTCTGCATTGTATGCGTTTGCTCCGCTTCGGGTAGCGGAGTTGTATAGCAGGTCGTCGCTCTCCACGCATGTTACGTATGTGCTCCTTCCCTTGATTTTGGGCGCGCTGATCGCCATTGTTCGAGAAGACGGAACCTCCCGGACGAAACGAGTTCTCTTGCTTGCTCTTTGGTGCGCGCTCCTTGCGCTAACGAACGTTCCGATAACAGTGATGATGGCAATGTCCATCGGTATCGCGGCAATTGCCGTGTGGAAGAAACTAACATGGAACGCCGTTGGGGAAGTAGCTCTTGCCGCGACAATCGCCGCAGGGCTCGCGGCCTATCATTATGCTTCGGTATTGTCGGCTCAATCTTTCGCCAGACTCCAGTATCTGTATTTCATTCACCGGCCGTCAGACATCGAGCTATACTTCCATCTCGGCCCTGGAACGTACCACCTGCTGGCACTCTATGCAGGAATCGGAATTATTGTATCGGCTTACGCCCGGCTTCGGTGGAAGAGGGTGATGTTATCGGACACCGAAGATACCGTCATCCGAATCGGACTCTCGATCACTGCGTTTGTATTGTTTCTGGACTTTTTCCCTCTTAGCGCGGCCGCCTGGAATGCATTCCAATCGCTTCAACTGATTCAGTTCCCGTGGAGATTTTATTCGCTATTGTTGCTCTTCGCTGTAATAGTAGTAGGAACCGCACGCTCAAGCAGGGTAGCGCGCGCGGCGAAGTGGATCTCCGCGTTGTGGATTGCCGGAGCCATGCTTCCGACGATTCTTGTTGTCTTTAACGTGCATGTGTTTTCTCATTTTGAAAGCCCTTTGGAAGACGCACCGGAATTCCTTCCCATCTTTTTCAATCCCTCTCACGTTTCGAATGGCGGCACAATGCAGGAAACCATCGACCAAACCCTTCAACCCCACGCCTCCGATCCGGTAGTATTGGGTGATTTTACCCTAGGCGAGCGCGTGGAGCGCACGATGGCTCGGCCCTACCACGAAACCCTTTCCATGATGCTCGAAGCGCCGCGCACTATTACATTTCACCGTTTTTATTGGCCCTATTGGCATCTTTATGCGAATGGGAAGGAACTTCACTCACGCCCGGACAGCATTGGCCGCGCGACGGCGATGCTTCCCGCCGGGCACTATGCCGCGACGTGGCAGCTCCAACGCACGCCGCTTGAATGCGCGGGACTCTGGATTTCCGGACTTACCGCTGGAGGAATTCTACTCTTGGGAGCAGTCGGCTATATTCGGCAAAAACGTAAGATCGGAGGAGTGTAGCTTTGGAAAAAAAATCATTTGTGCAAGTAGAAAGTTCCGCCAACAGCGTCGATTCATTTCGGTTGCCGAGAATGCTTGAACTCTTTCTCGGCTTAATGGTATTCCTCGAACTTGTCGCTCCCTTCGTGACAAAGACGTATGGAATCGATGCACGGTTCCATCTGCTTTGGATTGACCAATTTTCGAGGCTCATCTCCGAGGGGGTCTTTATTCCAACTTGGGTTTCGTCGGGCTTCCATGGGTTTGGCTCGAGCACATTTTATTTTTATCCGCCAGTAACCTATTACGTAGCTTCCGGGATTCACCTCCTTAGTGGTATCACTCAGCCGACCCTTCTTTATCAAATCACAAGTCTGCTCGCCACGATAGCGAGCTTTTTTACCGCAAGGGTATTTCTTCGGAGTTTGAATGCATCGCGCTATCAGGCCATGCTGGGAGCGGCACTCTATGCGTTTGCGCCCGTGCGGATGTTCGAATTATACAACCGGGGCGCGCTCGCTTCGCATCTTGCTTACGTCTTCCTACCCTTGGTCTGGATGGGTTTGCTTCAGATCGTTCAGAATAAGGTTCCCATTCGGGGCCGACGCATACTCTTGCTTGCGGTTTCCTCGGCACTCCTCGCACTGACGAGCGTTGGAATCACGTTGGCGACGGCAATATGCATTGCCATCGCGGCGTCCCTGCAATGGAAACAATGTACTCGGCGCGTATGGATCGAATCGGCAATGGCGATCTGTCTGGCCGCATCGCTCGTGGCTTATCATTACGCCAGCGCACTGTCTGCGCTGTCATTTTCCCGGGTGAGCAATTTATACTATCATCACGCAGCCGGGGACATCTGGTTATGGTTTCATCCCGGCGCCGGCACCTACAATCTGTTGTTGATTTATGCAATGGTGGGGATTATTGCGGTTTCCTACATCGTGGCACGAAGGAGAAAAGAATATCTCGTCAGAGTGGAGCAGCTGACGATTCAAGTGGGTTTGTCGATTAGCGTTTTTGTTCTTTTTCTCGATTTCTCGCCGCTCAGCGCGTGGCTCTGGAACAGCCCACTCTTTCACCTCATTCAAATCCCCTGGCGGTTTTATCCACAGTTATTACTTTTTGCCACTGTGGTGGTTGGCATAGCGTATTCGGGATCACTGCGGCTTGGAGCGAAAGCAATCATCTGGCTTTCGGCTCTGGGCCTGATATTACCCATTGCGGTCGTACTCAGTAGTTGGCACAGCTTGGATCGGCCGCCAGCGGAAGATGATGCATATGCCCCTCGTTCATCCATCCCCTCTGATAATCTCGAAGCAATGATTCTTTCCCATCAACAGGATCCGTTTGCCTTAACGGACCTTCACGATGGAGAGGAAATTAGAGGCATTCCTGGCATACCGTATTCCGGTAAATTCAACGTTGCGTTTCAAACAGTCCACTCCATTACGTTTCACCGATTCTACTGGCCCTACTGGCACCTCTACGTAAACGGCAATGAAATTCCATCGCGGCCCGATAGTATTGGCCGCGCTACCGCGGTTCTCCCCGCGGGCCGCTACAGTGCCGATTGGCAGCTCGAACGGACGCCGCTCGAAACTGCGGGGCTTTGGATTTCTGGTATTGCATGGTCCGGCGTGGTGATCTTTTGGGGAATAGGTCTTGCCCGGAGACATGTTAGGAAAAAGCATCCTATCGTTACCGCGTGATCCCGATCAAAGCCATTCTTCGCCTCCTTCGCTTTAAGCAATGGACGAAAAATATTTTCGTCTTTGCCGCGCTGGTGTTTTCGAAGCAGCTCCTCAATCCGGATTCCGTTTATCTTTCGCTTCGCGCGTTTTTTGCGTTCGGGTTCACGGCGAGCTTCATCTACGTGATGAACGATGTTGCCGATCGCGAGCGCGACCGACTGCATCCTAAGAAACGCTTTCGGCCTATTGCCTCGGGCGAGATTTCTCTTCGCGCCGCATTTTTTATTGGCGCGATTTTACTCGCGCTTATCGTCGTGTTCGTTTCGGGCCTCGACTGGCGCTTTGTGATGTGCCTCGCCCTCTATCTTGTAATGAATCTCGCGTACAGCTTTTATCTGAAAGATGTCGTCCTCATCGACGTGTTTGTGATTGCTATTGGATTTATGTTGCGCGTCATTGGCGGCGCGTTGGTATTGAACGTCGCGCGAAGTTCCTGGCTGATTCTCACGACGATGTTCCTTTCGCTCTTTCTTGGGATTGCAAAACGGCGAGGGGAACTCATTGCGCTTGACGATCACACCGCTCCGGGCAAAGGTAATTACCACACGCGCAAAGTGCTCGAAGATTATTCCATCGGATTTGCCGAGCAAATGACGACGATCTGCGCCGCAGGTTTCGTGTTTAGTTACGCGCTCTATACCGTCTCGGAGCGGACGGTGAAAATGTTCGGAACGGAAAATCTTATTTTCACCACGCCCTTTGTCCTCTATGGCGTGTTCCGCTATCTTTACCTGCTGCACAAAAAGCACCTCGGCGAAAATCCGACGGACGTGGTGCTCACGGATCTTCCGATGCTGCTGAATTTCGCGGCGTATGCCATCGCTATGTTCGCCATTATTTATTTGCGATGAGTGCCGGCCGAGTACGCTTGCCCAATTTTCGGAATTTGCGGACGTATCGGATCGATCTGCTATTGATCCTTGCGGGAATCATTGTTCTTGCGGGCTTTTCAGTCTTCCAGCAAATAATACTCAGTACAGGAGTATCGGTGGATTTGCATTTACTTGGAGTCCCGCTCGATGATGTGTATATTCACGCGCGTTACGCGGCGAATCTTCTGCATGGATTTGGATACTCCTTTCGTCCTGGATACACGTTGACTGCGGATACTTCTCCGCTTTGGGTTTTGCTCATCGCCATCGGCGGACTTTTTACTTCACGGCTCGAACTCGTTGCAATAGTTTTTTCGATGCTCGCGTATCTCATGCTGGGACCGGGCGTTTACCGCGTGGCACGAGATGTGTTTGGATTCGCCGAGGGCCATGCCCGGCTTGCCGGACTTGCAGCCGTGCTTTCCTCGCGTCTTGCGTGGAGCGGCACGAGCGGGATGGAAACGGCGCTCGCGGCGCTCCTCATGCTTCTGGTTGTGGAAGAACATGCGCGTTCACGGAACCGAAATGTCCTTCGCGCGCGCGAAGGAATTTGGCTGGGATTGGCGCTGCTGTTGCGTCCTGAATTCATGTTCGTCGCGCTTACGCTGATCGTCGATTGGGTGATTGCGGCCACCCGGCGACGGGCGAATGTCGCCGTTGCTCCCATCGCGATTACGCTCGCTTTCGTTATTGCATCTCCCATGTTTTTGCTGCCACTTATTATGCGGGGCAGCCTGATTTCACATTCGAGCGTGGTGCAGGGCGCGGGAATTTCCTTCATCCCTAATTTAGCCTATCTCTGGTTTGCGCTGAAAATTCTGACAAGCAACAATGCAATCATCTTTGCCTTCCTCATTGCGGGGATTTGGCTGTTAAGTCACAAGCCGCAATATTATCTCCTTTATATTATTGCACTCGGCCTCCCTCTCCTGCAAGCTTTTATTGCACCGCAGTTCCGGCATCACGGCAGATATTTTTTTCCAATACTCCCACTTATCATAATACTCGGCATTGCGGCATGGCAGGAAATCGAGCAGCGAATGCATCCTCAAGCAATAATCAGGATTGTGGCGGTTACACTTATTAGTTTGGCTGGAGTTTTCGAGACGGGCCGCTGGGCGATGATCGAAGCCGAATCCGTTCGCAATATCAACGATCAGCACCTTGCCGCCGTGGGATGGCTCAGGCAAAATATGCTGCCGACCGATACGCTTGCCGTGGATGACGTAGGTGCAATTGGATATTTTTCCCACAAGCCGATTATCGATCTCACGGGTCTCATGACGCCATCGCTCTGGTCGCTTCAGCATAATCAGGATTCCGTCTGGGGTGCAGCACGCACAATGGGAGCGAATCTTTTCGTGATTTACCGAAGGCTCAACCCGCCATTTTACGCGGATCATAAAGACTCGCTTGTGCTTCAGCAGGAATTTCGGGTGCGGCTGCCGCTTGCTTCTTCCGCCGATACGACCATGAGCATTTATCGCGTGAAAGGACCCAATGGACGGTAGGGACAAAAAGCTTCGGCTTCTGGGCGGAACGGCGCTCGCCGTCGCGACTGTGGCGACGCGTCTGCCCATTCACGCGAAGACTTTTTTCGAATTCGACTCGATCAATTTCGCGGTCGCGGCCATTCGTTTCAACTTAGGTGAAGTTACGCCGCACATGCCGGGATATATCCTTCACGTCCTGTTCGGACGATTGCTATACTTGCTTACGTGCGATCTCAATCTTGCCTATATCTGGGTGAGTATTTTGCTTTCGATCGGGGCAGTCCTTTTTTTGTGGCGCGCGGCGGCGGCGTTGCGTGGCGAGCGCGTGGGCATCATCGCCGCCCTCCTCTGGCTCACCACGCCGCTTTTTTGGTTCCACGGCGCTGTGGCGGCGATCTATGCGGAGGAAGCATTTTTCTCAAGCCTTTTGCTTTATCTTGGAATCAAAGTAATTGCGAATTGCGAATTACGAATTATCGGTGACAGGTTAGGCATAAGGAATGACAACGAACAACCTCATTCATCATTTGTCATTCGTCATTTGTCATTCGTCATTTACTTCATCACGTTTTCGCTTGCGGGCGCAGCTCGGCCCACGAGCCTGCTCTTTTTTCTGCCCGCTGCGATTTTTTTGATATGGAAACAGAAACCTTCCCGGCTGCTTTTGTCAGCTGCGATGGCGTGTTTTGTTGCTGTAACCGCACTTTGGATATTTGAACTCTTGCGGGAATCGGGTGGGAGTTCAACGTATTGGTCCTATTTCATCGCGGAGAATAATTTTAAGACCCAATCGATCCTGTTCGGGAACTCGTGGCAAAGCCAGTTCGATACACTTAGTAAATGTGCATTTTATCTGCCACTTTCGATGGGAGCAGGAACCATCGCGCTCGTGGGAATAATGGCGTGCTTTCCACGGCGGGTGTTTGCGTTCTCCCGAGCGCACCTTGGCAATGTCAAGCTGCATTTTATTGTGCTTCTGGCGCTGCCGGCTCTTCTTTTTTATGCGTTTATCTTTTTTATGAAGGCAGCGTATTTATTAAATGTCGTGCCTTCGGCGATTCTTATCGTTGCGGTGCTGCTCGATCAAGCGGCGATTTGGATTGCAGAAAGACAAAAGGGACGGTTGAAGAACAAAAAAAGACTTACGCGACCAATCATCACGAGGAATGTCGCAGTGCTTACCGGCATAGTAATAGTGTTGAATGTTGTATGGTTTTTCGTTCCATGGCCCGGAACGGAACAGAACATTTACGATAATGAAGACACCCGCAATTCCTTCATTCACGGCGCACTGCACCGCTATGAGCATTCGGAATCGCGGATGCTTACGCTTGCGAACCGCGCTTTGGAATACACAAACGTCTCGGGCATTCGTGCCGTCGATAGCTTGAATACCATGACGATGAGCGCCTTGCTCGCAAATGGCGCCAATCATTCCGGCGAGGTCATTCTTGCTTCGTGGTGGTACCGATGGTGCTATCTTCTACTGCCAAATGCCACGACCTACGATCTTGAACTCGACCCAGTTCATCCCGGCTCGTTATGGGTTGGGCGCTCGCATGAAATGAAGCGAGTCAATTTATATGATTCGGTAATTCGATTTCATTCTTCCGCGCCGGTGCTGCTTCTGTTGCGCCGCGACCGGCCCGATTTTGAACAGGTCGCCAGTCAAGTCCATCTCGAACGGCTGCCGCTGCCAGAATATCTCGATATTTATAAAATTCTCGATTCAACATTCGTTCTGAAATGGGGGAATAGGATGTTCAGCAGAGAGTGAATGATTGATTATGATTAGGAAAATCCTTTTCCATCACAAGCATGATAGTCACTCATAGCGCAGCGCCTCGATTGGGTCGAGTCGCGCGGCCTTCATCGCCGGATACCAGCCAAAGAAGACGCCAACAGCAGTCGCGGCCGCGAAGGATAATCCCACGGCCTGCGGAGCAATGATTAGGCTCCAACCATTCTGATGCGAAACGAAATCGCTCGCAAGAAATCCCAGGACAACGCCAATCGCTCCTCCGGAAAGACTGAGCGCAACAGCCTCCGTAAGGAATTGCGTCAGGATGTTCGATCGCTTGGCGCCAATCGACTTTCGAATTCCGATCTCGCGCGTCCGCTCGGTCACGCTGACGAGCATAATGTTCATAATGCCGATGCCGCCAACCACAAGCGAGATCACAGCGGCCATCCGAAGGAGGTCCGTCATCGTCTCCGTCGATTGCGCGGCTGCTTGCGCCATCTCTACTTGAGAACGGACACGGAAATCATCCGATCCGGTTCCTGAAAGCTTGTGTTGGATACGAAGAATGCGCGTCACGTCGGCAATAGCAATCTCCGTCATATCGGTCGAAATAGTACTCACGAAAATATCTTCGAGCCACGTGATGCCCATCAATCTTCGTTGAATGGTAGAAAACGGAGCCAGAATGTTATCGTCCTGATCCTGCCCATAGGAGTTCGAGCCTTTCGCTTTCAGCAGACCGATCACCATAAACGGGATATTGCCAATACGTATCGACTGGCCGACCGGATCGGCGCCTTCGCCGAACAAATTGTCCGCAACGGTTTTGCCGAGTAGGCACACTTTCCGCCCCATCTTCGCATCCGCATCGGTAAACATTTCACCTTCACTCACCGAATAGTTACGGATACCCATGATTTCCGGCGTACTGCCTGTTATGCGTGTTTGCCAGTTAGCATTTCCCGCCACGACCTGCGCGCGGGTATCGACCGAGGCAGCAACGTCCGTTACATAGGGCGATGCACGAAGGGCGTCTGCGTCCTGTTCAACCAAGTGAACGCTGCCGCCCGCGCCGGAGGATACGCCGCCGATATTCATGGGGCCAGGATCGATCTGCAGCATGTTCGACCCCATGGAGTTGATCTGGTTTGCAATGACCTGCTGCGCGCCCTGCCCGATGGCCGTCATCGTAATGACGGCCGCCACTCCTATGATAATGCCCAGCATCGTGAGCAGCGCGCGCGCCCGGTTCGCGGCGAGCGCCTGAAACGCCATCACAAGGCTGCTGATGAATTGAGTCCACACGCGAACGAAAACAGTGAACGTGCAGCAATCGTCCGTGACTGGTTGGTAACCATGCGCCGGTAGTCGTGACCTTCAGGTCACGGTTGCGAATTAAAACCACGCCCTGACCTGAAGGTCACGGCTACCAGGAAAGAGACGCCCGCAGCGCAGCTATTTGACGAGTATAATCTGTTTCGAACGAATATTTTGTCCGCACGTGAGCCCAATCGCCGAGGCACGCAGTGTGAGCGGGCCGGAGGGTAGGTTCGCTGGCAGAGAAAGCTCTCGATCGTTGGAGCCGGCGGCGCAGGAAAGCTCGCTGTTCCAAAGAGGACGGCCAAGCATATCGAAGAGGGAAAGAGTAACATTTCCAGCCGTCGGCATCAGCATTACAATATCTAAACTGCCATCGCTCGAAATTTCGGCGCGGTCGATCACCAGCGATTTGCCGAGCAGAGCGGTGCGTAAAACCGAATCGCCGCAAAGATCCTTCCCGAGGAACATCGCCGAAGCTATGGGGGAGGCAAAGACGATCGGGCAGTTTGCATACGTCCCCGCAAGGGAACTGGTAATCGCAATTGGCGAATACGAAGAATCGGCCACGAACGTCTCGAACTGCAAATGCGCCAGTATTCCCGAAACCGTTTGAAGCGATACGAACGAGGTGAAGGCCAACGTATCCGTTGAAATGCCAAGCATGGGTTTGGGCGGTGGCCATGTGCCGGTGAGCGTACCGGCGAGGTCCGCTCCACTATATGTCAGCACATCATGGTTGTAAGTTATGTACAAATCGAATTGCTTCACATCCGCGCTGGCGGGAAGCCCGGAGAGACTTACATCGGCCAATGCCTGATTGCCCAGCGAGACAGGAGAAGTCGAGACCGTAAGCACGGTATGCGTGGTATCGGGAACTTGAACGACGGGAAACTCAAGCGTGAGATCGCGCGTGAGGGTGTCGCCACACCGAAGATACGAGATGCGAACATGAATCTGGGACTCGGCACTTACCTTTTGTGGATCGATCTGCAAGAGGAGCAGCGTATCGCTTCCCGCGAGCGCCACGGGATTGGTCACGGATAACTCGTAATCGCCTGTGGCTTGACCGCTCTCCGTATAGCGGACATTGGTGAGTAACCCACCCGGCGTTGAACCGAGGAAATGTTCCGTGGCTGTATCGAACGTGATTTCTATCTTCGAAAGAACGAATTCATTCCCCGGGGTAATGACGGAATCCGTGGTAACAGCAATGGTGAGTGGTTCGCAGACGGCGGCGATGGAATTCCCATTGCCGACGATGGAAAGCAGAATGTGCCGGTCGAGCGAATCAGTCGAGGGATGGATGGCGAAGGTCACCGGCTGGATGGTAAGGATTTCGGAGTCATCCCCGCAATAACCGGGATCGGAATTTTTTCCGACCGTCGTGGCCGCGACCGATTTCCATCCCACGAATACTATTCGAAAGAGATCGCTGCCCGTGATGAATGGAGATCCATACATCGTTACCGTAATATTCCCCGGCGTTCCAGAATCTACCGTATAATTCCCAGCTAATGGAATCGCGCCCGGTTGGAGCCCCGCGATATGAAGCGATGCGGGATCGAATGTGATTGGAACAGTAAGAGAAATTACATTTTCCGAAGGGAGAATAGGGGTCCCGAGCGAAACACTCACGATCTCATCCGCGCATGTCTCGGCGGAATCGGCTTGAAGGAGAATAGCATGAGAAACAGTGTCGCGGGGCAGCGGCTCGCCAGCCGTGCCGGGCATGAACGAGTAGGCGTCCCCTGCATCGAAGCCGGCAACAATCGCAAAGATGGGATCGGGCGAGATGATTTTGTGCTCTCCCGGGCGGACCGAAGGATTAATCGCGCTGAACGCTCCGCCGTTAATAACGGACGATTGCGCGCCCGTAAGCGTGAGCGGCGTTCCGTCGAGCGTGGCCCGGCCAAGATCGGACGTTTGGCAAATGATCGGAACCCAGTGCTCGAAGGTCCCATCCAGGAGTGGCGTGTTCCAAACAAGCGTATCGGTATAATAGGATGTATCAAGGACGGTCACGAGCGTCGGATCGCCGACGGGATTGCCGAACGCAAAAAAATCGAACATGCTGCCGCGAGTCAGTTGATGCGCTTCGACCGGCACGGGATGATTTTGCAGATCGAAGGTATGGATTTCCGCCGTGCCGGAAAATTCGGCTGCAAGACGGCCATTGGTCGAGTTCGAAAAGCCATTATCGAACTTCGCGTAAAAATCGCGGTCACTCGTCAGGACGATCTCGACGCCCGAATCCCCATCTCCAAGCGGTTGAACGAGAAAATGCGAACCCCACCATTTTTTCCCAATGAGTTCATCGAGCAGTTCGTTGCACGACTGATCCCCGACGGGCACATAGCCGCACGTCAGTCCCGAAATCACGCTGACCGGTTTCGTCGATTGTATTATCGAGCCCGAAAGCGATGGATCCGAGGGATGGTCCGATGTATCCGCTTTCACGATATAACACTCGCCGCGACCCAGCAGGACTGTGAACGGCACACTCTCCGGCAGGCCATTCAATGTATTGACGGAAGGCGTAATGGTAACGAGCGTGGAATCGGACGCGGCGGTCACCAGAAATTCGTTGCAATTGCGCTCGGAAGGCGTGACAATCGTGTCCGCAGGGTCGTTCCAAATACCCCATCCGAAGGTTACGTAGCTCGTATCGAGCGCATTATCGGGAAGAATTTGCGTGGCGTCACCGGCATCCGGAACGAAATCATGCAGTACGAGATTGACCGGCTCCGTCGTATGCACGAGCAATCCTTTGTTTGACTTCCCAAGATCGTGCAGAAGCATAAGATTATACGGAAGATCGATAATCGTTGCCGCGCCGGGGATAAATGTGAAGTCCTGCGTATAGCCGGAAGTGGAACTAATCACGCCGCAGCCCGAATACGCACTCACGACGGTCAGCGTGAGAGTCGTAAGCTGCTGGGCGCTATCGCCCAAAAGAAGATCGGGGCCTTGCACGATGCCAAAGCTGAAGTTTTGGCCTGCGCGAGGAAGCGTGGTCTGAGCGTTCGCAAAACGCGGGGCTGCAATTACTCCCAAGACGAACAGAAGCACACTTGTAACCGTGACCTTCAGGTCACGGTGTGCGCCTTGCGAGCGTGACCTAAAGGTCACGGCTACGATCGAACGAGTAGATAAAAACGACGTGAACGATCGGAGCATCGGAAGCTGATTAGACCTTATTCTCTTTAATTAACGCTCGCCGCCAGGAAAGTAGTCCTCGCTCCGGCTGGCCGGTAGACAGGTTAAAGCCTGTCCTACAATAACACGAAAAAGTGAAAAAGGTAACGGCATGATCGATCAAGCGGTCATTCGAGCCGAATTCACCCAGTATAATTACCGTTTACCCCAGCATGATCGATCATGCGCCAATGGCAAGCATTCAAACCGCCCTGCAAGAATTGTATGGATGGGCAACGCGGCAGGATTTTGCCGGGTACGACCCGCATGATCTTTTGTCATCGCCCACACTGAGGCGAATAAAAAATCCTTTTGCCCGGCTTCTGGCGTTGCAGCTTGGCCGACGGTCAGCTATTAATTTGCACAGGCTGCTTCACGTGCCGCGTGCGGAGAATCCGAAAGCGCTCGCGCTTTTCATCATGGGATTACTCCGAGCGCGCGACAAAGCTGTGCTCAATTGGATGGAAGAAGCCGAGCGACTCGCCAAGCGCCTGCTTGCTTCGATGCACGAAGATGGCGGATGGGGCTACCCGTTTCCCTGGCAATCGCGCACCCATTATCTTTCCGCGAATACTCCAAACATCGTGACGACATCGTTTGCCGGCAATGCGCTCATCGAATTGAACGATCATTTACCCTCCGATATTTGGATAGAAGCAATACACCGGTCCGCGAATTATATTGTATCTCTCGAAACCCGGAACCCGAAACCCGGAACCCAAAACCAGGAACCCGCTTTTGGTTACGCCGAGAACGATCCGCAAATCGTTTTCAACGCCTCGCTGCTCGGCGCGGAATTTTTGTTGAAGGCTGGGCAATTGCTTTCTAATCAAACGTATATCGAGTTAGCTCGCCGCGCTGCGGAATTTGTTGCGGATCATCAGCGCGCGGATGGCGGATGGGATTATGGCCTCGAAAAATCGCAGCGATGGACCGATTCGTTTCACACCGGATTTGTGATTTGCTCGATGAAGGCAATCGCTGATGTAGTGGGAGATGATCGCCTTCGGCAATCGGCGGTGCGCGGATTCGAGTATTATCGCCAAACGTTTCTCGAACCGAATTATGCCATTCGCTATTTCCCCGGCAAGTGTTATCCCATCGACGCGCACGCGCTTGGGCAGGCGATGGTAACTTTTACCGCGTTCGGCGAGCACGAAACAGCGCAACGCATCTGCGAATGGTCGATCCGGCACATGCGCTCTCCGAAAGGCTATTTTTATTATCAACGCCATCGGCTTTTCACCAATCGCATTCCTTATATGCGCTGGTCGAACGCATGGATGTTTCGAGGGCTAAGTTCTTTGGAGCAACGATGAAACGCCCTCTAATTTGGATCGATCTCGAAAACTCGCCACACGTCCCGTTTTTCGTGCCGATTATCGAGGAACTGGAGCGCGCGGGTTGTGAGGTTATTTTGACCGCACGCGACTTTGCGCAAACGCGCGAGCTTGTAGCGCGCGCCGGACTGAATGCGCGTATCATTGGCGGAGAATGGGGAAATTCCACTCCGATAAAATCATTCGGACTGCTCCTACGAGCAATCCGTTTAGCCCGGAGGATGCGAAGCCGTAACATCTCGCTTTCAGTTGGACATGGTTCCCGCGGGCTGCTCCTTGCCTCGAAAATGCTGCGCATTCCCGTTCTGGAACTTTACGATTATGAAGGCGCGAGCGTCGGTCTCTTCAACCGCCTGAGCACGTATGTGATGACGCCCGAGGCGATTTCATTCTCGACGCTTGAAAAACTCGGTCTCGTTAAAGAAAAACATCTTACCTATCCCGGACTCAAGGAAGATGTTTATGTTTCGAATTTCCAGCCGGATGATTCCATCCTGCGTGAGTTGAATCTGGATCCATCGCGCATTATTATAACCATTCGGCCGCCTTCGCGCACGGCACATTACCGGAGCGAAGAATCGTTTCGATTGTTCGATGAGCTGATGCAGTTACTGCGTGAGCGGGATGATGTTCAAATCGTATTTCTTCCGCGAGAGAAAAACCACCCCCCAGCCCCCTCCTACTCCGCTTCGCTACGCAGGAGTGGGAGTTTTATCATTCCACCAACAGCCATCGATGGGCTGAACCTTCTTTATCATTCCGATCTTGTCATTTCCGGTGGCGGGACGATGAACCGCGAAGCCGCCGCGCTCGGCGTTCCGACGGTAACAATTTTCAAAGGACCGATGGGCGCCGTGGATAAATGGCTAATCGATTCGCGCAAAATGATCGCGATTAATAATGCTGAAGAAATCCTGGCAATGTTGCGGAAACGAGAACGGGCAGCAATCCGGGAATCGAGCGCGACAAAAGAGATTATCATTAAAACGATACTCCGGCTCGCGGATAGATCTGTTTAACAGTTGTGGTTGCGAATGTTCTCCTGTATAAGACTCCTCGCATGACCGATCATGCGCGCAAAGACGTGCTTAAAAGAATTAATCAGAGGTTCCCTAACTCTTAACTCTTAATTCTTAATTGTCACAGGCTGACATCGATCTGCAGTGATGCATTGAAATCCGAAGTGCCCGTGTGCGCGGTAACGCCTGAGCCGAGTGTGCGGGGAACGTCATACACCGTGCCGGCAATATAGGCCGAGCAAGCGAACTTCTTGAATGGCCGAACGCTCGCTCGCAAAGCCACGCGCCAGCCTAACCCATCGAGCGAGTTGATGACCGCCGTGCCGGGAGAACCCGCCTCGTAGGATGAGATCGCTGAATTTGTGGAAGCCGTTTCGAATCGGGAGGTCGTCATGGTAATTTCCGATTGAACGATGGGAATCTTTATCCTCACTTCTTCCGAGGCTTGCCAGCCATCTTCCTTGGTGGTCAGAGAGTAATGGATATGATCGAAGCGCGTTCTAAGCGTGGCGTCATTGGCCGGATTATATGCCGCATCGAGCTGAATGTTCAGCGTCTGGCCTTGCAAGGTTACAATACCCTTGTCGGAAACGTAGCTCGCGTTTTCCTGATCGCGGACAGTTGCTTTAAGTTCGAGCGCATCCATGCACAAATAGGATGCGTCGGCAAGATAATCATGCTTCTGTTTGCCGAAGAGATCACCTAATGGGACCAGTTCAGTCTCAAACTGGGTGTACGCATTCATGCGCAGGCGACCGGGAATCGGAGCAAGTTCAACGCCAATGTAATATCCATCTAAATTGGAGAGCGAAGAAGCCGCAGCGCCAGAAATCTCGCCAAACGGGGATAAAAAACGATAGGGCATGTGCCGATAGTTGAGAGAAAACGCGACATTTTTCTCAGGATTGAAGATGGTCGAAAATAATAGCGCAGTCTGCCGAGAGGTATCGTTCACGGAGTGTGCAGCCTCGGCCAAAGCGGTCCATGCGCCACTCATGGCGAGCGCATCCACACCGGCGATGCCGAGCCGCGATCCGATAAATGTTGCGCCTGTTGTGTCAACAAAAGGATGATCGTAGCGAAGCTCACAGGCGGTTGCTCCGGCCTTAAAGTAAAGATTGGCCGTGTCCGCAGTCGCAATTTCCACCCGGGCTCCGATGAGTTGAGCAGACGCGGCATCTTCCGCTGCAATCTCGCTCTCTGTCCGGTGATAGGTGGAGGAATAAATTGTTTGGATACTGTCATTCACTACCTTCGCATCGAAGGCACGGTCGGACGCAAACACCAGAATGCGCGATGGTCCCGCCGCCAGTTCAATTGCGGCACCGCGAAGATCTTTTGCAGTTCCATTCTCGGTTCCCCGCAATCCGAAGGAGCGTTCCTCAACCCCGCTCGCGGCATATAGGCTTTTTGCACTTGCCAGCCCTCCGCCAAAGAGCAGGCCATTGCCAAAGGCAAGCGCATAATCGCCGGCCACTGCTTTTTCTATCCTGAGCGAGCCTGCAATCGGAATCGGGTTCCTGAGTTCCACGAAGCCGGTGAGATGATCGGTGAAGCTCGGCTCGCCCGATTGTTTTTGTTCGAGCGCACTCACTTCCAATGCGGATGAACGGGCTTGAATCCGATTATATAATGCAGTTGGCCCTCCTAAATACGCGCCATCGGCATACGCCGGTTGCGCTTCCGGATCGATGGGTGAAGAGACGCGGCTGCGCAGCGAGAACTTGCCACTCGAATCGCCGCTCACGATTGGATTGGCATACTTGGCTCGCAGTTCCCGCCGTGCCTCGCTCCAGGACACATCGGCGTTCGCGTGAAGCCGCTCCAGAGGGTCTCCCGTGAGCGTGGAAAGATCATCGAGATATTCTAAGGTTTCGTCAGGGTCCAAGCTCGAAGTTCCCGGAACATCGAAAATGCGCCGTGCTTGAGCGTCGTTCGTATCGAGGGATTGCGCGGGCGCATCGCATCGGCAAAGCATTAAAACTCCTACTACCATGCCGAGAGAAAGACACCGCTTCACAACACAATCGTTTGTTTTCACAACTCGAATCCAATTCCAAAGGAGATAGAGGTGCCGAGATCGGGATGGCGAATGGCGGCAAAATCGGCGGTGAAGTTGTTGGAATGTACTCCGATTCCGCCGGAAATTTCGCCTGTCTGCGTATCGGCGCCCGCGCGAACGAAGAGATGTTGGTCGATGGCATATTCAGCACCGGCATGAAACGCGGGATTGTTTTCGGGACTCGTTTCGAGTGTCGCGTCAAGCGTAAGATCCGTCGTAGGCCGATACGAAAGGCCCAGCCATGCAACGCGATCTTCGCTGGAAATATCTTGATTGTTATAGAGGCTGACGAGGTGCGTTACAGCTGCCGCGAACGTAAGTTGCGGAAACAGATCGAAGCTTGCGCCGAGATCGACGCCAATGTCATCGAGCGGCAAATACGAAGCCACGGACGACGCATCGCCAAACGTCTCCTGAGAATATCGTAGGCGAATGCCCGCAACGGCATGGCGCATCGGTTGTTGAGTCGTGTCATTCTTAGTTCCGACATCGAACGTCTTCGACGCCTGAATGCCGAAGGACTGCCACGAAAAAGCATCCGTATATTGATACCGGCTGAACGATGCGCCGGCAAGCCAATGAGATTCGAACGGAATATCGCCGCTGAATCCCGCATTCCAACTTTGTGGGAGTCCTAACGGCAGCGGCGAAAGCAGCGCATGAATATGGGAGAACGTATCGGCCGGCAATGCGGCGTTCGGCGACCATTCATCGCGCGAGTCCGCAATGTCGCTGCGCCCGAGCGCCAGCGAGCGAGGCGAATTGCTCGTTGCGCCAAAAATCTGCGCGTGCGTGGCTTGGACGCCAGCCATAGCGACGAAAATCAATACGAGAAGCGGAATCCGCAGCACAATTACGAATTACGAACAGGGAAGTATGAAGCCCGATTGCGTTCGAATATTTATTATCAAACGAAAATACGAAGAATTTCACACGGCGACACTAAAACGGGAATTAAGAACGATTCGCTACCCAGGAACCATCCATCATCTCACGCGCGATTTTTCTCCAATCGACGAGCGGGGTCATCACTTCTTCGTGCATGTGCGTCGATACGCCGGGTATGGGCGATAGACATAAGGCGCGCCCACCAAAGCTATAACGTGCGAAAATGTTGTTGCTCATGTATCCATCGTCCGCGCCGGTTGCTGCGTGTTCCAGCACACTTCGATATTTTTTCAATGTCCGCGCTTCCGCCATAAACGTGAATGTCGAATTGGCAACCTGCCGCCAGTGACAATAACGCGAGACAAAAATATACGAAGGATCCCGCTCTCTCGGTTTGTACCGGTCGGGATAATCCGGCGGATGAATGAAAAGTGGCATTGTATTGAGCGAGCGGCGGTAATCAATCGGCAAAATGCGCTTCATGCTTCGGCGACTTTTCGTCAGAAGGATTTTTTCACGATTTGCAATTAAATCATCGATCCAAAGAAATGCTTGCGGAGCGTGAAGATAATCGTCTTCGCACACATAGACCCAATCGGCATCATCGTAAGTAAATGCCAGCCGCAAGCATGTTCGGAACGATTCATCGTTGCCGAAATTTCCTTCCGTCAGCGTGACATTATACTGCAGAAAAAATTGGCGAAGCTCATCGGAGATTTTGTCCGCAACGACATGAATGCTGTGCTCGAAGCCATCGAGCGATTGCACGAGACTCCGAAAGCAAAGCTTAATGGTCTCCCGTTTATCCAATCCGAACGGACGCGCTGCGCCATGCACGGAAGAAACGGCATCGCACGTTCGAAAAATGATTCGATACATCGGGAATGGGATGAATCAATACGCTTTTGCCCACACGACTTCATGTTTTGCAGACACCCCGCAAACGATGCACCGCTCTGGCTTCGTCGCGCTTTGGAATTCTGGGAACGGGATAACGCGGATCGTCGCTTTCGTTTCTTCTTTCACTTTCGCTTCGCATTCGGTCATACCGCACCATCCGGCATAGATAAATCCGGCGTCGCGCTCGATAAGCGCTTTCATTTCGGTGTAATCGGTTACGCCACGAATGCTGTTGGCCTCGCGGCGAGCATGAGCATTCCGCATGAGCTGCGTTTGCAGTTCATCGAGCAAATGCTTAATTCGGTCACCAAGATCGAGACGGCTGATGAAAAGCTTTTGTTTCCTTCCGGGCTTCGGAGCTTCCTCGTGGTCTAAAAGGATGCGAGGAACGATAACGACGGAATTATTTTGCACGTCTTTCGGGCCGATTTCCATTCTCAGCGGCACGCCTTTTAATTCCCAGTCGTAAAATTTCGCGCCGGGGCTGAGCGAATCGCGGTCGTCCAGCTTCACGCGGATGCCGGCGGCTTTGAGATGCAGAAAAACTTCCTCCGCCGCTTCCATCACCGTAAGTTTTTCCGCATCGGTCTTGAAAATGGGAACGATAACAAGCTGAATGGGCGCGAGCTTGGGCGGCGTAACGAGTCCGTCGTCATCCGAATGCGTCATGATGAGTCCGCCGACCATCCGCGTCGAAACTCCCCACGAGGTATTCCACGCATGTTCCAGATTTCCGGCGCGCGATTGGAATTGCAACTCGAACACTTTCGCGAAATTTTGCCCGAGATTGTGGCTTGTGCCCATTTGCAGCGCTTTGTTATCCTGCATCAGCGCCTCGACGGCATAGGTCCGCACCGCGCCGGCGAAACGCTCGCTGTCGCTCTTCACGCCGGTCACGACGGGCATCGCAAGATATTCTTCCATGAAGGTGCGATAGACGCCGAGCATGGTGAGCGTCTCTTCTTCGGCTTCCTGCTCGGTTTCGTGCGCGGTGTGGCCCTCCTGCCACAAAAATTCCATCGTGCGGAGAAAGAGCCGCGTCCGCATTTCCCAGCGCACGACGTTCGCCCATTGATTCATCAAAATCGGAAGATCGCGGTAGGATTGCACCCACTTCGCGTACATGGAATAAATAATCGTCTCGGATGTTGGCCGCACGACGAGCGGTTCTTCCAAATCCTTCCCGCCGCCTTTGGTCACGATGGCAAGCTCCGGCGCGAAACCCTCGACGTGCTTCGCCTCTTTCGCGATAAACGAAAGCGGAATGAAGAGCGGGAAATACGCATTCTGATGTCCGGTTTCCTTGAACATCCGGTCGAGCGCCTGCTGCATCAGTTCCCAGATGCCGTAGCCATTCGGGCGAATGACCATGCAGCCGCGCACCGGCGAGTGCTCCGCCAGCTCGGCGCGCTGCACGATCTCGTTATACCACGCGCTAAAATCTTCGCTTCGTTTGGGTAGTTTGTCTTCGGGCATATTTATTCTACTCGATAGAAAGTCTTTTGTAATGGTGTTGAAAGTAACGCTTCGATTTTAGGAATGATTGGCTCAATATCTTCCCACATATTTCCATGTGTTGCAATAGTAACCACGGGAATCGGCAACGTTGTCTCATTATGTTGGTACTCGAGGTTCTTATCGGAAGTGATGAATACATCGTACTCCGATGCAGCGAGACGAAGAAGTTTGCCGTTCTTCACGCCACGCCAGCCAGCTTCCTGCACTGTTCGGATGGTGTGGGAACCCAGCGCTTGCGCGACTTTGCTATGAACGCACTCATCGAGCAGGATACGCATGAACAGCTTCCTCGACGAGATATGATGCTTCTTCCAATGCCTTCATAGCCAAATTAACAGAAATGGATGGATAATCCGCAGAAAATGCTTCGATGGTCGAGCCGCGTTCGAGATATTCCATCAAATATGCAAATGGTACGCGCGAGCCGGCGAATACGGTCGCCCCGCTGAGCACTTCCGGATCGGAAACGATATACCTCGATTGATTTTCCATAACATCGTAAACTACGAGCGGGCGCGTGCGGTTCGGTCACCTCGATGACTGCGAAATACCCCATCTCCCAAATCCCTGAAATCGCCCCAAATCAAGATTGCGGGCACTTTTGGCTCCCGTTCGGTTTTTCACTCAAACCATGCTTCCGAAACGGCTTCTCGCGCTCACCCTCTTCGCCGCGCTCGCGGCGATGCCGCCGTGTGTGCTGCGCGCGCAGTGGGTGCAAACGAATGGGCCGTATGGAACTTACGTTTCATGTTTTGCCGTCAGTGGTACCAATCTTTTCGCCGGTTCGGGCATCGGTGTTTTTCTCACGACCGACAACGGTACGAGTTGGACTGCGGTCAATTCCGGACTAAATAGCAAGCACGTACAATCTCTTGCTGCAAGCGGCACAAACCTTTTTTGCGGGACCGGGGACAGCGGCGTATTCATCTCCACCGACAATGGTGTAAGCTGGAATGCGACCAATGACGGATTAGCAAACAGAGAAGTGTTGGCACTTACGGTGAGCGGCTCGGACCTTTTAGCGATGACGTGGGACGGCAATAATGATGTTATTTATCTCTCCACCAACAACGGCATACACTGGACTCGGCTCAATACTCCAACGCAATCGACCGAAATGTCGATTGCTTTGATCGGTACCGATCTTTTCGTTGCTAATAGCAACGCAGGTAGCCCACTGGGAGTTTATGTCTCGACCAACATTGGCACAACATGGACGAAGATCAACTCCGGTCTAACGGATTCGATCGTTTATCACCTTGCGGTGAGTGGAACGAATCTATTCGCCGCTACGGAGTCTGGGCGTGTGTTTCGCTGGATAGATAGTATGAGAAGCTGGACGTTCGCCGATTCGGGACTGCACTCCACATTCGTATATAACCTTTGGGCGAGTGGCACAAGTGTATTTACCCAAACTGCTGACAGCGTATTTCGCACAACAAACAACGGATCGATTTGGCTGCCGTTTACTCTCGGACCGGGGAAGGATCAAATTATCAATACAACGGCATTGATCGGCAACCATCTCTTTGCTGCCACCGAGGTTGGAGGCATTGTCCTTTCTACGGATGACGGGAGTAGTTGGACTCCTGTCAATACAGGAATAAGAAACACACCTGTCTCCTGTCTGGCGCTGTCCGGCAAGAATTTGTTTGCAGGCTCGATGGGGTATAGCATTGGCCCTTTTCTATCAACCGATGAAGGTGCGAGTTGGTCACAAGTCAACGACTTATTGTGGACTGCTCATGTTCGATCCCTTGCTGCGATCGGTACGAATATCCTCGCGGGAATAGGTGGAGGAGATGATGGCAGCATTTTTCGTTCGACAGACGATGGAATATCCTGGACAAATGTCTATCCTGGATTTCCCGATTATGACATCTACCAAGCCTTTGCCGCGCATGAGGGAAATCTCTTTGCAGGGTCAGCATTCGGATCCGTGCTCCGTTCGACAGACAGTGGGCGAAGCTGGGCTAAGGCAGATACAACGGGCTTGCAAAACTTCCGTGGAGGCATCACGTCATTTGCAGTACTTGGGAACAACCTCTTCGCAGGGACGGTAGATAGCGGCATCTTCCTTTCAACCAACAATGGCGCAAGCTGGACTCAAATCAACAACGGCCTCTGGAACACGCAGATACGAGCACTTGCAGTCAGTGGCACGACGATCATTGCCGCGACGAATATACTTGGAGATGACTATGGCGGCATTTTTATTTCAACGAATAACGGGGGAAGCTGGACACGCATCGTTCCTGAGATGACGAGCTATTGTACAGTAGATGCCTTTGCGGTGAGCGGCACAAATATTTTTGCAAGCACATCGTTTGGCACACCTTGTCTCTCGACTGACTTCGGTTTAAGCTGGAGGGCGGTCGATTCTGGATTACCGAGAACGCATATTACGTCGTTACTGGCGAGCAACACGAATCTCTTCGCTGGAACCGATAGCAGCGTCTGGCGCCGCCCGCTTTCGGAGATGATTGGGCAGAGTGCAGTAACACAAGAAACGGCGTTCCAGAAGGATATTCAAAGCTACCCCAACCCTTTCAACGCATCAACCACGATCGGATTCGCGCTCTCCGAGCAGGGATTCGTTCAGCTCGATGTGTTCGATATGCTTGGCCGAACAGTGCAGAGCCTCCTGAACGAGACGATGGAGCCGGGGCAACACAGCACACGGTTCGATGCGGATAATCTGGCAAGCGGAATCTATACCGTGGTGCTATCCGCAGGTTCGTCGCAGCGGCAGATAAAACTGATATTAAGCAAATAATAATTATGAAGAATTACTTCCGGCTACTTCTCCTTACTATCGCACTGCTTTGCTCCGCTGACCAACATGCCCGCAGTCAATGGGTTCACGCAACCGTGCCTTCGAAGGCCAGTGCAAATTGTTTTGCTGTGATCGGCACAAACCTTTTTGCAGGTACGAGCGATACAGGTGTGTGCATTTCGACGAACAATGGGACCGACTGGACTCGTGTCAGCGCCGGCCTGACTCATTGTCCGGTCACCGCACTGGCCGCAATCAGCGCGAATCTCTTTGCCGGACTCTACGACTATCAAATGACTGGTCTGGGCGGTGTGTTTCTCTCTACCAATAATGGAACAACATGGTCGAAGACGAGCCTGAAAAACGCCGACATCAAAGCTATGGCCGTCAGCGGCACCACCCTCTGGATTGTAACTGGGGATAACCGAATCATGTTTTCCTCGAATAATGGTTCGACCTGGAAATCTTCCTCGAACGGCCTGACGAGTTCCAGCCTATCAGCGATCGCTTCGGACGGTGTGAACGTATTCGTAGGAACCGCCGTCGAGAGAAATACTCCTGACGTAGGAGTATTTCTCTCGACGAATGGTGGCACGAGCTGGAAGCAATCCAATAACGGTTTGACGAATACGACAATTTACTCGCTGTCGGCGAGTGGCACGAATGTTTATGCCGGGGCTTTCATTGGCGACAATGCAGTGTATGCCTCGACCAATAGCGGCACACAGTGGGTTGGAGAGGGTCTCGCAGGTTATATCGGCACAGCTCTGGCAGTGAGCGGTTCAAATCTATTCCTCGCTACTGCGGACGGAATAGATCAGGGTTCAGTCCAACTCACGACCAACAACGGAACGACATGGATGGAGGTCAACACCGGCTTGTCAACGGCTTATATCAACGCGATTGCGATTGGGGGTTCATATCTCTTTGTTTTTTCCAACGATGGTGTATGGCGGCGACCGCTCGCCGAAATGCCCGTGGATGCCGTAGAGCCTTCAATGCAGGCGCAGCACGCAATTACCACATACCCCAACCCCTTCTCTCAATCCACCCAAATCACCTTCACCTCACAAGCAGCCGGATATGCGGAGGTATCCATTGTGAATATGCTTGGCGTGGAGGTTGCGCGGCTTCTAACGGGTGAGTTGGGTGCGGGAGAGCATAGCTTCCTGTGGGATTGTAGGGGCGCATTGCAATGCGCCCCTACCGATGGGGTGTATGAATGCCTCGTCCGGATGAATGGGCAGGTGGAGACGCTGCCGGTGGTAATGATTCGGTAATATTATCGGAACCGGGATTATCGGGCTGCGATAACCAGTGTTTTTCCCCCACGACCCCCCGAAACCTTCTTGCCCATTAACTGTTTTTCATAATGCTCATCGGATCCCTGTTCGATGAGGTGCGCTCGGATGTGTGTCCGCGCGCAGAGTATAGTCCACTTAACCCTTTACTTAACCATGAACCAACCAATGAACCACTACAAAACCATGAATCATAAAATCGTACTTTTCTTTTTCGTATTGCTGAGTCTTGGAAGCGTCAGCCGCATTCACGCTCAGACGATGCCCTTCGTTTACGATACCGCTGTCCGCACGATCGACCCCTACGATCGCGATGGCGGCTACGCCCGGTCGCTTTCCATGGGCGCCGGCGGATTCGGGATGATCAATTCCGATGGCCCGGTGCTCCAGGGAACGGCCGTCGGGTTCCAGAGCTACATCTCGAACCCGTTCCTGATCGATCCGATCGACGTCCTCACCAATCCGGCGTGGGTTTCGCATTATAACGGCGTCGCCAGCCTGAACATCAATCCGCAATTCGCCAATGCCGCCTTCGGCATTACGCCGGATTTTTCGCTCGGTCTGATGCTTGCGAAAAAAAGCTTTCCGGGGCTTTCGATTAACACCACGCAGGATACCGGCATCACAAAGAACGTACCCAGTGCCTATAAACCTCAGTCCATCGGGCTGGACAACACCACGTACCTCTATGGCGCCCTGCAATTGGGCAACATCGCGGTGGGGTTGGGAGTGAGCTACGTGAGCGCCGGCTATCAGGATACCCCACCGGCGGATACGATCCAGAGCATCGACGAGAGCCTTTCGCAGTTCGGCATCAATGCGGGAATGCTCGCGGCGATCTCAAAGGATCTCACAATCGATGCCGCGCTCACCATCATGTTCCCCTCCTACTCGGATAATCTCAGTCTGACCACCACAGACGCGAAAGGAAACTCCACAACAAACACCGAGACATACTCCGACAGCCGAACGATCCTCGGGTTCAATGGCCGCGCGATGATTAACACTACAAATAATTTTACTCTGATTCCGATGGTTGACTTCTACACGATGAGCGGTTCGTCCACCGATACGCATCCTGTCGGGACCAAAGATACGACCATCTCGACCACCATGCCCTCGCATACGAGCTTCGATGCGGGACTTGGGGCCAACTATCTTATCAACGATCTCCTATTGGTCGGCGGACTCAGTTTGGGGACTTATTCCGAAACACTGACCGGCACGAATGGCAGTCCAGACCTGCACACTACACAATTCATTTTTCCGAGATGGAATCTCGGCGCAGAATACCGCATCGATAAGCGCGTGAAAATCCGCATCGGATATGCCGTCTCCAACGGCACGCAGAATACCCCGTCATTCGATCTGAGCGCCAATGGGAAGAGTATCGGGTCGATCTCGCAGACCATCCGCGACCCGTATTTCTCGCCCTCGCTCGGTCAGGATGCCGGCCTCAGCTTAGGCGCGAGCTTCCTGTATGAGAAGTTCTTCCTCGATATCGCGGTCGCCAATGTCGAGGCAAACAGCCCGACGGTTGTCGCGCAGCTCGGCTTCGTCTTCGGCAATCCGCCGAAGTTCCCATAAGAGTCAACGGCTTTGTTCGCGTATAACCAGAAGCTCCAGATTCGGTACGATTTCCATCGCCGAATCTGGAGCTTCGGCCTACACGCGAGTTCACGAATGACAACGCCATTAGGCGTGGCCCGTTTGTAGATTCGCCGACTTCGGGGACATCGCCACCTGACCGATCTAATCCCTAATTAGCGGCTCAGGCTTAGAATTGTTGTATTTTTGTATTGATGTAGTGGATGGTGACCGTTCATTGACGGGGTCATCTCCCGCATCGTGCATCCGATTTGTGGCGAATAGCAGCCACGCTTCGTGCCTGTTCTTTATCTTTAACTTATTGAAAAACTTATGAACGATTCACTTCTCAAGCGTGCCGCGATTGCGATCGCGCTCGGCCTTATCTTTAATGCCGCGCCCGGCGTAAGTCAGGCGCAACGGATTATTTCGTATCAGGGTCTTGTCACCGACGCCACTAACGCGCCGCTGATCGGATTGCATGCGCTCACGCTCAGGATTTACACGGCAGATACCGGAGGTGCGCCCATCTTTGAGGAGTTGCAAAAGGTGACGTTCTCATCCGAGGGAATATTCAACGTTCTCATCGGCAATTCCAAGCCTCTGCTGCCGCTCAAGGTCACGAACCCCGCGACCGATCGTTATTACCTCGGCGTTCTGGTTGATGGCTCGCCGGAGCTTGTCCCCCGCTCGCCTCTTTCGGACGTTCCCAGTGCGTTCTTCGCGGACACGGCCGGGTTTGCACGCAACGCATCTTATGCCGATACCGCCGCCTTTGCTCGCGCCATCGATCCATCGAGCCTGAACATCGTGCCCACGACGGTCAATGGTCTTTCCAATGCTGTGATTCTCACCGGAGGTGGGTTCACGACCGTAAGCAAAAGCGGCGATACCATTGCGATCACTTCGTCCGAGCCGCCGGCCATTCAGGACCTGATGAATTTTGACGGGATCCTTACCATCCTTGCCCCCACCGGCCCAGCCACGGCGATCACGATCACGGACTCCGGCATTACGACGGCAAAACTTGCCGGTGGTTCCGTTACCACTGCAAAGCTTGCCAATGGAGCGGTCACGAATGCCAAATTATCGAGCGGCGCCGTGACGTTTGACAAGGTCGCGTCCGGCGCTTCCACGGCGGGGCTGGTCCTTGCCGCCGATGGCGCGGGCGGCTCGTTGTGGCAATCTGCGACCGCCTCGGCTATCTCGTTGCCATATACTGGGACAGCATCCACGAGTTCGCCTATCTTCAGCCTTATCAATACCGGAACCGGCGAAGCAGGATATTTCCAAATCAATAGTGCTGCTAATGCAGCGGTTGCCGCACTACAAGCAACGACGAACGGCATCGGAAGCGCCGGAGCGTTCAGCATCACCAACAACGCCAGTAGCGCGATCGCTCTTTCGACCGCGACCAACGGCTCCGGCGCAAGCTTGAACGCGACAACGACCGGGACGGGTAGCGCAGGGGTGTTCAGCGTCACCAACAACGCCAATAGCGCAGTCGGTCTTTCGACTTCCACGAATGGTTCCGGCGCAAGCTTGAACGCAACAACGACCGGAACGAGTAACGCGGGTGTGTTCAGCGTCACCAACAACGCCAATGGCGCAGTCGGTCTTTCGACTTCCACGAATGGTTCTGGCGCAAGCTTGAACGCAACAACGACGGGAACGGGTAGCGCAGGTGCCTTCATTGTCACGAATGCCGCAAACGCAGCCAATGGGCTGACGTCATCGACCAACGGCTCCGGCATAAGCGTGGCTGCATCGACGACCGGCACGGGCGGCGCGGGCAGTTTCACTGTCAGTAACGCCGCAAACACTGCCAATGCGCTTTCTGGCACGACTAACGGCACAGGCTCCGCGGGACTTTTTCAGATTACGAACGCGACAAGCGCTGCAAACGCTCTTCAAGCCACGACCGGGAGTAACTCGAACAGCGCGAGTGCCGTCTTCGGGCGGGCTACGAACGTAAATGGCGGGGCTTACGGTGTCTGGGGTGAGGGAGATGGAGCGGGGGCTGATGCTATCGTGGGATTTGCCACTAACGCTTCAGGCGCCGGCGTCGGTCTATATGGCTTGTCCGAAGGAACTACCGGAGTCGGACTCTATGCAGAAGCCGACGGATCGGGCGGAACGGGCGTCTATGGGTTTGTTCCAAGCTCTGCCTCAGGTTATGGAGTAAAAGGAGCGAACAACTCCACGACCGGCGTGGCTGTGCTTGGGCTTGATTCAAGCTCGAACTACGCTGTTTGGGGATATAATAAATGGACGGGCATTGCCGTTTATGGGCAAGCCGCCAGCACAACGACGACATGTACCGGTGTCGAAGGCACTGGATACTGGGGGGTCCAGGGATATACAACATTCCCCGGTGGCTTTGGCATGCTTGGCTCGGCGAGTGGTTCAACCGGGTATGGTGTTCTCGGGATGACGGGTTCGACAACGGGTCCCGGAACAGGCGTTTATGCTTATGTCGGCAACGCCACGTTCTCGACTCCGCCCCCATCTATCGGCCGCTCGAATGCGCTCATTGCCGACTATGGAGGCACCGGTACGTCCACTGTGACCGATAGCAACATCGCGATCTTTTGCAAAGGCGCGACGCGAGAATTTCGTTTTGCCAACAATGGCCAGGCATACACCGTAGCCGGCGGCGCATGGAATTCCGGTGGCGCGGATCTGGCCGAATCGTTCAATGTCGTCGGCGCGAAATCGGAGTATGAGTCGGGCGATGTGCTCGTGCTCGATGCGCAAGCGACCTATCACGTCGCAAAATGCTCGACGCCGTATTCTAAGTGCGTGGCCGGAGTCTATGCCACCGCGCCCGGAGTGCTGCTGGGCTTCGATGGCATGAGCGGCGATACGGCAGCGAACAACGCGAAAGTTCCCATGGGCGTGATCGGCGTTATTCCTACGAAAGTTTCCGGTGAAAATGGGCCGATCGAGGTCGGCGATTTGCTCGTGACGAGTTCGATCCCCGGTCATGCCATGAAAGGCGACCCGGACAAGCTCCGCTTTGGCAATATCCTCGGCAAAGCCATGGAGCCGTTCAACGCGAGCGGCACCGGAGTGATTAAAGTCCTGGTCGGGAAATACTAACCGCGCCGGAACCGGGATTACGCGGATTAGAACGGGTTACGCGGGCTGACTCTCTATGAGTCATTCATGCGTTGCACTTTTGCGCGCGTTCTGTCTTTCAATCATGTTCCCGAAGCGGCTTCTCGCGCTCACCTTTTTTTGCCGTTACCATTCCCTTCCCGTACGAACTTCCGGCTAAAGCAAAGGCTCACCTTTCACACAAATCCCAAAGCGTGGCACGGAAACCGCAAAATTTATCGTTCAACACTAAAGCTACCAAGGATTATGAAATACATTTTTACTATCTCATTGATCGTTCTTAGTCTCTGCGCCACTCGTGAAGGCCGGTGTCAAGGATCTTGGTCCACGGATTCGTCGAGTGGTTTCACTCCGGACGGTGCCGCCGGTTCAGCTATTCTGAACGGTAAGATTTATATTATTGGTGGCAGCCCATATTTTCAGGGAATTACTAATACCGTTCAGGTTTTCGATCCAACCACACACAAATGGACGCAAGGCCCCGATATGCCCACGACACGAGTATCCCTTACTTGCAGTGCATTAAATGGAAAAATTTACGCTTGCGGTGGAGCAACCGATACTGGCGCCAATGTTTACACGCATGTCATGGAAATTTTCGACTCTGCAACGAATGGCTGGAGCGAAGGGCCACCATTACTGATCGCACGTAGTGGACACGCGGCAAGCATAGTCAATGGTAAACTGTATCTAATTGGAGGGTATGGAATCGGCAACAATATTATTCTCGACTCTGTTGATGTATTTGATCCATCTACGAATAGTTGGAGTTCAGCAGCTCCAATTCCAACAAAGCGAGCTGAGCTCACGTCGAGTGTATTAGCTGGAAAGATTTATACAATAGGTGGTTATAGTTCGGATGAACGTCCCATGGATACGGTGGAAATTTTCGATCCTGTTTCCAACTCCTGGAGCGCAGGCCCTTCCATGCCTTTAGCACTAAGCGATTGCGCCTCATGCACGTTAAATGGTAAGATTTATGTTTTTGGCGGGATTCAAGAAACCATTGATTCAAGGGTTCTTGAAATCTTCGATTCCGCCACTAATAGTTGGAGTCTTGGTCCAGATATGCCAACAGGCCGAATGGACTTGATGTCAGCAACGGTGAATGGCCAAATTTATGCAATCGGTGGGATTGGCAACCCGGATGCTGTAAGTGTCAACGAGGTCTTCACCCCGGGGCCGCTGGGCGTGGCGGAGAGCGAGGCTGCGGGCAGTGGCCTTCGCGTGTTTCCAAATCCCTTCACCCAATCCACCCAAATCACCTTCACCTCGCAATCGGCCGGTTATGCGGAGGTATCCATTGTGAATACGCTTGGCGTGGAGGTTGCGCGGCTGTTTTCGGGTGAGTTGGGCGCGGGAGAGCATTCCTTCGTATGGAACTGTAGGGGCGCATTGCAATGCGCCCCTACCGATGGGGTGTATGAATGCCTCGTTCGAATGAACGGGCGGGTTGAGACGCTGCCGGTGGTATTGATGCGGTGAACCCTTCGGCAAGCTCAGGTCAGGCGCTGGAAAAATAAAATGTTGAAATCAGTTCAAAAAAGCCAATATCTGCCAATGCGGGCACATTTTGTCAAAAAACTTTGTTCTATATATATGGGCGGTTTATATCCGGAGGCGAATTGGCCTTCCATATACCCTCCTATCCGCGAGCGTTGAGAGTGTAAACATCCCGCTGTCAGTACAGATATGNNTGCACAATGAAATCAAATGGCGCCTGAGGGTCGATCGAAAAGTCCTGGGCGGGTATACCCTTAGCTTGGGGGACATCGATCACCGGAGTTCCTTGAAAATTTATTGTGGCCTGTTATAGTGTACTCTAAGCAGGACTTTTACCCCATGGAGGCAACGTAAGGCGCAATTGGCCTGAAAACGAGGGGGTGGTCGGGAACTCAGCAAGAAAAAAAATCGGCACCTATTTCTTAGAGAACAGGGAAAGTAAGAAATAAGAAGTAAGAGTTTTTGGGATCGCATTGTAAAAAGAACTATCTTTAGCTTCAGTGGGTTTACGGCCCGCTATTTGGCTTTGGGCGGATGAGCAGGGGGTCTGCTCGTCAAGTCCGGCGGGGAGCACGATTTCAGTTATTACGGGCTGAAATACCTCGCAATAATGGCTTACTTGGAGAGCTTCAAACTTCAGGCGGGCAACAATGCTGCCAAAGGCAAAAAAGCTACGGACTAAAGTCCGTGCTACACCATACTATAAATGACACGCGAAGAAAAAGCGAGTTCCGTAGCGGAACTCCGGGAAGTAATCGACCGATCGACCGGCATGTACTTCACCGACTTCGAAGGAATGACCGTCGAGCAGACGACCCGTCTGCGAAACGATCTCCGCAAAGCGGGGCTAACCTTCAAAGTCGCGAAGAACACGCTGCTCAAACGGGCGCTCGACGATGCAGGACGGATGTCCGACCCACTACGGGCGGCGCTTGTCCGTCAGACGGGCGTAGCGTTTGGGTTCGACGATCCGGTCGCTCCGGCGCGGATACTTCGTGATTTTATTGAGAAAAACCAGGATAAGCCGGCCCTCAAGCTTGCTTATGTCGAGGGACAAACGTACCCCGGCAAGGATCTCAAGAAAGTCGCGGCGTTACCGACGAAGAAGGAAGTGATCTCCAGCATTTTGGGCAGCTTGAATGCTCCGATACAGGGCATCGTCGGCGTTTTGGGCGCATTGCAGCGAGATATTGTCTATCTCGTCGATGCAATCGAAAAGAAGAAAGCAGAAACCGTCTGAACCGGGATTTATGGGATTTTTTAGATAATTTAACTGTCATTCCCGCGAAAGCGGGAATCCAGCGGATTATCGAAGGTACAAGTTATGGATTCCCGCTTTCGCGGGAATGACAGTGACCCAATCTTCTGAATCTCTTAAAATCATAGTTCTGACAATAATTTTTAACCACTTAAAACCGTAATACAACCATGGCAGATATTAATGCAATCGTAGATCAGATCAGCGCGCTGACGCTTGGCGAGGCCGCCGATCTCAAAAAAGCACTCGAAGAGAAATTCGGCGTAACGGCTTCGGCCCCGATGATGATGGGCATGATGCCGGCCGCCGGTGGCGCGGCTCCTGCCGCAGCCGTCGAAGAGAAGACGGAGTTCGATGTCATTCTCGTCGAAGGTGGCGCATCGAAGATCAACGTCATCAAGGCTGTACGCGAAGCAACCGGTCTGGGCCTGAAAGAGGCGAAGGACTTGGTCGATGGCGCGCCGAAGCCCGTCAAGGAAGGCATTGGCAAGGCCGATGCGGAAGCTTTGAAAAAGAAGCTCGAGGACGCCGGCGCGAAAGTCGAGCTGAAATAATTACTTTCAATTCGAAGTTATTGATATTCCGTTCGTGGGAACCTCGGCTCTACGCCGAGGTTCCCATAAGTCGGAACCTATAAAATTTTAAACCGGAGACTCTGCGTAAGCCCTTTTTGGTAATGGCTCGGCAGACATCCTCCAAAATTAACCACCCCCTGCCCCCTCCTTGAAAAGGAGGGGAAATAAGGGAATAAAATTAACTGTAAGAACCATGGTAAAACTGAGATTAGCACGTCAGGGACGCAAGAAAGTCCCGATTTACAAGATTGTCGCCACCGATAGCCGCTCGCGGCGCGATGGGCGCTACCTCGAATCGCTGGGGCAATATCGGCCTTCGAACGAACCGGGGCAGAAAGTCCAGATCAAGGAAGATCGCGCACTCTATTGGCTCGGAGTCGGCGCGCAGCCATCGGATACCGTCCGCTCACTACTTTCCGGCGAGGGAATTCTTCTGAAATGGCATTTGGAGAAAAAGAAGATCGAGCCTGCTCGCGCAAGCGAAATTTTCATCACCTGGAAAGCAAAGCGCGACGAAAAACTTGCCGCGCACATTGACGCCAAGCAAGCGGCGATCAATGCGCGCGAAGAAGCAAAGCGGAAAGCCGCTCAGAAGAAAATTGCCGATGCAATAGCGGCAGAAGCTGCACAGGCCGAGGCATCTGCGGCTGCGGAAGTAGCCGCATCTGCCGAAGCAGCCGCGTCCGCCGAAGTTGCACCATCCGAAGCGCCCCAGACGGTTGAAGAACCAGCCGCTGTAGCGGAGGCGCCAGCCGTCGAAGGATAACCCTTTCTTTACTCCCATGCCATGGATGAAATCGTCGATTTTCTCCAGAGCGTACCTGATCTGAGCGCTGTTCCACGCGAGCAGCTGGAATGGCTCGTCCGTGAATCTGAAATTATCTCCTATGAGCCGGGCATTATAAACCGGCCCGGAGATGTATTCGACTATTTGATCTTAGTCCTCGAAGGCAAGATCGAGGTATATGCGTTTCAGAATGGGCAGAAGAAAACTCAAATGACAAACTCGCGCGGTGCGATGACCGGCCTCATTCCCTTTTCTCGCATGAAATCATCGCCGGTCTTTACCGAAGCGATCGGACCGGTAAAAACGCTCTCGTTGCACCGCTCCAAATTTCCCAGCCTCATTGCGCATAATTATGAGTTGACCGAGGTGCTGGTTCACTCGATGGTCGACCGAGTCCGGCTGTTCACAACGAATCATTTTCAGAATGAGAAACTAATGTCGCTCGGCAAACTCTCAGCCGGCATTTCACATGAATTGAATAACCCCGCCGCCGCGGTGCTCCGAAGTGCGGAGGATCTAAAAAGGGTTGTTGGTACCTTCGCCGCAAGTCTCCAGGTGATTGCTCCTCTTCAGCCAACACCTCAAGAGATCGAGAGTTTAGTTGGAGTTGTCCAGAAAGCCTTGCATAATGGATTCGAACGAATTCCACTCCTCGAGCGTAAACGGCGCGAGAATGAATTGTCGGATTGGCTTGGCAATAACAATGTCGAAACAGATTGCGAAGTAACATTCGCAGATTCCGGAATTAGTACTGACGATCTCGAACGTCTCAAGCAATCTGTTTCTGAAAACGTATTTCATCCCTTTATCAATTGGCTTGCGGCGCGGCTTCAGACGGAGAAAGCTATCGATGAGATTGCAGCATCCTCGCGGCGGATTTCGGAGTTGGTACAATCGGTCAAGAGCTATACACGGATGGATCAGGCGCAGGCGATGGACTCGGTGTGTATCAATGAGGGCATCCGAAATACGATCACGATGCTCGAATATAAAGCGCGCCGGCATAGCGTAGTAATTAATGCCGATCTCGAAAGCGATCTTTCATACATACTCGGCTTCCCCGGCGAATTAAATCAAATCTGGACCAATATCATCGACAATGCGATCGATGCGATGAAGGATGGAGGCGAACTGACCGTGAAGACGCTCTCGATGCCAGATCATGTTGTCTTTAATGTCATTGATAATGGGCCGGGAATAGCTCCCGAAAATCTCGAACGTATTTTCGATCCGTTCTTTACTACGAAAGATGTTGGCGAAGGCACGGGTGTGGGTCTCGATCTTGTGCAAAAAGTCGTGCAGCAGCATCATGGGAAGATCGAGGTGAATTCTCGACCGGGTCGCACGGAGTTCAGCATTGCGTTTCCAATAGTCTCGATATGAAACTCCCCATCATATTTCTTATAGATGATGACCCGCAAGTGCTACGGGCCCTTGCGAGAGACGTACGGCAAAAATTCAAGAAGGAATGCCAAATTCTCAGCACGGAAGACCCGCAAGAGGCGCTTGCCAGCCTGAAGGAATTGAAACGGACTGGTGAAGAGGTCGCGCTTTTTATTTCTGACCAAAGAATGCCGCGCATGACGGGCGTCGAGTTTCTCGAACGATCGAAGGAATTTTTTCCCGAAGCAAAGCGGATGCTGCTGACAGCTTATTCCGACATCGATACCGCCATCCGTGCCATTAATGACACCGATCTCGATTATTACCTGCTCAAGCCGTGGGACCCACCCGAAGAAAAACTTTTTCCGGTCATAGACGAGATGTTGGGCGATTGGCAATCGAATTACAAGCCAGAGTTTGACGGCATTCGTCTTTTGGGTTATCAATTTTCTCCCAAGTCGCACGCGATTAAGGAGTTCCTCGCCGGGCATCTAATTCCCTACCAATGGATCGATGTCGAGAGTCATCCGAAGGCCGCAGAGCTGATGGAACTTAACGCAATCGCCGCGGCCTCGCTGCCCGCGCTCATCTTCGAAGACGGCACGTTAGCGGTCGATATGGAGATTCGCTCGATCGCAGAAAAACTCGGGCTTCGGCCAACCGCGAGTTCGAATATGTACGATGTTGTCATCATCGGAGCTGGACCGGCTGGGCTTGCGGCGGCGGTGTATGCAGGCTCGGAGGGATTAAAGACGCTGCTCGTCGAAAAACATTCGCCGGGCGGACAAGCCGGGACAAGTTCTCGCATTGAAAATTATCTTGGGTTCCCTAAAGGAGTCAGCGGCTCAGAACTTACGCGGCGCGCGATCACGCAAGCGACTCGGTTTGGGATTGAATTCCTTTCGCCGCAGGAAGCGCTTGCCGTTTCTTCGGCGGCTTCATACAAGACCGTTCATCTCGCGGATGGCACGGAAATTCATTCGCGCAGCATCATCATCACAACGGGAGTCGCCTACCGCAAGCTTGAAACCAAAGGCATCGCCGAGCTTACTGGCGCGGGCGTTTATTATGGCGCGGCGACCATCGAGGCGCTGCAGACACGCGGCAAGCAGGCCTATGTTATCGGCGGCGGCAATTCGGCGGGTCAAGCCGCGCTGCACCTTGCAAAATTCGCGGAACGCGTGCATATTGTCATTCGCAAAATAGATTTGACGGGAACCATGTCCTCCTATTTAGTCGATCAGATTACAAAAACGCAAAACGTGAGCGTGCTGCCCGAGACCGAAGTCATCGAAGCAATCGGCACGAATCATCTCGAAAAATTAGTGATGCGAATGCATGCTGGCGATGAATGCACGGTAGCAGCCGACGCGCTCTTTATTTTGATCGGTGCGCGACCCTATACCGATTGGGTCAAAGCAGACATAATGAAAGACGAACGCGGTTTTATCGTTACCGGACGCGATCTTCTTTTGCGCGAAAATTTCAAAGACGGGTGGCCGATGAAGCGCGATCCCTATTTGCTCGAAACATGCAGCCCTGGAATTTTCGCAGCAGGCGACGTTCGCTCCGGGGCAATGAACCGTGTTGCCAGCGCCGTCGGCGAAGGCGCGATGGCCGTTAGTTTCGTTCACCAATATTTGGCGGAAGTGTGAGCGAAGAACTTGTTCTCATTGCACGCATCGGGAAGCCGCATGGCATTCGTGGCGAAGTTTCGATCCAAAGCTTTTCTCACGATGACCGGCGCTTTCAAAAGCTCAAGCAGGTCTTGCTCCGAATGCCTTCGGGTGAAATCGCAGCGCATGCGATAAGCTCCGTCCGCCTTCTCCCCACGGGAATTCTCCTAAAGTTCAAAGGCATCGAAGACCGCGATGCTGCCGAAACCCTCCGAAATGCTGAGATTTTAATTCCCGAAAGCGAACGACCCAAGCTTCCAAAAGGCCGAGCGTATTATGATGAAGTTATCGGAATGATCGTCGTCGATGATGAGACGAGCGAAGCAATCGGCAAGGTCATCAATGTGCTCGACATGCCTGCTGGCGACGTCTTCGTGCTTGATCTGAATGGCACCGAACACCTTGTTACCAATGCCGGCGGCGAGGTCCGCAACGTCGATGTTTCAAAGAACGAGATGCGCGTTAGTCTGCTCGAAACCTATGGCGCTTCGAAATAAAACTTACAATGCCGCGCCGTTCGTCGTGGGTGCTGCAATATCAGAAGTTGCCGAGCGCTTCTTGCGCATTCCGGCCATAATGCCGAGGGGAACGATTACGCAATAGCCAAGCAGGAGCAGAATGGGGCTGACGGTCAGCGCCATGTCGCTCATCGTCGGGCTGAAATACATGACGAGATAACCAAGCACGATCACTCCAATTCCGATCAAAATAATCCGGATGTTCTTCGCATCGAACGGCATTTGAAATGGACGGACGGGAGCGTTTTCATTTTTCTTTGCGCGGGCGCGGCCCGGCAGCGGGCGGCCTGGCGTTTGACGCGGAGTTGGACGAACCGGACGAATGGGGGTTGCAGTCTGTTGAGCCATAATTTCTAAAATCTTAGGAATGAGCTAACTTCATAGAAGTTTCTCTCGTTCCACTGTTCTACTTGATTGTCGCATTCACCCCTCCGTTCGCGATCGTAACCGTCTGGGGGCCGTTTCCGCTTTGCAGCGTAAGGGTGCCGTTGAACGTGCCCTGAATGGAGGTTGCCGTAAGGGTGGTAATGACAACGGTTCCAACCGAATTCGTACCCGGCGTGGTTGGCGTAGAATACTTCACGTTGTTTCCAGAAGTATCGACATAGGAATAGAACATTACTATATAGCTCAAGGGATTGCTTAAGCTTGCCACGGTTCCGACATTGTAAGTCCCGGTGCTCGTAATGTTCCCTAAGATGAAGCCGGCCCCAAAGGCCGTTTTGCTCGCGGTGGATACTCCCGCGCCCGCTACGCCAACACCTTTGATTCCGTAGATCGTCGTATCGGCGCCGTATGCCGTCAACGACGTGTCCGTTGTGCCGGTAACCGTGAAGATCATCGTGTTGGGCGTTGTGGGAATTGCGCTTGTACTGGTCGGAGAAGTGCTGGTTTTGCAGGATCCTAAAATTCCCGCTAAAAGAAAGATCGCTATCTGTTTTTTCATCTTTACCGTAAGAAAATTATTAAAAAGGAAGTTCCACAAAGTTACGAAATTATTACGTTCATGTTAATCAAAATACTCTCACTTTAATTCTCCACTTTCCAAATGTATCGTCCGGTCGGCTTGCCGAGCGAGATCGAGATTATGCGTCGCGATCAAAAATGTTTGATTATGCTTCCGCGAAAGATTAGTTATGAGATTGAAAAGAATGTCGCTGTTATGCGAATCGAGATTCCCGGTGGGTTCATCGGCAAGAATAATGGCCGGAGACATCATAAACGCCCTCGCAACAGCAACCCGCTGCGATTCCCCGCCGGAAAGCATCGAAGGACGGTGATCGAGCCGCTCGGAAAGCCCGGCGTCGCCGAGCAGCTCCGCCGCGCGCCCGCGTGCCTCCTCGAACGGCTGGCCTGAAATCATGGCGGGCATCGCAACATTTTCCAGCGCAGTGAATTCGGGAAGTAAATGATGGAACTGAAAAATAAATCCGATTCTCCGGTTTCGGAACGCGCTTAGTTCGATGTCCTTCATTGCCGCGACGTTTTTTCCCTCGATCGTTACCTCACCCGCGCTGGGCTTATCGAGCGTGCCGAGCAAATGCAGCAGCGTGCTCTTGCCCGAACCGGATGGCCCAATGAGCGCCACGATTTCACCCGCGCGAAGTTCGAACGTGAGATCCCGAAATACCTCGACATCCGCCCTCCCCGCGATGGGAAAACGCTTCGAAAGATTTCGTGCTTCAAGAATAGTTTGTCCCAAGATTAGAAGAAACACCTCGCCGCAGCTTACGGGTTGCGTTGCTGCATAGGTATTTTGCTGGAACCGTCTCTAAACCGCTATTTACTTGAGCACGACGAACTCCACGCGGCGGTTTTCGGCGCGGCCTTCTTCGGTGCCGTTATCGGCGATGGGTGAATCCTTGCCGTAGCCATGCGCAGTAACACGGCTCTTGTCGATACCATTATGCAGGAGATAATCGCGCACGGCGCTCGCCCTGCGATTGGAAAGATCGAGATTGTACTGCGCGTTGCCGATCGAATCGGAATATCCGGCGATCTCGACGCGCATCGACGGCACGGCCTTCATCAGGCGCACGGCGCGATCGAGTTCGGGATAGGACGAAGCATTCAGATCGGAGCTATTGAATTCATAGAAGACGAGGAGCCTCGTCCTTCCATTGGCAGAACTCAGTTTAATATCGGGATGACGTGCAAGAATGCGCCCTTCAGGATCAACTTCGAAATACGCGGTGCCGAAAAGATGGCCATTGGCATCCGCCGTGACCGAGTATTTCCCCGGGGCTTTGACGCGCACACTGTAATTGCCGTTGCGGTCCGTGTGGTCAGTGGCAACGACTTGATTATTCGTCAGATCGACGACGGTCATGTTGGCATCGACAGGGTCGCCGGTTTTTGCGTCCGTCACGCTGCCGGTAAGTGCGACTTTGCCGTCGGAACCAATCGCTGGATTCGAGCTTGGCGTGTTCGATTCCTCCGCTTCCGCATTGCTCGCGTTCGAATTCCCGCCGAATGGGAATCGGATTCCGATGGTCAGCGAGGCATACCAAAGTTTGGGGAATGTGACCGAGGGTACGCCAAACGTAGTTGAAGCCTGATTGAAAGTGTTTTCGGCTCCGCTCTGAAGCCATGCGGTTAATGGAATACTTAGCAGCAATTCCGCATCGAGTAATGTGGATCCACCGCCAAGTGGAAATACCGTGCCTCCGCCGAGAACGACCCCCGCACGGGTTGAGGAGAAGAAGTTTTGTTGTGAAGTGTTGGGTACCGTGATCTCCGTATCCCCGGAGAGTTGCCCATTGTTGCGATTATAATAGGACCAATTGTCCCCGCCATTTTTGGTTTGATTAACGTACAGCCTATTCGACAGCAACCCTGAAAAGCTAAGGCCGCCCGCAGCATACCACCTCTCGCTAAGGGCATAATGCGCCAGAAGATCGAGATCGAGATTGCTTAGCAAGAGATTGTAAGAGTTGGTGACTGGTTCTTGTGTTGGGGGGTTGTTGAATCCAATTAGGATGATCGGGATTGTATGATTTTCCGTTGCCGAAGTGTAATTCGTAAGATAACGGAGCTTTCCCTCGAGATCGACCGAATTCGAAAGCGCAAGCCCTCCCTTCATTCCAAATAAGAAGCCAGCGCCGCTTCCTAAACCGTTAAAAGCAGCAATAGTAGAGACCGAAGCGCCATTCGCGTCCGTCCCCGTGATTGGCCAGAAAAAATTTGATTGCCCAGAATACCAATTATACGTTAAGCCAAGATCCGCGCCAAAGTAACTATGGCCGGTCGATGCAGAAGTGGATTGCCCAAACGCTCGGTAGCTAAAGACCGTAAGGCTCAGCAAAGATAATAAAACGATCCGAAAAGCGAGTTTATTCATAGTGGTTTTCCCATGTAATTGATTTAACGTACTACAAAAATACTACAAAAACTCCCCTCACGCAACAATGATGAATTTTACACGGATTAAACCCTACCGTTTCGGTTCTACTCTCACGGAATAGAACCGTTTGCCCACCGGCAGGATTTGATGTAACCGAAGATGTATCGCCCCGAATATCACGCATTGGCGGATGAAGAACTTGTCCGGCTTTTTCAAGCCGGGACAGGTGGGCGTGCCGAGCGCGATGCGGCGTTTACCGAACTCGTCACTCGCTATCAAAAACGCATTTATCTTGCCGCGCGAAAAATGGTGCATGGCAATCACGACGAAGCCGATGAAATCGCGCAGGAAACATTCGTCAAAGCCTACGAGGCGCTGCAAAATTTTCGCGGTGAGTCGAAGCTCTATACCTGGCTTTACCGGATTATGATGAACGGGGTGATCCAGCGCTCGCGAAAGAGTAAAGTGCGGCAATTTATTGGCTTAGATAACGTTCAAGAACTGGCCGAAGAAGGCATCGAGCCGGATGCGCTGCTACTCAAATCGGAAACGACGCGGCTCATCGAAGAAGCAATCGAAACGCTCCCGCCCAAGCAGCAGCGTGTCTTTATGATGCGATTTTACGAGGAGCTTCCGTATGAAGACATTGCAATCATCGTTGGGACAAGCGTTGGCGGTCTGAAAGCTAATTATTTTCATGCAGTACGGAAAATCGGCGAGTATCTTCAGGCTTCCGGAAGAATTATCTCGCTGGATAGGCTGGAATTAGCAGAAAGCGAATAAGTGGATGATTACATTAAACTTTTGGGGGCTAAATGTCTCCAATAAATAAGGAAAAGTATGGAAAAGTACAACGAAAATCGTGAGAATCTCCAAAAGCTTGAGGACGAGATCCGAAAGCTTGCTATTCCTTACGTTTTGGGGGAGCCTGGTCCGCTTTATTGGGCAAATTTCCGCGTCCGAGTTATGGAGCGCGTCGCCCAAAATGAACAAAAACCCGCGTGGTTAGAACGCATTCCGCAATTTCTCGTGGGACATATTTGGGGTAGCCCGTCGCGGTGGGCGATCTCTGCCGCCGCCCTTCTCGTCGCGGGAATTATGATATTCCAGCCCTTTGGGGGGAATACTCCCCTTAAGACCACTATTTCCTCCCCGCCAGTAGCAGTGGTCGTACCGCCTGCGGAGAAATCCGATCAGCAAAACATATCTCATACGACCCATGGGTCGTATGAGTCCCATGCCACCAAACGCGGCATAGCACCTGCTTCCGATCTTGCTTCGCTGGCAGAATCGCTTCCGTCGTCGGAAGATGAGCACCCCGTGAACCTCGAAGAACTCTCCACGCCAGAATTGGAAGCTGTTTTACAAGGGCTCCAAAATAACGAATAGGTATTCCAACAATTATGAAATTCACATTATTATTCTCCTTCTTGTTTGCCGGCGCGGTATTGGCCCTGCCCGCGCACGCTCAGCAAACGGACGAATCCTCCGCGGGCGATGTGCATGCCACGCAAGAGCAATCGATCCGGCAAACGCTGGTGCAAAAAATCGAGCGGCTCAAGTATGCCAAAATAAAAACAAGGCTCGAACTCGATGACGCAACCGCCGAGAAATTCTTTGCGATTTATAAACCGGCCGAGAAAGATATTCTGTCGCTCGTCAAAGAGCGTAACTACGAACTCAAAGCGCTTGGCGCCGCCACGAATACTTCCGTTACGGACGCCGACATTGCAGCGATGACCGCAAAAATCCGCGAACTCAATCAGCAAATCGCGACCCGCGAGCAAACGTTGGACGGCGATCTCACGCCTCTGCTCACGCCCTTGCAGCGCGCGAAGCTGCTTGTTTTCGAGCACGAATTCAACCAGCGTGTTCGCCAGCAGCTTGCCCAGCGTCAAGCTGCAAGGGCGGAACTCCGCGCCCTGCGCCAGCAGCTACGCCAGCATCGCATCAAAAATCAACTACTGAAGAAACTGGCCGCCCAAAAGGCCGGGCATCGGTAACCTTTTCCAAGTATGGGACGAAATGTTATTTCGTCCCACAGTAAGTCCGCGTAATAAAATTCCTATTACCATTGTTTGCCCGAGCAATGGTCTATCTCGATAACGCCGCGACAACACCGCTTGCGCCCGAAGTGCTGGAGGCTATGCGCCCGTATCTGGCAGAGGAATTCGGCAACGCATCGAGCGTATATCGTTTAGGTTCGCGCGCGCGCGTAGCCATCGAAGAAGCGCGCGAAACCGTTGCCCGCGCCATTCATGCCGAACCGCGAGAGATCGTCTTCACTTCCGGCGGAACAGAATCCAACAATGCCGCAATCAAAGGCGCGATCTTTAAACAGTATGAAGAGCATAAAGCATGGAATAAACTTCAAATCGTAACAAGCCCAACGGAACATCAAGCCGTGCTCGAACCTACAGAATGGCTTTCGGAACTTGGCGCTTCAGTCGCTTACGCCTCTGTAAGTCCTTTTGGCCACGTCCTGTTAGATGGTTTCGGCAACCGAATAACAAGCGATACATCTCTCGTTTCGCTCATGATGGTAAATAACGAGACGGGAGCGATAAATCCCATTTCCGAAATTACGAAAATAATAAAAGCAAAATCCAAAGCTCTCGTTCACACCGATGCAGTGCAGACGCTCGGCAAAATTCCCATCGATGTGAAAGCATTGGGAGTTGATTTTTTGTCGCTTTCAGCGCACAAAATTCATGGGCCGAAAGGCATTGGCGCGCTCTATATCAAGAGTGGCACACCGTGGGAACCGCTCCTGCACGGCGGTTCGCAGGAACGCAACCGGCGCGGCGGGACCGAAGCTGTTGCGCTTGCCGTCGGTTTTGCGGAGGCGATCAAACATATTCCCTCTCCCCCTTGGGGGAGAGGGCAGGGTGAGGGGGATTTTGCATCCCTGAGAAAACATCTCCTCACAAAGCTTGCTCAAATTCCTGAAGTCGTTTTAAATTCCGCCACGGATGACACCTCGGTCGATTCCATCATAAATTTCAGCTTCACTCCCGAAGTGCTCGCACGATTAGATGCCGACGCGCTCATCATCCGCTTCGATTTGGAGGGCATTGCCGTCTCGAACGGCTCGGCCTGCACTTCGGGCAGTCAGCAGCCGTCGCATGTACTGCTCGCAATGGGTAGATCGAAAGAGGTTGCCAGGAAATCGGTACGAGTTTCTTTTTCACGATATAATACGATGGGGGATATTGACCGATTGATCGAAGTGATAGTGGAAATACTCAAAAATTAATATCCATGTCATTCTTCGACTTCGCAAAACTTGTCCGCTGGGGCGGACGAAGTTTTGCTCCGCTCAGAATGACACTATAAAAAACAAGCTCATGCCACATCGCACTTCCATCCGCATCGCCACGACTGCTGATATTCCTGACATTGTTGCAATCGTGAATTCCGCGTTCGAGGTCGAGACGTTCCTCGACGGCACGCGCACGGACGGAAATAACGTTGCCGGGATGATGCAGAAAGGCGAGTTTCTTCTTATGGAGGATGCATCCGGCCACTTGCTCGCTTCGGTTTTTGTCGAGTTGCACGGCGACCGAGGGTACTCCGGTATGTTTGCGGTCGAGTCGTCTCGCCAGAGCATGGGCTTGGGGCGAGCAATGGTCGAAGTTGTGGAGGATCACTGCCGAAACCACGGATGCAAATTCTTAGATATTAAAGTTCTAAGCCCCCGCACCAAGCTGCCGCCATTCTATCGAAGTCTCGGATATGTGGAAACAGGCGTCGAGGAATTCCGGATATCGCGCCCTCTGAAAGATGGGATTGAATGTCACTTCATCCTCATGTCGAAGACGTTGTAGTATGATCGCGTAGTGGGCGGGTCGGGCTGGAAGAAGCATCGTGGGCGATGCGTCCGACCTACGCGGATTCTCGCAAGGCAATCCCATATCTCAATCCTTGCGTGCTTACGATTATTTGCTCGGCTCCGAGATACTCCATTACTTCCGCGAGGATGAGCGTTCCGGCCGGCAAAATATCCGCGCGGGATTTATTGACGGCAGGGAATCTTTGGAGAAGTGTCGCGGTGCTCACGCTGAAAAGCATCTCCAGCATTTGCTCGATGTCCTGACGATTGAGAACATAGCCATGTACTTTCGCCGCGTCGAATGCGCGCAACCCCTGGTGCATGGCTGCTAAAGTCGTGGGTGTGCCGGCGACGGCGATAAGCATACCAATTCCTCCTCTCCTTTTCAAGGAGGGGGTTGGGGGGTGGTCAAGCGCGGCGCGAATGAACAGTCTGGCCTTTTCTATCGAATCGACGGAAAGCGTTGAAGAAAAAAATCGTTCCGTTAATCGCACGGCGCCAATATCGAGGCTAACTCCGCTCTCGAATGTATCGCCATTGCCAACGGAAATTTCCGTGCTGCCACCGCCAATATCGACGACGGCAATAACTCCCTCTCCTTTCCAGGGAGAGGATTGGGGATAGATTTGGGCAAGCGCGCCGCGATAGGTCCAGCGCGCTTCTTCTTCGCCGCTCAGGATTTCGATTTGGATGCCAGTCTCTTCTGTTGTCCGGCGCACGATCTCCTCGCGATTTTCCGCATCGCGCAGCGCGCTGGTGCCTACGGCAACGACATAATCGGCGTTAAACGACCGAATCGTTCCGATGTGAGTCCGCATCACCGCGAGGAATCGCTGGAACGCTTCTTCACTAATTTTGTGCGCTCGATCGACACCCTCTCCGAGCCGCGCGATTGCATGATCGTCACGGATGACATGGATAGCTTTACCCTCCACATCCGCGATGAGCAAAAGCACGGTATTCGTGCCAATATCTAAAACGGCTACGCGCATAATTGGAATACCAAAGCAGTCCACTCGTTTTCATTCAACTCCCGGATGAATTTGAAATTTACTTTCTCATAAGCCGCGCGCACTTCGCTAGCGTCATAGCAGAGAATTCCGGAGAGAATCACATACGCGCCATCCGTCGCATGAGTCTGCATCTGTCCCACGGTGGACAAAAGAAGATTCCGGTGAAGATTGGCGAGGATCACATCGAATTTTTCTTCTTTTACAACTTCATCCATCGTGCCTTGCCGGATTTCGAATTGCCGCTCGGAAAAATTATTGAGCGCGCGATTTTCTATCGCATTTTCAATTGCCCACAAATCTGTATCTATTCCTACCGCCTGTTTTGCGCCGCGCAGCAGCGCGTACATGGCGAGCACGCCGGAGCCCGTTCCAATATCGAGCACCGCGCGGCCATCCATAGCGAGTTCTTCCATTGCGGCAAGACACAAGCGCGTTGTTTCGTGATGGCCTGTGCCGAAACTCATTTTAGGATCGATGGTGATGATATGCTTCGCTCCCAGCTTTTTTGCATCTTCCATTTTCCACGAAGGGGTGATAACGAGATCGCGCGTTGCCTGCACCGGCGTAATCGTCGCTTCCCATTCGGCATTCCAATTGCGGTCTTCGATCGTTTCCGTGCCGAGAAATTCCACATCGGGATATTCTCGGCAAAAGGCGTGAAGCGATTGCTCGAAATCCACATTCCATTCGGAGTGCGGGATGTAAAAAGTTACCGTCCCATCGTCGTTCTCCTGCGCTCCGGCAAAGGAAGCATGGGTTAGAAAAAATCCTTCGAGCGATAATAATCCCTCCTGCTTGGCATCGAAATGAAGAGATGCATATTCCTGCTCCATTACTATTCAATTTTTTTTACTGTCATTGCGAGGAGAACGAATCGACCGGAGGGAGATTCGTTCGACGAAGCAATCTCAAGCAGTACACCAAAAGATTGCTTCCCTCGATTCCTCGGAACCGAAATTGAGAGGCTATCGCCTCTCAATTTCTCCTCGCAATGACAATGGAATAGTAACCACATCACAGATTTGGAACGTCCTGTGGAAGCTTCTGATAAATCAGCGTGAGCAGCAAGCGGCCCACTTCGTCCAGCGTTTCGCGAGAGAGATGTTTCGGGAGATCGTCCAGCGTGTGCCAATATTTCCGGTTTGGGTCGGCGGATTGATGCCCGACCAAATCTCCATCGATAATATCGACTGAAGGAATCCCCGCCTGAATAAGCGGAAGATGATCGTCCTCGATGTCGGATTGACGCACGTTGTTGAAGTGACTGAGACCCATACTTTTTGCCGTGTTCCAAATCTCATTCACATACACGGATGCGGCTCGCACGGAATTTGTTTCCGGCTCGAAATCGGCGTTCGTATCGCCGACCATATCGAGCAAAATCGCAAACTGCGGTGAATAATCCGCCGGCTTCACGCTCACAAAATATTTCACGCCGAGAAAATAACGTTTGAGCTGATCGACCTCGTATTTCCCGTAGTCTTCGCCATCGTCGAAGAAGAGATCGACTCCGATAGGCGGCGGATGATCCTTCATTTGCCGCGCGAGTTCGAGCATGATGGCCGTGCCCGATCCGCCATCGTTCGCGGCAGGAATGGGTTTGTTGTGTTTGGTTGAATCGGGATCCTCGTCCGCTTGGGGGCGCGAATCGTAATGCGTCAGGATGAGCACCCGCCACGTCGCAGACGGATTGAAGGAAGCAATAACGTTGGTCAGAAGCAGCTTCCCCTCCGGACCGTAACCGGAGTCCCCAAAGTTTTGCAGCTCGACGTTTGCCGTGCAGCCGGTGAGCACCGAATCCAGCATGATGAGCATCTTTCGATGGGCTTGGCTATTCGGCGTCCTCGGCCCATAATTCACCTGCTTCACGATGTCCGCAAAGGCCCGGTTGGCGTCAAAACCGGGCACGGGCAGCGCCGGAATGGCCGCAAGCCCGCTGCCGGCCGGCGGTTCAGGCTCAGGCGGCGGTTCTTTCTTTTTGCAGGCCGAAAAAGAGGCACATACGAGTGCCGCAAAGAAAATTCTTTGAATAATGGAATTTTTCATTTAAAATATCAGGATTCACCTGTAACAAAACTCCGCGAGGCAAGTTCTTTCTATTGCAAGTGGCACACTGCGCGCCCAGTGGAGCGCGCGGAGCCACTGCCGTGAATGAGCAATCATCCACGGTGGATGAGTAATCGTCCGGCGTTTGCCATGCGAGCCATGCTCTGCCGTTTCCTACCCTCAGCAGAAAACGGCGGGGTGACCTCCATGGCAATCTATATTCTATAGCACAATGAGCGCGCATCGCCTTGGCGATGCTTCCTGCCGCGGGATGCCCGCCCTCTCGGGCATCCCGCGCGCCGGACGCTCCGAAATTGCATATTCCCTTCCTCAAAAATTGCATATTCTGAATTTCGATTCTCATGCGATTTTGCTTTTCCGATTGTCATTTTATGATTTGTGTCGTTTCTAACTCGGATTTGCCAGTTGTCTCAAGGAAATAGGTGCTCAAAATGTGTTTTCACGTTTAATTTTCATTTTACTTTTCATTAATTTCATTATGAAAACCAATGCGATTCCCCTCCCCACATTCGTAATTTGTCATTCGTAATTGATATAGGTGCCCATCAATACACCACCAATATACGCACTTAATTTGGCAATGTCAAGTAATTCCGAAAGATTTATGGGAAAATCTTTTTAATGAAAACTGAAACGGTTGCGCCATGCAATTCGTTAAAAAAATTGATGATTCATCGATTGGTAGCATTTATCCTCTTGGTAAGCCTTGTTTTCTCGCTCCCTGGCGTTGTCATGGCGTCGCCGGGATGCCCTATGGCGCGAAAAGGATTGGGATGTCCGAATTGCAAATCCTCTCACAGTAACGATAAAAGCTCCCACACGAAGGATTGCTGCAAATCTCATAAGGTTTATTTTCATGCAGTCGATGAGGGAACATCGGCTAAGGCTGCGAGTGGGGATAAGACTCTCTCTATCGTCACGCCCGTAATTTGCCGGATTGCCTCGCCGACACTGAGTAAATTCCAGCTTCGCGTTTCGTTAACTGCACTCGACTCGTCTCCTCCGTCCTTGCGTTCGGCAGTCTTCCGCGTATAGCATCGCATCTCCAAAATCTCGAACCAATCCGCAGGAAACACTTGCGGAGTGATACACTTTTTTTTTCTGCAGATACTATGCGAAATTTTACATTAATTGTTCTATTTTTTTTCACACTTTCAGGATGCAGCGATGCCCAACAATCGCCGTTTCAATTGATCGGATCACATCCCAAAATTCTTTCCGAAACGGAGTTAGCAACATTAGAAACTCAATCCGACAAAGGCACGATACTCGATGGCGGTCGAGCTCTGAATTTTTCGGCAACCGTTGTCCGAATCGTCGTGCGATCCGGACCAAGCGACGACATGCTCTCCTATCGCATTCAGGGATTCCGTAATCCCACGCTCGGATTTCGACAGGGAGCTGAAGTTCATCTACTATTTGCGAATGTGGATGACGACATGCACCATGATATTAGGCTTGGCAGCACCATTCGTAAGTTCCTGCGGTCACCGGAAACAACAGGCACGGTCGGGACATCCCTGCTTCCTCCGGTGGAGGATGAAAAATCCGACGCCGAAGAAGTTGTGTTCCGAGTGGGCGATACGGGTGCATTCACTTATTTTTGCAGCGAAACCGGACATGCCGCCGGGGGGATGTGGGGGAATATTGCTATCGGGCGCAACCCTCAGGCTCTTATTGCATTAGCAAGTCCGCAAATGCCGGAAAAGATGTCTATGGAAGGCTCGGGCACGAGCTGGCTTCCCGCATCTTCCCCGATTTATGCCAGTATGTACGACATCAACGATTGGATGCTGATGGTGCATGGCAATATCATGCCGCGCTACGATCATCAGGGTGGGCCGCGTGGAGCCGAAACGTTCGATGCGCCAAATTGGATGATGGCAATGCTGAGCAACGATGTGGGGACGAATGGGCACATAAAATTCAGCGCAATGTTCAGCCTCGATCCGTTGACCGAAGGCAAAGGTTATCCGCAGCTTTTTCAGACTGGGGACGTCTGGCAGGATAAGCCGCTTCCCGATTACAAGGATCCTCACAACCTCTTCGACGAACTATCGACAACGTATAGCCAACGAGTCTCAGACCAAACATCGGCCTTCCTCTACTTCGGTTATCCCGGCGAACCAGCAATTGGGCCGCCGGTCTTTATGCACCGGCCAAGCGCCATGTCCAATTCGGAAGCACCGATCAGCCATGATTGGATGGACGGGTTGCACATCACCTTCGGGGTTGCTACTGCCGGCGTTATCGTTGGTAACTTTAAACTCGAAGGCAGTGCATTCAACGGAACAGCACCGGAGAGTCTTTACGGTTTCGATAAATTACAGATCAATTCTTACTCTGCCAGGGTATCGTTCAATCCGTCAGACGATCTCGCATTCCAGATTTCACGAGGCTTCATCACCAATCCCGATGGCGATAGTGTCAATGTCATTCGTTCCAGCGCATCGGCCATTTATACTCAGAATTATGGCGGCGGTTCGTGGTGGGCAACAACACTCTCCTGGGGGGAGAACCACGCAGTAAATCTTGAGACGGAGGAGGCTTTCCTGCTTGAATCGCAATATACTATTCCGGACTATGCCTTCTTCGGGCGCTCGGAATATGTACAGAAGTCGGATGCCGACCTCGCACTCTCAGATAATAGAACATTGCTGTACGACCTGTCATACGCGGCAATCGGACTCACTCGGAAGCTGTTCGATATTGCAGGTATGGAAGCACAAATCGGTAGCCAGGTCTCTTACCATTTTGTACCGGATTCATTAATTAGCCTTTATTCAGCACATCCAATATCGTATGAGATTTTCTTTGCAATTCATCCGAGCCTTCTCGATTAGTATTCGCATTTAATATTATTTTTCTAAACATTACTTTTATCTAACATTATGAACAAGACCGACAATTCAGAGCATAATCACATGAGCCACGACGATCATACAATGAACCACCACGGTCACGCCGGTCACGATCATGGCGCGATGATCGGCGATTTCAAGAGACGCTTTTGGGTAAGTGTATTCGTCTCAGTGCCGGTTCTCGTCTTATCCAAGACGATTCAGAGTTTTCTTGGTATCCATCTTGAATTTCAAGGCAGCAATTATTTACTTCTTGCTCTTTCCACCTTCATATTCTTCTATGGCGGCTGGCCGTTCCTGACTGGTCTTGTAAGTGAGCTTCGCGCGCGCAAGCCCGGCATGATGACGCTCATCGCGGTTGCAATTACAACGGCGTATGTGTTCAGCGCGGCGACTGTATTCGGACTACCCGGAATGGACTTCTTCTGGGAACTTGCCACGCTCATCGACATCATGCTCGTGGGGCATTGGATCGAAATGAAGTCGGTGATGGGCGCATCGAATGCGCTTGAAGAGCTTGTCCGGTTAATGCCCGCCGTTGCCCATGTCATGCACGGTCAGGAAATTCATGACATGCCGCTCGCTGAAGTAAAAAAAGAAGATCGTCTTCTCGTTCGGCCCGGCGAGAAAATCCCTGCCGATGGAGAAGTTGCAAGCGGTTCTACTTCTATCAATGAATCCATGCTGACCGGAGAATCGAAGCCGGTCGGAAAGGAAACTGGAAGCAAAGTAGTTGGCGGATCGATCAATGGTTCGGGCGCGATTGAGATTATTGTTAAAAAGACTGGCGATGAGACGTTTCTTTCACAAATTATTACTCTGGTGCGCGAAGCACAGTCTTCAAAATCGAAGACGCAAGACCTCGCAAACCGCGCAGCCAATTGGCTGACTGCAATCGCACTCCTCGGTGGACTTGCAACACTTCTGGTCTGGTGGCTAATCGTCGGCTCATCCTTCTCTTATGCGCTCGAACGAATGGTTACAGTAATGGTAATTTGCTGCCCTCACGCGCTTGGGCTTGCTGTGCCGCTTGTGGTTGCTATCTCCACTGCAATCGCAGCAAAGAACGGCCTTCTCATTCGAGACCGCACAGCTTTCGAATCAGCAAGGAACATCAAAGCAATTATTTTCGACAAGACCGGCACTCTGACCGAAGGAAAATTCGGGATAGTAAAAGTTCTCCGTTTCGACAATTCGTTTGCAAGCGATGAAGAGCTTTTAAATTATGCTGCAGCTTTGGAATCGCAGTCCGAACATCCAATAGCCCGCGCTATCGCGGCAGCGGGGAAACAGCATCTCGATGTCACGTCTTTCAATGCTCTGCCAGGTAAAGGTGCAGAGGCTACGGTGAATGGTCGCGCTATTAAAGTTGTCAGTCCCGGTTATCTGAGTGAGGCAAAACTAAACTATCCAGATCAGGATGTAAAGCCACTATTCGATCAAGGACATACAGTGATCTTTGTTCTTTCTGAAGGTCAGGTCGCAAGTGTGATTGCGCTTGGCGATCAGGTTCGGACTGAATCGAAAGTAGCTATGGAACGTCTCCGCGGGATGTCCATCGAGCCAATGATGCTGACTGGCGACAACAAGCAAGTAGCAAAGGCGGTCGCGGCAGAACTTGGCATCAAGAACTATTTTGCCGAGGTGCTGCCGCAAGATAAAGCAAGCAAAGTGAAAGAAGTTCAGGCGAAAGGGATCGCGGTAGCTATGACAGGCGATGGAGTCAATGATGCGCCTGCACTTGCGCAAGCGGATGTCGGCATTGCAATCGGAGCGGGAACGGATGTGGCCATCGAAACAGCCGACATCATATTAGTAAAGAACAATCCGAACGATGTCATCGCGCTCATCGAGCTTTCGCGAGCGACGTATAAGAAGATGGTACAGAATCTTTGGTGGGCTGCCGGATACAATATCGTTGCGATACCGTTGGCTGCGGGTGTACTTTCCGGCATTGGAATCGTTCTCTCGCCGGCTGCTGGCGCGGTGCTTATGTCGGCAAGCACCGTCGTAGTCGCGATCAATGCAAAGTTGCTGAAGCTAAACAAAGCATGAAGCCCGCAGACCGAGCATATCGCTTGCGAAGTAATCTCTCCTCTCTTTGCCATTCGATTCTTCCGAACGAACGGGAGGCACATGATGAAACTGATGAAATAGTTCTTGCATTTTCACGCCCGTTCCCCAATAAGCCGTATTTTTGTAGAAGATTTTCCTGCATCCCAATTTTCATTTTGTTTTCGCATCCTATTTTTTACTTATTCGCTGAGGTTTCCTCCGGCGATCCGAAGAGCGATTATCTCGGCGTGCTGCTGTACACGTTCGGGCTGATCCTGCTTTTTTTTCTGCTGATGAATGTCGATCGGCGGTTTCGGGAGTATGCGGGGCGCTCCTTAGTGCGTCCGTACAATTTCTTTTCGGATATTCGCGACCGTCGGCTTATTCCGAACGCGCAAACGGCGGTGCTTTCGTTTATTTGCTCCGGCGCGCTGGGGGTGTTCCTTGCTACGCTGCTCGTCGGGTTTAACGGACACGAATCTGCCGGGCGCTATTTCGCCGCGCTGCTTCCGCACTCGGTGTATGCTCCGCTGACGGGCATTTCGCTAAGTTATGTGACGCTCATCATTGCGGGCACGGCGCTCACGTTCTCTGCGACCGTCCTGCTTGCGGGCGTGATGCGTTTCGCAGCGATCTTTATTCGTGGGCGGTATTATTTTGCGGATACGTATAATATCGCGGTGTGGTCGCTGCAGCCGCTATCGTTTTTCCTGATCTACGATCTTATCGTGCCGCGCATGGATATGGATCAGACGACCGCCGCGATCTCACTCGTGCTTCTCATTGCGATAAAGCTGTGGTGTTATTTCCGCCTGCTGAAAGGCGCGGGCGTACTGTTCGATATTTATCCAACGAAAATTTATGGTTATGGCGCGCTTTTTATTGCCATCCTCATTGGCATCGCTTACTTATTTCTTCAAAAATAAGGAACGGGGGGGAGAAATTAAGAATTAAGAGTTAAGAATTAAGAATTAGGGCAGGTTGATTATGTCTGGATCCCCGCTTTCGCGGGGATGACAATGGTAGGAATTCATGGCGCGAAGCGCAAAAACGACACATTCTTGTCATTCCCGCGAAAGCGGGAATCCATGTTCGGAACTTAATCAGAGCTTTCCCTAAAATATTGATGACGTTTCGCCCCAACAATAAATGTATCTTTCCAAATTAGAAATAATCGGTTTTAAGTCGTTCGCGCAGAAGACGCTGCTAAAATTTGACGCTGGCATGACGGCCATCGTCGGTCCGAACGGCTGCGGCAAGTCGAACGTCGTTGACGCCATACGCTGGGGTCTTGGCGAACAGCGCGCGGGCACGCTCCGCTCGGATGTGATGGAGAACGTCATCTTCAACGGCACACGCACTCGCAAGCCTCTCGGCATGTCCGAGGTTTCGATCACGATCGAAAACAACAAAGGCATTCTCCCGACCGAATATCAGGAAGTGACGATCACGCGGCGGCTGTTCCGCTCTGGCGAGTCGGAATATCTGCTGAATAAAGCGCAATGCCGTCTGCGCGACATCGTCGAGCTGTTCATGGATACCGGCATGGGCGCGAACGCCTATTCGGTGATCGAGCTGAAGATGATCGAGACCATCCTCTCGGATCGCACGGAAGAACGCCGCAAACTTTTCGAAGAAGCCGCCGGCGTCACAAAATACAAAGCGCGCCGCAAGGAAGCGTTGCGCCGATTGGATGAAGTCGCCGCCGATCTTGCCCGCGTGGATGATATTGTAAAGGAAGTGACGAAGACCGTTGCTTCATTAGAACGCCAAGCAGAAAAAGCGAAAAAACATGCCGAGCTTTCAGCAGAACTTCGCGCATTAGAGATCGAACTGCTCGAACGTGAGTATTCGCAGACATCCCAGCGCATCGCGCCGCTCATCGCCGAGCTTCAAAACGCCGAAACCACGCGCGACCGCATCACCACCGAGCTTTCGAAATACGAAGCGCTGCTCGATGTGATCGAGCGCGAAGAGAATGAGATCGAGGAGCAACTTATTGCGTCTGAGCGATCGGTGAAGGAAAAATCGGAGATCATTCAGCGCACCCGCGAGACGATCATTGCGACGGAAGAACGCATTCGCTCCCTGCACGAGCAAAAAGGACGCGCCACTCAGGAATTCGAACGGCTCGAACGCGAGAAGATCGAACTTACTGAGCGGCTTGCATCGCTACGCATTGCATCCGAACGCGCCGTAGAAAACAAGCAGGAGCTCGAAGAAGAAAAGCGCGAGAAAGAACAAATTCGCGCCGAAGCAGAAAATGTTGTTCGCGCTCGCCGCAGCGATTTACAACGCGCACGCGATGAAGTTTACTCGCTGCTCACTTCGCGTAACGAACGCTCCAACGAACTCGAACGCCGCAAAGCGCGCATCGAAGAATTAGAGCGCCGCCTCTCCAAATTCGAAAGCGAATATGCCGCGCTGGATGAAAAACGTTCCGAACTCGAAACCGAATCGAGCAAGCTCGCTGGTGAATTGAACGCTGCCGGAACACGGATCGCTGCATCAGAAGCTGAGTATCAATCGGCACAAGAAAAGCAAGAATCGCTTAAAGCCAAGCTCGAAGAATTGCAGAATTCGTCCTTCGCAGTTCAGAATGAGATCGGCAAAAAAATATCGAAGATCGAATTCTTCACGGGTTTAGTCGAACAAGGAATTGGGGCGGGCGAAGGCACGCAGTATTTGCTTTCGGAATCCGGATGGGCATCGACCGACCCCATCACCGTGGCCGATGCCTTTGATTGCGATGCGGAATACCGCGCCGCCTTCGAAAGCGCGCTCGGAGAGATCGCGTATTATCTCATCGTTGAGTCCAGCAAAGATGCATTCGAAGCCGTCGATGTATTGCGGCATTCCCAAAAAGGCAAAGCCACGCTAATTGCGTTGGATCGGGTTCCCTCAACAACTGCTTCCGCGCCTGCATTCCCAAAAGGTGCGAAGAGCGCGCTTTCGCTTGCCAAATTTTCGGACAGATTTCGAAATCTTTTCACGATGCTGCTTTCGGAGATCGCCATTGTCGATTCGATAAATGCGGGCTTCACACTGCTCGATTCCGTTCCCGGCATCGAACGCTGCGTCACCAAGGATGGCGAAGTAATTACCCGCGCGGGTTTCGTAAAAGGTGGATCGAAAAAGAGCACGGAGGGAATTTTAATCGGCAAGCGCGAGCAAATCCGCGAGTTGGAAGTGGATGTTGCTAATCTCAAAGCGGAACTTGGCCGCTACGAACAGGAGATCGCGGAAACGAATAACAAATTCGAAGCGATCGATGTGAAATCCCTCCTTGCAACGGTTCGCGGCGCGGAAGAAGCGCGACGCCTGGTGCAAACCCGCGAAGGCCAAGTCCAATATGAATTGCAGCGCACGGGCGAGCAGCGGGAATCGCTCCAAAGCGAAGAATCGCGCATGACAAGCGACCGCTCCCCACTCGCAGATTCGCTTGGCGCGATCGAAGTGGAAGTGGTAGAATTCGAACGTCAGCATGGCGCGGCGCTGGAAGAATCGGTGAAGATGCAACAAATGGTCGAAGAGGCGGAACGATTGCTTGCCGAAGAAGCCGCTCGATCAACCGATGCGCAAGTGCGTTTTGCTGGACTCGTCTCCGAAGTTTCCCGATTAGAAAGCGAAACCCGCCAAACCGAACGCGCCATCGACAACGCCACACAACTTGCCGATCAGCGCCAGCGTGAACGCGAGCGCGCCGAACGCGACCACACGGAACTTTCCGCAAAACTCGAAGAATTTAGCGCAATGCTTGCGGGACTCGAAGAGCAACTTCTTTCCGCAACCGGACAGCATGAACACGTTGCAGAACTCCGAAAATCCAAGCAAGCGGAAGCGCATAAATACCGCGAAGCTCTGCGCGAAGAACGCCAGGAGCACGATAAGACGATCAATATCACGCACGAGCTCCAGTTAAAAATTCAGGAGTTGGAGCAAAAGCTGCGGCAAATCGAAGAGCGTGCGCGAGAGGAATTTGAAATCCAAACCATCGAGCGGAAGATGTATGCTGAAGATGATGCGTTCAGCTTCGGCGATGCGCGTGAAACCGTTCGGGAGCTAAAGCAAAAGGTCAAGAATCTCGGCGCGGTCAATCTGCTTGCATACGATGAATTCCAGACGGAATCCCAACGACTGGAATTCCTGACCACGCAACGAAAAGATCTCACCGAAGCGCAGAAAAATCTCGCCGAGATGATCGAGGAGATCAATACGACGGCAACAACACAATTTCTATCCACCTTCGAGCAAATTCGCACCAATTTCCAGGATATTTTCCGTTCCCTCTTTGCCGAAGGCGATAACTGCGATCTGAATTTAGAAGAAGGCAAAGACCCACTCGAAGCGCAGATCGAAATCCTTGCACAGCCACGCGGCAAAAAACCGCATTCGATAGAACTTCTTTCAACCGGAGAAAAAACACTCACAGCCATCGCGCTTCTCTTCGCGATCTATCTCGTCAAGCCCTCGCCGTTTTGCATACTCGATGAAGTGGATGCGCCGCTCGACGATAACAGCATCGACCGGTTCCTTTCCATTATCAAACGATTTGCGTCGAACACGCAGTTCATCGTCGTCACACACAACAAGCGCACGATGGCAGCCGCCGACGCACTCTATGGCGTCACGCAAGAAGAAGATGGCGTCTCAAAGATCGTAAGTGTGCGGTTGAAAAAAGAGGGAATGATTGTGCGCTCGAAAGAGAAACAGATGGAAATGGCGGAGGTGTAGCGCCGAACCGTTCATTGGAACAAATGACCATGCTGTGTGTTTATCATTATGTCTGTATCTTAAAAAGGAGTTACCATGCATTCTTTTCGAGTTCTCGGCATTTTCGTGATTCTGATGGGGGTTGTGTCTAACACACCAGCGCAAACGATCACGCTCGGTCAAATTACGAAGCTGCTATACTGCGTCAACGATACCCTGCTCGTGCCGTACACCGCGACGGGAAGCTTCGCAGGCGATAACCAATTCTTGATTCAATTATCCACGCCCGATGGTTCCTTCACTTCGTGGACCAACAGCACCGAGCGGAGCACGAAAATGACCGGCACGCTTGTGATCCCGCTTTCCTCGACCGGGAATGGTTTTCGCGTTCGCATAGCTTCGAGCGATCCATACGATACTTCGTTCAACAACGGTCAGAATATTGCAGTCGAAGCGTACCCAAGTCCCTTGATACAATTCATGAGCTCGAATAGATCTGGCGGTTTAGGATCGGGGCAATATATTGGATTCGTAGGGGATCCTATCCTTTTTTCCGATGGGGAATCAAATTCTCTTTTGTTCGCATGGAATTTTGGTCCCGATGCCTCGCCGGATACGTCGATCAATGCAGCCCCCGTGATTGAGTTTAGTACGCCAGGCCCCAAAACCGGGTCGCTTACAGTCACCAATGCATCTGGCTGCGCAACCCATATTGAGTTCACTTTTAATATCATGTCTTGTACTCCAGTCATCCCACCAAACGCACGGATCGTAACGGATAATGAATCCGGATCGGATCTCGTCGTATGGATAAAGGCCGGAGGAACATATTCCGCCGTTGGAGACTACCTGAACCAACAGTTTTTTGTCGATCCCGGTGGCCAACTACAGACCGGATGGCGGACAGTGTGTTTGGCCTATATTGGTCCTGGGGCATCGTTGACAGACGGCACTGGAGCACCCGGTCTTCTCAATCTGGTTCTGACACCCGGAACGAATATCAATTGCGAATACTGCGACACCTTCTATTGTCCGTCGCTTTCCTACAGTCTTGGGGTAAATGAGGACAATAAGGAATCGCCCGCCATTTCGTTTTCACAGTCCCCCGATGATCTTTATATCCGCTGCGAAGGCGAACCTCTGGAACTCCGGCTGATGAATGTCTTAGGCGAAGAAGTGCTCCGGCACAGCGCAACCGGGGAACTGGACTGCGATCTCACGCCGCTCGCGAGTGGTGTTTATTTTGCTGTTGTGCAAAGTGGTACACGAAGAGAAATACGGAAAATCGTCCGGTAAATTTATCCCTTCCCATTGAAGGTCAGATACGTATGATCCTGCAATCCCTTTTCATAGTCGCTGAGCATACGCATTCCTTCGTTGGGTCGTAATCGGTCGGATTTTATGGCTTCGTCGATCTGCACTTTCATGCGGCGCACCAGTTCCTTCTCGTGGTATTGCGTTAGTTCTAGTACCTGTGCGATGGAGTTCCCGGCAATCGTTTCCTCGATATAAAATCCGGATTCTTCATCCGGGTCGAGAAAGACATGCGCTTCGTTGACACGGCCAAAAAGATTGTGCAGATCGCCCATAATGTCCTGATACGCCCCAGTCATAAAGAAACCGATGTAATACGGCTCCGGAGTTCCAGCCGTAGCCCCGTTGAACACGAGCGGGTGCAATGGCAGCGTCGTGCGAACATCTTTAATGTCCGCGAATTTCGAAATTTTGCCGTCGGAATCGCAGGTAATATCTACGAGAGTTCCGTGAATGATGGGCTGTTCGTTCAACCGATGCACGGGCATGATCGGAAAAATCTGTCCCAGCGCCCAATGATCGAGTAAACTTTGGAACACGGAAAAATTGCAGAGATATTGATCCGCAAGATGCGGCGTGAGATCGGCAATTTCTTCGGGAATTTCTTCCTCGATATTCGGGTCTTCCTCGCGGCGTTTGAAGAGCGCGGCGATCTCTTCGACAATATGCCAATAGAATGTCTCTATCTTTGCTTTGGTACGAAGATCGAGGATGCCAAGGTCGAACGCGTTCTGGGAATCATCCTTGATCTGCAGCGTGTCGTGCAGCGCTTCGCGCGGATTCTGCTCCATCCGCGCAAGGATCTTCTGTAATTCCTTCACCCATTTATGATCGCTGCGCTTGACGCTAAGATCGTATTCCGCTTTTGTTTTTTCAATCGCGCCAAACACCTGCACGACAAGCAGCGAGTGATGCGCCACAATTGCGCGGCCAGACTCCGAAACAATGTGCGGGTGCGGCACCGATTCTTCATCGCACACATCCATGATATTATAGACGGTGTCCGCCGCGTATTCTTCCATCGTATAATTCGTGGAAGAATGAAAACTCGTGCGGCTGCCATCGTAATCGACTCCCAATCCTCCGCCTACGTCGATATATTGAATACCCGTAAGCCCCATCTTCACGAGCTTCGCATAGTAGCGAGTAGCCTCGCGCGTTGCTCGTTTGATCGAAAGAATATCTGGGATTTGGCTCCCAATATGGAAATGGACAAGCTGCAAACTGTCGATGGAATCTTCTTTTTGCAAATACTCGATTGCTTCGACCAAATCCATCGTCGAAAGCCCGAACTTTGCGGACTCGCCGCCGGACGTGGACCAGATTCCCGTGCTCTTCGCCGCAAGCCGAATGCGAACACCAATAATTGGCTTCACGCCGATCTCGCGGCCCACTTCGATAATGGACTTTACTTCCTCGACTTTCTCCGCGATCATGATGACCTTCTTGCCAAGCTTGTTGCCAAGCAAAGCGGTGCGAATAAACGCGGTGTCTTTATAGCCGTTGCAAATAATGACCGCTTCGTTATCGGAGTGCGTGGCGAGTGCGGCGAATAACTCCGGTTTCGATCCGGCTTCGAGGCCATAGTGAAAGGGTTTGCCCGCATCCTCGATTTCTTCGACCACTTCCCGAAGCTGATTGACCTTAATGGGAAACACGCCGAAATACTGGCCCTGATAATTCGTTTCTTTGATCGCGTCGTTGAAACCTTTGTTCAGCGTCATCACGCGGTCGCGCAGCAAATCCTGAAAGCGAATAACGAGTGGGAACCGCAGGTTCCATTCCTCCGCATCTTTCAGGACATCCATAATGTCGATGGTCGCGCCGGCTTCGCGCGCGGGCGAGATCGTCACGTGCCCTTTGTCGTTAATACCGAAATATCCGAGGCCCCAGCGGTCGATGTTGTAGGTTTCGATGGCGTCGTCGATGGTCCACTCCGATTTGGGAATGAAATCGGCAAGCGTAAGGTCACGCGATGCATCGTGACCGTTGGTCGAGACTGCGCGTGAATCTATCGCTGGCTGTTCGCGGGAAAGAAGCTGCTCAGGCAAAGTTAATTACGAATTACGATTAAGAAAAAGAGCCGTAAAAATCAGAGAACAGCGAAATCGGGAAATCCGTGCAATGCCTTTGTATTGTCATTCCCGCGAAAGCGGGAATCCAGGTTCGGATTACCACAGCGACGGGGTCTGGATTCCCGCTTTCGCGGGAATGACAGGTAACGCAAAAAAATCAGCGGTGAAACTTTCTACCCCGCTCCGGTCATATCCCTCTATAGACCCATTCCAAACCAAATACCACCATGAAAATTCAACCCATTCTTTCGAGTATTTTAGCCCTCACGCTCCTCGGCGCATGCAAAAGCCCAACCACTATTGTGGAGAACGACATCGGTATCATGCAAGGGAAAGTGGCGCTTTTTGCTAATTGCAATTCGGTTTCCGATGCTTCCGGAGTTACCGTTTCCATCGAAGGGACCGCATTTTCGGCCACTACCAATACCCAGGGGGACTGGACGATAAATAATGTTCCAGCTGGAATTTATAATATCCTCATCACGAAACCCGGATTCGATACCGATCTCATCGCTCAAGATCAATTCAGCGGAGCCGGTACGCAATTCCTGGAAAACGGAGGAATTCGTTCGGAATCTCCACTGCTTGACTCAGTGCTAATTTCTTCGATTCAAATAACGAAGAAAGATTCGATTCAACATTGGGATTCGGTCATCTCGCTTGGTAATGGGACATACGACACTATTCCCTATCACTTCGATACGGTCGGTTATGAATACTTTTTAAATATAACCTTCACAATGCAGGGACCCGATTCATCAATCTCATTCGAAGCCAGACTTACAGACGTTACCCACACGACGTACGAATACGTCACTAATGAAGGCTATCTGCAGACGCAACCCATCTCGAGGAGTGGATCCTTCGTAAGTCATGCGGGATGGATTACTGCGACGGGTTCTAATGGTCAAGGATACCCCCAACCCGGCGATAGCATGGTCGTTAAAACGATTCCATTATCCTCTTGTGAAGGAAGAAAGGTAGATACTCTTTCAAAAGGCTTCGTGTTACCATGAACGCTTAATTTTCAATACCATGCATGACTGACGCCCATCAGCGCAAGTTTTTGGAGCTGTTAGAACCGGCTTATGACCGGCTCTCCCGCTATGCGCTGGCCATTACGCGAGATGAGATGGATGGCGAAGACCTCGTTGCCGCAACCGTGCTCGCCGCGTATGAACAATTCGACAGATTTTCTGATGAAGCGCCTTTTTTGCATTTCCTAATAAAAATTGCTTCGCGTTTAAATAAACGCCAACGTTATCGGGAACGTAATAGAGTAGCTTACGATGAAACGCTTGCAATTCAACTGAAAGACTCGGGAACCTCGCCGGAAACAGCTGCGGAAATCCGGTTAGTCATGGATGCGCTGCAAACCTTGCCGGAAAAGATGCGGGAAACGGTCGTGCTGTTTTATGTCTCCGATTTTTCGCTGGAAGAAATTCGGCGCATTCAGTCGGGTACATTAAGCGGTGTAAAATCCCGCCTCAAACGCGGACGCGAACAATTATCGAAGGCGCTCGGAGTGAAATTGACTGAAACAAGATCGGGAACGATTCAAAAAATGCCGGAAACAGAAATGCCATTCTTATTTCTCGCAGAGGAACGATATGTATAACAAGGATATAAAAGATTATTTGAATGTGCTTCGCACCCGCGAAACGCGCCCGCCATTTGCTGAGATGGCCCGATTGGTTGCGAATGCGCCATCGCGCAGCACGGCAGCGATTCCGCTTTTTGCGAAGTTTGCCGGCGCGCTTGCCGTTGGCGGCATTATCGCGGCTGGCGCGTGGGTGCTTTCCGCGAAATTTCATGCTGCCGCAATGCCACGCACAAGCAATCCTGTGAATACGGGTTCTTCGTATCTGCCGCATGAGTCCTATAGGTCGCATGAGTCGCATACGTCCTATGGGTCACTTTCTCCAAAGTTTGCCCATGCACCAACGTTTACCCCCTCCACCGAAGCTGATGCTGAAGGTTCGGCACTACACGACAACCAACAAAGTCCGGTGCTGCCTGCCGATAATGCCGTTTCACCTGTTATCGCTTGCGCGATTCGTGAGCAAGTAGTTTCTATTCAGCCAATCGCGGGAAATACCCATCCCATTTCCCCGATTGCAACTCCATCTCCAGAGCAAGCAAGCACGGGAAGTTTTTTCTCGACGCTTGGCGGAGCGATTTCGCAACAGTTTAGTGCCCGCTTTCGTCAGACTTCCTTCAGCGATGCATTCCTCAGTGTAGGATATACGCTTTCGCAAAATTCTTCGGTCCGAATTCTCGCGGGCGAAGAAGTTTTTTCCGCGCCTTCTAACACGACGACAAATTCTATTTCTTTCCACGATACGACCTTTGTGCATGATGGGCAATCGTATCAAAATGTGCTCGGCGAGATCCAAAGCGTGGACCCACCCGCGCTGACTCGCGTCTATTGGCTCGGCGCGAGCTATCGCTATACGATGGGCGATGCAACCAATGCAATCCGTCCGTTCGCTGAAATAATGGCCGGTGGCTCGACGGATGGATTTCTCACGCACCAATCCCTCGGCGCGGAACTCGCTGCCACGAGCAATATCGATCTCGATCTTCTGTTCGAAGCAAGCGAACTGCTTCCGCAAAACAGCTCGTGGCTGACAAAAGCCGGTTTCTCGGCAGCGATGTCGTATCAATGGTAAGTGTCATCAATTGTCATTCCCGCGAACGCGGGAATCCAGACCCCGTCGCTGCGATAAACCAATGGATTCCCGCGTTCGCGGGAATGACATATCAAAATTATTATATGATTTTCAAATTGAGTCGCTGCGAATAATCATTCGCCGAATCTAAAGCTTCTTTGCGAGCGTTTTGGCTGGGCAATGGTGAGTAAATGGATTTTCGTCTCTCTATCGGCGGTATTGTTTGCCGGTTGCGGACTTTTTGGCAAAGCAAATAAACCGATGCCGATCGTTCCGCCATACCCTCCGCTCGTCGATGCTTTGGACGAAGAATATCTCCATTCGCCCACCGGCGATTTGGCCGCCCATTATCCGAAGGGCTGGCTGCACGTCGATATTCAGACCATCCCCATGGTGAATGTCGAAGAGGTTTATACCGATCCGGAACGCCGGTGGGCATTAGTGCTGGCGGAGATCCCCTCAACAGCTGAATTCCGCCGCAGCGTAGCCCGCGATGGAATGATGGCGCTTCCGGATCAATCTTTCGCCACAAAATCCGCCAAAGCGCCGGGCAAGCTTACGATCACTCGGCCCACGGAAATTTACACGGAAAATGGAAAACTTTTCGCAAGCTATGACTATGCGGAAGCGGGAACTGACTCCCTCCATCGTATCGAGAACCGTGAAGTGTTATTTACGACCGGCTCGAAATTTTACGAATTGGGAATGATTGAGTTGGAGCCACCGCAAAATCCCGGCGAGCAGATACAGAACTTCCGGCTCCTGGAGTCTGTTACGGCCTCGCTTGAAGGCGTCGCGGCTCTTCGAGCAGATACGACGCTGTAGAGCAAAGATGAAATACGCATCGCCGACGATGCTTGAAAGATGCAAGATGAAATCGAGGCATCCGATGTCGTTTTTATTCATCTTTCATCTTTTATATTTCATCTTTGCCCCTTTTGGGGCGTCGCCAAGTGGTAAGGCACCGCCCTTTGGAGGCGGCATTCGGAGGTTCGAATCCTCCCGCCCCAGCAATTTAGTTAAGAAGTAAGAGGTAAGAAGTAAGAATTTTGAAGGATACTTCTTACCTCTTACTTCTTACCTCTTACCTCTTACCTCTTACCTCTTACCTCTTACTTAAAATTTGTTACCAACTGTCGCAATAGTCGGCCGTCCAAATGTCGGGAAATCGACGCTGTTTAACCGGCTGGCCGGTGAACGGCGCGCTATTACCGAAGCCACATCCGGCGTTACGCGCGATAGGCATTACACCAAAGCCGAATGGTCCGGATATGAGTATAATCTGATCGATACCGGTGGGGTTGTCTCCGGTTCCCATGATATTTTCGAGCGAGCGATCAAAGAGCAAGCGGAAATCGCTATCGACGAAGCGGATGTCATCCTCTTCGTTGCCGATGTTGCCTCCGGACTTCATCCGCTCGATTCCGAAGTCGCACAGATGCTGCGAAAATCCGGCAAACCGGTTTTCCTGCTCGCCAACAAAGCCGATAACGAAAAGCGCGAGCCGCTTGCAGCAAGCGAGTTTTATCCGCTTGGTTTGGGAGAACCAATTCCTATCAGCGCCATCAATGGGCGCGGCGTGGCAGATTTCCTCGATGAACTTCTGAAGAAATTCCCGCCGAAAGAAGAGAAAGGCGATGAGCCTGAACCTCTGAAACTTGCTATCGTTGGCAAGCCGAACGTTGGGAAATCGAGCTATTTGAATGCGCTCTTGGGACAAGACCGCGCTATCGTCACGCCCATTGCGGGAACCACGCGCGATACGCTCCACAGCGATTACAGCTACTACGGACAAAAAATCACACTGATCGATACCGCCGGACTTCGCCGTAAAAAATATATCTCTGATAGCATCGAACTATATTCCACCATTCGCACAATGAAAGCGATCGAGGAGTGCGATGTCGCGCTTGTCATGCTCGACGCCACGCAAGGGATGGAAAATCAGGATGCGAAGATCGTCAATGAAGTCGTCGATGCACGCAAGGGAGCGGTGATCGTCGTCAACAAATGGGATGCGGTCGAAAAGGATACGATGACCTCCGTGAATTTTGAAAAACAACTGCGCGAGACGTTCCGAACGCTGGATTACATTCCCATTGTCTTCATCAGCGCGCTAACACATTTGCGGCATACGAAGCCCATCGAGATCGCGCTGAAAGTAAATGCAGATCGCAAAAAACGTATCACCACCAATGAATTGAATGGCGTGCTTTTGGAAGAGATTAGCAAAACTCCGCCGCCCGGTGTACGCGGGCACGATCTGCGCATTAATTACATCACACAAGTCAATACCGAACCGCCCGTCTTCGCCTTTTTTTCCAATTTTCCCGAAGAAATCCCCAGCGCCTACAAACGATTCCTGGAACGCGCCCTCCGTAACCATTTCGGCTTCGAAGGCGTGACGGTTTCGTTTGTGTTTCGGAAGAAATAGATAGATAAACACAATGGCGTTCTCTCGGAAAGCAAGCAAATGTGTGTTTGTGACACCGCCCGTGTACACCGGGTTTCAACCCGGTGGGACAGCTTGATCGGGTTAAAACCCGGTGTACACCCGGAACTTAGCCCTCCGCAAGCACTTCGGCTTTGTAGGCGTGACCGTTTCATTTGTGTTTCGGAAGAAATAGAAAGGTTTCCGCAGCAAAAAAATAGGCAGAAAAAAATCCTCTCCCGGTTCGGCACAACTTGGGCGATCTGTAAGTTTAAGAGCGTCCATTCATGGTTTTTAACAGCCTTGCATTCGCCATTTTCCTGCCGATCGTCCTTATCGGCTATTATTTGCTGCCCTTCAAAGGCCAGAACAGGTTTTTGCTCGTGGCCAGCCTCGTCTTTTATGCATGGTGGGATTGGCGGTTTCTGGGGCTGCTCGGCCTTACGATTGTCGTCGATTATTATGCATCCCAGGCCATCAAGCGCGCCGATACCAAGCAGAAAAAGCTGCGGTGGCTTCGACTTTCGCTTGCGAGCAATATACTTGTGCTCAGTGTCTTCAAGTATGACAATTTCTTTATCTCGTCGTTTCAGGGGATGCTCACCGCAATCGGGTTCCATGTGCATCCGGTCACGCTGCAACTTGCGCTGCCGATCGGGATCAGCTTCTACACGTTCATGTCGATGTCCTATGTAATCGACGTGTATTGGGGCAAGTTCGAGCCGGCGGAAAATTTCTGGGATTTCGCGCTCTTCGTTTCCTATTTCCCGCATCTCGTGGCCGGCCCGATCTTGCGCGCGGGACAGCTTCTGCCGCAGATCATGAAGCCGCGCACCGTTTCGAAAGAGCAAATCCGCGATGGACTGACGCTGATGCTCGTCGGATATGCAAGAAAAGTTCTCATCGCCGATATGCTGGCGGGTTACGTCGATGAAGCATTCCGAAACATTCCCGGCATGACGAGCGCGGACCTTGTCGTCCGTCTCTGGCTGTGCGCAATTCAAATCTATGGCGATTTCGCCGGCTATAGCGACATCGCGCGCGGCGTCAGCAAGCTGTTCGGCATCGAACTTCATCTCAATTTTGCAACGCCACTGCTCTCGCAAAACATCACGGAGTTCTGGCGAAGGTGGCATATCACGCTTTCAAGCTGGCTGCGCGATTATGTTTATATTCCGCTCGGCGGAAGCCGACATGGAGAAGTGAAAACCAACCGAAATCTCATGCTGACCATGCTCACGAGCGGCCTATGGCATGGCGCGAACTGGACTTTCATTGGATTCGGAGCTTTCCATGGCATTGCATTAATACTCCACAAGGCATGGATGCACATTACGAACAATCCTGTGCCAAAAGATTACGGCACTCGTGCGTGGAGATGGTTTACGCCGCTTAAAGTTTTCGTGACCTTCAATACGTTTGCATTTTCGCTTGTATTATTTCGCAGTCCGAACTTTGGAACTGCATGGCAGTATATTTCACGCTTATTTGCGATGCATCCGGGTATTCATCTGGGAACTTCGCTCTTCGTCGTTCCATTCATGCTGCTTGGCCTGTCGCTAGATCTTGCGCAATATACCGGCATCGGGCAACGAATGATTGCATCCATGAATTTCGTGACTCGCACCATCGCGTTCGGAGTATTGCTGGCCCTCGTGCTCATTGCCGGCAGCGACAACAGCCTTCCATTCGTTTATTTCCAGTTTTGATGGCATTTGAATTTCTAAAACAAAATCGCAAAGAATTCCGTATGCTGATCGTCTCCGCGATCGGCATTGGAGTCGTTGCGTATGCGCTTATCTCCGCGCTGGTGCTGGCTGTTCCTCATTTGCCGCTGGCGAATAAGCGGACGTTTTATGGCCTGTTACGCGCGCAAATGGCGGTCGATCTCGGCCAAACGCTACCGAGCAGCGGACGTGGAATGGTGTTATTTCTCGGCTCGTCTGTTGTGGAGCGCGGGATTTCCGAGCAATCGGTCGATTCGGTGTTTCATGTACAGAATCTTCCACTCGAAAGCATGAATGCCGGCACGGGCGGATTTTCCGCCGAAGCCAATCTTCCGATGTTCCGCGCCATGCTCGACGATGGACTGAAGCCGAAGTATGTCGTGTATGGCGTCAGCATTCAGGAACTAAATGGCGCATCGACCGTTCACGCCTTCTTTGGAACAAAAGATACGGCCTCGGTCAAACTCAAGCCCAAAACATTCTGGAATATTCTTCGCTATGGCCCGATGGCCTTGGCGCCGCTCATGAACGCCGATCATCTTCATCAATATGTTTTTGCGGCGAACAATGCGTTCCGGGACGTTCCCAACTTAAATCTCTTCAATCGGCTGATGTTCGGCGAAAACAGCCCTCCGCGTGATAGCGCGTACCGATTCGAGCCAACGTATCTGAACGATCTGAGAGAAATTGTAACGATGTGCCAGTCGCGTGGAATAAAAGTGGCGATTTATAATGCGCCGCTCCGCAAGCGCGCACCGGACGAAGTGGATATCCCCTACGAGCACCGCGCCGATTGCTACCAAAAAGTGCTTGGCTTGGCTCGTGAGCAAAATATCCCGCTCTGGAATTTCGATCGCTCGGGAATGTTTGCTCCCGCCGAATTTCAAGACAATTATCATCTCACTCCCATCGGCGCGAGGAAGGTTTCTGCGATGCTTGCGGATTCCATCTCCCGCTGGCGAGCCGCAACGTTTAGCCAGGATGGGATGGAAACGCTGGAATAACTATTTCTTGTGTACACCGGGTTTTAACCCGGTCGAGAGCGGGTTTTAACCCGCTCTACACAACACCTTGAATTAACTCCGAATAAGAAAAAATAGCACAACGACCGCTGCCGCGCCCAGCACCACTAATATCGGTTCGAGCGTGCTCGACCAAAATCCACTCGGTGAAGAACCGTAGTGAACATAACGATCGGTATTATGCTGCAGTTGATTCCAATCGTTCGGAGTAAGCTCAAGATTAAGCGTTCGAGCGAGTGTGCGCGGCACTGCAAGCGAATTCATCGGCTGCAATAGTTCTCCCTGCACAGTAATGTCCATGCGAGCAGCCCCCGAATCAGCACGCTGAACGTTTGCCGAAAGCTGCGAGACGTAAAAAATCGGGGTTACCGAAAAAGTTATCTTCGGCATGGCGGCGATGAGCGGAACGAGCGCGCTATCTCCGGCCATGATAGCGGGAACGCCATCGACCACAGGCATCATTCCGCCGAGCGCGGCAGCCAACATGGAATCGGCTCGCGTCAGCTGTGCGTTACTCGCAGTAGAATAAAAGAAGAGAATGACAAATGACAAATGACAAATGACAAATGAGTTTCTTTCATTGGTCATCCATTTTTCCCATCTCCATTTGTCATTTGTCATTCGTAATTTGTCATTCTTACCCGTAAATCCCGCGCAGTCTCAGCGTTCGCGCGACCTTATCGATCGCAAGGATATACGATGCAAGCCGAAGCGGGACTTTATGCTTGAGCGACGTCTCATGCACGCGATCGAACGCACTGTTCATCGCTTCCTCGAGCCGTTCGTTGACGACTTCGAGGGTCCAGCCATAGCCCATGCGGTTCTGCACCCATTCGAAATAGCTCACGGTGACGCCGCCGGCATTCGCCAAGATATCGGGCACGACAAGCACGCCTTTGGATTCCAGAATCGGATCGGCGCCGGCCGTCGTCGGACCATTGGCGCCTTCGACAATTAGCTTTGCGTGAATATTATGCGCGTTGCGTTTCGTGATACGATCTTCGCGGGCAGCCGGCACGAGCACATCGCACGGGAGCGTCAGAAGTTGTTCGTTGGTGATCTTTTCGCCACCTTTCCAGCCATCGAGGAGAAACTCATGCGTTTCTGAATAGTGAATGGCATCGTCCACGTCGATGCCAGCATCGTTGTGGTAGGCTCCGCTAATATCGGAAATTCCGATGATCTTCGCGCCCTCCGCTGCAATGAGTTGGGCCGAGATCGAGCCGACATTGCCAAACCCCTCGACGGCGACCGTAGCATGGTTCGGCTTGATACCAAGTTTGTCCATCCCGCGAAGCGCGGAGTGCATTACGCCGCGACCCGTCGCTTCCCTGCGGCCTTTGCTTCCGCCGAGCACGAGCGGCTTGCCCGTCACGACACCCGGCTCGGTACGCCGCATGTGCATCGAATAGGTATCTAAAATCCACGCCATGGTCTGCTCGTTCGTGTTTACGTCCGGCGCGGGAATATCGCGGTCGGGACCGAAGACATCGAGCATGTTCGCCGTGTAACGCCGCGTAATTTTTTCGATCTGCTGCATCGTGAGCTTACGCGGATCACATCGCACGCCACCCTTCGCGCCGCCAAACGGAATATCGACGACCGCGCATTTCCAGGTCATCCACGCGGCCAGCGCCTTCACTTCGTCGAGATTCACATCCGGCGCATACCGAATGCCGCCCTTGCTCGGTCCTAAAATATCGTTATGGATGACGCGGTATCCCTCGAAAACCTGCATCGAGCCATCGTCCATTTGAATCGGAATGGAGACGATGACGGATTTGACCGGCGTTTTGAGGTAGTTGTAAATGCCCGGTTCGAGATGGAGAATTTCCGCCGCGCGATCGAATCGCTGCATCATGGATTCCAGCGGATTATCCTTATCGACAATCGGAGCCGGCTCCTTATAAATGGAGGGTGCTATCGTGGCAGTTTTCGGGAGGTCGTTGGTAGTAGTTGCCATTAGTGTTTAATTAAGTCCATTCGAGGACGTCTAAAGCATCGCAGGCGATGCTGGAAGGCGTCCGTGAATTTGTCGCAAAGGACAATAACAAACACGGAGCTACTTTCTTTCCGGCGATTTTACCAGGGGATTTCGTGAGAATCGACCGGCTTAACATCGAATCCGACCACCCGCGCGAGAAGCTGCTGCGTCAGAACCGGGTCATCATCTAAAAAATGGCGAGAGCGCTGACGGGCCTGACGCACTTGCTCCGGATCGAGATCGGCCATGATGAGGTCTTCCTCGAAAAATGCGCCACGCGCAATCGTTTCGCCCGAGGGCGCGACAATTTCCGAACCGCCCCAAAAATTAACGCCATCTTCGACGCCCACGCGGTTGACGAACGCGACGAAGCATCCGAAGAGCCGCGCATACGCCGCATGGTGCTCACGGTTGATCGTGTAATTTTCAGGATCGCTCGGGGAGTTCTTTTGACTTTCGCCGGTGCCTAACCGCGTGGGGCTGGCCGCAATGGTGACGATAAGTTGCGCGCCATCCGCCGCTAAAACATACGGAAGAGCCGGATGCCACAAATCTTCGCACACGAGCAATCCCACGCGCCCAAGCCGCTCCGATGTAAACGCATCAGCGGCGCGGCCATCGGTAAAATATCTTCCCTCTTCGAAAATTCCATATGTCGGCGGATAGACTTTGCGGTGCGTATGTTTCACTTCCCCATCTTCAAAAAGCAGCGCGGCGTTGTAAACGGCCCCGCGTTCGTCTTGCTCCACCGCGCCGCAAACGATTGTAATTTTTTTCGAGAGTTTCCGAAGCCGTGCGTAGGCCGGCGCATCGAGCGGGGCCGCGCATTCGAAATTGAGATCGCGGAGCGTGTAACCCGTGAGCGATAGTTCGGGAAACACGATGGCATTCGCGCCACGCTCTATCGCGCGCTCCGTCCATTCGACGTGGCGCTCGACATTGCGCGGAACATCGCCGAGCACGGAGGAAATCTGGGCGAGCACCAATCGGCAGGGTTTGAGAAGCATTATTCCGGCCTTTTACGTCCAATGGGCCTGAGCGGTTTCGCTCATCGCTCGATGACAAACATACGCGCCGACGACGCTTCGCCGGACTCGATGCGATAGAAATAAGGGCCATCCGGCAAGCCACGCGCGTCGAAAGAAACATCGTAGCTGCCGGGAGCATAATAACCGCCCGCAACGGTTGCAACCGTGCGTCCGGTGGGATCGAACACCCGAAGCGAAATCGGCCCGGATTCCGGCACGGTAAAATGGATGGTTGTGCTGGATGTAACAGGGTTCGGAGTATTCTGTTCGAGTGTCAGCAAAGATGGAATATCGCTTCCGCCGGATTTTACGCCGCCGGTGGGAGTTTGATATTGAAAGAGGCCATTCTTCGTCGCGGCAAAAAGAATCCCATCCCGGTTAATGGCAAGTGCATTGACCGTAGTGGATGTGAGACCGGAGGAGACGTCATTCCAGTCTTTCCCGCTGTCAGTAGAGAGAGAAATGCCCCCGGAATTCATCGCTTCGAAGATGTTGCCGTTCGTGCCAATGGCGAGAGCATACGATGTCGTACTATTAGCCCCCGAAGGGGTAATCGTAGTCCAGTCATTGCCATTATCGGTCGTGATAAAAAGTCCGCCCGTGCCTCCCGCCACGATCATACCGCTATCGTTGGAGGCGAAGGTAATCCCATTCCCTAAAGTGGGCGCACTGGCGAGCAAACCAAAAAAATCACCATTACTACCAGTCCCTCTCTCGATTTCTGATGCCGATGCTTCGAAAATGGATCCCAATGGAGTGGAAGCAATGTAGGTGGGATGCGATCCACCCAACATATCTCCTCCTTCCGTCCAGGTTGTGCCGTTATCGTCCGAATACAGCAACCCTGTGCTTCCCGTCGCAAAAAAAAGACGCCCGTTGATTCCAGGTAAAATGGCAGCAAACGCAAGGACCGGGTAATCCTGCGGATCCCCGGAATTCCTGATCTGTACCCACGAATTGCCATTATCGGTGGAGCGATATTCGTAGCTTCCACCGACAAAAACATCGCCATTCGGATTGACCCCCTTGAAATTAATGCCATACACCGGCCCAAGCGCCGCTTCGGAAGTAGAATTATTCATCAATGCCCAGGAGTTACCATTATCGGTGGAGCGATAGACGCCAGTGTACGAAAAGAGGGCGTTCTCAGTACCGGCGAAGATGTCCCCATTGGCGGCAATGGCAAGGGAGGTAGTCGTTCCCTTGAGCCCGGTGTTCGCGGCACCCTGCCAATTTTGGGCGAGTGCCGCGCTCGGCCCCATCGCCAGCGCGAGTAAGGTTAAAAAAAGAAATCGAGTCGAAGAGTGGAATCGAATCATGACGGAAGAATCCTTTCTGTTTTAAAAAGTGACCGAGCAAAGACTCTTATTAGGACGTTTTAAAACACACAACCTGACAGAACGTTACATCCGGAAAGCCGATTTTTTACCTTATTCCTTAGCCTGCACTACGCAGCTTCGTTCGTTGTTTGCTCCGAAGGAACCTCTGATTAAGTCCAGAATGTCATCCTGAGCGGAGTTCGATCCGACGAAGGAGGATCGAACGGAGTCGAAGGATCTCTTGTAATAGCAAGGGATTCTTCGACTTCGCAAAACTCCGCTATGGCTCCGTTTTGCTTCGCTCCGTTTTGCTTCGCTCAGAATGACATTTATACTTAATCAGAGGTTCCTAAAATAATTTCCAGTGATTACCACCTTTCGAGGCAAATCCAGCATCCTTGCACACACGATCCTTATCGTGGGCGGCGTTACGATGTTCTTCCCGCTCGTGTGGATGGCGCTGCTATCACTCTCCACTAACCCTCCCGGCGGCGCAACGCTCGGAGAGCTTTTGCGCGGCTCGTTTACACTTTCGAATTACACGGACGCGCTGAACTCCGATCAGTTTGGAATTTATTTCCTGAATTCCGTAATCGTCGCGGCGGTCGTCGCCGTTGGCAGCGCGATTTTTTCAACGACGGTCGCGTATGCCTTCGCGCGCCGCGAATTCCCGATGAAGAAATTGCTCTTCGCGAGCGTGCTCGGCGTACTCATGGTGCCGCCGTATGTGGTGATGATTCCTTTGTATCGTGAGATTGTAGTCTTCGGTTGGATCAATACGTATTTCGGACTTACGCTACCGTTTATGGTCGCGCCGTTTGGGATTTTTTTGATGCGCCAATATATCCAAGGGCTACCAAAGGAATTAGAGGAAGCCGCGCGCATCGATGGCGCAAAAACGCTGGGCATTCTGCGCGGCATTATTTTTCCGCTTGCAACGCCGATGCTCGTCGTGCTCTTCATCTATCAATTTCTCACGACGTGGAATGCATTTTTGTTCCCGTTTCTGTTCGTCAATAAAGCATCCATGCGGACGCTTCCGGTTGGCCTTGCATTTTATCAGGGCAAGCAATCTATTGACTGGGGGCATCTCATGGCCGGCGCGGGCATGAGCGCGATTCCGATGCTCGCGCTTTTCGCGGTCTTTCAGCGAAAGATTATTGCGGGTTTCACGGCCGGGGCGCTGAAGGGATAATCTATCTTTTCGCGAGTCACGCTTCATGGAGTTGGCTTTTCCGGTCGCGCCGTGCCTGGCGCGTAAGCCACCGATGCCCGAACGCGCAAACAGCCACCCATCCAAATCCGAGGAACAGCCCCGCGAGCACGTCCGTGGGCCAATGTACGCCCAAATAAAGCCTACTCACCGCAACCATTACAGCAATGAGAATACCGAGCAGCGCGAGCATCCATCGCCAAATTTCCCGCGCGCCCATCGAGACAATCCACCATGCGAAAAATCCCCATAGCGCAAAAGAAATCAGCGAATGCCCGCTTGGAAAGCTATAATTCGTTTCCTGAATGAGCGGCGGGAACACTTGGGGCCGCGCCTGATGAAAAAACAACTTCAGCGTTATGTCCATCGCCGATGCACCGATGAGCACTGCGGCTAAAGTGCCAAGATCGACATATCGCTTGAGTATCCACAAGCCCAGCACGAGAGATGCCGCAATGAGCGCGACGCCATAAAAAGAGCCGAGCCAGGTTGCATCCAGCGCGAGCCGGTCCAATGCCGCACTCCGGTATGCGTGAATGGTGAGCAGGATGGCCCTGTTGACGCCACCGAATTCGTTCTCGTTGACCTCATCCGCTAGCCAGCCAAACAGATACGCAAACCCGATGGCGACCACAAGCACAATAAAATAGTACGAGGTCACCGCCCGGACCAGCTTCTGGACGCGCGTGCGAGGGAGTTCTTCTAATGGGTGATGAGGGTGGAGTAAATGCGTATCCATGGGAAAACAATCTCAGCAATTCTTATGCAAACGAGCATGATGTTGGATGGGATGGGCGCTAATTCAGCTTCAAATAGAGCTTCATTCTCTCGAAGCGGGTATCCCCGAAACCACGGACATTCTTCAATTCTTCAAGCGACCGAAAGCTGCCGCGTTCGGAGCGATATTCAAGGATAAGTTCCGCGCCCGCCGGGCCAACCGAAGGAAGGCGAATGAGATCCTCCTTCGTGCCAAAATTGAGCGAAATGGAATGGGGTGAAAGGCCGTCTTCCTTCGAATGAGAGTGCATTTTGGCTCGCACGGATGCGGGAATCAGCGAATCTTCCGGCAGCGAGAAAAAAAGCGAATCCCGTTTGTTTGCCGCCGCGCTGAGCGCAAAAAAAAGGCTGTCCGTTTTCTTCTCTGAAACGATTTCATTCGGATTTCTCTGTGCAGGAAACCACGAGAAATACACCTGCTTGCCAAATCGGAAGAGGAGCACGGCAATCCCCGTGAGCAGGAAAAAAATGAGCGCCCGAAGCTCGCGCGGCGTGTAGAGTTGAGCGGCAATCGCGCCCGCGCGCTTGCGAATCCCGCCGAGGCGGTCGCGAATGCGTTCCAACAACACCACTCGTTTCATCGCATGGATGATGGAAAAGAATCAGGTGAAGATACTCCGAATATTTTCGAACATTCCTTCGGAAGCCATCGCTTTCTTGCGATTTTTGCGGCTTTTTTCTTTTACCGGAGCCTCGGAAGTATTTGGTGAAGCTACGCGAAAATGTTCGAGCTTGGAAAGCCGTTCAAGAAGATCGCGTTCTTCTTTCGTCAACGTATCGGGCGTCGCGATTTGAATGCGAACAAGCTCATCGCCTCGCCCGCCATGCGAGAGATGCTGAATGCCCTTGCCTCGCATGCGAAGCAGCGTTCCCGCCTGTGTGCCGGATTGTATCGTGAGCAGCGAATGACCGCCAAGAGTGGGAACTTCCACCTCCGCGCCGAGCAACGCTTGCGGAACGGTAATTTCGAGATCGAGCACGACATCGTCCCCATCGCGCAGGAACCGATTGTGCGGAAGCTCCTGCACAACGACGAGCACATTCCCCGCCGGTCCGCCACGCCTTCCGGCATGTCCCTGCCCGGCGAGCGTGAGATAATTCCCTTCGCTCACACCCGCTGGAATGTTTACTTTGAGCGTGATCTCCTCTTGGACGCGGCCTTCGCCCTGGCAGACATCGCAACGCTCCCGGATGATCTGTCCTGCCCCGTGGCAGGTCGGGCAGACTGTCACATTGACAAACTGCCCAAAGCCCATCGAGCGGACTTGGCGAACTTGCCCCGAACCGTGGCACGTCTGGCACGTCTCGATAGCTGTTCCCGCCTTCGCTCCCGTTCCCAGACAGGTGGAGCATGTTACCAAATGCCGTACTTTAATCTTTTTCTCGACTCCCACCGCGATCTCTTCGAGCGTAAGCGCCATCGGAACTTGAAGATCTGCGCCGCGCTCCGGCGCATTCGGATTCCGGCTCTGGCCGCCGCTAAAGAATTGCTCGAAGATGTTTCCCCCGCCCATGCCGGAAAAAATATCGGCAAAATGGGAGAAAATATCGTTCGCGTTTTGGTAATGCCCAAAGTCCGTCGCGCGGACGCCCTCGTGACCGAAGCGGTCGTAGCGCGCGCGTTTATCGCCGTCGCTCAAAACCTCATACGCCTCCGTCGCTTCTTTGAATTTTTCTTCCGCTTCTTTATTGTCGGGATTGCGGTCGGGATGGAATTGCAGGGCCAGCTTACGATACGACTTTTTTATTTCGTCGATCGAAGCCGAACGCGTTACGCTCAGAATTTCATAATAATCACGCTTCATGTATTAGCAGTGCTTGTCTTATTCTACAGCTTTTGAAACAAAGACTTTCGCATGACGGAGAATGGCATCGTTCAGCAAATATCCGCGCTGAATTTCGCGCGTGACGAGCCCGGGCGCAACATCATCGCGCGGCTCTTCGAGCAGGGCGTCATGCTTCATTGGATCGAAGGGTTCATCCACCGTTTGCATCGGGCGCACGCCATAACGTTCGAGCGTTTTAAGAAAGCTCTTATAAATAAGTTCAATGCCTTGTGCCAGCGGGTCATTCGATTCGGATGCGTGTTCAATAGTCCGTTCGAGATCATCGGCGATTCCGAGCAGATCGAGAATGAGGCGCTTGTTAGCCTCGAACGTTAATTGTTCGCGCTCCTGCTGATGGCGCCGGCGCATGTTTTCCAGCTCGGCAGTGCGGCGCAAAAGCTGGTCGCGGGTGGTTCCGAGCATCTGCTCGATTTCCGCAATCTTCTCTTCCACGGATGAGCGATCATCCGCCGAAGCTTCGCTCACCACGTCCTTATCGTTTTTGTCGAACATAATTTTTTCCATCCATCGTCACTTCATTTCGTTGCTAACACGCCGGACATGGCGCGCGCGACATACTCGACGAGCGGCGCAATGCGGCCATAGTCCATGCGCTTCGGCCCGATGAGTCCAATAATTCCCCGCTCGCCGCCAATTTGGTATTTGGTGCAGACGAGGCTGTAGCCCGTCATGTTTCGCTCTTCCAGTTCACTGCCAATTCGGATGGAAAGTCCGCCGTTCGAAATGGCCGCCTTCTCGCCGCCGGAGCGCTCGAGTACATGGATGACGACCTCTTCGTTATCGATGAGTTCGATAATGCCCTGAAACTCTTCATCGCGCAGATCCCGGCGTTGAAATTCCGGCTGAACAAAAATATTTTTCGCGCCGCTAATTTTAACGCGCTCCGGACCGCTGTCATCGAAGAGTTTATCGGGCGCATCGATGAAGAGGCGAAGGATGGAGCGATCGTGTTCCGAAAGATCGCTCATCCGTTCACGAAACGTGGCCTTGACCTCGCGGAAGCTCCGCCCGGCAAGCCGCTCGTTCAGCAAATACCGCAGTTCGTCGAGCTTCGCTTGCGCGAGCGTGTTTTCGGTTTCGAGCGTGACCGTCCTCACGCGACCGCTCGAAGCGGCAAGCACCACCAGCAAACGGTTCGACGAAAGCTGCGCGATTTCGACCCGCTCAAGAATTCCCTCATCGAGCGAGGGCAAAAGCGCGATCGAAAGCTGTCGCGAAAGCTTCGCCAGAATGTCCGATGAAGCTTCGAGCACATCGTCCGCCGTCACAGCCTCGGCAAGCGAACGTGCGACGGCCTTGCGTTCCGCAGGCGTCACGCCCTCGCGAGCCATGAGATCGTTGACGTAAAGCCGGTATCCTTTGTCCGTCGGCATGCGTCCCGCGCTCGTATGCGGATGATCGACGTAGCCCATGTATTCGAGATCGGCCATGATATTTCGCGTGGATGCATCGCTCAGCCCCAGCGAGCTAACACGCGCGAGATACCGCGAGCCGACCGGATTGGCCGTGAGTACATAATGCCGGACGATCAGACGGAGTATTTCCCTCTGGCGCTCCGTCAACTCGGCACTTGCCGAGCTTTTATCCGGCAAAAGGCGCCGGTTCATATCCTCCTTCATATAGTTGTCTGGCAAGAACACGGCTTCTTACGAAGCGAGTTTCGCTCGCGCGCCATTCACTGCCCCATCCAAACGCGGCACTGCCCGGCTGGATATGATTTCCAGCCGGGCAGCGCCTGATTTCGTTCGGGAAGGGTGACTTCCCGTATTTTTATTGCTTTTCGATCGTCAGTTTCTTCGAGAGCGTGGCGCTCTGGCCGTCGGTGCCCGAAGCGATCAACTCGTAGAAATAGCTGCCGCTTGGGAGCACCCTCAGATCGAGCTTCACGTTCTGCGGACCTGCTTCATACGGCACGTTCGTCACATCGGAATTGACGACCCTGCCGGTCACGTCCATCACCCGCAACGTGACCTGAGAAGCCACCGGGAGCGTGAACGATATTTCCGCGAGGCCAGACGTTGGGTTTGGATAGCTCTGGCCTAACGTGAAGCCTAACTCGGACGGATCCGGACCCAGCTCGACCGTATTCGAGTAGGTCTTCGCGCCGCTCGCGTCCACCGCCGCGATGCGATATGTTTGTGGATGGGTGACGTCAATGTTCGCATCGGTGTAGGCATAGTCTGTCTGGTTTTCGACTGCGTTTACATGCCCGATCGTGGTCCACGACGGCTGGTCAGCCGCCATGGGTCCCTGTTTCTCGATGTCATACTGAGCCACGGCATCCTGGTCTGCGACTTCCCAGGTGACGATCGCATTCGCGTCCGCATGCACTGCGTTCTCGCTCACAAACTGCACGGGAAGAATTATCCCATTATGGCTTGCGATGAAGGCGAAAGCAGAGGCGAGAGCACGCGTGGTGCCGCTCGTCAGAGCGTTCTGGTTCACGTTATTCGGCGGGGTCTGATACAGATTCGACCAATCGAAGCCATAGAATACCGTGTTGGTAAGGTTGTCGTAATACGAAACCCCGGCCCCGCTATCGGGCTGCATCGCCGACGCCGGATTCGCAGTTCCATACTTGTAGGCAAAAGCATTGACGACCGGTCCTACCGATGGCGTGGCGAGCATTGGCCCGATCGCGTCCGGAGAAACACAGCCGATACTATCGGAAGAGAACCAATAAGCTGCCTGTTGCCCCACGACCCTCCCATAGTAGGTGCCACCAAGAGTGAGCGGGCTGTTAAACCAATACTGCGTGTGCATCGTCGTTTGCAGCCACGAAGTGTCCGTCACCGTGTTCCCAAGTGCCCCGTTGACATTCGCGTTCACCTGCCCAAAGGCATAATTGGCGACGTTCTGCCCCGCGATCACAAGGCTCTTCTTCCCGTAGCTCAAGCCTGCGGCAAGATACCGGGTGACTTCGTCGGTCTCCTGTAGGGTGAGCGCACCCTGACCAGGACCGATCGGCCCGCCATCGGTATTGGTGAAAGGCTGCGACGGAGTGCCCATCGACCAGACGATCGTCCACCACGGAGTGTAGTCGATGGTCGTCGAGTTCGGAAGGCCTTTCGGCGCGTTACGGTCGATCGTGTCGAACGGCACGCCCAAACGGTTCAACGCAAGTTCTACCGAGTCCATGTTGTAAATACCGGCATTCGTCGCTCCATTATAGGAGACGAGCACCGCGTTCTGCTTCAGCAAAATGCGGAAGGGCTTTGACAGCGTGTCGTTCGCGTTGTTCTGGTCGTTTGGAACAGTCACGATCACCTGGAAGACTCCCGTGTCGTTCAATGCCGTTAGCGCCGGACCTTGGAATACTACGTTCTTCGCCTCGTTCACCTGCCAGGTGAGCGGCAGGGAATTCGCGGTAAAGACCGTCGTCCATACACCACGGACCGACCGCTGTACCGTTGCTGTAACCGGCACGTTATAGACCCCAACGCTCCCGAGGTTCTTCACCACCGCGTTGATCCATAGCGGACTTGCCGTCGTCACCAATGAGGTGTCGCTCGTTTGCGAGAACCCTGCGGGCTGGACGATTTCCAAAACCGCTAAGTCGTTCCCGTACTGGAACGCGTCCCATTCCTGCGCTCCGATATCCGTCGCCTGGTTCCCAAACCGACTGTTGCCATCGAAGTCCTTCCCTTGCGTCGCCGTTCCGAGCCAGATTCCGTTGTTCGCTGCCGGGCTCTCGAGATACGTCAAGGCCGGTGGCATGTGCAACGAGTCCGTGCCCATCGCCGGAGTCGCGAATAATGGATCGCCCGTCAACGAGTGCGTATCCTCGTTCACATAGGTGCGCCAGTCGTTCAAGCGGCGGAAATATACCCGCTGATCCACCGTTCCGTAACGCGGGTCGTACTCGATGACCGAGTCGAAATTGTTCGTGCCGCGCAGATCGAACAGGTTGTAGTCCGAGCTGATCGAACTCGCATACGGGCGTGGCACTTCTAACCAGTAGTTCGTGTAGGGGCCCGCGCTCGTGTTTTGGATGATGTTATCCCACAAAAAGACGTGCTTTTCGTATTGGATCGTCACGTTCGCCGTCGCGTTGACGGTCGAGATCGAGTTGTTGAACACCGAATCCAGATCCGTTGAATATGTTGCCGCGGCTGTGTTCATCAGGATCGGATAGGTCTGGCCCGATCCCGTCCAAAGGTCGAGGATCATGTTGTTCGTCAACCGGTTTTGCGTCGGCACCGGAAGCGTCGATTTCACACTCGTCAGGCCCGCACTCGTATATTGCGTCGCCGCCTGCTGGATTGCGATTCCGTATGTGTTGCCCAACTGCGAGGTCAGGAAACGGACGCGGTTCGCATTGATCCAGGCTCCCGTCACATTGCCTGTGTCGCCCGGCCATACCGGTGCCCCCTGCGGGCCGATCCACGTCGCTACGTTCGGCTGTTCGATACCGAACACGTTCCACGGCTTGGCGGTCAAGCCTCCCTTTGCCGAGGTGATGTTCGACACCTCGTTATGAGAGATCACGATGCCGGTCTCGCTGTTGAACTGGATACCAGCATAGGAAAGCGGGTTCGTTGCCGTTCCGATCGTGTTCCGCGTAAACACGTTGTCGTGATTGCGCCACACCTGCCACTTGCCCGTCTGTGCGTTGTACTGATCGTGCAAACCGTGATCGTAAATCCCATACTTCGCATTGCCCAGCTCGCAGTTGTTCACCACGATGTGGTTGATCTCTACCGTGTCATGCACTCCCTGCGCGTAGATGAGCAGGTTATGCTCGTTGTACATCCGGATCACGGAACTCGAATCGTTCGAGAAGATCGGCGCCCCGCTTTCGGTTATGTTGCCGTTGCCGTGTAAAATCAAGTCCTTCATCGTGATGCTGTGCGCGCCCCACTCGATTCCGAACACCGGGCCCGCCGCACTCTCGCTGTCCACGATCGTAAGCTGCCGTTTCGCCGGTTCCGCCACTATCTTGTCCGGCGTCGGAGCTGTTCTCGGGTTGTACCCTTCGAAGTTCATGTAGCCAGACCCGATGCGATTAATCGACGATGAATCGCCCATGTAAAAACACGACGCCTGGCTGCCCGTGAAGGTAATCGTCGGGGTTTGGCCCGTATACGGAATCCATGTCACTGTCGAGGTATCGGAAAGACCCCGGATATTGCGCAGGTCCACCGCGCCATGGATGCTGCTCACGTCGGAAGTTCCGTTCTCGTGGTAGGCCGCGTCCGTCAGGAGAAGCCGCACGTTCCCACCGATCCCGCGGAACTGCATCGTATCGACTGCCTGGTGGATCGTCTGGAACTGACGCCCCACGCCCACAAAATAATCCCCTTTCATACGGCTGATAATCGAAAACTGCGAGCACGCCGTGTCGTTCGCGTGGTTGGGGTCGAACCCGTCGTGCCCGATCATGCAGATATTGTAACAGCCCGGAGGTATCGTCGAAATATGCCACACCCCCTGATCCGTAGGAAAGGAAAAATTAACCTGACCATCGTCGTTGTTCAACGCAATTTCGGTCGTGTCCGCAACAAAGACCAACCCGCCGTCCGAGCAGCGCGTGATTTGCACCTCGAGCCGGAGTGGATCAGTGCTGAATAGGCTGTTGTAGCCCACCGACTGGAATAATCCTATCGGCACCCACGACGTTCCGAATGGCTCCTGCTGACCCGGCTGCGGGCTCGTCACCGAAATCGCCGCAAGATCGTACTGCTGAAGAATCGGAGTGATGGACTTCGTCGTGTCGTCGAGTGCAAGCTGATCGGTTACGTAGGGCGGCGGAAGGCCAAGGGCTATCTCATTCTGCGGATACATAATAGCGATGCCGAAGACCGTATCCACAGTCTGCACCAACGGAGTCCACATCGGGAGGTTAGAGGTAGCCACCGGAAACGCCGTGTCGTAATACGGGCCTCCTCCTGCAAGCGGAGGACCCTGGGAACGGTCCGTCACTCCGTCCGAATTGCCGCCATTCGAGCCCGCCGGCCAGTTCCGTATAATCACCGTGTCGTACCAAGTCGGTTGGCCGGGTGAATGCACCTGCACCGAGACCGGCACGTTCGTCTGGTTGTTCACGCCGGTATTTCTAAAGCGGACCGAGATCGGAGTAGGCACGTTAATAATGGCCCCGAGTCCCTGCTGAGGGGTAATGACCGATACCGCCTTGATGTCGTTCGCCGGCGAACAGAGCCACTCGTTCGTCAACTGGTTATCTGCCGGATTCTGGTCTGCCGTCGGCACCAGATTATAGACGATCATCGTGTCCTCGTAAATGCCATACCCTAACTGGCCGTTCAGAAGGCCCGGAGTAAACGTAGGGAGCTCGAGCACCACCGAGGTAAACGGGGCTGGAATCGGCGGGTTCGAAGCGGCATTCAGGGTAACCACCTGGTTATACAACTGGCCTTGCCCGATCTCCGAGATGGCAAAGCTTACCTGAGCCGAAGTCGGGGTCGAAGAGCCGTCGTTCGTGACCGTAACTAAGGGCTGGACCGTCGCATACATCGAGTTGCCCGTGCCCGCCGTTGTGGTCGTGACCGGTTGCGGAGTCACCGAGTTCGTGCCCGTGCCCGTTGTTGTGATCGCAATCGCGGCGCCTCCATACGTGGCTGAAACATTGAATGTCATCGCCCCTGTGACCGGGGTAAAGGCTGGATTGACCACGTAATAAGTTGTTCCCGCAACTAACGGGGCGGGCAGCGTACCGCCTACGTTCGTGAACCGAACAGGGGTTCCGACTGGGTACCCGTTTGTCGTCGGAGTCGCCAGGGAGGTAAAAACCCCCGGACTGGCGGCCGTGACCGTGTAATTAGCGGCACCTACGGGAGTGGTTAAAACTTGGAACGTATTAACCCCGAGTATATTAGTCGCGTTAGTCACATAATAAACCGCTCCCGCAACCAACGGGGAGGGCATCGCACCGGTCGTGGTGAACACCACATCGGTCCCGGTTGTGTACGCGCTCCCGTTGCCGGTAAATGTGTTGCCGGCGACCGTGTAACTAAGGGGTTGGTATAAAGTGTACGGATTCTCGTTTATCGGCACACTTATCGCGCTCGCCGTGAAATCATACGGAAACGCGATGAACATCCGGATGCTCGATTGCGGGAGCTTTGCTGCCGTATCGCACATGAGCGGACTGCCGTTCGAACCGTATGGAGTGTTGTATCCCACCACGAACTGATTGCTCGCATTCCATCCATTGCCGTTAAAGTCGATCATGAGGTAATTGTTGGACGTCAACTTCATGCCGCACATGCCGGCGTAGTCCTCGACTAAGGCGTAGGAGCCTTCATTGTAGCAATAAGCCAAATCCCATGAGCCGGGGAATTTATAGACGCCATACGTAAAGGGGCAACCGGTGTAGGTGACGTCATAATGAAATGGGTCACTACCCGTGGTCGGGCTGTAATTAAATTGGAACTGCGAAATCCCGGACTCGTACACGACCGTCTGAAACGAAACGTACGTGCTCGGATTAGCGGGATACGCCCCGGACCAATCGTACCCGGTATGCATATTATCGACCTCGCAGACAAGCTCGCGGTTCGGCGCGGAGCCTAAGACGTTGTACTTGAACACCGTCGGGTTCGTCTCTTGAGGAATGTAGCCATAAAGCTCGTAACCTACGTCGAACGGCATGAGGAAGTAATTCGGAAACTCCCCATAGGACCCTCCATTGTACTCGGAGTTCACGAGGCATTCCGGGTAAGCGTAGTTATAGAAGTCCACGCCGACAGCGGTTCCATACGTCTCGACTTCTTTGAAGTTGTAGCCATCGAACGGATAATAGTACCAGGTCTGGCCCCACGTGGGACTCATAATGACCGAGCCGTCGCAGGTAAAGTGCCAGGAATTGGCGGTCGTGAGCTGCACGTTCCCGAACCGCACGTTGAACGGCAGGGGATGTCCGGTACCGCCGTAATCGCCGTACTCACCCGTGTAGTACGGGAGTTCGCCGGTCGCGTCCACCGTGCCGCCGGAAAGCGGGGTCCAGTTCGGCCCGGAGCCGAGGCCCTGCGCGTCGGGCACATCGATCTTATGGACGAGGTAGCTGGTGGAAGTGTACGATTGCGCGCGCAGGGCGCCGGATGAAACGATACCGAGCGCAACGAGCGCGAGAAGCATCGTCAACGATGCCTGGAAAGCGTAGAGTTTTTTCATAATCTGAATGGAAAAAAATAAATGACTTCAACGTTTTGGCCCGAAATCCGCTTGCTTCCGAATAAAATTATGCGTCGAAAGCAGACCGGTTTTCCCCCAAGTATTTACATGACACGGCAGAACCCCCAAAAGTTACATCGAGTTCACATTTTTTTTGGAATTGTCTGAACCGTGATTTATGGGATTATTG